>NZ_KB910937.1:0-66749 GCF_000383235.1 Bacillus sp. 123MFChir2
CTACTTCAATCAATGTCAAGAAAGGGGAACTGTTGGGATAACGCTCCTCAAGAATCATTCTTTGGACATTTTAAAGACGAAGCCTTTATTAAATCATGTACAAGCCTAGCTGAACTAAAACATGAAATAAAGCAATATATGAAATATTACAACCACGACAGATGCCAATGGAATTTAAAAAAGATGAGCCCTATTCAATTCAGGGAGCATCTTCTTAAAACTGCCTAGGCTTTTTTAAAAATGTCCTTTACAAAGGGTACAGATTAAACTAACCGGGGATTATTTCTTATTATATTAAGGTACTAACCGTGTGCAGTCTCTCGGAAATGCGCTTGCTTCACGAACGTTCGATAAGTTTAAAAATTTGTATACAAGCCGCTCTAATCCAATCGCAAACCCACCATGCGGCGGACATCCATATCGGAATGTGTCGATATACGATTGAAAGTTTTCTACATGTAATCCCTTTTCTTCAAAAGAACGAACATATCATAGTTATGAATACGCTGTGCACCTGATGTAATTTCTAATCCTTTATACAGTAAATCAAAAGAGTCTGTGACAGAAGGATTCTCTTGATTTGGCATTGTATACATCGGACGTGTTTCTTTCGGATAATGAGTGATAAAGACAAAATCGCTATTGTATGTTTCTTTTACATACTTCCCAAGCAATTTTTCTCCTTCTGAATCTAAATCGCCTATCGGTGATTCTTTTCGATACTCTTTTTGTAAAATGTTTTGCGCTTCGGTCACCGTTAATTTTGGAATGTCTGTAATAACCGGAATTTCAAGTTGGAACAACTGTAACTCCTTTATACAATATTGCTGTACTTTTTCAAACATATACCGAAGTACATCCGTTTCAAGATTCATTACTTCATAAAAGTCTTGAATAAATGCAAGTTCGACATCTAAGGAAATATATTCGTTTAAGTGACGAGATGAATTGTGATGCTCAGCGCGGTACACAGGTGCCACCTCAAAAACACGTTCTAATCCACCCGCAACCATCATTTGCTTATAAAACTGCGGTGATTGCGCTAAATATGCTTCTTTTTCAAAATATTGAAACTGAAATACGTTTGCTCCGCCTTCCGCTCCTTGTGAAACGATTTTCGGTGTGAAAATTCTTGTAAAATCATGTTGTAGTAAATATTCACTAAAAGCATGTGCAAACATTGATTTAATTGTAAAAATCGCTTGCACTTGTTCATGCCGAAGTGATAACGTTCGCGACTGTAACATTTGATCTAAACCGACTTGCAGCTTCTTTTTATTCACTTCAAATGGAATTGACTCCGCACCATTTAGAAGCAATACATCCTCAACTACTAACTCTACTCCAAGGTTCGTTTTCTCTGTCTCAATTACTTTTCCTGTCACTTGCACAACACTTTCCACTTCCACTTTATATCCAGCCCACTCTTTTTCAAGTACGCATTGCATGACGCCTGTTCGATCACGAAGTAATAAAAAGCTTATATTCCCTAGGTGACGAATTCGCTTCACCCATCCTTGTAATACGACTGTTTCATGCGGTGTACATTCGCTAATAAGCGACCGCTTCATCTGTTTCATACATTCCGCCTCCTACCATTAATTGTATGATTGTAAATTTATTATTATCGTTGTCATCATCATCCACGGCCGCTCACCCCTTTCAAAGAATACAAAAATCCGCCCCTATACAAGGGACGGATTTCACCGCGGTACCACCCAAATTGTCAATTTGACCACTTTCGCCTGATAACGGTAGGTTCCGTTTACTTTTACTAGTTGTTCACGTTCAAAATAACACTCACAGGTGTCTTTCCATCACGCTGCATCGCAATCTTCTCAGCTACCGATTGCTCTCTGTAGATCAGTTCACGATGTACTTTTCCTGCTCATCGTTTTTATATTTACAGAATATTCTATCCTTTCAAACGAAAAAATGCAAGTTGTTTTTCTTTATTTTTAAAAATTATTTGAAAGGTTATTTTTCTAACTTCTTTAATTCATCAAGTATACTGCTTTACATGCTTTTTAATACGCATTAGCTCTGGGTTCTCTTCCATTAATTCTGCAAAATAGCCACTTTCATCTTCCTGTAATACACGCTCTAATTCAACAGTCGCTTCTTCATTTCGATTTAATACAGCTAAATAGCATGCTTTATTATATGTGGCATTTAAATGTGATTCATCCATCGATAACACATCATCCATGAGCTGCAACGCCCTTTCTGTATCACCATTTAAATGATGAGAAACACCAAGCCCGATGTATATTTCACCTTCTTCTAGATGATACTCTAATCCTTTTTCTAATATAGCAATTGCTTCTCGGTAACGCTCTTGATTATTGTAAAGAGCACCTAAATGTATAAAGCTCCCACTCATCATTGGAACATCTTCTGTTAAAGCACGGAGAATAACTTCTCCTTCTTGTTCCCTTTGTAAATCTAGTAAAATTGTGCCCTGTAACATTCGAATCAATGCGTCCATCGGTCTTTCTTGCAAAATGTGTTCCGTTTCACGCAATGCCTCTTTCAGCCTTTCCTCATTCTCATCTGCATGTTCTAGGAGCAGCATAATAAACTGATGTGCAACTTCATAATTCCAATGTTTTTCGAGCGACTTACGTAATGTTTCAATTGCATCATCAATAAGATTGCCATTCACATAAAAGTAAGCAAATCGCTGTACCGCTGCACTGTTTTTTTGATTTAGACGAATTGCCGTTTCATACAAATCAATAATAGATGTAATAGAAAGTACATCCTGAGCACTTTTTCGAATACGGCGATATATTTTTGTGAAAAATGCTCCTGTTTGTTCTTCTTGCTCCATCTGTTCCATAAATTTTTGTTCTAGTGCAGAAACTGCATACATAAACGCATAGCTTTTTTCTTCGTTTGATATGTCTAAATTCTCCAAACTATCACTTATACTTTTTCTTCGCTTTCGCAACTCTTCTGTATATGTTACATACACTTCTTCATTGTGAACATTTTGCATAACAAGCTTTTCAATAACATGTAAGCCTTCCTTTTCATCCGAGGCAAGTAATATTTTCGCATAATGATGTAATATCTCTTCATGATTATTTTCCTTTGCCAGCGCCTTTTCTATATAAGCACGTTCTTTCTGCCTATCACCAATTGCCCCGTACACATATGCAAGGCTATTTAAACGCCATGACTCAGAAATAATTCCATTCTTTTTGTTTAAAACCGTAATCAGTTCCTCATGACGCCCAGTTTTTACTGAAGTATTCGCTAAATGTTCCATATTTACTAATAAAGGAGCATGTTTACAACCTGCAAACATGTAATGCTGTTCATTTTCTAAATCTTCTTCAATATAGTAAATCTCAGCCAATTTTAAATGTGCCATCGCAAAAGTAGAATCTCGTTTCACGCATTGTAAATAAGCTTTCTTTGCTTGTTCCCATTCTTCCAATGTTTTATACACTTCCCCGATCCTAAAATGCGGGAATGGATCTTCAGTAATCTGCACTGCTCGCTCATATAGTTGAATAGCTTTCATATAATTTCCAGCCGACTCCTGTAAAATACCTAAATAACATAAATAGTCTATATTACGATTATTTTTCTCAACTAAAGTACTTAAAAACGAAATTCCTCTTTGTAAATACGGTGTATCTTCTATTTGCGTTACATATATCTCTAGTGCATCTCGGAAATTATTTTGTATACAAACGATTCCTTCTTCCATTATCGTTAAAGCTGATTCTACTTCTTTTTGCTCTATGTTTTGCTCCATAGCGGCATTCCATAATATCTTTCCAGCATTAATAAGGAAGTCGCTATCTTCAGTGAACTGTTCTTTCAGTCTAAAAATATATTGTTTTCCAGTTTCATAGCTTTTTTGTTTCATGTAAACTTCACTGATTCCTATATGACAGGATATTTCTTCCTCGTCATGTTGAAGCCCGACTTCATACATTTTCAACGCTTTTTCATATTGCTCTCGTTCTAAATAAAAATCACCTAATTTCGCATATAATGCAGCTGATTGGACATCATGTTGCATTCCTTCTAGTAAAACTTCTTCTGCTTTTCTTTCATCTTCTAATTCCGCTTCATAAATATCAGCTAACATGATATATGGTAGCGGTAATTGACGATCCAATTCCTTACCAACTTGAAGTCCGCGAATTGCCGATCTTATCTTTCCTAATTTATGAGCACACCGAGCGCGCTCACACCAAACAAATCCGTCTCGTTTATACTGTTTTAACAACGTAGTAAACACTTCATATGCTTCTTCATCATGGCCGGCATCCGTTAAAATAAGGGCATGATTAACGAAAACAAAACGATCTTCGTGACGACTCGTTGCAATAGACGAATACTTTAGAGCCTGCTTCAAATCATCTAAATACATATAGCCAATGGCCATATAACTCCAAGCTACTGGCTGATCAGGGTCTAGCTGGAGCGACGCGCGAAAACTAGCAATCATATCATTATAACGAGATTCATCGAATGCAATGCGTCCTTGCGTAAAATGATAGAATGGATTAGTAATTTTATGCTTTACTTGTTCTAATACTGTATATGCTTGTTCTAGTTCTTCGATGCGCACAAAACATTGCGCTGTATGAAGTTTTACATAATCGGATTCCGGATAAGCATGTAAAGCACGCTTCGCACAGTTATATACAAACTCCTTTCCATCTTGTAAATCTAAATGTTTAATCGCATATAACCATGTATACGGATTTTCTTTATGCTCGTGTAAAAACCTTAATAAATTTTCCACATCGTCATCTTCAGCAAATTCCATTTGATCTGTTAACGAAAAGATGCGCCGGAAATACAAATCATCTTCTTTACATAATGAAGAAAGAAGCTCACTTTTCTCGTTTGGAACAATTGCGATGGATAAATAATTCGTATTTACATACTGCTTTGCAAATTCTTCATATGTAACAAGTATGCGCTCAGCAAAATTGGGATCTTGAATATATAAAACTTGCAGCTGATCATTATAACCAACTACCAATTGCACATGCGAAACATGATCTACATCAACACTAAGCAAAACTGGAACACCGGCATCGATAAAGTTTTTATACATGTCTACTGTACCTACAAAGAAGCGGCTTTTATAACCGTTCGCTTCCACGTATTCTACTGTTTTTGACAACTTCGATCCTATCCCATCAAAAATATGCTCAGCAATTTCATCTTGCGTTTCCTGCTTTCCAAAAAGCTTCAATATCATTTCGATACTTGCAGGTACGCAATAGTTATCTTTCTGCACGACAGGTACAATAGAAAGCATCACTTCTTTTTTCTCAGTAAAACGAAGTGCGTTATGATAAGGAGAATCTTTTAAACTTTTCTCCTTTTCTAGCAACGTTTGTAGACTATCCCAATCACCTTCCATATAATGGAATTCCACCCAAATTTGTGAGAAATACGGTTGATAACTATGAAATGGCAACAAGTTTTGCACTTCATGTAAAACATGCCACAACTCACCATACGCTTTTTTATCGTATAATCTTTTTATCTTTTCTAAATAAAAGAACGGAACTTGCGGAAATTTCCTCATCGCTTCCGTAATGATTTGTAAGGATTCTTCATGTTCTCCTTTCATAGAATACAACTCAGCCAATAAATATGTTGATGTATCTGCACATTCCTCACAATTCATTCCTTTTCGCAGTACTTCTTCTGCCTTCAGCCAATCGCCTTTAAATAAATAGAAGTAGCCCCATTTATCCAAAATCGGAATTTCACTTAATTCGTCTGCTTTCTTCATATATTTATAAGCTTCCTCATAACGACGCATTTCAAGTACGCAACGTGCCAATACGAAATATGTCTTTGCAAGGTGCTCTTTTTTAACAGCATGCCCCTCTTTTTGTAATGCTTCTTTTAACAACTCTTCTGCATCTAATGATTTTCGTTCATCAATTAAATCATCACAAAACCAAGTAAGCGTTCGGAAACTGTTAAAACGACGATGCGCATACCGCACTATAAATCTACTATAAGATGGCATCAAGCCTTCATCTAGCAGTTGAATGAGTGTATAAAAATCTTCTTCTGAAGAAATTTCACCTAACCGTTCTTTCATATAGGAAAGGGAATTTTTTGCTCTTATTTCCTCAATTTCCTTTTGAATTTCCAATAAACCATTTAAAAATTCTTTCTTTTTTACATATACCCTTAATCTCTCAAACCCTCGCATCTTTTCACTCCATTCTTTTTTTCATAATTTTATATACTAGGTATAGAACTTACAATGTTTTTCACATTTTCTTTAAAAGAAAAAACAGAGCGTACACTCTGTTTTTCTTCTCTTATATTTCGTTCGCTCTAAGATGAATCAATACCTGCTTATTCCCTACTTGCATTTGTTCTGCCTGTTGCATCGATTCCATGATAAATAATTGTTTCATAAGTAAGTTTTCTTGCAGTAATTCTTTATACTTCATCATTACACCCTGTAATTCCTCGTCGCATTCAATTTCAATGTCTACTCGCAAATTTACTGGCAAATTCAATTGTTTGCGATATTCCTGCACAGCGCGAATAAATTCTCGCGCCATGCCTTCCTCCAGCAATTCAGCCGTCACATTCGTGTCCATCATAACGGTGTATACTCCATTCGTAGCACCAGCAAATCCTGTTTTCGGTATTTTTTCAACAAACACATCTTCTAATGTTACTATGACAACTTCTTCAGACGACAATTGACATGCTACGTTTTCATCTTTTAGAAACACTTTTACCTCTTCGTTAGATAAATTTTGCAGCCAATGATTGACCAAGTTGATTTGTTTTCCAAACTTCGGTCCTGCCTGTTTAAAATTTAACTTTAACTGATATGACATATACTCCGCTTCGCTATGTTCGATCGCCACTTCTTTCACATTCAGCTCATCCATTATAATTTCTTTATACGAATCCCAATCCATTTCTTCCTTCGTATTCTCAAATACAACAAGTTTTGCTAATGGTTGTTTTACTTTTAATGTATGTTGATTACGAATGCTACGTCCAAGCTCAACTACTTGTAAAACAGTTGCCATCTCTCTTTCAAGCTGCGCTTGAATTAGCGCTTCTTCACATACTGGATAATCCGCCAAATGAACACTGCTGTCTTCTAAATTGAAATGAATATCTTCAGCTAAAAATGGTGTAAACGGTGCAAGCAGCTTACTAAGCGTAACAAGTACTTCGTGAAGTGAAGTGTAGCGTATGCTGCCGCTTTTTCAGCATTCATACTAGACGCCCAAAAGCGATTGCGCGAACGTCTTACATACCAATTGCTTACTTCTTCCACTAATAATGCTATTTCACGCGCAGCTGTTGTAAATTGATAGTCTTCTAAAGTTATACTTACTTTTTGAATCGTACTATGCAACCTTGATAATACCCACTCATCCAGTTTTGTCTTCTTTGTACGATATTCCTGTTTTGGATTGTATCCATCTAAATCCGCGTACAATACGTAAAAACTATACACATTTAACAACGTATCTACGAGTTTTGATTTTGCTTCTTGTACAGTTCGTTCTGAAAATCGCTTTGGATTCCACGGTGCACTATCTACAAGCAGCGCCCACCTCAAAGCATCCGCTCCAAATTTCTCTACTAAATCTACTGGGTCTAACGCATTCCCTTTACTTTTCGACATTTTTTGCCCATTTTCATCTAACACATGCCCAAGTGATAATACACGCTTATACGGCGCTCTTCCGGTGTACAGAGTAGACACCGCAAGTAAACTATAAAACCAGCCTCGCGTCTGATCAATTCCTTCAGCAATCACATCCGCTGGAAACTGCTCTTCAAATACATTTTTATTTTCAAACGGATAATGATACTGTGCAAACGGCATTGAACCGCTATCAAACCAAACATCAATTACTTCTGGTGTCCGTTTCATTGTTTCACCGCATTCTGGGCAACTGATTTTCACTTCATCTACATATGGTTTATGCAGTTCAATATTTTCATCAACCGTGCCAATTGCATATTTTCTTAATTCTTCAATGCTTTTCGGCGCAAATTGATGGTAACAAGCTTCACATTCCCATACATTTAGCGGTGTACCCCAATATCGTTTCCGGCTAATGTTCCAATCCACCATGTTTTCTAAAAAGTTACCAAACCGGCCATGTTGGATATGTTCTGGATGCCATGTTACTTCATTATTATTTTGTAAAAATTGCTCCTTTAACGCAGTTGTTCGAATGAACCAACTTTCATTTGCGTAATAAAGTAGCGGTGAATCACAGCGCCAACAATGCGGATAACTATGTTCATACTTCTCTTTATGATAAAGAAGACCATGCTCAGCCAAATAGCGAACAATATCAACATCACACTCTTTTACAAATTTCCCTTGTAAAAAAGGAACATCAGATGTGTATTCTCCCTTCTCGTTTACAACATTCACAAACGATAGTCCATGTTCTTCGACCACTTTATAATCATCTTCTCCGTATGCAGGTGCAATATGAACAATTCCAGTACCGCTATTGGCTGTGACAAAATCAGCACTTACAACAAAATGACCATTTGTGACTTCTGCAAATTGAAATGGAGGTATATAAGTAAGACCTGTTAACTCGCTTCCTCTGTGAACAGATAACACTTTATACTCTTGCTGCAAAACATCTTTCGCTAACTCTTTCGCCACAATATATACCGCATCTCCTTGCTGCGCCCTCACATATTCCAGCTCTGGGTGAACTGCTAGCGCTACATTAGCTGGAAGCGTCCATGGCGTCGTTGTCCAACCGAGAAGATACTCATTCTCTCGATCTGTAAGCTGAAATTTAACCGTTGCACTTAAATCCTTTACTGATTTATATCCTTGCGCCACCTCATGTGAGCTTAATGATGTTTGGCAGCTTGGGCAATAAGGAGAAACGCGGTGCCCTTTAGACAGCAATCCTTTTTCATGAATCATCCCAAGAACATGCCAAACACTTTCAATATAGGAATTATCTAACGTGATATACGGCGCATCCATATCAACCCAGTAACCAATACTCTCTGTAAACTCACGCCACTGCTTTTCATACGTAAATACACTCTCTTTACACTTTGCCAGAAAGGCTTCTACACCGTATTTTTCAATATCATGTTTACCAGAAATACCAAGCTGCTTTTCAACGCCCAATTCCACCGGTAATCCATGTGTATCCCATCCAGCCTTACGCAGTACTTTATATCCTGTCATCGTTTTATATCTTGCAACCAAATCTTTAATTGTGCGTCCTAGGGCATGCCCAACATGTGGAAGACCATTTGCGGTTGGCGGTCCTTCATAAAATACGAAAGATTGTGCACCTTCACGATTTCGAATCGATTGTATAAAGGTATTCTGTTCATTCCATTGTTTACGAATTCGCGCTTCTCTCCTTACAGCTAATTCTTTCACATCTACCTTCTTCATCTACAATCACTCCTTAAGAAATAATTAAAAGTACACAAAAAACCCGTCCCTATCATTAGGGACGGGTTTACCCGCGCTACCACCCTACTTCTATTGATTAATCGTTCATCAATAGCACTCAGCAACGTACAATCATACGCGTTCCTTGTAACGGTAGACAACCGTTCGAACTTACTATGTTCAGCTCGACTCCTCGGAGATGATTTTCAAACATATACCGAACACCGGCTTTCAGCAAGGCACCGGTTCTCTGGGGAACAGTGATATATTTTACTCGTTCTCGTCATCAGATTTGTATACTTTTATTAACAGTTATTTTATTCCAAAACAACACTAATTGTCAATTAATTTAGAATTTTTTCAAGTTTAATTTAACTCTATGAGAAACCGATAGAAAGGCATTTTTCTAAGTGGTCGAGAGGGACTGACTATGTATAGTAGCGGTCAGGGCCTTGTCCTGCCACGCGCAAAGTTTTAAAACAAAGAAAGGCAGCGAGGTTTAAGTACATTTTTATCTTCATGGCAGCAATTATAGGTAATAAGGGGCGTATTTTCGCTGGAATTATACTCCTTAACCTCTAAATGAAATGTATGGCTGAGTAGTTACAATTTATTTCATTTTTGTCTTTACTACCCTTTTTTATTCTACATCTTTAAGAACGTTACACGAATAACAGCATGTCGCATGGTTAAACTACTGAAAGAACCAAACATGGTTATTATCAGGAAAAGTGGTGTTTTTATGTCAGATTTTTTAGAACCAATCGAATACGAAACAGGTACTGCAATTCAAACCTTCAGCATTATAGAAACAAACGTTACTACTGATGGATATGAGGTTCTGTTGAATATTGACTTAGACAGTGGTTACGAATTAGAAAATGTCAAAATGCATATTACCCTTGAAGAATTAGCAGGATACGAAACAACCGATATCCATGAAGGAGTAAAATATGCGTTAGGGTTCTTTGAAAATTAAGTACATAATACTTATTAATACCATCCCTACTGCTAAATCTACAAAATCGAGTTACCTTCATGGTAACTCGATTTTATATGTCTCCCTACTTTCTTCTTTTAATAACATTCACAATTACTTAAAATTATCATTTTAAATCCCTTTCTCTTTTACGTCTGTTACATCTCCTCAGGCGCTTCCATTCCCAACAAACGTAAACCTTCTTTTAATACAACTGCTACCGCATATACAAGTGCAAGTCTACTTTCTTTCTCTTCATTTTCTTCTAAAATACGAATGTTACCGTAATATTTATTAAACGCCTGTGCCACATCTAATAAATATTTCGCAATATGAGATGGCTCGTATTTCGCAAACGCTGTTTCAATGACTTGTGGAAAACGATGAAGCAGTTTTATTACTGCCCAGCTTATATCATCTGTTAACTTGATCCCCTGTCTTTCCATATCAATATTACTTTTTTTCAATAGTGAACAAATACGGGCATGTGTATATTGTACGTATGGTCCTGTTTCCCCTTCGAATTTCAACATATTTCCAAGCGAAAATTCAATGTTATGCATGCGTTCATTTTTCAAATCATGGAAAATAACTGCGCCAACCCCGACCTGTCTTGCTACTTCATCTTTCTTCTTTAAGTTTGGATTCTTCTCTTCAATATTTTGTTTTGCTAGCAGAATTGCTTCTTCTAACACTTCTTCTAGTAAAACAACTTTCCCTTTACGAGTAGACATTTTCTTACCATCTTTTAAAATAAGTCCGAATGGAACGTGAGACATCCCTTCTACCCAATGGCATCCTAATTTTTTTAGCACAGTGAAAAATTGCGAGAAATGCAAGCTTTGTTCTTCGCCAACGACATACAGTGCTTTATCAAATGAATACGTGTTTTGACGATATAATGCAGCTGTTAAATCACGCGTTGCATAAAGCGTAGCACCATCTGACTTTTTAATTAAACATGGCGGCATTCCTTCTTCTTCTAAATTAACAACTTGCGCTCCGTCTGATTCTTCTAATAAACATTTTTCTTCTAGAAGTTTAACGAAATCATCCATCTTATCATTGTAAAATGCTTCTCCTTGAAAATTCGAGAATTCTACGCCAAGCAGTTCATAAATGCGAGAGAATTCTTTTAAAGATTCGTGACGGAACCAGTTCCATAAGTACACTGCTTCTTCGTTGTTATCTTCTAATTTTTTAAACCAAGCACGTCCTTCTTCTTCGAGCTCCGGATATTCTTTCACTTCTTCATGAAAACGTACGTATAACTTAAATAACTCGCGAATCGGATCTTCTCTAACAAGCTCTTCATCGCCCCATTTTTTATAGGCGGTAATCAGCTTTCCAAACTGAGTTCCCCAGTCACCAACGTAATTAATGCCTACAACTTCATACCCACATTTTTCGCATATATGTTTTAATGCATTGCCAATCATTGTAGAACGTAAATGTCCCATCGAAAACGGCTTCGCGATATTAGGAGATGAATAGTCAATTATAACCGTTTTTTCTTGTCCAAAGTACAGCTGTCCATATTCTTCTTTTTCGTCTAGTATTACATTTAACACTTCATTACTTACAGTTTGACGATTGAAGAACACATTTACATACGGCCCAACTGCTTCTACTTTTGTAAAAAACGGGTGAGATAATTTATCTGCTAGTTCCTGTGCAATAACTGCTGGAGATTTTTTATATTGTTTCGCTAATGTAAAACACGGAAATGCTGCATCTCCAAACTCATCTTGCTTTGGCGTTTCAATTAAAGCTTCAATTTGTTGTAATGATAAACCTGGTTCTAATACATCGAATACATGCTGTACAAACTTCATTTTATATTCCATCAGTTTCTTCCTCCTTTTTATCAATAAAAAAACTCGCCTCTTTTCTAAAAAAGAGACGAGTTTACACCCGTGGTACCACCCTTGTTGTTCATTCCGAACCACTTTCCCGTTTATAACGAGGTGAGGGAGCCCCGGCTTACTCTACTACACCATTCAAGCAGCATCTCCGAAGTGCGCTTCATTATTTTCTCTGCACTAGGCTTTCACCATCCCTAGCTCGCTATTGCTTCTGAAAATAATTACTCTCTTCATCCAAGATTTTCTATAAAATTTATTATAATCTATTATACATATTGTCTAATAATTAGCAAGTTTCAATTACACCGAAATGAAACTTTGCGCTTTTTCGTTTGTAGACAAAGAAGTTATGTTTTTCAAAACGTATACTGCGAAAATGATCCTTTAACACGACTCGTTTTCGCGCCACACGCTTAGCCTCTTTCATTGTCTCATCCGTAATATCGTTGTACAATGCAAAATGTTTCAAACCACGAATACCATCTGATTCTAATACTGTTTCTTCAAACATTGGATCTAAATATACTACATCATAGCTATGATCTGCACATTGCTCTAAAAAAGATAAATGCTCTGTATGCTTTACAGTAATTCGCTGCATCGCTTCGTTCATTTCTATTACACCTGCATCCCACTGCTGAAGACCTTTTTCAATCAAATATGCCATATAGCGATTACCTTCTAACCCAGTGACTTGCCCTGCTTCTCCTACAGCATAACTTGCCACGATACTATCAGATGCCATGCCAAGTGTACAGTCTAATACCTTCATCCCTTCTTCTAGCTGCGCAGCTTGCAAAAATGGATCATGTTCACCGCGCATTAATCGCTTCACGCGAAACATCGCTGAGTTTGGATGAAAAAAGAACGATTCTTCCGTTCCTTGCGGATAAATCGCTAAGCGATTTTTCTGGGCAACAAGTACATCTTGTTTATATTGCTCATGAAATTCATAAATAGGACGATCATTCCTCACAAAAAAAGAACTTTGCAAATCCATTGCTATTTTTTCAGCATATGCAGTCATTTCTTTATTTGTTCGCCCTGCTGTCGTTACAATCATTCTTTCACCTCATTAAAAAGAAAAAGGGAGAAAATCTCTCCCTTTTTAGCAATGCTTTTCAAAAGCTTGTTCTAAGTTTTGAATAATAGCGTCCATTGTTGCCCCTTCAATTTCATGACGGTGAATAAAGTGAACAACTTCTTTTCCTTTTAATAGTGCCATAGATGGTGAAGATGGCGGGATATCATCAAAATAAGAGCGCATCATCGCTGTTGCTTCTTTATCTTGACCTGCAAATACAGTAACAAGATTGTTAGGTTGCTTCTCAGAACGTACAACCGCTTGACCAGCTGATGGACGCGCTAAACCTGCCGCACAACCACAAACAGAGTTCACAACAACTAATGTTGTTCCTTCTACATTTTCCATATATTCTTGTACATCTTCTGCTGCCAGTAATTCTTTAAATCCAGCGCGCACTAATTCTTGGCGCATTGGAATTACCATTTGGCGCATGTATTCTTCATATGCATTTGTCATGTTAGCAATCTCTCCTTCAACTTTCATTCCAAATTCATCATATCACGCTCTAATACTAGACGCAAAAGAAACATGATGACTTTGTTATTTTTTTCTTTGGATTTCACAAACACCATTTTTACAATGACCAACAGGGACAATTTCCCTTTTTGTCGCAATATAATCATATAGGACATGACCAAA
Organism: Bacillus sp. 123MFChir2; assembly: GCF_000383235.1. Classification (GTDB taxonomy): domain Bacteria; phylum Bacillota; class Bacilli; order Bacillales; family Bacillaceae_G; genus Bacillus_A. Next base: position 14,004 of record NZ_KB910937.1, read on the forward strand.
TCCGAACAAAATCGATAGTTTAATAAAAGGTACGGTTGCCCAGTATGCAGGAATTACTTTCGCTAAGACATATATACTTTGAATCCCTTTATACCAGCGCGCATCCTTATAAATGTACAAATGCCTCTCCATATTTTGCATCATCTCATCTGATAAACAATATTGCTGAACAATTTCTTCTTCGCGAAAAGAAACAAATGTTATTTTTCTTTTTTTATCTAGTTCCTTCGTTCGATTTGCAACCTTTGTACACATCGGGCACCAACTATCGTAAAAGACAATCATAGTTATTATTCCCCTTTTCGGTACTCCGTCATTTGCTTCCATACAGAACCTTTAGCCTCTTCACCGCCTTCTATACGTTCAAGTGCTAAACGTGCTTGCATAGCTACTTCAAATTCTGGATCTTCTTGCGCTACGCGAAGTGCTTGGATTGCACTTTCGTCACCAATTTCAAATAGAAACATTGCAGCGCGCCAGCGTACAAGTTTACTTGAATCTTTTAACGCTTTCATCATGACAAACATCGCAGCAGGGTCACCGATATCTGATAAGCAATCACCTGCTGTGCGGCGTACACTGACAGATTTATCTAATAATGCCTTATAGAGTAAAGGTAAGACACGTTCCCCTTTGACCATTCCCAAATAAGCAGTTGCTAAGCGGCGAATCGATACTTTTTCATCTTCTAACGCTTTCTCTAGTACGGGAATATCTTCTTCTGTTGGATCCATTTGTTCCAGCGCTGCATAACGTTTTGTCCAATCAGAATCATTCATCATTTCCACTGTTACTTTATATGGCTCACGCTTTGTAATCGTTACTTCAGCCTCTCCTGCTTGTTGTAATAATTCTTGGACAATTGCATCTACACGATCGGCTGGATATGCCGCAACAACCTCTTCCACAACTTCTTTTCCAATCTCGTCAAAGCTGCCATAACGCGTACTTTGCTCGGCCCACTTCCGCTCTTTCACAACATTTGGTGCTGACATTTGCACTTTCATAATCGCTTCCTTGAAACGATCTGGTAATCCTACGCGTTCCTCAGTTGTACCATCAGTTAGTTTCACTTGCATTGGAATGGTAAAGAACATTTGAATAAACACTTTTACTTCTCCAAAGTGGGCATTTTGTTCTTGTTCGCTCTCTGTTACGACTTCTTCACCAAAAACTGCACGAACTTGCTGTAAAATATGTTTCCAGTCATATTTCGCATTACGCTCTACTGCTAAAAAGTCCGCTACATGATACACACCTTTTACACCTTCAATTTGCAAAATTTGCTGCACTCTCCCCGGAGCTTCATTTGCATTATCACGTGTATAATTATTTCGTGCTCCTGCTGGTAATACTTCATTTAAAATAACTTTCATTGTATTTGGACTTGGTGTCGGTTCAATGCCTTTAATCTTCACGTATTCTCTCTCTCCTTTATTGCTGTTCTTAGCTGTATTGTAACATGTTCTCAATTAAGACTCCTACTGAGGTGCTTGCTCTTTTTTCTTCTCTAAAAATGTAATTCTTTCAATCACAACTTCTGTCTTATATATTCTTTTGCCACTCTCATTATCGTATTGACTCGTATGAATATGTCCTGTTATACCAACAAGTTCTCCTTTTTTGCAGTACATCGTTACATTTTCCGCTGATTTTCGCCATATCATGCAATGAATAAAATCTGCTTGTTGCTCTCCTAAGCTGTTACGAAACCCTCTATTTACCGCAACACATATACGTGCATAAGCAATCCCTTGTTTTGTATAGAATAACTCTGGATCTTTTGTTAATCTACCAATTAACGCAACTCGATTCATCATACGATTCATGTCACCTCTTCGTTTTTTTCTTTATTGTAGAAAAAACGAAACGTGTAGTAAAAAATGTAAAAACATATTTTTTCATACGAAAACATATCTTTATCCCTATAAAATTCCAAAAAGAAATCCTGCATGATACAAACATGCAGGATTTCGGTTCGTTAATCATTTTTTACAAAATAAGAAACGAAGCGTAAAATTTCTAAGTATAACCAAACTAATGTCATCATTAAGCCCATCGCACCGTACCACTCCATATATTTTGGAGCGCCGCCGCGTGCACCGCTTTCAATGAAATCAAAGTCTAACATTAAGTTTAATGCAGCAACAACAATTACAACTGCGCTGACAATCATACCAATTGTTCCGCCTTGATGTAAAAATGGAACTGGTACGCCAACTAATTGTAAAAATAAAACGATTAAATACATAATCGCAATTCCAAACGTCGCTGCAATCACACCCGTACGAAACTTATCTGTCACCTTCACAACACGCGTTGCATATAACACTAACATTGCTAGTAAAATAGAAACTGTTAATAATACTGCGTGTAAAATAATATAATCACCAAATTTCATTGTATATACAGCAGAAATACTTCCTAATACAATCCCTTCGACTGCTGCATAAATCGGTGCTGTAATTGGTGAAATACGCGGTACGAATATCGATACAAATGCAATAATTGCCGCAATAATTAAAGCACCAATTAACACTGGCATTTGCATTTTATTTTGTATCATCTGCATATATGCGTACACTGACGTTCCTAATAACAAAATAAGCATAATGAACGTTTTCGCAACTGCACCACCGACTGTCATCGCTGAAGTGCTTACGCCTTCTTTACGAAACGCGTCTTTCTTTAACATTGGATTAGATGTGCGCATGATTTCCCTCCTAAAATAGTTTCTACCCATAGTGTAAAGATTTTTCCTTTACATTTCAACATATGCAGCTTGTTTTTACTTTAACCCTTCAACAATGTCAGATAATTCACTCCAACGCTCCATTGTCTGTTCTAATTCTTCTTCTGTTCGCTGCTGCTCTTCAGAGAGTTGCTGTGCTTTCGTATAATCAGCACCCACTTTTTCTAATTCTTCTGTAATACTTTCAATTTTCGTTTCTAATTCTGCAATCTTATCTTCAATCGTCTCCCATTCACGCTGTTCATTATAGGACAGCTTACGTTTCCTTTGTTGTCTAGGAGCTTCTTCTACTTTCTTTTCTTTTTGAATTTCCGCTTTTAACAGCACTTCTTGCGATTTTTTCTCATCTAAATAATCACTATAGCTACCAAAGAAGATGCGCACGTTTCCGGTCCCTTCAAATACAAACAGTTCTTCTGCAATTTTATCAAGGAAGTATCGATCATGTGATACAGTAAGGACTACACCAGGAAACTCTTCTAAATAATCTTCAAGTACTGTTAATGTTTGCGTATCTAAATCATTAGTAGGCTCATCTAAGAGTAAAACATTCGGTTCTCCCATTAAAATACGCAATAAATATAATCTTCTTCTTTCACCACCTGATAATTTACTAAGTGGTGTCCCATGTGTATGCGGCTCGAATAAGAACCGCTCTAACATTTGCGAAGCACTAATCGTTTTTCCATCTGTCGTATGAATCACTTCAGCCGCTTCTTTAATATACTCAATCATCCGCTGATTTAAATTCATATCTTCATTTTCTTGCGTATAGTATGCAATTTTTACTGTTTGCCCAACTTCAATCTCACCGCTGTCTGGTGTAATTTTACCAGCAAGCATGTTTAATAGAGAAGATTTCCCACTTCCATTCGCACCAATAATACCAATGCGATCTCCTGGTTTCACAATATACCCAAAATTACGTAGAACCGTTTTATCACCAAATGTTTTTGTCACATCTTTTAATTCCAGTACTTTCTTTCCTAATCGACTGCCTCCAAGCGCAATATCAACGTTTTGTTTTGCACTTGGACCTTCTTGCTTTTGCAGTTCGTCAAAGCGCTGAATCCGTGCCTTTTGTTTCGTAGAGCGTGCCTTTGCACCGCGGCGAATCCACGCAAGTTCACGGCGATATAAGTTTTGACGCTTTGCTTCTTGCGTCATTTCTTGCTCTTCTCGAAGTGCTTTCGCTTCTAAAAAAGCACCGTAGTTCCCTTCATAGCTATATAACTTACCATTATCTAATTCAAAAATACGGTTCGTTACACGATCTAAGAAATAACGATCATGCGTAACAAGTAAAACGGAACCTGTATAACGTGATAAATATTCTTCTATCCATTCTACTGTTTCATGGTCGAGATGGTTCGTCGGCTCGTCTAGAATTAATAAATCTGGTGTTTGAATGAAACATTGCGCCATTGCAATGCGTTTCTTCTGTCCGCCCGATAAATTTCCTACTTCCGCAGAGAAATCAGTAATACCAAGCTTTGTTAGTAATGATTTTGCATTTGCATTCGCTTCCCAAGCATTCATTGCATCCATGCGCTGCTGCACGGCAAATAATGTTTCCTGTGCTTTCTCGCTTGTTGGATTTTTTTCTAAATTCAATAACGTTTGTTCATACTCACGAAGGAGACGAATTAGTGGTGTATCACCATGAAACACTTGCTCTAATACAGTTAAATTTTCTTTAAAATCTGGTTGCTGTGATAAATAACTAATTGTATATCCACGTGTATGCGTCATTTCCCCTGTATCTGGAATTTCCGCGCCCGCAATAATTTTTAATAACGTTGATTTACCCGTTCCATTTACACCGATAATACCAGCGCGCTGCCCTTCGGCAATACTAAAAGAAAGACCATTAAATAACAGTTTATCTCCATATGATTTCGATACATTTTCGACTGTTAACATTCTCATATTTGTGCATTCCACTCTTTCATAAATTGATCAATAAATTGCTCCATATAGCGATGACGCTCTTCCGCTTCTTCCTTCGCTGCAACTGTATTCATTAAATCTTTTAATTTTAACAGTTTCTCATAAAAATGATTTAATGATGGTTCATCACTTTTTCGATATTCTTCCTTCGTCATCGTTTCACGCGGTGGAATAGCTGGATCATATAGTAAACGTCCCTTTGCCCCTCCATAAGCAAATGTTCGAGCAATTCCGATTGCTCCAAGTGCATCTAGGCGGTCCGCATCTTGAACAATTTTCCCTTCTAACGTCGACACAGTTCCGCCGTGTCCACCTTTATAAGACATATTCGCAATAATATGAACAATATGCTGTGCGTCTTCTTGACTAATTCCTAAAAGTTCAAGCCAGTCTATTACTTTCTTCATACCAGCTTCTTCACTTTCATTTAACTTCTCATCTGCAACGTCGTGAAGTAAAGCCGCCATTTCAATAACGAAGCGATTCCCACCTTCTTTTTCAAACAATGCAATTGCTAATTTATGCACACGTTCAATATGATACCAATCGTGACCACTTGCATCTTTTTCTAATATGCCTTTGACAAATGTAATCGTTTTTTTAATTTGTTCTTGTTTATTCATAATATCTTCACCCAATTCATTATTGTAACACGACCTCATTTTTTCATCACACATTTTCTTGTCCGCCCATATTATATGTTGTACCAAGTAGCATGAAGGAGGAAAAAAAATGTTTTATAACCCACAACACCCTTATCCGCAGCACTCCTATAATCCACCGCACCCTGAACAACAACTATACTACCCGTACCATTATGATCCACGTTTCCCTCAAGCCGGCCCTACAACGCCAACAGAACCAACTCAGCAACAAATCCAACAATACGCTTCACAATTTCAACACTTAAAACAACCCGTATTAAACCTCGTAAAACCTTGGGTAGAATACGGTGTAAAAGAAGCAAAGCATACATCCGTACCACACGCAATGACGGAAATTGCGGCAATCACATACTTAATTGGAAAAGGTTTTAATCCAACAGTTGCTCATTATATTGTTGAATCTTGGGAGAAAAATGAGCAGTTTTAAATCTATTCATTTTGTAGCACATACAAACTATAAAAGTGCTAAAGGACCTTGATATAAAAGGATTTTGGCACTTTTTTCTTTCTATAATCTATTTTATCACAAAAATATTTTTGTATTATTCGTGGTCAAAGAAAAAAGCCTTTATATCAAGTTTTACACAATGTTTATCCAACAAAAATTTTTATCCTGTTTTTATTTTGTAACCTTCTATACTATATATTTCAATGTTTTAAATATTAAAAATCAAAACTGATAAACTCCCCACGGTATATGTGTATATGTATATGTTATGTTTCACACATTTTTATGTATCATTTCCAATTATATTTACATTGACCATACATTTATGTGTACATAAAAAATAGGAGTTGCTTTTTATCGCCTCTCCTACAAAATGACTGTTAAAGTAACTTAAGTATATGACATAAGATGAATTGGTACAAATAGTCAAAAACTCATTTTTCCATGAGTAAAATTAAATTTTTAAAAATAGTCACCTTATCAAAAAAATTATCCCCACACAAAGTGGAGAAAAGTGCATCCCAATTGCTAGACACAGTCTAACAATTGGAGGTGTATTTCAATTAGAATCAACTATTTTATTATAGAATCACTCATTACATCCCCATAATACTTTTCAATAAGTTTAAAATGATGTTCTTCATGTATCGCTAAAAGTTGAATACCTTGAATTAAGTTAGGATAGTTAGCTAACGGATCCAAAAATATAATATGTCCAGCGATATCCTCTTCGATATCCGCAACTAATTCTCTCAATCTATCCGTCTCATTTAATAGCAATTTCATTAACTCTTCTTTATTCAAAGCATGAATCACTTTTTTTGGCGGCACTAAAATAAATGGAGCTTTCATTCCTTTTCCATGCTTTTCTTTATATTCTGCATATATATCATGAATTTGATTATGAAATGGTTTCTTTCTTCTCATTTTTGCATACGGAATTAAAACAAAAGAAAGTTTTGTCGCGACTTTGAGCATTTTTGTAATTAAATATAAATGATATAAATGCTCTCCACTCGACCATTTCCCTTCTTTTTGCTGCCAAAGTTGTTCACTTGAAATACCTTGTACTTTTTGAAAGAAACAATGCCGTTGCTGTTGTAAAGTTTGAAAATGGCGTGATATACTTTCAGATTTCATCTCATACTCCCTTCATTTTAACTCTACATCCTATACATAATTTAAAATCATTTTTTAGCTCAATCTCATCTCTTCGAATTTTTTCGATCACATATAATATTAATGGATAATAACAAAAACCCCGAGGCCTTCCCAGGCATCGGGATTTTCGTTATTTTTTTTCTTCTTCTTTAATAGCTGTTTTAATCGTACCTGATTTTACTTTATTTCCATCAAAGAAGCGTAACAAGTCACCTTGAATAATACTATCGGACATTTTCAATTCTGTTTGCGCTCGATCAATAAGTGATTTTGCCTCTTGTTCTGGTAATTGAGCGACTTGACCATTTTGACGATTGTAGAATGTGTTGTTGTAATAAATATATTTGTCTGTAATAAAGCTTCCATCACGTTCTACAACGAATGGTTTGCGTTCTGGTGAAAATAAATCATGACCAAATTCAATATCATTAGAAGTATCAACTCCTAATAAGTGAAGAATTGTTGGTTTTACGTCCACTTCACCAGCAGGAGCAGTCATTGTTTTCCCCTCTGTTTGACCTGGAACGTGAATAAATAATGGTGTACGTTGCAGTTGCATGTGATCATATGGAGTAATTTCATTTTTCCCTAAGTATTGTGCCATCGCACGATTATGGTTATCTGAAATACCATAGTGATCACCGTAAAATACAATAACTGAGTTGTCATATATTCCCGTTTCTTTTAAGCGTTCAATAAAATGTTTTAAAGCTTCATCTTCGTAACGTGCTGTAACAAAATAGTTATCTAATGTTTCATCACCTGAATTAAATGGTTCAATCATTTTAATGCTGTTATCATACGTAAACGGGAAATGATTCGTTAACGTAAGAAAACGAGTATAAAACGGCTGTTGTATCTTTTGTAATTTATCCACAGATTGATCAAAAAATTCTTTATCCTTTAATCCCCATCCTATTTTATTCTCTGGAGTGACTTTATAATCTAATTCATTATAGAATCGATCATACCCTAAAGACGGATACATCATATTACGATTCCAGAACGTAGCATTATTCGCATGGAAAACAGCTGTATAATAGCCTTGCTGATGTAAAATTTCCGGAGTTGCTTTATACTCGTTCCCAGCATTCGTAAAGAATACTGAACCACGGTCTAACGGATATAAAGAATTATCAATCATAAACTCTGCATCAGATGTTTTACCTTGTCCTGTCTGATGATAAAAGTTTTCGAAATAATAACTTTCTTTTTTAAATTGATTTAAGAACGGTGTAACTTCTTGTCCATTTACTTTAGAATCAATTAAAAAAGACTGCGTTGACTCTAAAGAGACCACAATGACATTCTTTCCTTTTGCCATTCCAAACATATTTGGATCAGGTTTTACATCCACCGTCTTCATATAATTTTCGGCTTCTTGAATTTTACTTCCATCCGCAAATACTTTTTGTGAGCTTGTCTTTACTTGCAAGCCAAGATCGTATACTTGATGGACATATAATCCAAGGTTTTTCACAAGCATCACGCGATCAAATGAACGAGTTAATAATTCAGGTCTTTCTTTTTCCGCAAAACTAAGGTTTACCATAAAAATTGCAATACAGATTAAAAAGTACAGTGACTTCATAGAACCAGAAACACGTTCTGTTTTTGCAAAGTTCGGCTTCTTTTTCGCAATGTAAAGTAAAACGATAATATCTATAAACATTGCTATAAATTTAATGTTTAACAATGCTTTGACACTAGATCCTAATCCATCCATATTTGACGTTTGCATTAAAACTGGAAGTGTAACAAAATCATTATAAAAACCATAAAACATCACATTACCAATTAAGATAATGGTCATAATAAGGTTAATAACGATAGCTATATAATTCCGTTTTTGACCCTTTGCAAATAATGAAAGTCCAACTAACACTAAAGAAGACGCTAATGGACTAATAAAAAGGATCCATTCCTGCATAGCAGATTCTATCTTTAAGTCAAAACTAGTTCGCGTAACAATATATGTTTTTAACCAAATCAAAATAGCGACTAATAACGAAAAACGCATATTTTGAAATTGTTTTTTTAACGCTTCTTTCATTTCTCTCTCCCTCTCTGACTGAACAGTGGTAGTCTAATACCTTTTCATTATATTTATGGCTTTTTTCTCACCGACACATTGTATCGAATACATTTGTATTCCGTGTGAACTTTTTCTTTTTTTATGTAAAATGAATACATAAAAAAGAAGCTCTTCTATACGAGCTTCTTTTCCACTATATTCCCTTTATATTCCACCGACAAGAAAGTCAATACAATCATCCATACCGAGGACCACCTTGCTTATTGCCCTATATGTTAATTTTTCTTTGCTTCTATTTTTTCTTTTACTTTTTCAGCTTTATCTAAAGATTCCCCAATCTTTTTTTGTTTTTCTTCTACTTCATCAACGCTATCTACCGCTTTAATTGCTTTATCAATTCCTTGTTCTTCTATTTTCTTTCTCTTTTCTTCTCTCGTTATTTCTTTTTGCTCTATATCTTTTGCCTTTTGCAACATATCTTCAGCATTGGACTTTACAGCCTTTTCAAGTGTCGTATCTTTTTTTGTATTTATCACTTGATTCGAATCTTCCATCGCTTGTTTATAATCTCCAGCTTTTAATGCGGTCGCACCATGCTCCATCCATTTTGCAACTTTCATATATGTTTTTGTTTCATCAGTAGATTTTTCTTGGTCGGCTTTTTCAAACCACATAATCGCATCACTATACTTCGCATCTTTCAATGCTTTCATACCAACTTCAACGTGCGCATCATAATTACTAACACTACAGCCAGCTAACATAATCCATAAACATCCTATTGTAAAAATAAGTTTTTTCAAGCTATTTCCCCCCTACAACCTTATACTACTATATTTTCCCGAACGCACCTATCATCAAATAAAAACTATTCCATGAATGGTCCCACACAAAAAGAAGCTCTTCAAAATGAGCATCTTCTTTCTATAATACCTTTTCAATTTCCTTTTCTAACTGCTCTGGTTTCGTCTGCGGTGCAAAGCGATTCACTACTTTACCATCACGCCCTACTAAAAATTTTGTGAAATTCCACTTTACTGCTTTCATTCCTAATAATCCTGGTGCTTGCTCTGTTACATAGTGAAATAATGGATGTGTGTTATCGCCTTTTACATCAACTTTCATAAACAGGGGGAACGTTACACCATAATTTAACTCGCAAAATTCCGTAATTTCCTCTTCTGTTCCAGGTTCTTGACCTCCAAATTGATTGCATGGAAATCCTAGTATTTCAAAGCCTCGTTCTTCATATTTTTCATACAAAGCTTGCAATCCTTTATATTGCGGCGTAAAACCACATTTACTAGCAACATTCACAATTAATACTACTTTTCCCTCATATTCACGTAACGACTTTTTTTCTCCTTTTATTGTTTTTGCAAAAAAGTCATAAATTGTCATATTATATCAGCTCCTTAAGTTCATACACTCCTATATATGTATCATAAAATGTATGGTGTACATTGTCTAATGAGAACGCTATATTTTCGTTCGAAAAATCGTCACAATTTACTAGACATTTTACTTGGAAAGTTTTACAATGAAAGTGTGAACAAAATGTGACAGTTTATCTTCTAAATTGTGACATTTCAATTCCATTATAAAAAATAAGGATGGTGTTGATAATGAAAACTGCACAACGTGAAAAGCTTTCTAATCGCGAATTTTATTTCGTATTATACATGATGATGTTATTTGTTTTAGGATGGTTTATGGATGTTAACGGTATTTTCTTAAGCAAATACTTTACACTAGCAGGAATGATTACTCTTCCAGCAATCGGTGGCCTTGTCGGCTACTTTATTATGTCGCTTAGCAAACAACAAAAGAACTAAACGTATTACATAAAGGCAGAAAACGATGTTTCGTTTTCTGCCTTTTCTTTTATAATAAAAGAATAATAGGATAACAAGGAGTGATAAACTTGAAAAAAGTAGAAAAACTTTCTTCACAGCTATACCTTATCGATGATCATGACTTACAACATGAACAACGTACAGGTACATATGTTTTACTTGGTGATGAAATTACGATAATTGAAACGTGCGCCTCACCATCTGTTCCTTATCTATTAGATGGATTACAACAATTGAATATCCAACTGATCGATATAAAAAATATTATTGTTACACATGTTCATTTGGACCACGCTGGTGCTGCTGGCTTAATGATGGAAAAATGCCCAAATGCAACGCTGTTCGTTCATTCTAGGGGCGCTCGTCACATGATTGATCCAACAAAACTCATTCAAGGTGCAAAAGCTGTTTATGGTGATTCATTTGATAAACTATTTCATCCCATTTTGCCTATTCCAGAAGAACGTGTTCACATTGTACAAGATGGTGAAACATTGCAAATTGCCAATAACCGGACGCTGACATTCTACGATTCACCCGGTCATGCAAAGCACCATATTAGCATTCATGATTCTTTAACAAACGGTATATTTACAGGTGATACAATCGGTATTTACTATCGTCAATTAGCCGAACTAGGTGTTGAACTTTATTTGCCTACAACATCGCCTACACAATTCCAACCCAATGCGATGCTAGCTTCAAAAGATCGTATTCAAAATATGAATGTCGATTTTATTTATTTCGGTCATTACGGTGCTTCTTCTCATATTTCTGAAATTTGCAATCAGCTAGAACATTGGCTCCCAATATTTGTTGAAGCAGGAGAGCAAGTGTTTGAACAAGAACAAAACTTTGAAAAGGCAAGCCAAGAACTGTCCAATTTATTACTAAAAAAAGTTTCATTACATCTTACAAATCAAGGTGTCCCATCGTCACATTCTATTTATGACTTGCTAAAACTCGATTTAGAAATCGGGGCTATGGGAATTATTGATTATTTGATAAAACGAGAACAAACAAAAACAACTTCAAATTAGGAAGTATCTTGTCGCTATAGCAAAAAAGAGTCCATTTTTCTTGTCCTGGACTCTTTTTTGCTGTTTATTCGATATATTACTTATGTACTTTCTCGCTGACATAATTCATAAAATGATCTGCTTCTTGAAATTCTGCTTTATATTCTTCAGGAACCATATCTACCGTTATAGGTTCACTTGATTTCATTTTGGCTTGTATTTTTCATATGTCATTGAAGCATGTATATATTGCTTAAATTCTTCAGGAGTTAACACTTCTTTGCTTGATTTCTCTCCGTTTAACTTATCGAAATACGGTTGAATTACCATTGAAGCCTTCATCATTTCCTCTTGTTGTCTCACAACAAGCCCGATTAACCATGGCCGAAAAGATCGCTCCCAATCAAATTGACTAAGCGATTGATATAATTGCATATAGATTTCCTGAACGACATCATCGACATCCGACTTCTCTTCTATTAAAAAATGAGCGGTCTTATACACAGCTTCAATTGTTTTATCGTATAGCTCACTGTATGCTTCCTGACTACCTAATAACGTCTGCTCAATAAGATAACTATATTCGCCTTCTTTCTCCATCCTTACTCCCCTCCCTTCTTATGTCGTACACTATATATTGGCAAGAACTAAAAATCCCGTTCGATTTTTTCGAAAAATTTTTTTCATAACATTTTCTTATAAATCTCCATAACCATTATATAATTTTCCGAATTTTGATTGTATTTTAAAATACATTATAGAATGCACTATAGGAGGACAGATCATGAAAGCAATTGTTGTAACTGCCTTTGGAGGCCCTGAAATGATGAAATATACAGACGTAGCTATGCCGTCTATTAACGCCAATCAAGTTTTGATTCGTGTTGTCGCAACAAGCGTGAACTTTGCTGATATTAAGTCTCGATATGGCAAAAAAGGATCCGAAAATCTACCTTTTATACCTGGTATAGATGCTACTGGAATCGTAGAACAGGTCGGTTCTAACGTAACGAATATTAAGGTGGGACAGCGCGTTATTGCTTTTCCAGTTAACGGATCGTATGCCGAATATGTTGTAGCAAATAAAGAACTTACTTTTGTATTACCAGATGAAATTGATTTTGAAACTGCTGCAGCTTGTCCGATTGTTTCCTTTACAAGTTATACGCTTCTTGCAAATGTTGCAAGATTGCAACAAGGCGAAACAGTTCTTATCCATGCCGCTGCAGGAGGAATTGGTACAACAGCTATTCAACTCGCTAAAATTTTAGGTGCCGGAAAAGTCATCGGAACAGTTGGAACCGAAGAAAAAAAGAAAATCGCTTTAGAAGCCGGAGCAGATCATGTTATTTGTAATAAGGGAGAAGATTTTGTACATAAAGTAAATGAGATTACAAATGGAGAAGGTGCAGACGTTATTTTAGACTCTATTTCCGGTACCATATCAGAACAAAGCTTGCAATGTCTCGCTTTTTACGGACGCCTTGTCCATTTTGGAAATGCAAGCGGTGCTATCGGAACATTTCAAACAAAAGATTTACATGCAAGCTGCCGATCTGTTCTTGGTTTTAGTTTTGGAACAACTCGAAAAAAACGCCCTTATCTACTTGGGCATACTGCAGAGCAAATATTTCCTCTTTTAAGCAATGGTCGTTTACAAATTAAAATCGGAAAACGTTTTTCACTTCAAGATGCAAGGAAAGCACATGAATGGATTGAAGGTAGACAAAGTACAGGGAAAATTTTATTACTTGTTCAGCCAACATAATACGGTTTTCAAGCGGAGGTACTACTCATGGGATCTAGAATTATGCATGTTATTATAGCGGATTTAGTTGCAAAAAAATTAGAGATTCAAGACAAAACCTCTTTCCTGCTTGGGGGAATTGCTGCAGATGCAGTCCATTCAAGTGCGGAAAAAGAAATATCCCACTTTTATACAGGCACAGTAAAAAACTATACAAGGAAAATTGATTATGATGCATTTCTTAATAAATATAAAGCATATAAAGATTTTCCTTTCATATTAGGATATTACACTCACCTCATTGCTGATAATTTATGGCTGCAAGGATTCTATCTCTCCTGGCTCAAAAATCGAATAGAACATAATCCTAATATCCTTTCTTTGTATCATCACGACTTTAAGCTTTTAAACGGAAAGTTGCTTCAATATTATGATTGTAATAAGAGCTTATTTCATACTTTAAATATGAATGCGAATTTGGTATGTATAGATGAAGTAACAGGGGAAAACATTGATTCTTTTAAATCATCAGTCTTTGAAGATTTACTGTACCCTCAACAAGATTTATATGAACCCCTACAAGTATTTACACTGGATCAAATTATTGGCTATATAGAAACTTCTCTTCATAAAAGTGTGTTCCATTTAGAACAACTGCGTATTACCTAATAAAATGATAAAAAAGCCGCGGCTACATATTATTCGTAGCCACAGCTTTTCAATTTACCCCGCTATTTGTGGGCAGTAAGACTCCCATCTAAAAATTCAGTAAAAGCATTGTCCAGTTCTAGTACCTAGAATGTTCGGCGGGATACCAACTGCTCGTAAAAGCCCAATTGGTGGGGCTGATAATCAGTGGGAGATGACCCCCACTGATTAAAGTTTCACTTTATCTAGGCTTTTTCTTCCCATTAAACGCTGGTTTCTTCTTCTTTGGCGCTTTCGGCTTCGAATCAACAAACGATCCTTTAAACATTTCTTGCTTATTGAACTGAATGCCTAGCTTCTTCGCAAATTGAAGTAACTTTTTCTCTTCTTGCGGTGTTACAAGGGAAACAACTGTCCCCTCTTTCCCCATACGACCTGTACGTCCTGAACGATGAATATATTGATCCAGCGTATCTGGCAATTCTAAATGAATAACGTGTGTTAAGTCATCAATATCTAATCCACGCGCTGCGATGTCTGTTGCTAATAAAATTTCTACTTTACCTTGACGGAATGCACGCATCGTTGCTTCACGTTCTTGTTTGCTTGCTTCCGCATGAAGAGCCGCTGCTTTCATCTTACGGAATTTCAATTTCTCAGCAATTTCATCTAAACGGAACGGATCGTTTAAGAAGGCAACTGCTTTCACATCACCAGTATACATAATTTTACGAACAAAATCATTTTTTTCTCGGCGTTCACAAACGATATACGTATGTTCAACAAGACTCTTCGTGTCTGTGCGTTTCACACGAATAAATTGCGGCTGAACTGCAAAATCACGCGCTACTTCTTCTGCATCTTTTGTCATTGTTGCCGAGAAAAATACGACTTGACGATCACGCATTGTCGATTTAATTACATCGGAAACGACATCGATCATCTTTTGTTTTACAATTTGATCAAACTCATCAAATACAATTGTTTTCACTTCATGCATTTTCAATTTCTTCATACGGATTAGTTCTAAAATACGTCCAGGCGACCCAACGATTACTCGCGGATGTTTCTTTAACTTCTCTACTTGACGCTTAATATCTGCACCGCCAATTAAAGATGCACCTGAAATCTCAGTACTTGCAGTAAACTTTTGTACTTCTTCATGAATTTGCATCACAAGTTCACGTGTTGGCGCTAAAATAACCACTTGAGGTTGTTTCACTTCAGGGTTAATTTTATGTAAAAGTGGTAATAAATACGCTAATGTTTTACCTGTTCCTGTTGGAGATTCAGCAATAACGTCTTGTCCTTCTAGAATTGGTGGAATAGCTTGCTTTTGAATTTCAGTAAATTCTTTAAAACCAGCCTTCTCCCAAGCTTGTTGCAAAAATGGTTGCATCTCTTTTATCATTTCTTTTTCTCCTTTATCTCTATTTTTGAAGAAATTGTTGTATTATTCGCATCGTTTCTATCATATGAGGAATAACTGCTACTAAGTCATCAACATGATCTTCTGTAATCGCTTTTTGAAATAAGATGTTTACTTTATTATGATATGAAATCGCTTGCTTATTATATTCGTATGAAATTTGCTGCGTAATCATTCGTTCTTTTCCCCATATGGATTGTAGCAACGCTTCGATTTCTTGGCAATCTTTTTCTGGATGCCGTATAGGAAATTCAAAGAGAAGTTTCATTTCACAACCAGGAACAAAATTGGGTACCGCTAATATCTCACCTGATAAATTCTTTGCATTAACTGATAATAAAAACGTCGCTTCCACTAATGGCTCTATATATTCTGTAAGCTGAAACGAAATGGTATATGTACGACTAAGTGATGCTAGATCCATTATATCCTTGCGATTCGTTACAATGATATCAGCATGTAAATCAAAATCATATACAGCTCCTTCAACGACAACTTTTAAATTTTCAAAAGCAGTTGGATCAAACATATATTCCTCCAAAAAACAAGCGCCTTTCCATCGAAAGGCGCCGAATGATGTACGTATAGTTTACCGATAAAAGAGAAGAAATACAACCTTTTAGAATAAACCTACTGCTTTTCCATCTTCATTTACATCCATTTGCAGAGCAGCTGGTTTCTTTGGAAGGCCTGGCATTGTTAACATTGTTCCTGTTAATGCGACGATAAAGCCAGCACCAATAGATGGTTTAAATTCTCGAATTGTCACAATAAAGTCAGATGGACGTCCTAGTTTTGTTGGATCATCAGAAAGAGAATACTGCGTTTTTGCCATACAAATTGGTAAGTTACCCCAACCTTCTGCAGCAAATTGCGTTAATTGCTTACGAGCTTTTGGCGCAAATTCAATATCTTTTGCACCATATACTTTTTGAGCAATGGTACGAATTTTCTCTTCTAATGGAAGCTCTAAATCATATAAAGGCGCGTATGTATTCTCACCTTTTTCAATTACTTTTAATACTTTTTCCGCTAGGTCAACACCGCCTTGACCGCCTTTTTCCCATACTTCCGTTAAAGATACTTCGTAACCCCGCTCACTGCACCACTCTTGTAAGTATGCCACTTCTTTATCAGTATCTGTAATGAATTTGTTAATTGCAATAACAAATGGAACACCGAATTCTTGAATGGTTTCAACATGTTTTTGTAAGTTTTCCATACCTTTTGCTAGTGCATCAACATTCTCTTCTTTTAATCCATCTTTCGCTACGCCGCCATGCATTTTAAGGGCACGAATTGTTGCAACAATAACAACTGCTTCTGGTTTAATGCCTGCTGCACGTGCTTTAATGTCTAAGAATTTCTCAGCACCTAAATCTGCACCAAAACCAGATTCTGTAATCACATAATCACCAAGTTTTGCTGCCATTGTCGTTGCAATTACACTGTTACAACCGTGTGCAATATTAGCAAATGGGCCGCCATGAATGATTGCTGGTGTATTTTCTAACGTTTGTACTAAATTTGGCTTTAACGCATCTTTCAATAATAGTGTTAATGCACCTTCTACACCTAAATCTTTTACTGTTACAGGTTCATTGTCCATGTTATAAGCAACAACAATGCGAGCTAAACGTCCTTTTAAATCCTGTACATCTGTCGCTAAACAGAATACAGCCATAATTTCAGATGCAACTGTAATATCAAAGCCGTCTTCACGCGGCACACCCTGTACTGGTCCACCAAGACCGATTACAACATTACGAAGTGCACGATCGTTTAAATCTACACAACGTTTCCATACGATTTTCCGCGTATCAATGCGCAAATCATTTCCTTGTTGAATGTGGTTGTCAATAAATGCTGCAAGTGCATTATTTGCTGTTGTAATCGCATGAATATCACCTGTAAAGTGAAGGTTAATATCTTCCATTGGTACAACTTGCGAGTAACCTCCACCTGCTGCACCGCCTTTTAATCCCATAGTTGGTCCAAGAGATGGTTCACGAAGCGCAATCACTGCCTTTTTACCGATTTTATTAAAGGCTTGTCCTAAACCAACTGTTACCGTTGATTTTCCTTCCCCTGCTGGAGTAGGGTTGATTGCTGTAACTAGTACAACTTTTCCATCTTCTTCGTCTTGTAAGCGCTTAAAAATATCAAGAGATAACTTCCCTTTATAATGACCGTACGGCTCTAATTCTTCTTCTAAAATGTTTAATTCTGCTGCAATCTCTTGAATTTTCTTCATACTTGCTTCTTGCGCAATTTCAATGTCAGATTTTACTGTAGTTGTTGCTGTCATATTCCCTAATCCCCCTTTAATTGTTTCTAAAAATATTGTATCAGTTTTTTATATTTTCCGCACTTATAATCCATATTAAAGTAAAACTTCCATAAATGCAGATTTACTACCCGTTTTTAGCAAGAGAAGTTACTTCTTTTGAAACATAAATACCCACATAAACGTTAAAGATTGCTGCAATTCAAGAGGAAGTTGCCCAATCATCTTTTCATTTACTCCTCGTTTATATACTCCCATTCCATCTACCAAATATAACCCTTGCTCCTGTGCAAGTTTTTGAAATTCCCATGGCATCATTGTGTTACAAATGACATTTTTTCCATATAAACGTGGATAGCTATTCTCACGCGGCTTTGCAGTTGGTCCTAAAATAGCAATACAGGCATAACCTTCTTTTCTTAACACTCGTTTTATTTCTTGCAATGCTTGAAGAGGTGCTTCGGTCCATTCTAATGAATTTACCGCTAAAATAGATGCAAACTCCTCGTCTTGAAAGGGCAGTGAAGTAAGATCGCCCACAATAAACGATAAATGAGAATGTTCACCTCGCTTTTTCCCTTTTTCAATCATTTGCTCCGATAAGTCGACACCACAAGCTTTATAACCAGCTTTACTTAGTTTGTATGTACCATATCCATCCCCGCATCCTACATCAAGAACTGTTTCTCCACTTCGAATATATTTTTGGAAAAACGGAATAATTGTACTACGGCTACCATTATCCCACATTTCGTGACTATTTTGATTCCAAAAATCCGCATTATCATCCCATTTCTGCTGCGCTGCTTCATGCCAATTAAACTTCGTCATTCTTCTCCCACCTTCCCATTTTACATCTACGTAAAAGTCATTCTACACCATTTTACATTTTTCCTGTTTATTCTTAAGAAGAGATGGATAATATAGCAACAGGTCATTATTTCTCCAGTTTTTTCTTTGATTGCATATAAATAATACGCATGTTTTCTTATTTAATAAAAAATACTAAGCATACCCTAATTCGAAAGAGAGGGACATTCCTTGCCGAAAAAACGAACACATCATCTAAAAAGCGGAGAAAAACAAGAAGAATATGCGGTTGAAATTACCCCTCAGCGACTTCCAATTAGACGTCGTCGTAAAGAAATTCATAAAGAAGCAGAGCGGACAGACATCGGTGTAATTGTTGGATACGTTGCATTATTTCTCTCTTTATTTTCAATTGCTTTCTATCCCATTACACTTGGATCGCTTTCCATTTTAACTGGACTTCTTGCTGTTCATTACGAAGCGAAGACACTCGGATATACAGCTATAGGCTTTGGGGGATTTTCTTTACTGTTTAGTTTATTATATCCACTCTTTTTATCAGCACTTTAAAAACACTATTTATACAAACTATGACACAAAAATTTACACATCAAAAAAAGGAGTGAATCTACCACTCCTTTTTCTCGTATACAGATTAATCCTTCCAATTTATTGTTAATCTGGTAGTTTGGCCATATCTAAATATATTTATGTACATATTATATATTAAAAAAGGAGTGTTATAATCATTGGGAAAATGAAAAAGTAGCTATCTTCGTCGAAATTGATGGAAAGAAAACAAAGGTTGAACGACCAGTAGTTGAGAAAACGAAAATTGTTGTTGTAATTAACAACCAATTTACCAATGCACCAAATACTACACAAATCGCAAGCGGCGCTGGTCGAAGCAGTGCGGCAGGAAATAATGCAGCTCTAGATTCATCAAACACAGAGCAACAACTTTCCGACAGCGGACTTAAACTTTTTATCTCTTAAATGCTTATACACTCTTTCCAACTAACGAAAAAACTTTGCCTATTTCCTTTCAAGTATAAGAAAGATATGCTTTCTCTTATGTAAGGAATGCAATAAATATTGCATCCCTTATGTGCCTGCTGTTTATTAACGAAATAACATGACATAACCGCAGCTACTACAATGATAGGCAGTAATCTCTTGAAACACTGGATAGTTCTCCTCATTTCGCTGTTCAATGAATACTTTTTCAAAGCGATACATATTCGGTGCATATGCCCAGTCTTGTTTTGTACGAGCATATAAGGTAGATGAAAAAAAGTCTTCTCCCCCGCAAATCATGCAAATCTTATTCAACTTAATTCCCCCCTTAAGCTTGTCTTATCCTAACTATATGAATGAGAGTACAAAAAAAAGACCTTCTAGATTAGAAAGTCTTTTCAGAGGAAAAGAGAAACATGCCCAATACTCCAATAGCGCTGCACCTCTTCTTTTTCTCTGTTTCTGTTTGAAACGTCTGCTCTACCTTTATAAAAAACACACCATTTCGAACATCCTTACTAACAAACTCCAATTTCTCTTCTTTTTGATCCTTTTTCTGCGTACATTTGAAATCCACTTCATTACACGCTATTGAATATTTGTCTTCTAAATGCTTTTGAAAGTCCACTTCTTTCGGACAAGTTAATAGCAAAATTGCAACAAGTATAATACTACTAATCCCTATTATTATAAAATTCTTCTCCATCTTGTCTCCTTCCCAAAAAAGAAAGAAAACTTGACTTATATCGTCAAGTTCTCCATTATCCACTGCCACTCTTGTTCTTTCTTCTCAAAGATAAGCCATCCTGTTTTAGAAGCTTCACTTTTCAAATCTTCTAACCCATCTAAAACTTCATCCGTACTTTCATAAGAACCGATAACATAAACAGGAATCTCTAAACCGCGTCTTGATTCTACTTTTCCTGCTAAGTCTAAGTATAAGCCATCTTCCATAAATGGCAGAAGTTCAAGAATAACCTCTTTTGAAATTGCTGGATAAATTTTCGATTTTTGAAAGAATGCAAATCGTTTTTTTCCAAATGAGCCAAGTTTATAAGGAATTACCTTACTAAGCATGCCTACAAAATCCTGCATTCTTCGGTAGTATACTTTATTATACCAGCCATCATCGTGAGAAAGATAAACAAATCTATTTTTCAGAAGCGGGAAAAAAGGCTTCCCAAGTGGTTCTTTTTTGTGTGCCAAATAAAGCAATTCTGCAATTTCTTTTGGCTCCAATTCATCCAAGTCATTTACATCATCAAAATCAATCCAGCAAAATTCCTCAAACTCCTCGACATTTGCTGAAATTAATTTATGCATATTCTCTTCTTCTACATATTCAAATAAAGTATGATAATGAAAATCCGTCCATTCAAAATTATGCTTTAAAAGCAGCATTTGATGAAGCGGTGAAGGAATATTACTTGCAAACTCCTCAAACGTAATTCCAGACGTGATAAAACAATGATTGCGACGATTACCATTAATATAAATCATATTCTTGATTTGGTCAGATCCTCCAGACAAAGCACCTAGCCACCTTCGTTTTATATGTTTCAATACTATAGGATATTTTATCACGAAAATTTTTAGAAATATAGAAAAAACTTCAAAAACTATTTACATTTTTATGAGTTTTATTACATCTCCATTACAAGAAAAAATGCCTGTTTAAAAACAGGCATTTTTTATACGATTTCATCTGGATTTTGGGGATGATGTAAATGATCTTGCTTTTTATTATTTTGAAACATCGACTGAATTTTATCAATGGTTTGCGGTGCAAGTTCAATTACTTTCTCTGCTAGATGCGTTGCATTTTGTAAATGAAGAATATTTACACCATCTTTATTTACAACAAGAAAAGCAACCGGTGTAATAGAAACTCCACCAGCACTACCACCACCAAATGCAGGATTACCTTGTATCTTTTGTACATCATTTGTGGAAAAATCTGATCCACCTGCTCCAAAACCAAACGCTACCTTTGAAACAGTTAATACAATGCCACCATCAGCTGTTTGGACAGGCTCACCGACAATTGTATTTACATCAACCATTTCCTTCAAATTCTCCATCGCTGCTTTCATCAGCCCTTGAATTGGATGATCCACCGTTCATAACCTCCTTTTTCATATCTTTCCTAGTTTTTCCTAAACATTGTGAACTAAACATAAATTTTTTGTTGATTTTTAAAATAATGTGTACTAATATTTAGAAAATACAAAAAAAGAGGAGCGAAACATGATTCGCAAACTAACAGAACTAGATCATGAACAAGTAATTTCTTTCTTGAAGAAAGAAGCTGCATATAACTTATTCATAATCGGTGATATTGAGGCATTTGGATATGATCAAGATTTTCAAGAACTATGGGGACAATTTACGATAGATAATCAATTACACGCCGTCTTATTACGTTTCCATGATTCCTTTATCGCTTATGCTAGGGATTTATTCCAGCCTGAGGCTTTCATTCGTCAATTTATTAGCTATGATGATATTAAACTCTCAGGAAAATCAGAGGTTGTGGAACAGTTTGAAAATATCACGAACTTAAAGCTTGGTAAAAAACAGCAGACATACTTTTGTGAATGTACGACTAAGAAGCAATTAAGCAATGAACCAATCAAAGAGGACATCAAAGTAGCAACTACCTTGGACGTAGATCGTATTATGCATTTACGAAAGCAAATTACTGAATTCTCGTTAGCAGACAATAGCGGGAAACTTCTTCGCCAAGCAATTGAAACAAACACAGGTCGGACATATTACATAGAGAAAAACGGAGAAATCACCGCATGTGCATCCACATCTGCTGAAAACTCGTTATCTGCTATGGTTGTTGGCGTATGTACGCATCCAAATCACCGCGGCAAAGGATATGCTTCGCAAATTGTAAGTAAAATGATTCAAGATTTTATCGCCGAAGGAAGAACGCTTTGTTTATTTTACAACAACCCTGCTGCTGGACGAATTTATAAACGTTTAGGTTTTGAGGATATTGGAATTTGGACGATGTATCGTTAAAATGGAATTGCCATCAGCATAGGATATCTGCGTTCCCCACTGATGGCAGTTTCATTATATTCATGTTAAATCCTATCTAAATCTACATTCTGAAAATGCTCAACAATTGGAAACAGCTCATAATAGTGATGTAACCTCTTCTTCCATTCTTCATACTCACTCGATTTTCGAAATCCTTCTTTTCTTCCCAACTTATTTATCTTCAAGTTTCAAACTCATAACAACTTGTCTTTCAACAAACCCCATTTCTTTATACAACTCTTTCGCAAAATTCCCTGCAAATACGTTCAAACGAATTTCTGAGTAACCTAGCTTATCGAGTTCATCAACTGCAGCTCTCATAAGCTGTCGTGAAAAACCTTGTCCACGATAAGGAGGGAATACATACAATTCATAAATAAAACCCAGTTCTTCTCCAGAAAAATAGTCCTTATTGCTTCCAATTAATACCCACCCTTTTAAAATATTATCTTGTTTCATAACAAGATAATATGCGCCTTTTTCTAAAAGAGGCATCGTAATTTCTAGTACTTTCTCTTGACTAAACTTACTCGTTTTCATTGTCCCTTCATATAAAGACTCAGCCGCATGAGTTAAAATTATTTCCGCATCACTTTCAGTTGCTCTTTGGATCATAAGAACATCTTCCTCCCTCTACTAAACATGTAATACCATTCTTAATGTTTTCAGCATATACCCATCAAAGTCATCTTCAAACGCATCTACTACTGCAAATCCTTTTGCATTATAAAATGCTTTTCCGGTTTTATTCTCTGATTCTACGTTAATATAAATCTTCTTAACACCTTCCAACATTGTAATCCCTTTACGTAATAACGCTGTTCCCATACCACTCCCCTGATATGTGGGCAATAAGTATATCGCTCCTAACTCAGCTTCATTTTGATACTTGATTGGTGAAAAATTGGCAAACCCCACAACTTCCCCATCTACTTCACCTACAAAGAAATGCGAATGTTGTAATCGCTGCTTCATCATGTCATCAGAATAAGCATGCCCTAAAAATTTCTCTTGTACTGCTTCCGGAATAATGTCTTTATATGTATCGTTCCAAGAAGTCTTGGCCACATATTGTACAGATGGAATATCCTCTTCTTTCATTTCACGAATCACAAAATCCATAGATGCTCCTCCTACTTCTTTTTATTTATCTTGCGAATCATTCATACGCAGTGCAAATGGCTTATTTCTTCCCATTCCTCACGGATCATTCCTATCCGAATTGAGTCATAATACTCTCCATTTAAATTACTCGCCATACAAGTCACTGACCTGACATACATTTTCTTTTTCCCTTTGTTTGAAACCTTGCACACGAACTAGATAAACATTATATTTTTTACTAGTCCCATTTATTATAATATTTTTTCAGAAAAATCAAAACAAACAGCTAATTATTTTGTATAATATTGTAAAAATGTATTTTTAGGAGGAGTTTTATGCTAGGGAAGCTATGGAAATCTTTTATACACCTACTAATCGTTTTCGGTACGTTACTTATTCTATTAAACACCCCAACTCTATTTATAAGCGAAAGCGGAAACATTTCATTTCAACCAAGTCAATTCATACATGCCGTTATTAATATGGGAAAACAAATTTTTTCTTTACACTCGATTACTTTGCAAATCCCTACACCTACGGGTAATTTTAAGACCGTTCACTTGTTTCCCACTGTATTAGAGCCATACATTTATTCATTTACAATTTTACTTGCTGCCCTAATACTTTCTATAATTATTGCAGTAAGTATTTCCTATTTTTATTTTTTATCGTCAAAACGGATTAAAAATATAATCGAGCGTATTGTTTTTGTATTGGAGGCCATCCCTGATGTAATGATTATGATCTGTATACAAATGTTTTTTATGTGGTATTTTCGTCAAACAGGTGAATTACCGGTACATATTATGACATTCAACGAAAACAAAGCTTACATTCTCCCTATTCTTTGTTTGTCGGTACTTCCTACAATTCAAATGTTTCGAATGATGATATTGTACATAGAGGAAGAGCGTATAAAACCGTATGTAGAAGTTGCCTATGGGAAAGGCCTCTCATCGAGTTATATCATTCGTAAACATTTATTTAAGAATATTTTCATTCACCTATTCCATCATTCAAAAATGATTTTTGTCTTTTTGCTTTCCAATTTATTTGTACTAGAATGTGTATTTCACATGTCAGGTATTATTCAATTCCTTATTCTCACAAATCATTTTTCAGCATCTATTACATGTATTGTACTTTTAATGATTGTTATACCTTTTTATCTTTTGTTTCAGATTTGTTCTTATTTTATGAAAAGATGGCAAACACAAATGAATGGAGAGATTATATGAAGGCTATTTGGAAATCAAAACGTTTTGTTTTCGGATTAACATATATAGTTGTTTTAGTCATCGCTAGTTTTATTTACGGCTTTTACTTCAAAGAAGATACGTTAAAGCCTATGAGACTGTTATACAATGAGAATGGAGACTTAATTGCCGCTTCACCATTTTCACCAACACAAATGCCACCGCTTGGTTCAGATCGTTTCGGCGAATCAATTTTCTATCAAATTTTAGATGGGGCAAAGTTCACAATTTTATTTGCGATTGGAATCAGTTTATTTCGTGTTTTACTAGGTACAATGCTTGGCGTTTTATTAAGTTTATATGCAACGAGACTAAAATCTTTTGTAAAAACATGTACAGAAGTATTTTATTATTTACCAACCGTTTTCGTAGCATATATATTAATGCAGCCCATGAACAAAATGATTTTTTCAAATTTGGATACGAAACTTGACGTGAACTTCCCCCTTTTGTCTTATCAAGCTGTCATCCTTATCCTTGTTGTTTTACCTACTATAACTACCTATGTGTCTTCTGAAGTTGATGAATTTATGAAACAAGAATATATTTTGAGTTCACAACTGATGGGAGCAAGCCGCATACACATCGTTCGGAAACATTTACGCGTTTTACTTAAAGATCGCCTCTTCGTATTGTTTATGCAGCATATTATTCAGACCCTTCTTTTAGTTACCCACCTTGCACTGGTGAGCCAATTTATCGGAGGAGTGCAAAAGAAAAGCGCAGATTTTGGAGAAGATAAATTCATTTCACTATCTAACGACTGGGCAGGTCTTGTAGGCCTGAACTATTTTGAACTAAACGTATCTATGTGGATTGTGTTTAGCACACTTGCAGCTCTTTTTCTAACTATCCTCATATTGAAACTAATGACAACAGGAATTCAAGATGCTTTAGCAAAACAAAAATATTCTATTAAAAAAATTGAAAGATATAAAGAAACATCTCAATACAAAAAGAATAAGCAGTCCTTTACCTTCGCTAACAATTCCGAACATTCTTATCGTTCTCCTGCAAATATGTAGAAAGAAGAGCTTACTATGAAAAATAAATTTGGTTTAATTTTACTATGTATCATGATTACAACAAACATCATTCTATACTTTTTCTTACCACCCAAAGTTGTCATAAAGTGGGATTTTAATGGGAATCCCACTTCTACTCTACCGAAAGGAATACATGTAACTATATCTATTATTTTGTCATCCTTTATCGCCTTTTTATTTGAGGGTTTTTCACACATAATGGTAAATGCACGTTTTTTGAAGTGGATTGGAAATGCGATCTTGCTGTTCCTTTTCTTGACCGACATGACTCTCTCTTGCATTGCACTTGGATATAATCTTCCTCATGAACATCTCACACTTTCAGCTGTTGGATTACTCTTTATTATTGTTGGATATTTCATCATGAAAGTTGACCTACAAAGTTCTATTATGTCCTATCAGTGGAATAGTAAAGAACTGGGGAAAAAAGCACAACAGATATGTAGTATTTCTATTACGTTGGTAGGTTTATGTATCGGAATTTCATCACTTGTATTCCCTTCTTCTTACATGCATTATGCTCTACTTGGAACAATTATCATTATGACCGTTATTGTCATTGGAAGTACGATATATTTGTTCATAAAAGATCAAAAGCAGTCTTCTTCTCTCTAAATCGAACTCTTTGTATCAAACTAAAGCAGGAGATTTCTCCCTGCTTTAGTTGATTTCTTTCCAAAACGAATAGCTCACCTTTTTATACCCTTCTCTCTCATAAAAACGATGTGCATCTACTCTTGGAAACGCTGAGGTTAGTACGACACATGAGCAATCATTCTCTTTTCCCCATCCCTCAATATACGATAGCAATGTCTCTCCATATCCTTTCGAGCGATGTGCTTCTGCTGTCACAAGGTCATAAATAAAGACATGTTTCTCGTTATAAAAATTTGTACATATTGCCACTCCGGCTAAACTCACTGCCTCTCCTTCGCTATTATACAAAGCAAATAGACGATAATGTTCTTCCTTCATCTTTTCTAAAAGAGACAGCGCTTCTTCTAGAGAAAGTTTGGGCCGCAGTTGCCGCAACACTGGTAACACCTTACAAAATTCTTGCTCTGTTTTTACTTCGTGTACACGTGTATTCATATTCTTTCCCTCCAAATATTTATCCCGCTATTTCCGGGCAGTAAGCCTGCCACTAATTAACGTTTTACTTTATCAAAAATTCAAAATGTTTTATGATTATTATAAAAAGCTCATGCCCCTTTTATAAGTGGCAGTTTTATTCTTTTTTATAGGGACAGTTTGAAAGGAAAATGAAAATGGAACTTAGCATCCCATTAGATTCAGAAAGTAAAATACCGCTTTACATACAAATTTATAACCATATAAAACAAGAAATCTTACAAGAAAATATTGAGATTGGTAGTCGTCTACCATCTCACCGCAATTTATCTTTGCAGCTTGGTGTAAGCCGTAATACAGTGGAATATGCATACCAGCAATTAATAGCTGAAGGGTATGTAGAAAGTAAACAAAAGAGAGGTTTATTTGTTGCTGATGCAGAGTATGATATGATCCAAACAACGGACAATAAACATATTGTATTTAAAGAAAAACCTGTTCGGGAGAATTTACGTTTCGATTTCAGTCATGGAAGCATAGATACCTCATCCTTTCCATTATCTACTTGGAAAAAGATCACAAATAACAGTCTGTTAGAATATGAGAATAATTTGTTTACAAAAGAAGATCCTCAAGGTGAATGGCAGCTACGTTCTGAAATTTCTCGGTATCTCTATCAGGCACGTGGTGTGCATTCTACTCCAGAACAAATTATCATTGGAGCAGGTACTCAGCCACTTCTGTGGTTACTTTTGTAATTGCTTGGGAATGAGTACACATATGCAATGGAAAATCCAGGTTTTCACCGCGTAAGAGCTGTCATGCAAAGCTACGGCCTACAGATACAGCCAATTTCTCTAGATGAAAAAGGGATTCATATTTCTTCTCTATATGAAAGTGGGGCTAATGTCGTATATGTAACACCGTCTCATCAGTTTCCATATGGAATGATTATGCCGCTTTCTCGCCGAATGGAACTACTAAAGTGGGCTAACGACATTAGTGGATACATTATAGAAGATGATTATGACGGCGAATTTCGTTACATAGGAAAACCTATCCCTTCCTTACAAGGATTAGATACAAATGGACGTGTGATTTATATGGGCACATTTTCAAAATCATTTTTACCTTCATTTCGAATGAGTTACATGGTTCTTCCACAAGCTCTACTAAAAATTTATCAACCTGATGGGACCATCTTCAAGCAAACCGTCTCAAAAATACACCAACTCACGTTTGCGACATTTATGAGAGAGGGTTATTGGAATCGACATTTGAATCGAATTCGCACTGTATATAAAAAGAAACATCAATTATTAGTACATACAATTCAACAAGAAATGGGTCCCCTCGTCGATATCATAGGTTCTCATTCAGGACTTCATATTGTATTACATGTTCATAACGGAATGAATGAGAAAGAGCTTATTCATTCCGCTGCAAAACATGATGTCAAAGTATATCCTTTATCTTTGTATGATGCAGTAAATGATTTACAAAAGGAATCTTACGTATTAATGGGGTTTGGAGGGCTATCAACAGACGACATTCTCTCTGCTATACAATTATTAAAGAGAACTTGGTTTTAGGTGACATAAGCAACAAAAAAAGTGCTGTAAACGATGTATTTTATTTGTTTACAACACCTTTTTTATTCTGTCCCAGCACTTAATCACCTAAAATATACCTATTTTACCTATAAATGTTATATAATAATTTTAAATGAATTTTTCGAAAAATGAACCCTATCGATACTTATATTGTTTACTGTCTGTTCAAGGAAGTGTAGACCTAGACGAGTGGATGGAACACCCATCTTTCTTTTAATTATCAAACAACACAATATAAAAAGGAGAATACAAGATGAAAATTCAAAACAAATGGAGTAAAAAAGATAGCGATTATATTAGAAAACAACTCATTTCCTTCAATAACTCACAAGTTTCAGAAAGTAAACCATCACCTCTAAAAAACGTCTGTTTAACAGTAAAAAATGAAAATGAAGAAATCGTAGCTGGTTTAATCGGTATTATATTTTGGCAATGCCTACATGTTGATATTTTATGGGTCGATGATAGCCTGCGTCACCAAGGTTATGGCAGTAAACTACTAATGGAAGCCGAAAAAATAGCGAAAGAGACCGATTGTACACTCATCAAACTTGATACTTTTAGTTTCCAAGCACCTGAATTTTATAAAAAACATGGTTATGAAGTATATGGTGTAATAGAAGATTTCCCAAGAGGACATACTCACTATTACTTACAGAAGAGAATTTAAAATAGAGAATTCTTAAGCTATACAAAAAGGATAGATAACACAGAGGCCACTCTGCTTTATCTACCCTTTTCTTTTTCACCTATATAGAAAAAAGTCCGTTCTTAATTATTAATGCATCATTTTCTTCTCAATGGATTTACAACTCCGACAATTTTATCATTTTCTTTATATACACGCGGAATTCTTCGATCTAACATACACGTTACTTCATAATTAATTGTTCCTAACAAATCGGCAATTTCTTCTACCGCAATCTCTTCATTCCCTTGCTTACCGTATAAGACAACCTCATCGCCAACATGGACAGGCATCACTTTTGTTACATCCAGCATAAGCTGATCCATACAAACACGGCCAATAATAGGTACTCTCACACCATTGATGAGCGCATGTCCTTTACTTGACAATTGACGACTAAATCCATCTGCATATCCGATTGGAATCGTAGCAACCCATTCTTCCCCTGTCGCAACATACGTATTGCCATAGCTTATCCCTCTTCCTTGTTTAGCCTGTTTCACATGAGCCACTTTGGACTTTAATGTTAAAATCGGCTGAAGTGTTACTGTTTTATGATTCACTTCTTTCGATGGATACATTCCATATATCCCGATCCCAACGCGAACCATATTTTGAAATTCATTATTTAGCTCCATTGTTCCTGCACTATTCGAGCTATGAATAAGCGGCAAATGAATCCCCATATCTTTTGCAGTATTTACAGCTTTCTCAAATAAGTCTTTTTGCATCAATGTATATGTTTTATCTACTTCGTCAGCAGTAGAATAATGAGTAAATATTCCTTCCACTTCTACATATTGCATATTTTGCAATTCTTGCAGAAACGGGACCACTTCTTCTTCTTGTAAACCAATCCGGCTCATACCAGTATCAATTTTAATTTGGATACAAGCTTTCTTTGGCAGACGCTCTGCTATACGCTCGATATTTCTTACATCTTCAATTCTATATACAGTCATCATAATATCGTATTCAATCGCGTCTTCTACAGCTTCCTCTGGCGTATATCCCAAAACTAAAATTGGTACTGTTATACCTGCTTCACGAAGTTCAATTCCTTCATCTATAAAAGCAACTGCAATATGACTTACTCCCGCTTCAATCGCCGCTTTTGCAACTTGAATCGCACCATGACCATATCCATTTGCTTTTACAGCTGCCATCATCGCAACATTTTCATCGTTTACACTTTTTTTAAATTCTCTTACATTATGTTTTACAGCATCTAAATTTATTTCAACAATTGTATCTCTTCCGTATCTTGAAATCATCATTTTAACTCCTAACTGAATAATTCCATTCTCCTTATCGTTCAATAGGACCTTTAACACTATAATACTTTTCATTTTCCTAGTCAAACTACTAGAATCTTCAGAATCTTAAGTATGATATAATACCCTTAAAATCTTATTATAAACAGATGTGAGGGGAAATACAATGTTTGTTCAAGCTGCACTGCGCCAATTAGAACTTGCGATTCATTCTACAATACAGATGTTAGAACAGGTTACTTACGCTGAATTGCAGCTACAACCGCTCAAAAATAAACGCTCTCTATTTGAAATTTGTACGCATCTATCTCTAATTTGCCATGCTGATTTTCTAATTTTAAACGAAGCATCAAAGGAAGAGTTAGATTTATTTTACATACAACATACACCACTTACGCTTGAAGAAATTCAACAAACAATGAAAGAAGGTTTCCGTATTCTATCTAAAACATTTCAAGCCTATTCCTTAACAGAACTTGAAGAAGTCACCCATTCCTACTGGGGCGCTTCCTACTCTCGATTTGAATGGTTACTTGAAATTGTTGCTCATTTTTATCATCATCGTAGTCAGTTACATACTTTATTAACAGAACATGTAAAAGATCCTGAAATTTCTTTGTTTGAATAAGAATTTTAAGGACCACTTCACTACCTATTTACTTTCTCTGCATCCCAATAATACTTACTAAATGCTTCTGCTAATACATCAATTGAGTTATACAACTCTTCTAAAGTATTATCGACGCCACCGACTTCTATTAATAATGCATTCGAAGATAAATCTTGATTATATGTCCCATCCCCCTTATTTTTGTCTTTTTTGAAAATCCCACGACTAAGCCCATAATAATGTTTATCTAAATAGGAATTGATTGCGCCTGCAATCTTCATATTTTCTTCTCGTCCTTCATTCTCCATACCAATAATAAAGTAGAGTCTTGCATATGCCTTCCCATTAATCAATTTTGTCGTAACATTCTTGCGCTGATCGTCTCGGTGAATATCAATTGGAAACGCAATTTCTTTATTTTGAGCGAGCGTTTCTTTTACATATCCATGTGAAGCTTTATAAGCTTGATACCATTTCATCTTTTTCTTTGCTAATAAGTCTCCCATATTAGTTTTGTCATGCAAGGCTGGAATCCCTTGTCCTTCTAATTGCTGTTTTAATCTAACGCCAAGGAGCGACACATTTACATCTGGACTTGATGCTTCATCTGGAATTTTCGCTTCAGGTAATAACGGTAAAAATGACTCCCAACTATGTGTATGATAAATAAATACAGCATTTTTTCCCTCTATAGCGTTCCCTTTCTTTTGAACAGGATTATTCTTTTCTGCTTCCTGAACTTTTTCTTTAGCCACTTCACGCTCTTTCGTAATTTCTTCTAGCGGGACACTTGATTCATTTGGTACATTTGTATAATCTGTTCCTTCTCCAGCTACAAGAATGTCAGAATAATAGTTTGCCATTCCAGGTATTTCTTTCCCCATAAATGTTCGAATATCTTGCAAACGCATATCTGTTGTTAATGAAAACAATAACGATCCTACCGATTCTCGTTCCTTTGTTTGAAAATATTCAAAAGAAAAATAATGATTTTCCATTTCAATCATTTGCATAAATCCTTGTGAGGAAACTTTTCCAAACCATTGATTCACATAAAATGATTTCATTGTATGTAACATTGTAGTAACTAAAGATGCAGCCACTAAAATAACAAATGCATAAGAACACAATAAAATAATAATCTTCTTACTATGTACTTGAGAATGTATAAAATGCTTTTTCATCGTACCACCCTTTCTATACATGGGTATGTACAAGCTTTATGTCATATACATTCTTTTACACTAATTCATTCACTTTACATTCGGCATATTTTCCAACTGAAATTTCTAAGATTAACAAAACTACTCTCCAATTCATAGGTAAGTTTTGTACTTCTTCAATTTCATTACAAAAAAGAAGAGAAATGACATCCATCTCTCTTCCTCGTTTCTATTGTTCATTTTTCGCATCTATAGAAAGCTGCCTTTTCTCTTTAAACAACTCTCCAATTGCTCCTAAGCTTCCTAATGTTTCAACGGCGTTTGAAGGAAGGAATACCTTATTTGCAGGTCCTTTTGCAATCTCTGCTAAGGATTCAAATGACTGGTATGCAAGTACTCGCTCATCAAGTCCTGACTGACGCAACATTTGAATCCGGGTTTGTTCTGCTTTTGCAATTTCTTCAATCGCTCTCGCTTCCCCTTGCGCTTCTAATTCTTTCGCTTCTCGTAAACCTTCTGCCTCACGAATGCGCGCTTCTTTATCCCCCTCAGCCATTAAAATTTTACTTTGTTTCTCCCCTTCAGCCCGTAGAACTTTATCCTGTTTTGCTGCCTCAGCTTCAAGAATAATGGCACGCTTATTACGCTCTGCTTTCATTTGTTTTTCCATTGCTGCTTGTATATCTTTTGGAGGGTTAATATCTACAACTTCAACGCGTTCAATACGAACACCCCATTTTTCCGTTGCTTCATCAAGTGCTAAACGGATTTCTGTGGAAATTTTTTCACGCCCAGATAATGTTTCATCCAGCTCCATTTTCCCAATAATTTGTCGCATTGTTGCAGATGTAATATTACGAACCCCAAGCTCATAATTTGAAATACCATACGTTGCAAGCTCTGGATCAACAACTTGATAGAAAATAATCGTATCAATCTCAACTTGTACGTTATCTTTCGTAATTACTTTTTGCGGCGGTACAGTCGTTTGTTGAATACGCAAATCGTGATAAAGGCGTACACGATCGATAACCGGGATAATCATGTTTAAACCCGGATGCATCACACGCTGAAATTTACCTAAACGCTCTACAACACCTACTTTTTGTTGCGGAATAATTTTAATTGATAATGCAATAAATACAATCACAATTAATGCTAAAATAATTGATAATGTTAAACCAACCATTATAATTCACACTCCCTTTTCACATGTACTACCGTGCTGCTTCTCTTTACAATAATAACGCTTTCGCCATCTAAAATTGGTTCATCTGACACAGCAGTCCACATATCTCCCTCTATTTTTACAATGCCATGCGCTTCATTTGTAACTGCTTGCACAATTATACCTTTTTTCCCAACAAGCTGATCTACTGCATCTGTATACCCTTTTGCTTCTCGAAAATTTTTAGAAATTCGCTTTGTAAAAAATGTCAAACTAAGACTAACGACAGATGCTATCACAACTTGAAGTAGCAAAGAGTTTGGTACAAATAGTCCAATTAGACCTCCGACCACAGCACCTATCCCAAGCCATAATAAGTAGAACGTTACAGTCAGCATTTCCGCAATAAATAAAAGACCGGCAATGACAAACCAAATCACCCACCCTGTCATGTGCAACCCTCGCTTCCATTCTATTTTTATATGTATATGAGAGAAAGAAAACTTTATCACGTTGCATCCGCAACATCCATTAATAGGGGAAAATACATTAAAATTATATATTAATATATTCTTTATTATACATGATAAACCCTCTCTAAAAGTGACGAAAAATCAAAATCTTCTCTAAAAAAGAAAATTTCTCCTGATACGATAAATGATTTAAATCACAATCGCAAGAAAGCGATATTTCCGTATAGGAAACATCGCTTTCTTGTTTACTCATATATTTTTTTCTTATGCAACATTGTCATTTTCCGAAAATATGCCCCTAATTGATAAAATCCATATTTTCAAAAAAACACCAATAGATGCTTTACCTTATAGCTTCTTCTAAAGTAAGCTGATTTTCATGTAAATAGGTAGCGTATGGGTGTCCAACATAGCGAACATGCCATGGTTCATACATATACCCTGTTACCTCTTCTTTTTCTTTTTCATAACGGATAATAAACCCAAACTTATGGGCATTTTCAGCAAGCCACTTCCCTTCTCTCGTTTCTCCAAAGGAAGGTTCTAATTGAAACTTTGCCGATTGTGATGTAATATCAACTGCTAATCCTGTTTGATGTTCACTTGTACCAGGAGTTGCACTAGACATCGCTGTTTTTGCTTCTCCATCTTGTTTTTTATACATCGTATTCAATGCTTTTTGTCTTTCAAATGAACGAAATGCCGAAACAGCAAACAAAAAGGTTTTTTCACGCTTTGCTTGTTGAAACATACGCTCCAATGATAGAGCTGCTTCTTTACGCATTTTCTTTTTTTCATTATCGCCTTCATATAAAAAACGAACTTGGGGTATTACTAAATCTTGCGGCTCATACAAATCAGGCAAGCGCCTTTTCTTATTTACAAGAACAAGCGTTGAATCTGGATTATTAACAACTGCAAGTCCTCCTTCTATCTTCGCAGTCGTTTCTTGTACCTTTGGAAACACAATATTCCCTTGTGCTTCTATTGCTTGTTTTTCTTTATGTTTTATATATTGGGGCATTGCAATCATAATCACGCCAACAACAATGACTATACTAAATAGCATCCATTTTTTTTTCATATAACATCCTTTTATTCTAATAATTTTCCACAACACACTTATCAACTTCCACTACAGTTCACAACAATTGATTATTCCCATCACATACCATGTATTTTTGCCCATTTTTTTACTTCTTTAAACAAATATATGACAATTACTTATCTAATTCTAAGAATGCTTATACTTCAATTGACTGTTTACATAATATAATTATTGGTAAATATGCTTTATAAATGAAAATTCGCTATCATTCTTCCAAATCCCTTTTCAGAAGATACAGAAACATCTTTTGTGCAAAATAAATAGCGCAAGCAACACTTGCTTACGCTTAACCATTTACCTTTTCAGCTTGCCAGTAATACTCACTAAATGCTTCTGCAAGTACGTTTATACTACGATCGAGTTCCTCTTCTGTATTATCAACACCGCCTACTTCAATGAGCATAGCTTGACCGGATAAATCTTGATTGTATACACCGTTTCCCGAGCTAAAATCTTTTTGAATAACTCCTCGACTTACTCCAGGATATTTTTCCTTTAATGACTCATGTAGCGCTGTTGCCAACTGCAGGTTTTTCGCATAATTTTTATTTCCCTTTCCAATAACAAATGCCAACTTCGCATATGATTTATCACCAATTGTTTTCGTCGTTACTTCTTTCCTAGCACTATCTCTATGCAAATCAAAAAAGTATTGCAACTCTCTATTACTTGTCATTGCTTCTTGCACAATCTCACGAGACATTTTATATGAACTGCGATCATTTAACCCACGACTTACCAACATTTTTCCAACATCTGTTTTATCATCCGTTGCACCTATCCCATAATTTTCTAGCTTTTCGCGAAATCTATCCCCAAATATAGAAATATTCTTTACTGAGCTAGTTGCTTTATTTGGATCTGGATTATTCGTTAAATTTAACAATGGTAAATATGACTCCCAACTATGCGTATGATAAATAAATGCTACTTTTCGATTTCCTGTCGTTTGGGCTGGCTTCTTTTTCTCTTCAGATGATTCGTTTCTTTGAGATTTTTCTTGTTCCCCCGTCCGCTCTTTTACAAGCTCTTCTAAAGGTACACTCGATTCAATCGGTAAATTTGTATAATTTGTTCCTTCTCCAGCAATTACAATTTCCGTGTCATATTTTGAAAATCCAGGAAGCTCTATTCCGATTAAGCTACGAACGTCATCAAAGCGAATATTTGTCGCTGCAGATAAAACAAAAGAAGAAATCGAAAAATCTGTATTTAAATGGCGATATTCTTGTGTAAAATAGCGATTTTCTGAACCAAGTACATACATATAACCATTCATAGACAGCTCATTTAACCATTTATATAAATACGTTGACTTTGTCTCCTTTAATGAGGTTACAATCATACTAACAAATAAAAAAGCTGCCATAATGCCCAATAAAAGTAGGAAGATAAATTTTGGAAGACTTGTCCGTTTCACATAAAAGTAGCTTCGATTCATTAGATCACCCTCTCTCTCTAAACATATGTACAAGCTATAGAGAATAGACCAAATGGAATTTGATAACATTGCTACTTGGGTGAAAAGAATTGAAGCTGTTGATTGGATCACTTCCAATTGTATTATCATGTTTCTTTGTTTTACTTGCGGTATATTCAACGTTATTTTTACAGAAACTGATTAGACTTTCCTCTCGGAATACTTAAACATGTCCAATCTTTTCCCTTCAATAGTTTTCCAATATAAATCATTTGCCCAACGTGCGAAGCATAATGAGCAATTTGTCTTTCGATCGCTTGCATTACGGTATGCGGCTCTCGGCGTATATATACGGTTTTTAGAATATCGTTAACTGTAATAGATTCCAGCGCCTGATATACAAATAACCATCCCTTTTCCCAAGCATGTAACAATTCTTCTTTTGAAGCGTATCCACCCTCAAACTCATCATCACGATTTCGATCTTTCTTTTCGCCATCTGTCGTAAAAAAATTTGTCCACCTTGAACGCATATTTCCAGATAAGTGTTTCACAAGAATCGCAATACTATTTGCTTCTTCATGAGGAATCCAGCACATTTCTTCATAAGTAAGCTGCGATAACGCTCGATCCCCTTGCCTTTTTATAGCTTGAACATTTTCTACTGCACACTGCAAATAAGCTTGTGCTATGTCCATTTTTCCTCCCCCTATTTTTAGCTAATCGCTGTCCCATTCGGCACTTCCATACCCGGTTCCAGTAAAATGACATCTTCTTTTTCAGGAACACCACCAAGTACAAGAACTTCAGATTTGAATGCTGCCACTCGTTTGGACAGAAAATTGATAACCGCAACAAAAAGAAATTTTTATGTCGTCTTTAACTTGTATATACAAAATCCATCCCTATTTTTTAGGGATGGATTTTCCTCTTACTCTACAATTTCTACTTCACGTGAATTTTTCATTTCTTCTACATGTATAACGCGGAATCCATGATCTTCTAAATCTGTTAAAAGCGTTTGTAACTCTTCTGTCGCAAACTCTTCTCCTAATGTAAACATAATTCTACGTACATATAGTGCCTTGTTATCAAAAGTCATTAAACTTTGGATCCCGCTATATTTTTTTAATACAGTTGATAGTTTTTGAATAGCACCATTATAATCTTGTGTTCCGATCATAACTGAATATTCACTAGAATGAAGCCCCCATGCATCTTCTAGTAATTCAAACACTTTTTTATGCGTTAAAATTCCAAGAAAGATTCCGTTATCATTCACAACAGAGATATATGGTAACTCCTTAATTGTAAAGAAAACTTTAAAAAATGAAGAATCTTCTTTTACATAGCCATCTTTATTGCGCAATAATTCTTTCACATTATCGTCTAAAGAACCTTTGTATTCTAAAACGTCTACCTTGTAAATATTCCCCAGAAACATTTCTTCTTTTTCATCTAGAACCGGAACACAGCGATATCCCGTTTTATTTAAATGATCTAATGCTTCTTGTAACGTATATGTTTCCTTACAAAATAATACTTCTCTTTTTAAAACATAGTTTCCCTTTACTCTCATAAAAATCCCCCTTATGTTAAAATAATTTCTGTGACATAAATATATAATATTTTTAGAAAAAAATAAATAAATTTATTTAATTTTTCTGAATTCTAATCGTTATTCGTCACAAATCCTGCCTAAACCTTTCATTTTTTCAACAAATACCGAAGAAAATATTCTATAAAAATTTTCTTTCCTCCTTAAAATTGATTGTATATTCTATAAAAAAACGTTACAATAATAGAAATAATTTTCGGAATATTCCAAGATAAGGTGGGGTGTATGGCGAATTCTATTATTTCTTATGTATATCGTTGTCTCTTGGGGATTATAATCATTATCCTTATTAGCCCAATTCCTTCCGTTTTTCTAAACAGTGAACATTCCTATCCTGAAGTATTACATACAATAATTAATGAGTTCATACATTTCCGTTCCATTACTATTCCGATAACAGATTGGATGCATGAATTATTCTTTTTCTTTTCTTATCATCCAGAAAATATGGCAAAATCATTTCATTCAACTACATTGTTCCCATACATATGGAAATTATATTTTTCATCTATGATACGGCTCTTCTTTTCACTTACTGTCGGGTTTTTCATCAGTCTTGGAATTGGCCTATTTTTTAGTAGATTATCTTCTAAAAATAAAAAACATTTTTTAGTGTTACGCTTGGTTCCATTTTCATTTGGAACTGTTTTCCTACAATGTAGCGTCATTATTCTCTGTCTATTCCTAGCATCATACATATCCTTTCCATACTTTTCTTCCCTTTTAATTATTTGCAGTACGTCCATGGTTATAATAATCCAGGCCATTAAAAAATGGATTCCTTTCTTGTATACAGTCCAAAAAACAACACATATTCATGATTTAGGTTTTTATAGTAATACACTGTTCGTTTCTCTACTTGCCAATCAAAAGTCTATCATTGGATCCATATTAATTTCCTTTACATATATGGAATGTATTTTTCATGTAAATGGGTTATTTCAATTCATTGTACAATACTGTGCTGCTTCCCCTATACTTATTACGATAG
Source organism: Bacillus sp. 123MFChir2 (assembly GCF_000383235.1). Lineage (GTDB taxonomy): Bacteria > Bacillota > Bacilli > Bacillales > Bacillaceae_G > Bacillus_A. The sequence goes on from NZ_KB910937.1 coordinate 53,485, forward strand.
GCCTTTTATTACTATATATCCCATATATACTGCTTTCTCTTTTACAATTATTATGGAAAAGAAATCGTCATGCCGAACACATGCATAGCCTATCTCGCACAACAATAGAGTGAATCTTTACTTCCAACTAATCATTGGTTAATCAATTAAAGTCCATATTGGCGTGTCCTTTGTAATCGTCAATATGGACAAATAGATTAAAACTTTTATTAGCCCGCTTCCCCCTCTTATAGCTGGTTTTTTACTAAAACATTATTTTCCCTCTGCTTTCTTTGACTATCCTTTCCTTTTCCATATATTATTAAAGTAAAACTTTTATTCAGGAGGTGACATCTTTATTCTAAATTTAGAATAAAGAATATCCTTGGACATATTAAATCTTTTTCTCATCGCCTTACTTATTCTTATTTCTGGATTCTTCGTTGCGTCAGAGTTTGCTGTTGTGAAAGTACGCAAAAGTCGGATTGATCAACTTGCCAATGAAGGTAATAAAGAAGCACTTCTAGCAAGAAAAGTTATCTCGAATTTAGATGTATACTTATCTGCTTGTCAGCTTGGTATTACGATTACATCATTAGGTCTCGGTTGGCTTGGTGAACCAACTGTGGAGCATTTATTGAAGCCGCTTTTTGAAAAAATAAATATAACAAGCAGGGTGGCGCACACGTTATCTTTTGTTATAGCCTTTAGCGTTATAACGTTCTTCCATGTTGTACTAGGCGAGCTCGTTCCAAAGTCATTTGCCATTCAAAAAGCCGAACAAATTACATTGAAGTTCGCAAGGCCTTTAATTCTATTCGATAAAATAATGTATCCTTTCATCTGGTTATTAAATAGTACAGCGCTCTTTTTCACAAAACTATTTGGATTACAACCAGTAAAAGAAAATGAACTCTCTCACTCTGAAGAAGAGCTACGTCTTATTTTAAGTGAAAGCTATAAGAGCGGAGAAATTAATCAATCGGAATACAAATATGTAAACAATATTTTTGAATTCGATGATCGAGTTGCAAAAGAGATTATGGTTCCGCGTACTGAAATGATCTGTTTATCAACTGAAAATTCCTTCGCAGAAAATATGGAAATTATCTCTACCGAAAAATATACGCGTTATCCAGTTATCGGAAAAGATAAAGATGATGTTGTCGGTATAATTAATACGAAAGAAATCTTCCATGATCAAACTAAAGGAATTTATAAACCGCTACAGTCGTACATACATCCAGTTTTAACGGTATTCGAAACCGTACCAATTAAAAAGGCGCTTATTCACCTACAAAAAAATCGCGTCCAACTAGCAATTATTATGGATGAATACGGTGGAACTGCAGGTCTTCTTACAATGGAAGACATTATTGAAGAAATTATTGGAGAAATACAAGATGAATTTGACACAGATGAAACACCAATGATTGAAAAACGCAATCCGACATTAACTGTACTTGATGGAAAAGTACTTATTTCTGATGTAAATGATATGTTTGGTCTTCATATTGATGATAGTGATTTAGATACAATTGGAGGATGGTTTTTGTCACAAATCATTGACATAAATATTGAGCCCGGTCATAGTATTCAATATGAAAATTATCAGTTTAAAGCAATAGAATTAGATGGGCATCAAGTAAAAAAAATTGCGGTTAGTAAAATAGATGCACAAAAAGGGGTTATGTTGTGAATTTCTTATTAACTATATGTATTATCGCTTGTTTTATTATATCGTTTATCGCGTTCATCTACCCGATCATTCCAGGTATACTCGCTTTATGGGCTGGATTTTTCATTTATCAATTTGGTATTAACGACTTGCAATTAACAAAGTCATTTTGGATCGTTCAAATTATATTTACAATTATTATTTTCATTGCGGATTTTATTACAAATAGCTATTTCTTAAAAAAATATGGAAGTACAAAATGGAGCGAACGTATCGGTATGGTTTCAATCATTGTTGGATCGTTCTTTTTCCCGCCATTTGGACTGATTATTATCCCATTCCTTTCCGTTTTCGTAACAGAATTAATGCATAAAAAAGCACCAAAAGAAGCATTTATGGTTGGGGTTGCTACTGTCATCGGATTTTTAAGCAGTACGATAGCTAAAGCGATTTTACAAATCATAATGATCATTATATTTGTATGCTACATTCTTTTTTAACCATCCTTATCATAAGGATGGTTTTTTAATAGGCAATGCCAACTCGTTTTTTATAATGAATATCATGATAGAGTAGTTGATAAGCAAAATGGGCTGTATCTCCAACTGTGATCTTCATACCATCTAGCGGTAACACATCTTCTTCAGTACGATAAATAGCTGTTTCTTTTCCATCTATTAAGTGTGTTGGACAGACAATCGTCCATTGTAATTTACTATTCGCTAAAGCTAAATAGGCCACTACATGGTCTTCCGCTGCAGCTGTTGTCTTTCGACGTGATTCACTAGATTGAAAGCGATATAATTGCGGATTCACACGTGACTGCAAAATTCCAGCCGTTCCAATTGTTATAATCCTTATAATCCCTTCTTCGTTCATAGCGTCTATAATATGTGGCAAACTTTTTGATAACGTGCTGTTTCCATCGGTACCAAGTGCACTAATTACAACATCTGCTCCCCTTGCACACTCTTTCACATCTTCTTCATTCCATACATTTCCTTCTATTACACGAAAATTCTCATGTTGTATTTGTAGCTTCTCTTTATTTCTCACAAGCGCGGTCACCTTATGATTATCCTGTAATGCAAATTTTAAGATTCCAACTCCAACTCGACCTGTTGCCCCAAATAAACATATATTCATACTAACTCACATCCTTTCACTCTCTCTATTATTTATGAAGCAACAAAAATATACAACAAAAAAGCTTTCTCATTGATCGAGAAAGCTTCTATCATCATATAACAATTATTTCTTTTCAGTAGAGCTTGAAGAACTATCTTTCGAGTTTTTATCTTTTACTCCCCCACTTGTTTCTTTATCCGTTGTCTTATCTTCTTGTTGCGTCGTCTCTTCTTTCTTTTCCTCACTTTTACTACAACCTACCACAAATAAAGAACTAGCAATTGCAACTGCAGTTAACGATTTAACATATTTATTCATTTGCTTATCCCCCTTTTGATAGAATATGTACATTCTCATATTACTTCTCTTTTTTAAAGGAAATATTATAGATTAGTAAAGAAATAGTAAATCATTGTTAATTTTAACTATATATAAATCCAAATCAAAAACCTGACATAAACCCCTTTTCTTTTTAGATGGTCGAGAGCGTCTGGCCATGCATAGAAGCGGTCATGGTGTATTCTGTATAGCAATGACTTATATGTCAAACATTAAAACGGTTTTATATATAACACTTTAATTCATACGATTGCGATACTAATTAGATTTTGTCTTTTGAAGATATAGCGACTCAGAAACGTAGAATTTCAACAAAATAAGTACAAAAAGACAGCGATAACGCTGTCTTTTTCACCCATATTTTTCTTCATCCATTATTGTTTGTATGCTATATTCTTTTTTCATCACATATTGCCATACACTGTACGCATTTCGATTCATTTTCAAAAAACAACTTTCTAAAAAAGAGCGAAATTCTGGATTTGCTACTTGAATTGCTACTTGCGCATATTCAAGTGCCAACCGTTTTAAATATGAAATATACGAAAAAGCAATTTCTATATCATCTTTTTGACCATTATAGTTAGTATGTACTATTTCCATTGAGGATGAAGTTGAATACTGGCCAATGATATGCTGCACATTTTCACCTTCTTGAAAGTTAATCTGTTCATTGTATGCCTGCAATAAATATGGTAAATGTTGTTGTAACAATTCTTTTAATTCATGATCTCGTACTTCTTTCATATATTCACCAATCACACATATTACTTCATAACTATAATCCATGAGCTCTTCAATATGGTCCATTCAATATTTCCCCCTTTCAACTGATATGTATGCTCTAAATAGAACGACAGAACTGTTGTGAATCTTATAAAACTCCCCTATACTTATGTTTTCAAAAATTGTTTTGTTTGCTGAAAATCCATATACAAATCCATCATCAATAAAAGTCACTTTTCCATGAAAAAATCCATCTCAATATTGATATACTTCCGCTCTAGAGCCTCGTAATTTATACAGCATGTTTTAATAACAAAGCAGCAATATGAAATCATCATTCTTATATGTTTCCTTCCCCCTCTATCCCTATACAAAAAAAAACGTCTTTACATGACATATATCCCAGTCACATCATTATAAAACTGCATATTGTATTATGTACCTTAAAACAAAAGGAGGAAAAAACAATGGGCTTTGGAAGTCACGGCGGCGGGTTTGCATTAGTTGTTGTATTATTTATCCTCTTAATTATTGTTGGTGCTGCTTGTTTTTGCTAACTAGCAATCCGCTCCATACAACTCTTATGTAGACAAAAAAACTATGAAAAAGAACATCTAATGTTTAGATGTTCTTTTTCTATATATACAAGTTAAAAAAACGACATAAAAAGACCCTTTCTTTTTATACAGACGAGAGCATCTGGTCATGCATAGCAACGTCAGGACCTTTTCCTACCACATATAATGTTAAAAACAAAAGCCGGAAGCAAGTAGCGATTATGTTGTATTCTGCATAGCAGCAACTTATAAGTCAAAAAATTAAAATAGATATGGATATATACATTTATAATGATAAGGTGAAATTTTAAACAACAGGAGTCCCCCTTATCTACTTTACATCTATAAATAGAAGCCGATTTTATCAATCGGCTCCTCGGTATACATATTGTTCTTTTGGAGATTCTACTGTATTCCACTTTGTAACTTCTAATACAGGGATGTTTGCGTGAAATGGCTGATAAAACTCTGTTGAAATTGTTCCTTCAACTTGAATCCACTCATCACTTTTCCACTGGGCATCTTCAGGTTTCTTGACCAGCATGCCATACACACCCGAATCAGCAACGCAGTGAATAATTCCAAAACGAAATAAAAAATACTGTTCTTTTTTAGCAGAATCATCACGAAAAACAAAACCTTTAAAAGAAATTGTTTTACCTGTAAATTCACCAGGATAGTTATAAACAACTTCCATTCCTTTTAAAAAGTTTGTATCATCTAAAGCAATTTTATCTTTTGTCACAAATTTCTTCTTCTCTTTTTCCATAACTTCCCGATATCCCTCTTTTGCATAATATATGCTCGTATCAGGTCTTAAAAACTGCCGATTCATAAATGGGTCCTTACTTTCTGGCTGTGCAACTGGGAAGTGAAATCCTTTTGCTTTTACGATATCAGAATCTAACGTTGCAATCGGAAAAAAGAGTCCTGAAATAATTGGAAAACAAAATAGTGTACAGGCAATCGTACGTTTCCACCATGTATTTTCATCTTTTGAATGATCATGCCCACAGTGGCTTTCATTACACCCGCATTCATGGTCGTGTTGATGTTTACTATGCTCTTTTTGAAATACAATAATCATTTGAATCACAGTTAGAAATCCTAAAATAATTGCTGCTGTTTTTGATAAATACGCATATTTCATATTAATATATTTTGTAATATCACCAGAAATATGAAGTTGTGCCAACAAAATTGTAAATCCTAGTAAAATATAAGCTCGAAACATCTATTACCACCCCATCATATAAATGAGTAGTGAGCTTGCATAAACAACAACTGTAATTAAAACAACCACTACAATAACAAAACGTGTTTTAAAAGTTGCAAGCATCATAAACATATTTTTAATATCTACCATCGGTCCGTATACAAGAAACGCAACGAGAGACGCTGTTGAAAATGTACTTTGGAATGAAGATGCGATAAACGCATCAGCTTCTGAACATAATGATAAAATAAATGCAAGTCCCATCATAACAATTGGTGAAGAATACGGTCCTTGTCCAATTGCAAGGAGTGTTGAAGTCTTCACAAAAGTTTGTACACTTGCCGCAATAAGAGCACCAATAATTAAAAATTTCCCCATTGAGAAAAACTCTTCGACAGCATGTGTACATACATCCCAAAATTTTTCACGGAATGGTCGATTATGATTTACCACTGGAAAATTAGTATTCCGTAGTTGATGATCTTTAAACATAAACGATAAGACAAGACCCACAATAACAGCGACAACAATTGCGGCAATAGCGCGATACCAAACCATATGCATACTGCTACCAAATGCAACATATGTCGCAAATAAAACGACAGGATTAATAATCGGTCCAGTCAGCATAAAGGCAATCCCTGCATATGGTGGCACGCCTTTCCCGATAAGGCGCCGAACGATTGGGACAATTCCACATTCACACCCTGGGAACATCATCCCTAGAAAAACTGCTAATAAGACAGATAGAAAACGGTTTTTTGGCATCCACCTTGCTACCATATCTTCTGTCACAAACATTTGAATGAATCCTGAAATAAATACACCAATTAATACAAATGGCAATGCCTCAATTAAAATTGAAATAAAAATCGTATTCATTTGCAGGAACGCTTTTGGTAAATGAAATATTTCCATGATGCATATCCCCCATCTTTTCATTAACAATATGTAATTGTAACTGGAATCCGTAGATTGAACAAGTAGTTATAAAAATTAACCTAAATGTTATATTATACATGTTTCATTTCATAAATTAATGAACAGCAGTGTACAAAAATGCAAACTTCTCAATACTTTAAAGCAAAAAAGCTGTTTTGGAAATGTCCCAAAACAGCTGAATTTCATATTAAAAATAACGTTTCTTCCAAAAAACAAAGGCCATTAAGCAAGATAATATTGCCGATATTATCATAGCCATTAAAAAACCATGAGGATTTTCACTTAAAGGAACTGGAACATTCATTCCAAAAAAACTGGAAACCATTGTTGGTACTGATAATATGATTGTCATAGAAGTTAAAAACTTCATTACACTGTTTAAATTATTAGAAATGACAGAACTAAATGTATTCATCATACCACTTAAAATATGGCTATATATTTCGGCCATCTCAATTGCCTGCTTATTTTCGATTAATACATCTTCAAGTAAATCTTGATCATCTTCATACATTTTCAAAAATGTATTATTTCGCATTAATTTTTGAATTACAATTTTATTTGCCTTTAAAGATGTCGTAAAGTACACTAAGCTTTTTTCAAGCCCTAATAACGTAAAAATCTCTTTATTTTTCATCGATTTATTGAGCTCATGCTCTAAATCCGTTGTTTTTCGATTAATCTGTTTTAAATAACGTAAATAATAGGTAGAAATCGTATATAAGAGCTGCAGTGCGAAACGTGTCTTCTTAAAAGTATAAAATTCTTTAATACGCTGATTAATAAAGCGTTCAAAAATCGGATTTTCTTCCAAACAAATTGTAACAAAACATTCCGGCATGACGATCATACCAATCGGAATCGTATCATACATTGAGTTCCCTTCTTCGTCATGTCTAACTGTTGGAATATCGACGATAATTAAAGCATTATCATCTTCTTTTTCAATACGCGAACGTTCTTCATCATCCAAGGGGTCTTTAATAAAGTCCAGTTCAACATTTAATGTTTGAACTAAAAATTGAATTTCTTCCTCCGTTGGATGGAGTACATTAATCCAGCAGCCCTTTTGAATTTCCTCGATCTCTTGTAGTTTTCCGTTTCGGTCTGTTAAATAAATATTTAACATACTATCACCCCGATTCTTTTTTACATGTAGGAACCAACCTCACTTTGAAATAACAGCCTATTTTAAACCGCCATTTTCAGCATATGAAACAAATGAAAAGATTTCAATAGAAAATTGTTTTGAAAACGCTTTTCTTCACAAATTATTAAAATAGAAAAAGACAGAGCATCCTCTGTCTTTTATAGACATTATGTTGCCTTTATAACATATTTAGAAAGTATCCACAAGTTAAACGAAACAGAAACCGTATAACCAGCATACGTCGCAATAATAAAACTAATATAGTCAAATTGCGGAAGAAATACAATATTTAACACAATTTTTATCCCTATTCCTATAAACAAACCAATTATTGTTTTTCCCTGTTGATTAATCCCTTGTAGCATGGCTGCTGTTACAGCAAAGAGCGAAAATAATATACACGCCGGGGCGTAATAGCGTAAAATCACACTTCCTAGCTCAGGATCATTTCCTGCCCCAAATAGTAATGTATATACTGGTTCTGCTAAAATTATCATTCCTAACGATGCCGGAATCGTTAGGAATACAACGAGCAAATTTGTTCTTGTAAAATGTTTATATAATAACTGGTCATTTTTGGCTGTATATGCCTTTGTCATCTCAGGAACGAGCGACATACTAAAAGCTGTAGCAACCGAAACTGGAATTAACACAACCATTTGTACAAGCCCAATCACAGCATTTATTTTTTCCGCTTCCCGCTGTAAATATCCCATTTGCATTAATAGCTTATTAATTGTAAATGTATCGATTGTTTGATACAAAGGAATTGCAAGACCAACAACAACAAATGGAATGGAGTATGCAAATAATTCTTTGTACAATGAGAAAAATGATTTTGTTGTTTGCGGAACACTCATATTTTCTTTTTTCTTTAGATGACGCCTTCTCTTTAAATAATATGCAATTAATATTCCAAGTCCTGATACAGCTCCTACAAAAGCACCAAACGTAGCAACTCCAACCGCCAACGCTGTTGATCCTTTATATATTTGAAGCACTGCAAAACTTCCGATTAAGATTGTTAACATTCGAAAAAACTGTTCCACCACTACACTTAAAGCAGATGGCCCCATCGATTGAAACCCCTGAAAAAATCCACGTAATAAGCTCATAGAAGGAACAATTAGTAAAGCAAAACTTACAATCTGAATATTATATGTAACAGCAGTTACACTATTACCCGTCTGATCTCCACTATCAATAACAACCTTTGCAAGATAGGGAGCTAAACAGTATAACAATAAAAACGCTATAACTCCCATACACCCCATAAAAATAATCCCACTTTTTAATACTCGTTTTACCGTATAATAATCGTCTAATTCATTATATTTAGATACCATTTTGGAGACAGCTAAAGGAAGTCCCATCGTTGCGATACTAAGCATAATTGTATAAGGGCGATAAGCATATGTATATAATACATATCCTCCCGTTCCAACCATCGCTGTAAAAGGAATTACATATATAAAACCTAGCATTTTCGAAATCATCGTTGCCATTGTTAAAAAGAATGTTCCGCGTAAAAACGGTGACCCTTTCATGAAATTCCTCCGCTATACTGTTTTACTACACAATATGGACAACTTTCTACTTTTAGAACTTATATAAGATAAAACTTTAATCTCTCAGAACATTAAGATGTGGTCTTACTGTCCGCGAATAGTAAAATAAACGTAACTACCAAATTACTTTATGAAAAACCGGCAGAAAAGCATTTCTTTTAAACGGGCGAGAGGGACTGGCGATGCATAGGAGCGGTCAAGGTCTTTTCCTGCCCCGTGCAAGGTTTGAAAACAAAAGTAGACAATACGCGCAGGCTGCTGCCCTGTTTACATGACAGCAGCCTATATGCCAAAAAATAAATTTATAAGTAATAAAGAGACACATCTTCACTAGAATCATACCCTTTTCTAAAAGGCATAGCTGCGTAGTTACAAATAAAGAAAGAAAAAAGCCAATGAAAATTCATTGACTTTAACGACCCGCTTTTCTTTTTTTCAATAATTTCATACCTATGTATACAGCAATAAAAAGGATCGCCCCTGCGATGAAATAATGCGTGTAGTCAGCAGCATATTCTTTAATATGACGCCAATTCCCGCCAAGTTTTTCACCTAAATAAATAAACAGGATAGACCACGGAATAATCGCGAGTACTGTATATGCTGTAAATCTTTTTAGTGACATTTTCGCTAATCCTGCTGGAATCGATATTGCATGACGTACAACTGGGATAAAGCGTGCAGAGAAAATTACGCCTGCACCATATCGCTTGAACCACTCTTCTGCTACATCTAAATGTTTCTTATTAATCAATATATATTTACCATATTTTTCAACAACCGGACGTCCGCCGTAATATCCAAGCCAATACAAGAAAATTTGCGCTAACGTTCCACCAATCGTCCCGGCAATTACTGCCCCAACGAAATTAATTTCTCCCTTAGCAACTAAATAGCCCGCGTAAGATAATACAATTTCACTCGGAATAATTTCGATCATAAGTCCTAGCGCAATTCCGGAATAGCCTAGACTTATAAAAAATTGTAGTAACTGTTCAATTAAATTTGCTAACATTCTTCATTATCTCCTTTTTTCTACGCACACACACTTTCTTATTATTTCATAAAAATCTATCCTTGCCAATATGCTACTACTTTATAGTATAAAATTATGCAATAATAAAAAAACATACTCACCATTTCTATTTCGAAAGGAGAAAGTGCACGATGCAATATAGATTACTAGAAATTATTCCAAAAGACAAGTAAGTTATATAAGATTTACTAATTCTTTACAAAGATTTTTTTTAATCCAGAAATCTTTCTTTATCTGGGTCTTTCATATAAGCAAACATTTGCCGGATTTGCCATTCTGTGTTTCTTCCTATCGATAGTTCCGGCAATTCTTCTTCTCCAAAAAAGCAAACATCTTCTGTTTCAATTCCGATTTGTCTTTCACCGCCTACTATTTCACAGCTTATAAATATTTTGTATACATCAATTGCAGAAGGTGATGGTTGATGTTTCTGTTTATCAAAAATAGATAGCAAACGAAAATTTTCTACTTTGTAACCTGTCTCTTCTAAAACTTCTTTTCGCGCAACTGCCGTAGGGGTGTATCCAATATCAGCCCATCCACCTGGAAGTGCCCATTTCCTATCGCTTTTTTCTTTTACAAAAAGTAATTTTCCTTCTTGAAACACGACCGCTCGAATATCTACTTTTGGAGTTTGATAACCCGTTTCACTTGCAAATAAATACTCGACTACTTCCCAATCCGTTTTTGTATAATGTGACATCATTTCAACCGATAACTTCCGGAGTTCTTGAAAACGTTCTATATCATATACATCTTTTGAATATGCTAATCCCGCTTGTGCAATTGCCTGTATTTGTTTTACCCATTCAATCCATTTTATTTCCATTAGTTTATCCCCCCTAACTCAAATTACCATTATTATACAACAAAAAAGAGACTGATCGTTCAATCTCTTTTTACTTCTCTTCATAATTCATCTAAATGCTCTCGTAAAAATTCCCGACGTTTTTCTATATATTGAAAAATCAAATCCGGTTCACTATCAAATTTATCTATTTTCAATTTTACATATGGATCTTGCAAAATATATGGACGAAGTTCCTCATGCATTCCTTCTACTTTCGGTTTTATATATTCTACTGTAAATTGATGCGAAAGCATATCTTCCAAAATTTTTCTATATTGCTTTCTAAAGCTAACGACATCAAGTAATCTAGCACTTAATGTATTAAATCCTTGAATACGAACGTAATCATGCTCCATTTCTCTCCCTTTGACATCCCGTCCCCACGTTGCATCATAATCCCAAGGAATCATTTCAAACAACTTTGTTTCTCCATTATGATAAAGTGCATAGTTGTGCACAAACCCATCAAAGTTTTGTGTGCATACAACACCCGCTAACCACCGTAAATATTTATCAACATCAACATATTTTATGATTTCTTTTTCATACGCTGCTCTGGAAATTGTATTCAATTGATAGATAAATTCACTAATATCCTCTTCACTGTGTTCATTCCCATATTTCAATTCATACCCTGAGAATAATTTCGTTTTTATACATTTATCTAACTCGCTTACTAATGAAAAATTCGCATCATCATCGATTGCATAGTAAATAGAACCATTTGGTAAATTTCGTCTCCGTAAAAAATTTTCATCTACCGATTCTAACTGTAAATAAACTCCTTCAAATCGATTATTAACCTTTACAAGAACATGTTGCGCTTTTGGTGATAGCGTACCAATGTCCGAAAAAAAATCCAAGGATAACTTATTCCGTATTAAAGAAGGGTCGTTGAATTCCGAATTTAAATGCAGCTCATGCACGCCTTGAAAAAATTTTGGTTTATAAAACATCACATGATATGATTTTTTCTCCAATTTTCGAATATGAGAACCACGGTATACAATATCAATATCATACTTTCTTTTATAATATGTTAATTTAGCTGGAACAGGATCATCCGACCAAACATCTTTTCGCAACTCTACAATATACATTGGGTGAATAAAAAAATCATAAGAAGGTATCATTTTCTCCCTTCCCTTCTCTTTCATCTACAATTAATGTATGCTTTTCCTTTCCCTATTGTCACATCCGCTATATATTCATTTTTATTAATTATAAATGCTTTTCTTATCCTTTCTTCATAATGTAATAGTACGAAAGGCATCCCTTTTCAAACTACTACATTATGAAGACTTCTTTATGAACCTTGATATTCAAAAAGCTATATGTCTTCTTGATACACGTATCGATCCTTTAAACGCAAAGAATCCGGGCACTAATTCTTAAGAAACAGCCGCTTATCACATTCCGTTTTTTAGGGTATACCACTATTTTCAAAAAAAAATAAACACAATTCATTAGCTTGACATACTTTATTAATAGAAAGCGCATTATTCCAAAACAGATGAAAAGTTTAGTTCTTTCCAAGGAGGATTTTAATAGATGTATACAAAGGATGATATTCAAAAAGCGGTAGAAGAAATAATAAGTGCTGGAATGGAAGGGTTCTTAACCCAGGAACCTAAATCCTATTCTAAACGTTCTGACTGCTCTTGCCGTTCTCGTTCATCTAAAAGTTCTTGCAAGTCTCATCGTACTTGCAAATCTCAGCGTTCTTGCAAATCTCATCGCTCTCACAAATCTCACCGTTCCTGCAAATCTCAGCGTTCCTGCAAATCTAAGCGTTCCTGCAAATCTCAGCGTTCTTGTAAATCTCAGCGTTCTTGTAAATCTCAGCGTTCCTGCAAATCTCATCGTTCTTGTAAATCTCACCGTTCTTGTAAATCTCACCGTTCTTGTAAATCTCACCGTTCTTGTAAATCTCAGCGTTCTTGCAAATCTCATCGTTCTTGCAAATCTCATCGCTCTCACAAATCTCACCGTTCTTGCAGATCTCATCGCTCTTGCAAATCTCATCGCTCTTGCAAATCTCATCGCTCTTGCAAATCTCATCGCTCTTGCAAATCTCATCGCTCTTGCAAATCTCA
>NZ_KB910937.1:66849-78382 GCF_000383235.1 Bacillus sp. 123MFChir2
TCTCATCGCTCTTGCAAATCTCATCGCTCTTGCAAATCTCATCGCTCTTGCAAATCTCATCGCTCTTGCAAATCTCATCGCTCTTGCAAATCTCAGCGTTCTTGCAAATCTCATCGCTCTCACAAATCTCACCGTTCTCACAAATCTCACCGTTCTTGCAGATCTCATCGCTCTCACAAATCTCATCGCTCTCACAAATCTCATCGCTCTCACAAATCTCATCGCTCTCACAAATCTCATCGCTCTCACAAATCTCATCGCTCTTGCAAATCTCATCGCTCTTGCAAATCTCATCGCTCTTGCAAATCTCATCGCTCTTGCAAGTCCCATCGTTCTCACAAATCTCACCGTTCTTGCAAGTCCCATCGTTCTCACAAATCTCACCGTTCTTGCAAGTCCCATCGTTCTTACAAATCTCACCGTTCTTGCAAGTCCCATCGTTCTTGCAAATCTCACCGCTCTTGCAAATCTCATCGTTCTTGCAAATCTCACCGCTCTTGCAAATCTCATCGTTCTTGCAAATCTTATCGTTCTTGCAAATCTAAGCGTACTTGTCGCTCTAAACGGTCTTGACAGCTTCGTTCCGGGCACTTCTGTCGCTAATAAAATATATGTAAACAATTACTCTATCATATCAAGAAGGTTCCTCGTTATTTCAAAAATGCAAATAGACCGCTTTAAGCGGTCTATTTGTCTATTAAAGCAACTCATTGTTTTATAAAGCTTCTCTTTTTACCTCTCTTCAAAATGCGCAATATCAGCAAATAAGTGAATTGTACTTTCTCCTTCTTTAAATTCAATCATACTTAAACTTGCGCTATGCATAAAAGGACCATTCCATATATGTTCAATAGGACGTTGTTCAAAATGCCCCATCATAAGTAATGAAGTAATAGCATGAGAAACAATTAAAACATTTTCTCCCTCATGCTTTTGAAGAATGTATGTAAGCCCCTTTAGTACACGCTCTCTCGCGTCATAAAAACTTTCTCCTGATTTCGATTCATACCGATGCGGTGCATTCCAGAATAAATCGAAATCTTTTGCATATTTCTTCTGCAATTCTACTTGTGTATGTCCTTCCCAAACTCCCATATCAATTTCATATAAATGTACATCTGTTACAATTGGAATATCTCTATCTCCTTTAATTAACTGAGCTGTATGCATTGCTCTTTCACTTGGACTGCTGTAAATAACATCAAGTGCCATATCTTTCATACGTTTCCCTAATTGTTTTGCTTGTAATATTCCAGTTTCCGTTAAATTTGAATTTTTTCTACCTTGCATTCTTTTTTCTACATTCCATTCTGTTTCCCCGTGACGCGTAATATATAACATTGTTTTCATCATCGTCTTCTCCTTTACCAACTCGGTCTAGCATCCCATGGCTCTAATGTTCCAACAATCCATTCCTGTTGTTTATGATGAATTCCAGCTATAACTCCACTAGCAATTTCATCATGTGTTAACCATCTAGAACATTTTTCTTCTACCATAAAGCCTAATATAATTCGATAATACCTACATAAAGAAGAATATCTTACTTTTTTATCTGATTTGTAAGCACTGCTTCCAAGTACATGGAACAACTCCCATTCTTTCGAAAGTATTTCAATCTCCTCACTAATTATTTGCAATGCATCTACAGCGAAAGAATGAATCCAAGCGACCACAAGCGTAATTGGTCCATTTTCTTGAATGGAATTTTTAATTTTAACACGCAACTCATCACTATTATGATAATCAACCGCTAAACACGTTATCCTTTCAGGAGCATGACATGAATCTTGTATCCCCTTTAGACGTTTTACATTTCGTCCGATTACAGAAGTATGGTACCCTTGCTCAGCAAACGACTTTGACACTTTCTGTAGCATTCCAGTCCCACCAGCAACAAGTACATGCACAATTCCTCACCCTTTCTATGTTTAGTAAAATAACATATGTGGTTTTGCTTCTTTATAATATTGTAACCTCTCTTGTAGCGTCCCTGTATGAAATTCAAACTTATGACCGTCTGGGTCTGTAAAATAAATAGAATGGCAATCTCGTACATCTCGCTCTCGTCCTTGTAAAATATGTACGTTATTCACTTTAAGACGATGTATTAATGCTGTAAAATCTTCTTTTTCTATCGAAAACGCAATATGTGTGTATGATTGATAGATTTCACTTCTTGGAATATCCTTTTCTTCGTTTAACGCAATCCACATTCCACACAAATCAAAATAAGCAAGTGTTCTACCTTTTACAAGTAACTTCCCTTCCAACACTTTTTCGTAAAATTGTATAGATTTCTCTAAGTTTGAAACAGAAAAGCAAAAATGATTCATTCCTTTTATCATTGTCATGATCTCCTCACAGCAAAAAAGATGCGTAATATTCACGCATCTTTATCGTACTATTTTTTTGTAATATATGTCCATTTATAACTAAAATCTCCTCCAAATGTATGTTTAGCAGTTCCTTTCACTTTGGATTTCTCAAGAAAAGCAACGCCCTGCTGATAAACTGGAGAAATTGCTGCATCATCAAATAAAATTTTCTCTGCTTCAGAAAAAGCCTTCCAGCGTGCCTTCTCATCAGTTAACAACTCACCTTTTGCTTTTGCAACTAACTCATCATATTTCTTATTAGAATATGCCATTTCGTTAAATGCACTATCTGTAATAAACATATCGATAAATGTCATTGGATCTGGATAATCCGGGCTCCATGCTGATAAAGAGAACTCATATTCTAATTTCTTTTCTAAATCTAACTTTTGTTTAAACGGCTGTTGTTTAATATTCACTTTCAAACCTGGTAAGTTTTTCTCCAACTCTGATTTAATATATTCTCCAACTTTTTTCAAGTTATCTTTATCATAGTTCAACATTTCAACTGTTATTGTATCTTGACCTAACTCTTTTTTCGCTTCTTCCCATAATTTTTTCGCTTTTGTTGCATTATCTTTACCATCATGAAATTTTTTATTTGTTTCGCGGAAGTCTTTTCCATCCGGCCCTTTTGTAAATTTTTGTGGTACTAAGTAATATGCAGGTAATGACCCATCGTTTAAAATCACATTGGCAATTCCTTTTTTATCATATGCTAAATCAATAGCTTCACGCACTTTTTTATTCGAAAAAGTCTTATTTTTCTGATTAAAACGAATAAAATACATACGCGGCTCTAATTCCGATTTAAATTCTTCACTTTTCTTATATTTATCAACAAATTCCGAACTTAAAATGACTCGATCTACCTCGTTGCTATCATATAAATTTACAGCTGTTGATGTTTCTTTTACAACACTTACATTAATTTCTTCTAATTTCACATTACCTTTATCCCAATAGTTTGGATTTTTCTTTAACTGATAACTTCGTTCATGCTTCCATTCACTCATCATGAATGGTCCATTATATAATAACTTATCTGCTTCTAATGCGTATTTGTCACCTTGTTCTTTTACAAATTTTTCATTCAATGGGAAAAATGTCGGGAAGGTTGTAAGCTCTAGAAAATATGGTGTCGGTTTCTCTAACTCAACCACTAATGTTTTATCATCTCCTGCCGTAACACCCAGCTGTTCAAGCGGCAATTCTCCTTTATTAATCTTTTCAGCATTTTTAACATCGAACAAAATAAACGCATATTCCGACGCTGTTGCTTTATCAACAGCACGGCGCCAAGCAAATACAAAATCTTGTGCTTTAACCGGCTCTCCATTTGACCACTTTGCATCTCGCAAATGGAATGTGTATGTTTTCTTATCCGCACTGATCTTGACATCTTTAGCCATACCAGACGTTGGTTTATTATCTTTATCTAAGCGGTATAATCCTTCCATTGCGTTTACAAATGCACGAAACGATACAGTATCCGTAGACTTCGATGTATCCATAGAAGGGATTTCTGCTGTTTCTAATAAATTTAATACTTGTTTATCAGCAAGCGCCTGATTTCCTTCTTTTCCCTTTTCAGTTGTTGATGCTTTTTCTCCATTTCCACATCCTGCAACTAACACACTTGTTGAAATTGCAAATGCTGTAATCAATGACAACCTTTTCTTCATAGACCATTTCCCCTCTTTCTATATAACAACTAAAAATAAGACCAAGTACTCTTGAATAGTATTATACATAATTTTCTGAAAACTTTAAATGCTATCTTTTAAAAAATACAAAATTAAATTTCCAACATTGAAGTCTCTGCTATACAAAACACTACATGACCTGCACTCGCTTCCTTCCCTTGTTTGAGATCGCGCCCGCGGCAGAAAAAGGATCTGACCGCTTCTATGCACGGTCAGATTCTCTCGTCTCCCTCTAAAAAAAGGGGGTTTTATGCCTTTTTAACTTAGAATATATAATTCAACTAAATTATTTCATTTTTAAAATTCCGTTATCTCAAAAAACCTTCATGCTTTAATAGCCATTCTTTCCGCCAAAGTCCTCCTTCATATCCTACTAATTTCCCGCTCTTTCCTATAATCCGGTGACAAGGCACAATAATCGAAATTGGATTTCTACTATTCGCGCCGCCAATTGCACGTACAGCCTTTGGGTTGCCAATTTTTTGTGCAATATCAAGATAAGAAGCACTTTTTCCATACGGAACACTGCAAAGTGCATTCCATACTTGTTTTTGAAAGGGAGTTCCCTCTACTTGTAGCGGGACAGTAAATTCCGTTCGCTTCTTATGAAAATATTCATCCAGCTCCATTACACATTGCTCAACAATTGGATGAGGAACATCTTCTTGTTTTTGCTCTACAAATAACACAGAGGAAATACCATCTTCATCCCCTTTTACTTCAATCCATCCAAGTTCACTTTTGTAATATGCTTGATACATAAAAAATATTCCACCTCCTCTTATACTCATCATAACACCTCTTTAAGCATTTTGTTATGGAAAAAAAGGAGCAAGGTGCTACAATAAAGTGAACCTTCCATTCGTCAAGAAATTATCATTGTATATACGCTCATTTAAGAAAATAAAGGAGGATGTTTATCGTGAACAATCAATTATTTTCACCATATACAATAAAAGATGTTACATTAAAAAATCGAATTGTTATGTCACCTATGTGTATGTACTCCGCTGAAAACGAAGACGGAAGAATAACAACTTTCCATCTCGTCCATTACGCATCACGTGCAGCTGGTCAAGTAGGACTTGTCATGTTAGAAGCTACAGCTGTAACGCCAGAAGGACGCATTTCCCACAAAGATTTAGGCATTTGGGATAATGAGCAAATAGACGGTCTACGTCAAGTTGTCGATATGATTCATGAACACGGGGCAAAAGCAGCTATTCAAATTGCCCATGCTGGTAGAAAAGCTGTTCTTGATTCAGACCCTATTGCACCATCAGCTACTCCTTTTGATTCCTCTATGAAAATTCCGGTACAAATGAGCAAAGAACAAATTAAGGAAACCATTACGGCTTTTCGTAACGGGGCGGAACGTGCTAAACAAGCTGGATTTGATATTATCGAATTACACGGCGCACACGGTTATTTAATTAATGAATTTTTATCTCCGCTTACAAATCATCGTACAGATGAATATGGTGGATCTCATGAAAATCGTTATCGGTTTTTACGTGAAATCATTGATGCAGTAAACGAAGTATGGAGCGGTCCATTAATCGTTCGTATTTCTGCTCATGATTACCATCCAGATGGTTTAACTGTAGAGGACTATGTAACGTTTACAAAGTGGATGAAAAAACAAGGTGTTAACCTTATTGATTGTAGTTCAGGAGCTGTTGTACCAGCACATATTGATGTATATCCTGGTTATCAAGTACCCTATGCAAAATATATAAAAGACTATACTTCTATTGCTACAGGCGCTGTTGGCCTTATTACAAGCGGCATACAAGCAGAAGAAATTTTACAACAAGGGGCGGCTGACTTAATTTTTATCGGCCGTGAACTATTACGGAATCCCTACTTTCCGAGAACAGCAGCGAATGAACTTGGTTTTGAATTAGCGGAGCCGCTTCAATATAGCCGTGCTCCTGGAAAACTAAAAAATACTACTAAATAAAGGAGCTGACCAAAATAGCACTTTGGTCAGCTCCTTTATTTTACACCAGCAATATTTTCTTAAAGAGAAAAATATCTAGTGAAAACCACTTTTATCCGGCTATTTGTGGGCAGTAAAAGCCCGATTGGGTGGGCTTTCCGCCCGAGGGGGATGAAGCCCACCTCGGATGGAAGTTTCACTTTATTTCATCTTAGCAATTTCCGGAGATTCATGTATATGAACACCCGACTCTTCTCGCAGCGCTGTTACATACATTCCTTTTGCTACTTGCTCTGCTGAAATCGGCTCATATTTTGAAAAAGACCCCTTAAACAAAAACGGCATAATTCCTGAAATTTTTTCTCCCATTCTTTCTCCAAAACGGAACTCGTCTCGATCTCCAACTAAAAGAGACGGTCTAAAAATATGAATGCCTCCTATGACTAGTTTTTTAATATCTTCCTCCATCTGTCCTTTTACTTGCGAGTAGAAAAATAGCGACTTCGGATTTGCTCCTAACGAAGAAATAACAAGAAAGTTTTGCACCCCTTGTTCTTCTGCTACACGAGCGGCTTGTAATGTATAATTATAATCAACCTTTTTAAAATTTTCTTTCGTCCTTGCTTTTTTAATTGTCGTACCAAGACAATTAAACACATCATCTACAGCAAAAAACTCTTTATATTGTTCCAAAATCGAAAAATCTACCTGCTTTTGTTGAAGCTTTTCATGTTCCCAGTCTAGCGATCTTCTCACAAAAATTGTAACTGAATCATAATGATCTGAATCAAGCAGTAACTGCGTCACTTCTTGTCCGACTAAACCACTAGCTCCAAGTACTAATGCTGCTCTTGTTTTCATTTTTTTCCATACCTCTTTATCTTCTAATCTCTCTCTATCATAAGCAAAGCATAATATAGTATGCAAGCGCTTTGTTTATTCTTTTTCTTCTTTTGGCACCTCAGTAATTGTACTTGTATCACCTAAATTTTGAATAAGCGCTTTCAAAAAACAAAGTACACATGATAATGGAAAAATAACAGCCAATATTAATAAAATCGCTTCACTTACATATCCCATTCACTCATCTCCTTCAGCACCATCTATCACACTATATGAAGCGACTAGGAGGATATATGCAAAAACAAAGAAAATAAACCATAACATTGTGACAATTTTAGAACAAATCACAAATCGTAATCATTATTATTTATTGCAACATCGTCAAAGATATATTATACTGAATCAGGAGCATAAAGCGTAATTATTACGTTTTACAAAAAGAAAGATATTCTTTCTTTTATTTGGAGAAAATACATTTTAGAAAGTAAAGAAACGAGGAAAACAAAATGAAGAAAAAAGCAATTATATTTTCATTCGTACTAATGTTTACCCTTATATTTGCTGGATGTTCAAACAAAGATAATACAGCAAATAAAAAAAATGGTAAACTTTCCGTCTATACAACTATTTTCCCTTTAGCTGACTTTGCAAAAAAAATCGGCGGTGATTATGTAGAAGTAACAGCTATATATCCACCAGGCGCAGATTCACATACGTATGAGCCAAGTCAAAAGCAAACTGTACAAGTTGCCAAATCAGATTTATTTGTGTATAACGGAGCTGAATTAGAACCATTTGCTGAAAAAATGGAAAAAGCATTAAAAAATGAAAATGTTAAAGTTGTAAATGCATCAAAAAGTATCGAACTACGTGCTTCAACTGAAGACGAACACGAGGAGGGTCATAAAGAAGAACATCATCATGATGAAGATCCTCACGTTTTTCTAGATCCAACCCTTGCCATGAAACAAGCTGAAGCTATTAAAAATGCACTTGTAGAACTACAACCAGAACATAAAGAAGAATTCGAGAAAAACTTTGCTGCACTGCAAACAAAATTCACAAGTTTAGATAATCAATTTAAAGAAGTTGTTGATCATGCAAAAACAAAAGAAATATTAGTTTCTCATGCAGCATACGGATATTGGGAACAACGTTACGGTTTAAAGCAAATTCCAGTTGCAGGTATTTCTGCTTCTGATGAACCATCCCAAAAAACACTAGCTTCTATCACTACAACAGCAAAAGAGCATGGATTAAAATATATTTTATTTGAAACATTCTCTACACCAAAAGTAGCTGAAGTTATTCAAAAGGAAACCGGAACGAAAATTTTACGCTTAAATCACCTTGCAACTATCTCTGATGATGATGCGAAGAAAAATAAAGATTACTTTACATTAATGGAAGAGAACATTAACACTCTAAAAGAAGCAACCAATTAGTATACGATTTATTTAAGTCTTCATCCTAACAACAAATTAGCAATGAATCTATATGAATCATTCGGCTTTCATTATTGGTGATATTGACGATGAAGGCCCTGTTGATGGAGTTACTTTTAGATAAAGTAATCTAAATAAGCCTGCAAATGCAGGCTTATTTTATACATTCTTGAAAATGTTTTTGAAACCATTCTTTATTTAGATTTTTACCAATAAAAACAATCTCACTTACCCGCTTTTCTCCTTCTTGCCACTCTCTGTCATATGTAGCCGCAAATAATGTATGTACGCCTTGGAACACAACGCGGCGATTTACTCCTTCAATATATAATATACCTTTATAACGATACAAATACTCTCCTAATTCTTGTACAACAGCTGACATCCATTCATTGATTTTTTGCAGATCAAGAGGGCGCTCTTCTCTTAATACAAAGGACTTTACCCCTTCTAAATGATGCTGTTCTTTATGCGGATAAATTTCTAATTTGTCACGCGTTTTAAATGTTTGTATATCTAGTAATGAAGGGATATCTACTTCACAATTTGTTGTTGGGATTAACTTTGCAGTTGGATTGATCCCTTGTAATTCAATGAGTAAATTCTCCTTCTCTTCCTGCCCTACTAAATCTAATTTATTTACTAAAACCATGTCAGCAAAAGCAATTTGTTCCTTTGCTTCTAATCCTTTTTCAAAGTGTTTCTGTATATGATAGCTATCTACTACGGTTACTACACCATTAATTTGATATGCAGACTGAATAATAGGATCTAAAAAGAATGTTTGAATAATAGGACCCGGATTTGCAAGTCCCGTTGTTTCAATTACTAAACCTTCAAAATCCATTTTCCCTTCCGCTTTTACCTCTAGTAAATGCTTTAATGCGACAAGCAAATCTTCACGTACTGTACAACATAAACAGCCGTTTGTCATTTCCATAATCTCTTCTTCTACATTCATAATTAATTGATTATCAATACCAATTTGTCCAATTTCATTTACAATAACCGCAAGCTTCTGACCGTGCTCTTCAGATAAAATACGATTTAATAACGTTGTTTTCCCCGATCCGAGAAAGCCGGTTAATATTGTTACTGGAATCACGATTCTACATCTCCTTGTAATATGTCTAGTTATATAATTATACCATAGGTTGTCTTTTTATTTTTTGAATATAGAACATATTAGTTGTAGGCATGTCTACACAAATATATAATAATAAATAAGAAAACCTTTTCATACCAAATCGGTTCATACACATCAACAAGGGGGACCTACATAAATAGAACGAATTCAAATGACCCAAAACCTAGAGTTTTCTCGAATTATTTAAGGATTTTGGCGTTTTGCAGAATGGAATATGACAGATCAGGAATTACTTTCTTTCATTGAATCATGCATGGAGATGGGCATTACAACGTTTGATCATGCTGATATTTATGGAGATTATACATGTGAAACTTTATTTGGAAAAGCACTTCAATTAAAACCAAGTTTACGTGACAACATGCGAATCGTTACAAAATGTGGAATTGCTCCCCCATCACCTAAATTTCCAGAGCACTACGTCGCTCACTATAATACAAGTACTGAACATATTGATGTATTGCTCATTCATCGCCCTGATCCATTTATGAATCCAGCAGAAGTTGCAGAAGCTTTTTCTCGTTTGAAGCAAGAAGGAAATGAAATTCATCCTCATGTCCTTTTCACATCTGTAATTGATTAATTTCTGCTGCACTTCGAATTCCTGATTCAATTGCTTAATCCCTTCCCTACTCATCAACACAAATTCATAGTTCAATGCATTGTATTCAAGTTGAGGATGTATCATACTTTTATTCATCTGAATTTTCGGAAAATTTTAAGGGGATATGCACTTATTTCTGTTATTCATCCGTATAATAAAGATGAAGATAGAAAATGTAAGGAAGGTGATGGTAACATGAAACGCTCTTACAACTATCATGAGACAAAAAGACATTTAGAAAACCAAAAATCTCAGCTATGTAAACAATTAAAAGATGTAAAATTAACAGAGAGTGAACGCAATGAAATTAAAAGAATGGTTGATAATTACGAATATATTCTTAACTTAGTTGAAATGAACCATTTTGAAAGAGGAATTTCTCATTAAAACGGATGAACAAATTATTAAAGCATAAAGATGAAAATAAAAATTCCCGTTTAATAGAGGGGGGTACATTTATGAACAATTTTAACTTTCTTTGCGAACAATTTGCTACAATTCTGAAAGGGAAAAGTAAAATTAATCACAGTTCTTGTTCGGTATCTTTCCATCGTAATATCAAGGTGCTTGTTCAAGGAAAACCGAGTATGTCCGTAATACCTGTGGGAGTAGGATTTGAATCTTTGGATCAAAATGGTAATGCGTTGAATTTAGCTGAAATTGCTGTTTTGCAAGAAGAAATCCCCTCATTTATGCGATCCATCACACAACAAGGAATTATTGTTAGTGCCTTGCATAACCATTGGTTATATATGAACCCATTAATCATGTATATTCATGTTCAATCCGTAGAGCCGCCATTACATTTCGCAAAAAAATTAGCAAATTCTTTTGCGACCCTTAGTAGCTATCCAATTACTGATAACGGAAGTTAATTCGACGTTCAGATTCCTCCTCATGTGAAATCTAAAGACGGAAAATTTATAACATCATCAAAATAAGATATCGTTCTTAAAAAATACATACTTTTACTAAGTTAACGTATAATACTCCTCAAAAAACAAGATAAATTTATTATAAACATAACAAATGCCCTCTTACCCAAAGAGGGCATTTATCATTTATACTTATTTTCATAATCACTGGGCTTACTCATTCATCACTTTTTTCGCATGAACTTTTCAGCCTTTTGAGACTCCCACGACTAAAGTCGCAAGCCCTAATCCTTATGGATTGACGGGTGGGATTCTTGAATGACTAAACGTTCGCAGTCATTTCTGTTTTGAACAGACTTCAAGATGAGGGCATCTCATTGCCCCTCCTAAGACAGTGCGTATAGCATCTTAGGCTGATTGACTGTTACCATCAATCACAGTTGCGTAGCGAATATTCATCGCCCCAACAATATCACGATGTTTCTCAAATCCACATCGGCACTTGTATTTTCTGTCTTGTGCTTTGTTCTTTTCAGAACATTTCGGACATGTTTGACTTGTATAAGCAGGGTTCACATATTCGACCTTAATAC
>NZ_KB910938.1 GCF_000383235.1 Bacillus sp. 123MFChir2
GAGTTTCTTTTATCCTCATGAAAGCTTGTTTCTATTCATACACTTTCATAAGGGAATGTGTAAGGAGGGAAAAGAGATGAGAAGTAGTGAAGATAAAGCATTGCAATATGCAATTGCGGAGATTACGGAAATCGCGACAGGATTTGGATTGGATTTTTATCCGATGCGTTATGAAATTTGTCCAGCAGATATTATTTATACATTCGGTGCCTACGGGATGCCAACGCGCTTTTCGCATTGGAGTTTTGGAAAACAATTTTATAAGATGAAACTTCACTATGATTTAGGACTGAGTAAAATATATGAGCTCGTCATTAACTCGAATCCGTGCTATGCCTTTTTATTAGATACAAACTCACTCATTCAAAATAAATTGATTGTCGCTCACGTATTAGCGCATTGTGACTTCTTTAAAAATAATATTCGATTCTCTAACACAAAACGGGATATGGTCGAAAGTATGTCGGCAACGGCAGAGAGAGTAAAAAATTATGAGCATAAATACGGAAAAGCAGAAGTTGAAACGTTTTTAGATGCAGTATTAGCAATTCAAGAGCACATTGATCCTTCACTGATGAGACCAAAGCTTTCTTGGAGTGTAGATGATCAAGAAGAGGAAGAACAAACGAGAAGGGCACCAACGCCATACGATGATTTATGGAACTTAGAGAATCGAAATAAGAAACGTGAATTACCGAATGCAAGGAAGAAAAGAAAAATTCCACCGCAACCAGAAAAAGACTTACTTCTTTTCATTGAACAATACAGCCGCGAACTAGAAGAATGGCAGCGCGATATTTTAACGATGATGCGTGAGGAAATGTTATATTTCTGGCCGCAGCTTGAAACGAAAATCATGAACGAAGGCTGGGCTTCGTATTGGCATCAACGCATCCTCCGCGAAATGGACTTAAGCTCAGATGAAGCAATCGAATTCGCCAAGCTAAACGCAGGAGTCGTACAGCCATCAAAAACAAGTATTAACCCGTACTACCTCGGCATCAAAATTTTCGAAGACATTGAAGAACGCTACAACAATCCGACAGAAGAAATGATACGCCAAGGTGTAAAACTAGACTCAGGAAGAGATAAGATCTTTGAAGTGCGCGAAATCGAATGGGACGTATCATTCCTGCGAAACTACTTAAACAAAGAACTTGTCATGCGCGAAGATATGTACTTATTCCAGCGCCAAGGAAAAGATTATAAAATCGTCGATAAAGAATGGGAAAATGTCCGCGATCAGCTCGTCAACATGAGAACAAACGGTGGGTTTCCGTATTTAGTTGTTGAAAATGGAGACCATTTAAAGAATGGCGAATTGTACATTAGGCATTGTTATGAAGGGATTGAACTGGACCTAAAATATTTAGAGAAAGTGTTGCCATACATTTATCGGTTATGGGGAAGAACGGTGCATATGGAGTCGATTGTGGAGAATAAGAATGTAGTGTTTTCTTATGATGGGAAGATGGTGCATCGGAAGTATGTATAGCATGAAAAGCCGTTATGAAGAAAAAAGATGGAAGTAACTGAGGAGCAAGTTAAGTTCTTTGAATGGCTTCATTATCATAAAATTGATATGTCTGATGAAATTTTTGTTATGAATGTAAATGAATTGAGTCGTGAAGAATCTGACAAACAAGTAAAAACCTCCTTAATTGTAGGGAGGTTTTTACTTGTTGTTGAGTTGCTTATTGTGAATAGGTTAGTTGGAGAGGTATTTCATTAGTATTAAGTTGACCAAGCGTTATTCGAAAGTTACGTTATGGGTCGCCCTATTTTAGATTAACTAACTTACAAAAATAATTGGATAATTTTTCTGTAGAGGGGGATTTTAAGAGGGATGTCGAGGGTATATTTTCCTATTGGGATTTTTCAGACAAATGATTTTACCTTCCGAAAATCATTATTTATTCAAAAACGATTTGGTGGAAAGGTTTGTAAACCTTCGCTGTCAAGGAATCATTAATACTAAGGTCCAAATATAAAAAATCTACTTTTTATAAAAAACATAAACCATATGATAAATGGGGTAGTATGATGAAAAAACTTCGTAAGATAAAGCGATTTAAAAAAGATATTCAGGAACTTGAGAGTGCCAACATGCTGCTACCAAATGTTCAAGATTGTGAACTCGAACGGAATATATCTGTGAATGAAGAGGTTTTGAAACAAGTTTTTGACAATTGTTCCGATATTGTTTTTCGTCCAATTCTCGTAAATAGTCAAACTAAAATTCTTTTTATTTATATAGATGGACTGGTGGATACAAAAATGGTGGAACAGGTTGTTTTGAAACCAATGATGTACGAAGGGATGCCTAATGGATTAAAGAGTGTGGACACAATTGGAGAAATTATTCAAGATCTGCTTATTGCTGTATCCCAAGTAAAGACGGTTTCTAAGATTCGTGAGGTTATAGAGGGAGTATTGAAAGCTAATATGATCGTTCTAACAGATGGGGAGAATCAAGCACTGGTTGCAGATTTAAAAGGGTTTGAAAAACGTAGTATTGAAGAGCCTGCAGCCGAAATCTCTGTTCGTGGCCCTCGGGACGGGTTTACGGAAACGCTAAGGGTCAATACGAGCCTTGTTCGACGAAGAATTCGGAGCCCAAGGCTAAAAATGGAACCCTATTCGATTGGGGATTTATCACAGACAGATGTGGTGATTGCCTACATTGAGGGGATTGCTCCAAATTCGGTTTTGGAGGAAGTGCAACAAAGGGTCCAGCGAATTCAAATTGATGGGGTGTTAGAGTCAGCCTTCATTGAAGAGTTTATCGAGGATCAACCTTTTTCTCCCTTTCCGCAAATTCAGAATACCGAACGGCCGGATGTAGTGTGTGCAAGCCTATTAGAAGGGAAAGTCGCTATTTTAGTGGATAACACACCTTTCGTTCTGATCGTTCCTATGACATTCTGGACAGGTCTGCAAGCAGCGGAGGATTATTATGAACGATCCATCTACACAACCTTTATTCGATGGATACGTTTGGTATTAATCAATATTTCATTATTTCTTCCTTCTCTCTATGTTGCTATTACAACCTTTCATCCGAAATTGATCCCCACAAATTTGCTTATTAGTATTGCAGCGGCGCGAGAAGGCATTCCTTTCCCGGCTGTCATAGAAGCGCTGATGATGGAATTTTTGTTTGAGGGTTTGAGAGAAGCTGGCGTTCGATTGCCAAAGCCCATTGGATCAGCAGTCAGTATCGTGGGAGCACTTGTCATCGGACAAGCTGCTGTGCAAGCAGGCATTATCTCGGCACCTTTAGTCATTGTTGTGGCTACAACCGGTATTGCGTCATTTGCTTTTCCACGCTACAACTTGGGAACAGCCTATCGGATGCTGCGCTTCCCGATGCTACTATTGGCGGGAATGCTTGGGCTGTATGGCGTTGCTATAAGCACCCTTGCGATTATGATCCATTTAACCAATATTCGTTCTTTTGGTATTCCTTATCTAAGCCCGGTTGCTCCTCAGACTCTTCGTGATTTGAAGGACGTTTTGCTCCGAACACCTCGGTGGAACATGACCCACCGCCCAAAATTGGTATCTGGTGAGGAGAAAATGCGTTTTCCAGATGGACAACAACCAGGTTCGAAACGGGGAGGGGAGACAGAATGAGCCTGCACAAGGCACTTTGTATGATACTGGTCTTTTCTTTAGTTTTCTTGACGGGCTGTTGGGATCGTACGGAGTTAAATGACCTGGCAATAGAATTAGGCTGGGGACTTGATCAAGCGAAGAATAACAAGCTTGAAATCAGCGCTCAATTTATCATCCCTTCAAAAATGGGAATGGGACAGAGTGGAAGAAGTAATGCAGGAAAGTCGGTTTTTATAGAATCGGGAACTGGAAGGGACATACTTGAAGCTGGACTAATGATGCAAACAAAATTGTCAAGAGAAGTCTTTCGAGGACACCAGCGTGTGATTGTGATTGGAGAACAATTGGCTAGACGCGGTCTCGCTCCTGTTTTAGATGCCTATAGCCGCGATCCTGATATTCGATTACGAGCAGATACACTAGTAGTAAAGGGGAGTACTGCAAAACAGTTTCTGGAAGCATCCAACCCTTTAGAAACTATCCCGGCACTTGGGGCACTTAAAGAACATATGCAAATAGAGGAATTGGGAGATACGTCTTTATTAAATTTTCTTATTGCCGGTACGAGTGACGGAATTAATCCAATCTTGCCCGTTATTAAACTGATCCATAGTTCTAAAAAACAAGATAAAACCAATTTCAAAGGATTTCAAATTGTAGGTGGTGCTATCTTTAACAAAAATCTTAAATTGGTAGGATATATAAATATACAGAAATGGTTAACCACTCTTTGGCTGGTTAATCGTTTAAGTAAACAGACTATTACGGCAACTGTCCCCCAAGGAAATGGTAGTGCCAGTTTATATATGACGAAAATTGACAGAAAAATCAAACCTATTATTCGAGGGAATACCATCAAGTATGACATTGTTCTTTCTGGTGAAGGAACAATTCAGGAGAACAATACAAATTTAGATCTTACGCAGCCTAAAAATCTTATTCTTTTAGAACATGTATTGGAAAAAGAGTCCGAAAAACAAGCTCTCCAAACCATCAAAAAGGTTCAAAAACAATACGGAACCGATATCTTTGGCTTTGGTGAGGCCATTCATCACAAATATCCATCCAAATGGAAAGGACTAAAGAAAAATTGGGACAAACAGTTTCGAAAAGTAGAGGTCTCTATCCATGCAAATCTGACCATTCGGCGAGTAGGTCTGACCGGACCATCGTTGCAGGTAAAGAAAAATGAAATAAAAAAATAAGGAGGTATATGGATTGTGAGAATTTCAATGAAAATCTCTGGCACGCAAATCTTTTGGATGATGTTCACATTAGAAGTGGGACAAACACTTCTTTTGATCATTCCATCGACGATCCGTACTGCTAAACAAGATGCATGGATCTCGATGGTGATTGCAGGGCTTGTTGGAATTGCCATTACTTTTCTTGCAACCAAACTCGGCTCGCTTTATCCGAATCAAACCATGATTGAATTTAGTCAAACTATTCTCGGTAAATGGCTAGGAAAGCTGATGATGATTCCCTATTTACTTCCATGGTACTGGATTAATGGGATAACCGTCCGTGAATTTGGTGACTTCATTATTACCGCGTTGTTTCATAATACACCTTTGTGGATCATTGTCTTTACTGCCATGTTACTGGTTATTTTTATCATTTACCAGGGCGGGGTGGAAGGCATTGGACGCTTAAGTGAAATCGTTGGACCTATGGTGCTTTTAATGATAACGTTTGTAATCATTTTGAATCTTGGCAATATGAATTGGCATAATATGCTCCCTATTTATCAAGATTCTGGATGGCTTCCAATCCTTAAAGGTTCCTATACTCCTGTAGCCGCTTTTTTTGGAGAGGCTGTCATGATGACAATGCTCGTCTTCTTTATGGACAAACCAGACCAAGCGTCATCACGGGCGATGTGGGGAGTAGGACTGGCGGTCTTCATGGTAACGATCGGAACATTAGCGGTGATTTTAACATTCGGTCCGAATTTGCCTTCAAGGTTTTTGTATCCGGTTTACGATTTGAGCCGGTTTATATCCGTTGCGGAATTCATTCAAAATGTGGATATTCTGATTGTTATTATTTGGTTTTTCAGTATTTTTGTTAAACTGTCGTTATATATGTTTCTCGCTTGTTATGGAACAGCACAAATGTTTCACCTGAAGGATTGGCGAAAAGTAGCTTGGTTTCTTGCTCCTATTTCGTTTATCATGGCTGTATCAATTAAAAATATCGAGATATTTACCTATTATTATTACATGTTTTTCGTGATTCCAATTGCATTTCCCGTATACATGATTGGGATTCCCTTGCTGTTGTTGGTGGTTGGCAAGATCCGAAGAAAATATGCATAAACCTAATTGGTAGCGTGATTGAATAAAGGAATTGAAATATTTAGAGACAGTATTGCTGTACATTTATCAGTTATGAAAAAGAACGGTGCATATGGAGTCGATTGTGGAGAGTAAGAATGTTGTGTTTTCTTATGATGGGAAGATGGTGCATCGGAAGTATGTGTGAGAGCCGCTGGAATCAGCGGCTTTTTTATTATGAAATGAAGATTAAATTCTAGGGGTGGCGGTGCTTTCATAGGGAACTAATTTTTACTTTTATTAGCAATCGAAATGCTTCTGCGATTTTTGATTTACACTATTTTAAATATTATGGTTAATTGTATAATATTTGAAACGTTATTGAATCAAGAATAAGGTGGGGGATTTTTTATGAAAATGTTAGAAACTAATCGATTAATATTAAGAAATTGGCAAGAAAGCGATTATTTAGACTTGTACGAGTATGCAAGTGATGAAAGAGTTGGCCCAAATGCGGGTTTAATTATCAGTTTAGTCATGATATCACTTTAAAGCAATTAGGAGATAAAGTAGTGAATAGTTGGGTCTATAATATTTCTAAAGATGAATACTATAGTAGAATTAAAAAGGTAAAAGAAAGTTCTGGACAGTTTAGTTAAATGAACTAACAAACGCCATAAATAATTGGAGAGAGTCAAATGAGTAAAGTAGGAATATATAAAGTGGATATCACCCCTCCTTTAGGTATCGACTTCATTGGATACCACAGAGAAACAGGGATTCGTAATATTGATGAACACATTTATGCAACAGTATATGTGTTTGAAAGTAATGAAACAAAGACCGTATTTATAAGCATTGATAACATAGGGATGTTAATAGAAGATACTGTAACAATTCGGGAGCAAATCGCAAATGAGTTAAATGTTCCATTTGAAAACATAATGGTTGTATATACTCATACTCATTCTGGGCCGGAAACAGTTGGCGATGATGCGTTAGTAATGTCTTATAAAACAATCCTAATCACTAATGTAGTAAAAGCTGCTGTTATTGCGAATGACAATATGCAACCATCTGAAGTTGGGTGGAACGTAACATTAGGGGAAATAGGGATAAATCGAAGAGAGAAAACACCTAATGGCAAAGCAAGAATGGGTGTTGATGTAAACGGAGTTGTGGATAAAAGAATTGGTGTTCTAGTAATCAGAAACGAACAAACAAAGGATTTAATCGGAATCATTGTATTTTGTACGGCGCATCCAAATGTCTTAAAGGGAGATAGTGATAGATTATCAGCTGATTATCCAGGTTTGACTAGGGAAATTCTCGAACAAACACTTAATTGTTCTGTAACAATTGTTCAGGGAGCCGCGGGAAATGTGAATGCAAAATATCGTGGTTCAATGGAAGCATTAAAACAAATGGCCTACATAGTAAGTGGAAATGTCTTAACGATGTTGCCAACTATTACTTACAACTCAATTTCAAAGCTAAAGACTATTTCGAGCACTCTATCAATGAAATTAAAGGATATTCCTGAACCTGACGGAATAAAAAGGATGGCGCAATTAGCTGAAACACATTGGGGCATAAATACTGACGAATGGCTTACGATCATGTTAGATAAATACAAACAAAATGTGAGACAGTTAACAATTGATTTAGAAATTCAGTTATTTCAAATCAATGAAGGTTCATTTTCTGGCATACCAATGGAACCATTTTCAGAAACGGCTCTCGAGATTAAAGAGCAACTGAATAATGAACTTGCTTTTTTTGGTGGCTACATGAATGGGTATATTGGTTACCTACCTACAAAAGAAGAATATAGATACGGAGGGTATGAAGTAGAACTCAATCCTGTGGTATATGGACAGGTTACAAATTTGTGGATGCCTCCAGAAGAGAATACCGCTAGGCTTGTAATGGAAAAAGTTTTGGAACTATATAATTCTTAAAACGTAACTACTCAGTTACTTTATGAAAAACCGACAGAAAAACATTTTTTAAAATGGGCGAGAGCAACTGGCCATGCGTAGAGGCGGTCAGTTCCTTTTCCTGCCACGTGCAAAGTTTAAAACAAAAATAGACAGCAAGTAGCGGCCATGTTTTGTTCTACATAGCAGCGACTTAGATGTTAAAAAGTCAACTTGTATTTATATAGTCCAAATATCAGCGTTACTGTAATCAGGGGAAAAGTAGAAAATTTACTTAACTTAATATAGGGGTACAGCCGCATGCCCATCAAGCTAATATTTTGAAGAATTCCTAAAACGAAAAATTTATATCACTACCAAGGTTATTTATAAGAATTTAGGTTGTTTTTTCGTTTTGGGTATTTTTATTTCTTAGCTTGATGGCGATGGGACAGCACCCCAATATGCTTGGATTAAAATCATTGCAAACAGCTAAAAAGGTGATTGCTCGAATAGAAGTTATGCATATAATCAAAAAAGGACAAACTCCTCAAGGTGAGAAGCCTGTCCCAAAATAGATATATAAATCTATTTTATTTTTTTTACATATAGATTGCTATTATGAAAAAAAGGAACCTTTGGTTTTCGCTGCGCATGTGGCAGAAATAGGCCCTGACCGATTCTATGCATGGCCAGTTGCTCTCGCTCACCGAAAAAGAAAAGGATTTTATGTTGATTTTTCAATTTGCATCTATATATTATCCACTAGGAATCTTTCAATAGTGAATTAGAATAATGACTTAATACTTGCTAGAACAGTAAGTATCCCTATAATAATGACAAATACATTGCTCGCTTTCCCTTTGTATTTAGCTAGTACTGGTACTTTATAGATCGCATACATTGGTAATAGACATAAGATAGCAGCAACTAACGGACCACTAAGGGCATCAATAATTCCAAGAATACTTGGATTTGCATAAGCAACATACCAGCATGTTAATACGACAAAAGTAAGGATCATTGTCTTAACTGTTTTTTCTCCTACATCTTTTCCGCGTTTTTTACTGGACTTGATAATCATGTCACGCATTACCTCATATGCTCCTATATAATGACCAAGGAACGACTTTGTTATGGCCACAAAAGCAATGATAGGAGCTGCAATAGTGATTATAGGCGAATTAAGCTCATTCGCAAGATATGATAGGATTGACAAGTTCTCTTTTTTTGCCATTGCAAGATCACTTGGAGTTAAACTCAATGTACTGCTCCAAACAAAGAACATAACAACAGCGAATGTCATGATATAACAAGCTTTTTGTATTTGAGCACATTTGGCATCAGTAGCTTCTATTCCATAGGTAGCTCTCTGTTTCATAACAAATGATGAAATCATAGGCGAATGATTGAACGAGAATACTATGATTGGTAGTATCATCAATATCGTTCCAAAATATCCTGTTCCTGTTGAAGCGGTAGAAACACTTGAAAAACTAAGCATTGACGTATTCCACTGTGGAATCAAAGATATTGCGATAAAAAGTAGAGAAGCTATGAAAGGATATACTAGCATGCTCATTATCTTTACAGTGATATCTTGACCAAAATTTAGTATAGCTATAAGACCGATTACTAATACAAGCGATAAAATGGCCCTTGGAGGCTCCTGCATGTGCAATTGATTTACGATAAAACTACTTGCAGTATTTGTAAGTGCAACCGAATACATCAGCACGATCGTATAAATTGAGACGAAATATACTATATTAAAAATGATACTTGCCTTATTTCCGAAATACTCTCTTATTGTACCTGTAATCCCCTCTTCAGCAGAATTGGAAGCGTATATCATTTTAGCTAGCGCCCTATGTGAGTAATACATTACAGGATATGCAAGTACGGTAATTAACAGTAATGATAATAAACCACCTGCACCTGCATTAATAGGTAAAAAGAGTACCCCTGCTCCAATTGCTGTTCCAAAAAGGCTCAATGCCCAGGTAGTATCCTGTTTATGCCACTTTTTAGGGTCTGGATACGTCTCATTTTTTACTGCAGTATTTTCAGATTGAAATTCTATTGTTTTTGCAGTATTTTCATTCATATAATAATTCCTCCTTGTATCTTATTCTTAAGTCTCTTTTTAAGGCTTAGGAATATAGACCATTCTTGAAAAAATGAATTGCTTACAAGATGCATTGCATCTTGTGTTCTTCTTCTAAGTTGATCAAAATCGAAAAATTCGCTAGTAATCAACCCGATGAATTTGTTAGCGTTTGCAAAGCATTTTAATTATATAGTAGTATATTTTAATTGTATAGTAGTATAGTACACTATTTTAGTGGCAATGACTCCCTTAGGAGAACAGAATTGTTAACTATTTCACAATATTTCAAATAACTGTTTATGTATTTAATTGTTTCTCTCCAAATATTTTACTTTTAATGGCAATCCCTGTAGGTGTGGCCGCAATTCCGCCTAAACCTGTCTCTCTTAATTCGCGAGGCATCTGTCTTCCAACTCTATACATCGCTTCAATAACTTCGTCAGAATTGATGATATTGTTTACGCCGGCTAATGCGATATCTGCTGCTGCTAAAGCATTTGCCATTCCAATAGCGTTTCTCTTTACACAAGGAATTTCTACCAAACCAGCGACCGGATCACAAACTAACCCGAGTAAATTTTGTAATGCGGTTGAGAAAGCTTCAGAAGATTGCTGCGGTGTTCCTCCTCCAGCTTCTACCGCTGCTGCCGCCGCCATTGCTGAGGCACTGCCTACTTCCGCTTGACATCCTCCGTACGCTCCGGCAATACAAGCGTTATTTGCGACTATCGTTCCAAATAACGCTGAAGTGAATAGAAAATGGATCATATCTTCATGACTTAACTGTAACGTATCTTTAATACTAAATAGGACTCCAGGGATCGTCCCACTTGCACCTGCTGTTGGAGTTGCACAAATAGCCCCTAATGAAGCATTTACTTCATTAACACCGATAGCACTTTGAATCCCGAGCACCATCAAGTCTCCAGAAAGCGTTTTTCCTTTTTCACGATATTTTTTAATTTTAACAGCATCGCCTCCGGTTAAACCGGTCGGAGAAAATACCCCGTCACCCTCAATACTTTTATTTATGGAATTTTCCATAGTCGTTAAATTCTTTTCCATTTTACTCCAAACTTCTTCATAAGAAGTTTTAGTTTGTTCGATTTCTTGTTCAATTGCTAATTCATAAATTGACTTTTGTCTTTTATTAGCTGCATCTATAATTTCTTTTATAGACATATACATATTTTTTCACCCCTTAATGTAACTAAAGAATAATGATATTAGCTATATTGCTTAAACTTCTAAGTTCCTTCTGAGCATCACCAGGTAATAGCGAATCCAAAGCGAATGCATATAAATATTTTCCGTTTTCTTCTAAACTATGAAAATCGTTAATTTCCACATCATATTGTTTAAAGATCCTGCGTAAGACAAATTCAAAGTCAGCTCTTTCGGAAATCGCAATAATAACTGGCAATGGCCCCTGCAAATCTAAGTTAAATCCGTCAATTTCAACATGTTTGACTTCAATTAATCCGCCGCCGACCGAAATACCCATCGTTCTAATACTTCGATTTTCATCCTCTAAATATACATCTGCCGTATTTGGATGACCCGCAGGACTATCACCTGCTTTTTCAATAAAGGTAATGTCCAATCCTTTAGATTCTGCTATTTTAATAGCATCTGGTACTTTGCTGTCATCGGTAGCAAATCCTAATATCCCAGCAATAATTGCAAAATCAGTTCCGTGTCCTTTATGGGTTTCAGCAAATGATTCATAATACTTTACTACGACCTTTTTTGGAAGACCTTGAAATAATTTATTGGCAACTGTTCCAATAGCTAAAGCACCTGCAGTATGTGAACTTGAAGGACCTATCATTACCGGTCCAATCACATCAAAACAACTTTTGTATTTAACAACCTTTTTTTCTTTAATAGATGCTACATTCATGTTCATATAAGCACCCCCATAATTTATTGTTTTTAATTACAGCTGAATCTAAGTTATTATATATATCCAAATTTAAAAACCGATATAAAAACCTCTTTCCTTTTAGGGGAGGACGAGAACATCAGGCCGTACATAGAAGCAGTCAGGGCCTTTTCCTGCTACATGCGATAAGGGCGCAGTGTTGCAGTCTGCATAACAGCAACTTATATGTCGAAAGATTAAAATTGATTTATATAGAATGACCAATTCAAAATATGTTCCAGCTTTTATTTTCTGCAATTACATTTTAAAATCTTTCTGATAGCGCTTTCATTTTCGTGAGGAATACATTTTCCTTTTGATCGTACACCTGTTGTAAAGCAATCGTATCAGTATGTCCAATTTTAGAAGATTACTTGCAAGTTCTTTAGCGTTTTTGCACCAGAACCAGGTTCTCTGGAGGTAATAGATTATCTCTCGACGCCCTCATTATAACTTGTATATTTATAAATTTAATTTTTTTTTGTTTTTAGAAAGATTGAATAAACAGAATCTTGAATAGAAAATAAATTTAACTTGGCATGTAGCAATTGTGTCCATTGTTTGGAGCTGTATTAGTTTAGTAGAAAAGCAAAAATAACACAGAATTCCTTTGATTAACACGTTGATTATATTGGAAAATTACTATAAAGATACTTATATTTTCCTTTGTTGAAACATCTTATTTTGGACGTGAAAGCTGTTATAATAAATAATTAGTGTAGATGGAAGGAAATAAATTAAGGGAATATAAAATCATTTTTGAATATTTATTATTCATATAGTATTTATATACATATTTCAGAAAAAAGTAATTTCTTTTTATAAATCTTGGACATGCTGATATTTTGTACTTTACAAAAGGTGTTTCATTAATAATGTCACGAATTATTTTTGATACGGTATTTCGTTACAACGAACCGAAAAGACATAGAGTGCGTTATTTTTTAGAACTACATGTAATATATAAATCCAATTTATTTTTTTACATATAGATTGCTACTATGAGAAAAAGAACCTGCACTTGTTTGCGCTTTTGGTTTTCGCTGCGCACGTGGCAGAAATAGGACCTGACCGCTTCTATACATGGCCAGTTGCTCTCGCCCACCGAAAAAGAAAAGGGTTTTTATGTTAGTTTTTCAATTTGCATCTATATATAAACGTTCATTTTGTTACAAAACAAATTACTTTGTCCACGGGTATTGGGCCTTATAGTTCATTTAAAACAAGGTATATTTAATTTTGTGCATCTATATTTGATTGAATATTCAGTTAAATGTTGATAGAATTTATATAGTAATTTTTGGAAGGTTAAGATATTTATAGGAGGATCGGGGAGTATGAAAACAATCACAATCCAAAAAATATCCACAGCGATTATGCAACTCATTCTAGCTATAGCGGGCATTCTTTGTTTAAGTTCACTACCGAGTTTGTTTAAAGGAATGGAAATGGATATAAATAATTATTTCAAAGCTCTTGGGGAGTTGTGTAAAAAGCTATTAAATTTTTCTCATTTGACATATGGGAAAAGTTTACGGCCGATATTTCCACAAATTTTTGAGTTTTATTGGCATTCTTTGTGGTTATTTATGTTGGCGCTTTTCATTTCGGTTGTATGTGCTTTTTGTTTTACCTATCTGATTATTCGCTTTTTCTATGAGAAATTGAAAAGAATGAAGTTTGTGTTAGTTATATTAGAATCAGTACCAGACTTGTTCATCATTATGTGTTTTCAAATTTTGGTGCTGTGGTTATTTCAAAAAACGAATATTATGGTGTTTAATATCGCCACTACATGGCAGGAGAAGTCCATTTTGATGCCTGTTGTTTGTTTAAGTGTTCCCCCCACGATTATGTTAACTCGTATTTTCCTGTTGCAAGTAGAAGCAGAATTGCAAAAAGATTATATTGCGTATGCTCGTGCGAAAGGTTTGAATTTCTATCACATATTTCGTCATCATGTGCTCCGCAATGTGTTGTTTACGATGTTCCATTATTCAAAGACGATTGTATGGTTTATGTTTTCTAATTTGTTGATGATTGAGTCTTTGTTTAATGTTCCTGGTATTGTGTATTTTGTTTTGAAATATCCGTTTCCAGAAGTGTTTGTTGTGACACTTTTATTGCTTTATATTCCGTTTTTCATTATTTATAAAGCGTACGATTTATTTGTACCTGCTGTTAT
Source organism: Bacillus sp. 123MFChir2 (assembly GCF_000383235.1). Taxonomy (GTDB): domain Bacteria; phylum Bacillota; class Bacilli; order Bacillales; family Bacillaceae_G; genus Bacillus_A. The sequence continues at coordinate 14,036 of NZ_KB910938.1, forward strand.
GAGAGGGGAGGGGAAGTAGGTGATCAAAGATCTTGTACGAGAAAAGCAGTTTCTGTTTAGTTTCTTGTTTTTAGTCATACTGTTACTTGCTAGTATTGCGAATACAATTTTCAATGATGGGCAAATTAGGCAAGTGACAGCTCTTTATGAGAACGGGAACTTGATTGGAGCGCCGCCATTTTCTCCATCTACTCATTTTTTGCTAGGTACTGATATACATGGGTATGATTTACTTCATGTCATTATACAAGGTGCAAAGTTCACCATTGGTTTATCGGCTTGTATTGCCATGCTGCAGGTAGGGTTTGCAATTGTGTTTGGCGTTGGGATCGGTACGTTTCTGAAAAGATGGAGCAGTAAGCTTGAATCGTTTTTTGATAGTTTTACGATTATGCCGCTGACAATTATCGCTTACTTCTTGCTAGTAAATGTGATGTCGATGCCGATAGATGGATTTCAGCAGCCTTTTTATCAACGTGCTCTTTTTGAAATGTTTATTCTTACCATTCTTGCACTTCCTACAACGTCTTTTTATGTAGCGAACGAAGTGAAAAAACTATTCACAACAGAGTTTGTGGAAGCGGCTTCTGTATTAGGTGGATCAAAGTTTCATATTTTACGTAAACATATATTCCCGCAGCTTCGCTCTATGTTAGTCATCTTATTAGTTCAGCAATTCAATAAAGTTCTTCTCGTTTTGGCGCATTTAGGAGTATTGAAGATGTTCTTTGGCGGAACAGTTATTGATCACAGTCCTGCAAAAGAACCGCCGCGGACGTTATCATTTGAATGGTCAGGGTTAATTGGAGATACGTTTCATATGCTTTCTATCCATCCTTGTATTGCTCTCGTTCCAATTGTCTTTTTCTCTTTAACAGTCGTTGCAGCTAATTTGATGTTAGTAGGATTACAAAATGTATTTGAAAAATCAAGTACTTCAAAAGTACAGAAAGTAGCACATGATCTAGTGGAAGAAAAACAGACTTCTAATTTTTGAGACTGATATAAGTCGCTGTTATACACGGCCAGTTGCTCTCACCCACCTAAAAAAGATGGTTTTATATCGTTTTTTAATTTGGATTTATATATAAAAAAAGCCCAATATTTTGTATCGGGCTTTTTGATATGATTAAACACTCTTAGTCGCAAAGTTCATTTCTTTTTGTAATTTCATAAACGAACGGTACATGCCAATTCTCCAAGAGACGATCATCGCAAAGGCAAGTAAGAAGAACATACCGCTTAATTGTCCTAAATCAATTGATTGACTTAAATACTCTTTCATACCGAGGCGGACAGCTAGTAAACCGACTAAAATAAAGATAAATGCTTTAGAAGGTATTAAATAGATGTCTTTTCCGCGTATTTCAAATTTTGATGTTTTAATAAGAAAAATAGAGAAAAATAATCCAACGATAACTGCTTCTATAATTTCAGTTGATGTTAAGCGGAATTCTGGTAAGAAGTACATGCATGCTCCCGTACTCATAAAAAATGGCGGGAGAATAATTTTTTTAAGTGTTACAGGTTTCTTTGCTGATTTTAAGCGAAGGAACATCATTCCAACAGCCATACAAAGAGCAACAATACTCGATAGAACAGCTAAGTTCATGTTTGACCTCCTTTTACCCTTTGAACGATTTTTTTAATAGAATCATAAACCAAACGAGAGCGATACCAATGATCGTATGAGACATTCCTGCAATATGACTTAATCCTTTAAAATCAGCTCCATTGAGTTGAAGAAGTCCGCGGGTCGCCATTGAACCAATTGTTAAAACTAATCCTACATTATAGACGATGAACCACATGTTAAAACTTTTTGCCTCATGGACTGCAAATAATTTCGATAGAGTAAAGGCAAGCAAGAAGAATATAAATCCAAGAACTAGCACATGTGTGTGCAATTTGTATAGCGATGTAGTACCTTGAATTCCTTGCGCTTTTGAATATTCTCTCGCGAATACACCTGATAATAGACCGATAATTAAATAAGTGAATGCTGCATTATATAACTTTTTCATCATATACCTCCTAGGTAGCATTAGCAATGTTTATTTTTGGATAGTAGACTGCGATTATTAGTGGTTTGTCATTCCGTATATAAGGCCAGAAATATATGGGATTAGACAAATGAACCAGACGATAATACTTAGCTTGTGGAATGTTGTCATCATTCCTTTCTAACATTCTTTATATAAAGAATGTTACATGCGAATTATGAATAGAATATGAACGCAATATTACATATAAAATCGGCGTAGTTATTATATTTAAATTGTATTATGCTGTAAACAAAAAATGAAGAGGTACTTGTGAATAAAGAAAAAACTTTCTTATTCCCTGTGGAAATAGGGGTAAGAAAGTTTTTTAGATTACTGTGATTTACACTTCGTTTTCTCGTAATAATTTTCCGTCGCGAAGTGTTAAAATACGATCGCATACATCAAGCATTTTTTCATCGTGTGTAATCATAATTGCTGCTTTTTTATTTTTCTTCACTTCTTGTTTCATTAATTCAACAACTTCTCTTGCCCTTTTTGAATCAAGACTCGCAGTCGGTTCGTCAGCTAAAATTAAGTTTGGATCATTCATGAACGCACGAGCAATCGCTACACGTTGTTTTTCACCGCCTGAAAGTTGATTTGGATAATGATTCATGCGATGTGCTAATCCAAATGTTTTCAGCAATTGCTCTGCTAACTGACTTGCTGCTTTTTTATCTTCTCCTTTTAACTTAGCGATATACAGAAGTTGTTCTTTTACCGTTAAGAAAGGTACAAGGTTTGCGAATTGAAATATAAATCCGATTTTTCGTAAGCGAATATCCGTCATTTCTTTTTCTGATAAATTTGTTATGGTTTGACCAGCAATATAAATGTCTCCTTTTGAAGGAGAGAGAAGGGCACCTGCGATGGAAAGCAATGTACTTTTCCCTGAACCAGATGGACCAACAATACCGATAAATTCGCCCTCTTTTACATCTAATGTAATGGGATGGAGAGCAGTTACTTCTGTCTCTCCTTCGCCGTATGTTTTGCTTACTTGATCAAGCTTTAATAATGACGCTGGGTTATCCCATTTTACTTCCGTTACCATTACATGCCACCTCCGATTGCTTCTAATGCATCTACTTTTAATACTTGATATAGAGAAATAAGTGTACCGAATATGCTAATTAAGATAAAGATACCTGCATACTGCATGATTGTTGTTGTTGTTAATAAGAACGGCATACTAGCTGGTAAAATAGCTTCTACCGCAAAGATTAAGCCAATGCCGATAATAAGAGCAACGCCTGATAAGAATATAGATTGTACAACTAACGTATTTGCTAAATATGAGTTTTTCGTACCGATCGCTTTTAATACACCTAATTGGTGTGTTTTTTGTAATGTAATGACATAGAAGAAAACGCCGATTAACAATGCTGAAATAACAAGTAAAAACGCAATAATCATTGTTAATGTTCCTTGTTCTTCTTTATAACCTGGGATACTTTGTAATACTTCTTTTTTATCAACAACTTTTGCATTGTCGATTTTTTTATCAGTATTTAGAGCGATTACACTGTAATCTTTTTGATTTGGCAAGGCAATAGCGTCCCATACATTTTCATTCATATGAATAACTGGTGTATGACTAAACATTTGATTTTGCGAGAATCCAACAACTTTGAAAGCTTTTTTAGAAATAGGATCTACTAGTTCATCTCCAAGCTTAATTCCTTTTTCTTTAATTGATTCATCAGCGATAACTTCATTGTCTGCTAACGTACCATTTTTTCCTTCGATTACTTTTGGAGCAATGAATGAATCTTGTTTACTTGAGAAAATAGCAACATCTACTTTATTTGAAGTGCCTTCTTTTTCAAATGTTGATACTTTAATGTGCATTGGAACTGCATCTTTTTCATCAACTTGTGCTAAAACTTTATCGACATCTTCTTTCTTAATCTGAGATCGTAACAATTTACCATCTGCATCATCTGATAAGATAAATTTGTTTGCTTTCATTTCAATAATAGAAGAGGCATTATCATGAGATAAACCATTTGCTAGACCTGATATGATAAGTACAAGAAATGATAATAACATCATGATTGTACCAACTAATCCGTAACGTAATTTCGATTGTTTTAATTCTTTAAGTGCTAAAAACATTAGGTTTGTTCCTCCTTGTTTCGTTCTATGCTTTTATCATAAAGAGGAAATATGAACGGAATATGAACAAGAAGTTACAAAAGACGAGTTAAAAAAAACCTCTTCTTTTAGGTAGGCGAGAGCACCTGGCCATGCTTTGGAGCGGTCAGGGACTTTTTGGCCACGGGCGATGTTAAAACAAAGGGAGCGAACGAGTAGCACAGCACTTTTTACTCTGCATAGCAATGATTTATCTGTTGGAAAGTTAAGTTGGATATATATAAATGACATACGTTTTGTGGATAAAAGTGGCCATTATAAAGAGAAAAAGAAGATAGGAGTTGACTCAAAAGAGATGTAGATGTCTTTTGAATCAACTCCTTCTTATATGTTCACTGATATATCGGCGCTTCGACAATGTTTAACATTCTGAGTGCAGGAAATAGAGCTGACATTACACCTTTTTCGAAAATACAATACAGAATTTTCAAATATATACAAATAAGATATAATAGAAGTATTAACCAAAAGGAGTTGCGAATATGATTGCGATAATTGCAGTAGACGTTTTGTTTCACCAACAAAAAATCTAAGGGGTTGTACCTCAGGCTGCACCCCTTAATAAAGGGAGAATAACATGAAACAGTTTTTTAATCACTTTTTAACAGGGCAAACGGTTCTGTTAAAACAAATGGAACAAAATCACCTTGAGCGCTTTGCTCAACTTGAAAATGAAAAACATACGCTATTACTCGCAAATGATGACATTCCGTTTCCAACGACATTGGAAGACAACAAAACGTTTTTCAATGGTATTAGCGGCAAAAAGGAAGAGTTTATTTTTGGTATTTTTGATAAGGAATCGAATGAACTAATTGGATCATGTGGTGTTTTCGCAATCAATTGGAAAAATAGCACTTGTTTTGTCGGTATTTCTATCGGAACAAAGTGGCAAAATAAAGGCTTTGGTACGGACGCGATGAACACTTTAATATCGTTTATTTTCAATTACATTCACATAAATAAAATTAAACTGCAAGTGTTTAGTTTCAATGCGAATGCGATTCGTTCATACGAAAAATGTCACTTTGTAAAAGAAGGTACTTTTCGCAATGAAATTTTTAGATTTGGCAAATTCCATGACGTATATGTGTTTGGTTTATTAAGAGACGATTGGAAAGATCTACACTTACAAAGCAATTAATAAAAAAAGCTGATGAAGTTTTCCGTTTGTAGAATAAGCAATGTTTATGAATAGAAGATGAACACGTGATTATAATTGCAAAGAAAACGAAAAGTGTGCCAGGTTGCACACTTTTCATTTTGAACAATTATTTTAAATCTGTTGGAAGGGAAGAAATACGCTTGGAACGCCGCGGTTTGAAAAAAATCAAAATCGAAGGGAGCAGCATACCACGAACAAGAAATGTATCAATTAAAATCCCCATTGTCATTGTTAAACCGAATAGAAAGAGTTCTTGAAGTGGTTGGGTAATGAGCACGCCGAATGTAGCTGCGAGTATAATACCCGCTGATGAAATAACGCCTCCAGTTAAAGAAACCCCGCGTGCTACCGCTTCTTTCCATTCATATTTTTGCGCCTCTTCTTTGATTCGGGATACGAGCATAATATTATAGTCGATCCCTAATGCAATAAGAAATACAAAGGTGTAGACAGGTAGACGATAGCTAATTGAGTCGTATCCTAAAATATAATGAAAAATCATCCAACCTAGCCCTAGCGTCGCTGAATAAGAAAGTAACATTGTGATCATCATTGTTAGCGCGATAATGATCGAGCGTGATTGGTATGTCAGCATAATGAGAATAAAAATAGAAATGAGCGAGAACGTCACGATTGTATCTTTTTCGTTCAAAGATTTTACATCTAATTGCTGCGGGGTTTGCCCGCTATAATGCAAGGAATATTGCTGAGAATCAAAGCCGCTCTTTGTTAACAAACTGTTACTGTTTTCACGTAGTAGACTGATTGTATTTAAAGCTGCTTGGTCGTAAGGATTGTCTTGTAAAGTTAATTGCAATTTGACGGCATGCTTTTCTTCTGATAAGAAGTTTTTTGGTAAGTTCGCATTCGCGAATGCGGAAGTGATTTCTGGTGTGACGGTGTTTACCCCATCTAGTTTTTTCATTGCGCTTGATAATAAAGCTAATTTATCAAAAAAGGATTGGTCTAAGACAATTTCTTTGTCTGATTTCAAAATGACAGTGACAGGCGCTAATTGTCCTGGTGGGAAGTTTTCCTCTAAAGTTTCAAAGCCTTGCCGGGATGAAATGTCATTTGGGAATGACTTCATTAAATTAAACGAATATTTCATAGATCCAACGTTCAGCGAAGTAAGAATGAGCATAATGAGCAGTATACTTACTGTGATGGAAGGCTTTTTCTTTACAAAAGTGCCTACATTTGTCCAGAAGCCGCCCAGCTTCTCTTCTTTTTCGGCTACTTTTGGAATGAAAGGCCAAAATGCTTTTTGGCCTACGAGTGCAAATAAAGCTGGAATAAGTGTGATGCCTCCAAGCAGAATGAACACCATAGCAACTGAAAATACTGGGGCAAAGTTATGATATGCATTAAAAACAGCAAAGAACAATGTAAGCATTGCGACCAGAACGGTTCCGCCGCTAAATAGAATTGGTTCCATTACTTGCGTTAACGCGGCTTGCATCGCATCGTATTTCGAATTCGTCTTTTTTAACTCTTCTTTATAACGAGCTACTATGAATAAACAATAATCCGTCAAAACAGCAAAGAGTAGAATCATCATAATGGAAAGAGCTTGTTTTTCAACGACGAACCATCCGTTTTGACCTACCAATCCTAAAATGCGATCGACTACTGCATATACGATACCGGAAATGAGTAAGGGAATGACAGCAAGCAAAGGGGAGCGATAAATAATGATTAATATAATGAGAATTAATCCGATTGTTGCAAACATTAATACGAAGTCAGCATTTTTGAACAGTGTAATCGTATCCGCTGCAATTCCAGCTGGACCTGTAATCTCAAGCTTTAAGTCTCCGATATCCATTTGTTTCACATAGTTGCGAATTTGCTGTAATGTGTCATAAATTTGATCCGATTCTAAATCTTTTGTTAGAGCAACATTTAACAGAATAGTTGTGTTATCTTTGGAGAACATTTTATCTTGTGTGGCTTTTGGAAGTTGGTGAAATGGTAAGGCGCTTGCAACATGTTTCGGTTTATCATCTGAGGAAAGCCATTTGCTAATTTCTGAAATTTTTGCACGTTCGGCCTCAGTGATTGTGGATTTTCCATGAAAAACAAGCAAGGCGACTGTTCCATCTTTGGATGGAAATTGTTCATCCAATATCTGCTGTGCTACAGCAGACGGCGTATCTTTATGGATGCTTCCTTCACCACTGCTTGTTGCGTACTTTTTGGCTCCGGGTGCGAGAAAACTTAAAACGCCAATAGCAAGAATCCAAGCGACTAAAATGATTTTGGCACCCTTTGGACTACTGATGAAGCGAGCAAGTTTCGAAATCACATCTATAACCTCCTCTTCTTATGTTCAGGAAGATTTTAAAATAAGAATATGAACAGAACATGAACGGAATGTTACGAAAATTAAGATTATTTACTTGTTTATCCTTTTTTCGCTTGTTACCAGTTAAGGGAGTAAAAAATATAAGTGGAAAAGAACTAAAAGACGAAATGAAGAAAAAGAATAAGCAATTGATTGACGTTTGTACACCAGGCGAATTTAGAGGTAACCATGTTCCGTATTTTCGTAATATATCGCTAAATAAACCCGTACAACAAGCAAGTAGTTTAGATGAAAATAAAGAAGTAAACACGCAACAAAAATTTTAAAGAAGATGGGGTTTAAACATATTATCAATGTTTTAGGCGATATGAACGTTTGGAGTTCAGGATTCGAGTTGCAGCGGATCTTGAATCGTGTCGAAGCGCCGATATATAGGCGGGAAGCGTAATTTCCAGTCAGTTTCATACAAAAAACCGCTGAACAATCAGCGGCTTTTGCTATATTCACATTAATTATCGTTTGTTTTGTTAGTCGTTGTATCCTTATGCACAGCTTGTTGTTTCTGCTCTTGGTTTTGTTTGTTATCCGTATCTTTTTCTTGCGCTACATTGTTTGTATCAGCAGGAAGCCCAAGATGTTCGCGGAGCTGCTTTGAGATGTCGGCAATATTTTTTTGATCAGGCATGTAGTAATACGTATGTTTCGGCACGTAAGTAGGTTTACAAACTTTATCTTCCGCCATATAGCAGTCTTCTCCAGCTAGTTGAAGTTTTCCGATTGAAGCATTGATACCATATTTGTAGAATGATAACATGTCGTCAAATGAGAAGTTTGTTTTAAATTCCCCATTAATATCATCAATAACTTTCCCTACTTTTGTAACGGATCCCGCACTTGCTAGTTTTTTAACAATCGCTTCAATAACAAGCTGTTGACGTTGGCCACGCATGGCATCGCTATCAATTTTACGCGTTCTTGCTAGCGCAAGGGCTTGTTCTCCGTTTAGATGCTGGAACCCTTTTTCAAGATGAATTGCACCAGCTGTATCGTTACTATCTTGTTCTGTAAATGTAACAGGTACATCTAAGTCAATTCCTCCTAAATCGTCGACAACTTTTATGAAAGAATTAAAATTAAATCTTACAAAATAATCGACGGGGACGTTGAATAGCTTTTCTACTGTTTCAATCGTAGCTTGAGGGCCACCGTCTTTTCCATTTTTTGTAGCGCCAAATGCATAGGAATGTGTAATCTTATCTTTTTTCTTCTCTACTGGAACGTATGTGTATGTATCACGTGGAATACTTACTAGTTTTACTGTTTTACTATCTTTATTAAACGTTGCCAGTAACAATGCATCCGGATGGAATGCCCCAGCGTATAGTTTTTCGCGTCCTTTATTTTCATCAATTCCCATAATTAACACAGATACGTTATTGGTAACGGGTTTGACCGCTTGTTCTCGTAATTCAGATTTTTCACCACGCTCTAAATTTTGAGAGGCATTTCGAACAGCAGAAGATGCCTTATTTACTAAAAACCATGTGTAACCTCCACCGCAAATTAAAAAGAATGTAATAATGAGCATTGTAATTTTTAGCTTCTTATAGCTTTTTTTATGCTTATTTTCACGTAAATCCGTCTTTTGCTCCATTCTATATACTCCTTCATCTATAATGAGATCTAATTCAGTCCTCGCATCAATTAATTATAATTCTTTATTGTAGAAAAGAATATTACAAGTTATTTACATTTTTTAAATTTTCTTTCTATTTTAGTGTTAAGGGGTTGGTAAAAATGAAAGCGTTTTTGTTTTTTGCGAACGAAAACTAATTGTAAACTATGCAACAAAATAACAAGGTTACCTTTGGCAACCTTGTTTATTTTATTCATATCGCAAGCACTCAATTGGATCTAGCTTCGCAGCTTTATTTGCTGGAAGTAAGCCAAATGCAATACCAATTAACATGGACAGCCCAACCGAGATTAAGCCTAATTTTATTGAGACAACGAGTGGCCATGCTGCAAATATGGATACGATCCAGGCAAAGAAGATGCCGAGTACAAATCCGATCATGCCACCTAAAGCTGTTAAAATACAAGATTCAATAAGGAATTGCATTAATACTTTTCCGCGCGTTGCACCGAGTGCTTTGCGGACTCCGATTTCACGTGTACGCTCTGTGACGGAAACAAGCATGATGTTCATAACGCCGATACCACCAACAAGTAGCGAAATAGCGGCAATACCACCAAATACACTTTTTAAAATACCAGTAAAGTTATCAATCTCTTTTAACATTTCCTGTGGATCTGGTACTTTGAATTTCCCAGTGTGTTCTGGTTTTTTTGCGTCGTTTAATGATTTTACAACTGCATCTTGCACAGTTTGCTTATCTTGACCAGGAGCGATTTTTACTGTGATACTATCATAATTATTTTTGCCGAATAAAACAGGCCAGTTTTCTGCGGGGATGATTCCTTCTTTAAAGTCCGCACCACCCATCATTGCTTTGATAGAATATACACCGACTACTTTGTAAGGTGTCCCTTTTATATCGATATATAAGTTTGGTTCCCATGAAGAGAACAATTTATGGAATGCATCTTTACTTAAAACAATTGTATGTTCTGGTTTGTCTAGATCGGTAGCTGTTAAAAATCGGCCATGTTCAAGTTGGTATCTAGAGGCATCCTCAAAATAATCACCTTTAGCACCAATTACATCAAGAGCTAATTCTTTTTTTCCTGCATATACTTTCGCGTTATTTCTTACATTGGGATAAACATCTTGAACACCAGGGATTTTTAAGACATTGTCATACATACTTGCTGAAATTTTACCGTCCATATCTGAAAAATCTTCTGTGTTATAGTTTACTTGAAATTGATCTTTCTTTTCTTTCCCGATTTGTTCACGAAATTTCGCATTGGTTCCATCACCGATAGAGATAATGGTAATAATCGCACTAACTCCAATAATAATTCCAAGCATTGTTAAAATCGAACGCATTTTATGAGCAAAGATGGAGGAAAGGGCCATACGTATATTTTCATTTAAGTTCAAACTCAACCTCTCCAATCTTGGACGATCTTTCCGTCACGAATTACAATTTGGCGTGCTGCCGCTTCTCCAATTTCCCGGTCATGGGTAATCATTATAATGGTAGAGCCTTGTTTATTTAATTCGTAAAAGAGATCCATAATTTGTGTACTTGTTTTTGTATCAAGTGCACCAGTCGGTTCGTCGGCTAAAATGAATTTTGGGTTATTCACAATCGCACGAGCGACAGCAACACGTTGTTTTTGTCCACCAGACAATTCGTTTGGCAAGTGAGTTGCTCGGTCCGCGAGCCCTACTTTTGTTAATGCAGCTAACGCTCGCTCGCGTCGCTCTTTTTTATCTACGCCACCATAGATAAGTGGCAGTTCTACATTTTGCATCGCATTGAGGCGAGGGAGCAACATAAAGTTTTGGAATACAAATCCAATTTCTTTATTGCGAATGTGCGCTAGTTCTGTTTCTGACATGTTTGAAATATGTTGCCCAGCTAACGTGTATGTGCCTGTTGTCGGTTTGTCTAGGCAACCGATAATATTCATTAATGTTGATTTCCCGGAACCAGATGGTCCCATAATGGAAGTAAATTCACCTTGATTTAGTGTTAGATCAATTCCATGCAGGACTTGAACAATTTCTTCTCCGTTTTGAAAAGACTTCGTGATGCCTTTTAATTCAATCATTTCATGCTAACCTCCATACCATCTTGTAGATCTTTTTCTGGTTTTGAGATTACTTTCTCACCTGTTTGTAAGCCAGAAATCTTTGCTTCGCTATCTGTTTCAAACTCAATGGTAATGGCTTTTTCTTTTGCTTTTCCGTCTTTTACAACGAATACGATGTTTTTATCACCTTTTTTCACGATACTGCTTCTTGGAACAACAAGACCGTTTGCTTCCCCTGATTTTGCCGTTACATAAACATGGAAGCCTGGTTGTAGGTCGTCACCATTATCTAATGTAATAACGAAAGGATAATTAGAAACGGTTTTGTTTTCATCCATATTCTTTAATGGCGTTGTTCCAATTTCTGTTACTTTTCCTGTCCATGTTTTTCCTGATACTGTTTTAGATGTAACAGAAACCTCTTGGCCAACTTTCATTTGAGAAAGTTCGTATTCAGATAACTGGCCTTTTACTTTTAATGGCCCAGCAGTGCGAATTGTCATACCACTTATAGCTGCTTTTTCTTCTGTACCTTTGTTAATGTCTTCAATCATACCATCTACAGGACTTGTTACTGACAGTGCATTTTCTTTTTCTTGAGCGTTTTGCATCATTTGCTTCGCTTTTTCGACTTCAAACTTTTTCATTTCAAGCTGCGCTTCTTGTGTTTGCACTTCTTGTTCAACTGCTTTTAACATGTCACCTGCAGCACCAGATTGTTTCGCTGTTTGTAGTTTTTGTTTTGCAGCATCCACTTGTTTTTGAAGGAGTGAAACTTCTTTCTCAGCTAACTTCTTTTGCATTTCCGCTTCGTTTTTTTCTAGTTTGCTAGATGAGTTGTTATATTTAAAAAGTAATTGTCCTTTTTTAACTTGATCTCCTTTTTTAACTGCAAGCTCATAGTTACCTTTTGTTGGATCAAATGCAATTGTTTCGATCCCGTTTGGAATAACTTCGCCGCCAAATTTTTGCGCATTTTCAATTTTCTTTTCTGTTACTTTATAACCGCTGTATGCCATAGCCGGTGTAGAAGATCCGCCAGCTAAAGCAAAGTAAGAACCAGCACCAATTCCAATTGTTGCTAAACCGACAATTAATAATTTTGTTTTCTTTTTCATTGTATTTTCACCTTTTCGTGTCGTTTTTGTCTCTGTAATTTCTAGTATAAGGGAGGCGTTAAATATGGCAAATTGTTTTATCTTACAAAAGTATTACATTTTTGTAAGATTTAAATGAAAGGTGAATGCTTTCGTATTTTTATAGCAGAGACTCATATGAAAAAGATGATTTTACAGAAAATATTTACAATTTAGAAAACTTTTTATAAAATGGTATAAAAAGGATTGGGGTCATGAGAATATGGCAAAGAGGGTGTTTATACATAGTTCGGAAGTCATTGTGCAACTTTTCTTATCGGTGATCGGAATTATTTGTGTAGGAGCATTACCTGGTTTGTTTCAAGGCCTAAAAGTAGATTTTCATAAATATATAGAAACGATTAAGATGGTATGCAATAGTTTACTACATCTATCATCGATGACGTATATGCCAGTTAGTAATAGTGCAAGACCAACACCAAAACCACTATTTCCACAACTATTTATCCACTATAAAGAAACGATGATTATTTTTTTAGCAGCTTTTTTTATTTCACTTTTAATTGCCTTTTTAATTGTCTATATCGTTTTACGAAGTAATGCTAGAGTGCAGAAGAAAATTAAATCATTTTTACTCTTTCTTGAATCTATTCCAGATATTCTTCTTATTATTGGTTCGCAGCTTTTCGTCATTTGGATTTTTAAACAAACAGGTATTTTAGCTGTAAGTATTTCAGGGGTAGGGGAGCAATCCGTTAGGGGATTACCAATTATTTGTTTAAGTGTACCGACAACGATTATGTTTGTGAAACTAGTATTATTGCGTTTTGAAACAGAACTTGAAAAAGATTATGTTCTATTTGCAAAGGCAAAAGGGCTGGATAGGCTTTATATTTTAAATCATCATGTTTTACGTAATGTGTTATTAAGTACGCTTTTTTTTACAAAAACGAACATTTGGTTTATGTTATCTAATTTGTACATTATTGAATGGATGTTTAATACATACGGCATGTTTGTATTTGTAAGAGTAGCTGCCGCGGAGCATTTCGCAACAGGTATTCCTCTGTTTACAGTTAGTTTGCTGCTGCTTTATGTACCTATTTTTATTATTTTTAAGCTGTTTCATTATCTTGTTCCAAATGCGATGAAAGAGAGGGTTTAAGATGTGGCAACATTTGAAACGTGATAAGCGCTTTTGGATTAGTAGTGCATTCATTACTATATTTATTTTGTTAAGTATAGGAAATACAATTTTTAACGATGGACATATTCGAAGGGTGTCCATTCAGTATAATGAAGATGGAACACCACAAGTACCTCCCTTTCCACCTTCGTTTCAATTTTTGCTTGGAACAGATCAAAAGGGATTTGATTTATTAAATTTAGTAATTGAAGGAGCAAAATGGACAATTGGAATCTCCATACTCATTTCATTGTTACGAATTGTATTTGGTATTTGCTTCGGTGCTTTTCTCGGTATGTACGTAAAGAGAGGATTTCCCAAATTAGAAGCTTTTTTTGATAGCTTTACAATTATTCCGATGGTTATGATTGCAGCTTTTTCATTACGACATGCGATTCAGTTTGATAACGGTGAAGAAATGTCAACTTTTTTTGAACGAGCTTCGTTTGAAGTTATTTTATTAACAGCGCTCGCAGTTCCTACCCTTTCCTTATACGTCGCCAATGAAATTCGTAAGGTATTAACAGAAGAATTTATTGATGCTGCTAAAATTTTAGGAGGAAGTAAACGACACCTTCTTATAAAACACGTGTTTCCACATTTGTACCCAACCTTTGTCATTGTATTTATGCAGCAGTTTGTCCAGGCACTTATTATTTTATTGCATCTCGGTTTATTAAATTTATTCTTTGGGGGAACGATAGAGTTTTATGGAGAAGAGACTGATTCTTTTACTCATGAATGGTCAGGATTAATTGGGGTATACTTCCGTTCTTTATCAGTACATCCATGGATTCCACTTGTACCGATTACCTGTTTTTGTTTAACAGTTTTTTCAGGGAATATGATTGTGAAATGTATTCAGGATGCAGTGGAGAAAGCAAGGTTAGGGGAAAGAAGAGGGCAGGAAGAGATGGAAACGACACAACCTATAACGCAAACGAAGGAAGAATTGTTTGTATTTAAGCATACGATGTAAGGACTAAAAAACCTTAAAAAATCTTTTTTTTAGGTGGGCGAGAGGGACTGGCCGTGCGTAGGAGCGGTCAGTGCCTTTTTTCTGCCACGTGCATGGTTTTAAAACAAAGGTAGGAAATGAGAGCAGGAGATGTTTTGTTTTGCGTAGCATTGATTTATATGTTGAGAAATCAAAATAGGTTTATATAAATTGAAAAAACGATTTAAAACTCCTTTTCACTTTAGGGTGGATGAGAGGAACTGGTCATGTGTAGAAGCGGTCAGTGCCTTTTTCTGCCACGTGCATGGTTTTAAAACAAAGGTAGGAAATGAGAGCAGGGTATGTTTTGTTCTGTGTAGCAGTGGTTTATATGTTAAAAGTAAAATAAAAAGACTAGGTTTTGAGTTGGAATAAAGTTTGATACTTTATTTACACCGAAAGGAACATTAGGTATGAAAAAGTCAAAAGATGCTAAAGATTTAATAGATAGTTTAATACCATTAGGAATGATTTTTGGTTGTGCTATCGGTGTAATTTTTGGCATGTTTTTCAAACCAATCTTTCTAGCATTTACAGTTAGTTTAGGAACTGGAATAGGCTATTTATTTGGAGTTATTGCTTTTGGAATTTATAGTAAGAAGGAGAAATCATAGTTTAAGAATATGAATACCGGTGTAATTATTGCGAGGATAGAGTCTGTTATCATTATTGGCGGGAAAATTTCTGAGCGATTGTGGAGGATTAATAGTAGAAAATGATCAAACTTTTTTATGAAAGTTGAACAATACTTTATAAAGAAAGAACCCATTTTGAACAATCTTTTTCAAAGTGGGTTCTTTTAATTTAACGTAAAATTCGGATTTGCGAGGTGTTATTAGAGCAACCCTTAATTTAAAGCTATACTAGGGCTCCCTAGTCTTCTTATTTTGCAGAAACTTCACCTTCTGTTTGTGTTTGCGGAATGAAGTAGCCGACAATGCCGCCGATAACCGCTGGAACGATCCAGCCAATTCCTAAGTTGTAAAATGGAATTGCACTTGCAAGAGATGAAATGGCAGATGGTATCATGCCGATGTTATCGAGGGCATGAATACAGCTTATAATAAAGGCTGCAATCATTGCGCCGACATACACACTTGGTTTTCTTTTCGTATATTTTTCAATTAGCGATACGAAAATTAAGATAATTGTAATTGGATAAAGGATAATTAATACTGGTAGTGTTAGTTTAATTAATAAGCTTAAGCCTAAGTTAGAGACAACAAAGCTAAATATACACACCCATAGTACAAGTTTTTTGTATGATACATTTGTTAATACATTCGAAAAGTAGTTTGCAAATGCACTCACAACACCAATTGCTGTCGTTAAACAAGCGAAAATAATGGCTAGGCTTAATAATATGTTGCCGCTGGTCCCGAATAACTGGTACATAACCGTTGCTAATAGTTGCCCGCCGTTTTCAAATTGTCCAAGGTGTCCATTTGATGCGCCGATATAGCCTAATGCGAAATAAATGACTGTTAAAAATAACGCCGCAATGCTTCCGCATATAATCGTATATTTCGTAATTGCTTTTTTATCATTTACCCCATTTTGACGAATCGCATTCACAACAATGCTAGATAATACAAGTGCTCCGATTGCATCTAATGTTAAAAAGCCTTCTAAAAACCCTTTGAAAAATGGAATGTCTTTGTAGTCACCAACCGGAGTAGCAAATGAACTTGTTGGTGAAAGAATCACTTTTGTTGCCATAACTGCAATAATAATAAGCAAAATAGGTGTTAAAATTTTTCCGATGTGATCCACTAGCTTGGAAGGGTTTAACGATAGGAAGTAGGTAATCGTAAAGAAAATTCCTGTAAAGAGCAACATAGAATACCAGTGATCTTGGAAAAGTGGTACGATTCCGATTTCGTATGAAACAGATCCTGTACGCGGGATAACGAAAAGCGGTCCAATCGAGAGATAAATAATGATGGCTAAAATTGCCGCGAATTTTGGATGAACACGGCTTGCAAGTGTTTTGAAGCTGCCTCCTGCTAATGCAACTGCAACTATTGCTAATAGTGATAAGCCGACATCTGTAATTACAAATCCTGCGATAGACACCCACATATTCTCTCCAGATGAAAGACCAAGTAGGGGCGGGAAAATCATATTACCAGCACCAAAGAAAATCGCAAATAGCAATAAGCTAATCGAGAGAATTTGGGATGGTTTTAAAGTTTTATGCATTCTATAAAAATCCTCCTAGATTATTTTGTGTCGAAAATTCAAATAATTCGTCGAATTAATGTTTTTATTTTAAAGGTCTGACAACTAGAAAGCAACAGTTAATTTTTAAGAAATTAACTGTTGCTTTACTATGGTGAATAATCATTCTAAGGAAGTGTCACAAAATATAACGCCCATTCGTTATATAGTGTGAGAGGAGGGATTACATGAAAGTTACAAACAAGGATTATGAAAAGATGGAAGAGCTATACGAGCTGTATGAACAAAAAATTTATTATGTGGCCTATTCTATTTTAAATAATGTTCAGCAGGCTGAAGATGCAGTTCAAGAGACGTTTATGACTCTTTATCAGAATTTGGAAAAGCTACGGGGCTTGAACACTCAAGAGCTTAAACGCTACATTTTGAGAATTGCGAAAAACAAAGCGATTGATAACTACCGGAAAAATAAACGACAGGAAATGTTCTTAGAAGAATATCAAAGAGAATTACCGGAAGTAGCAGATGAAAATATTGAAAAGTGGGAACGGAGTGTAATGTCTGAGGTTCAAATTGATACATTGCTAAAAGATTTAAATGAGTCTAACAGACAGGTTTTTAAGTACAAAGTCTTCTATAACTTAACTTATCAGGAAATTTCAAATCTAATGGGGATAACGGAGGTCAATGTCCGCAAGCAATTTGAACGCGCTCGAAAACGAGTACAAAATATGATAGGAGGTATGCAAAATGACGAATTCCAAGAACTCCAAAGAAATGTATGACCTTGCTGAAAAAATCGCTTTAGATGATTTTGATAAACTGGATGAACAACATAAATTTTCAGATACATACACGCACAAAAAGAAATTGTTTATGGAGGAAATTAAGATGAAAGATGGGAAACCACAGGCCAAGCGTAAAAAGAATCGTATTTTAATTGCTGCTGCCTGCTTATTGATCGGCATACCAACAACCGCTTTTGGCGCAGTAAAAGTTTATGATATGATTGTCCAAAAACATAATTATGAAGTAAATGTTTCAGTGACAAATAAGGACGCGAAAAAGATTGACAATTGGTATAAGTTGAAAGTCGGCTATTTACCAGAAAATATGGCAGCAGACGATGACAATGCTATGAAATATTCATTTAAAGATAACTACGCAAAGGGTGGGTTTTCATTTCTTCTTTGGAGAGTAGGGGGAAATTCTAACTTTCAAACGCTGTACTCAAAAAGCTACGAAGAAAAAGAGATAAATGGCAGGAAAGCAGTGATTGTTCATAGAGATACCGGAAGCAACAAATTACCGTTTGACAGAGAGGTCTTTCTCTTTTTTAAGGAAGAGGGGATTATGTTAGAAAGTTTTATTGGCGCCGATGTAAATGAAGAACAAATGATGAAGGTCTTAGGGAACATTTCACTTGAGCCCACATCAAAGGAAAAGGCATCACATACAGCAGATTATGATAAAGATCATTTTAGCAAAGCGGATAAATCAACAAAACCTAGCGTTATTCCTTTGGAAAAAGACAGCAAACAACTATTTAGCGTAGGTCAAATGGTTCCAGTAACCGTAAGTCTCGGCATGGATAACAGCAAACTTGAATATGTCATCGAAAAAGTTGAAGTCTTTGATTCAATCAAAGATTTTAAACAAGAGAACTTTAATGAATATGGACTAGAAAAACTAAGCGATAATAAGGCTTTAGATCAGACGAATAAATTGACACCGTACAAACGGGATGTATATAAAGTTGGAGATGGTAAAGATTCAATTGACAAATTAGTAGAGTCGAAATTAGTTACTCCTAAATTTGTCTACCTAACAACAACAGTGAAAAATATTGGTAAACAGGCAACACAAGAAATCTATATGACTCCATCCCTAAAAGTGCTTAAATCTGAAAAAAATGCATGGAACTATGCTGAAGAAGATGGAATTGACGAAAAAAGTACTATGACAAGCGAAGTTGATTATCTAGAACCTCACGGAAACGGAAAAAGCTTTTACAATATTGGCAGTATCCCGCCAGGACAAACGATGAAGGTTAACTTAGGTTATTTTGTAGATGAGGATAAGCTGGATTCAATCTTCCTTGATGCTTTCCATTACAGTGGGTTTAGTGGCACTGAAAATATGAATGCGAAAGATCGTTGGTGGATTGATATTCGTCAAAAGTAAAAATGATAGGAACAAATAGATAAAAAAGCTGCTTATATTTAGCAGCTTTTTTTAGTGCAAAGAAACTTTTAAAGTTATCCAATTTGTTTCCGAAAATAACAAATTACAGAAATGAAATGATACTGTATGAAAATTGCGAGAGGTAGAGAATTGCTTATACCGTAACAGCGACAGGCTCTTATACAAATTTCTGAAGATGAGTAGGTGCTAGGAACTTACTACACTTTTTCAAAACGAGATTTAGAAATTATAAGTAAGCGAAGGAGGGAAGAATTTCTAAAAGTAATAGAACGACTCGAATACATACGAGGAATGGAATCATTTGCTCACTTTGTTTGAACATCGCCTGTGGCAGAAAAGGGCCCTGACCGCTTATATTCATGGCTAGATGCTCTCGCCCAGCTAAAAAAAGTGGTTTTTATGTTGATTTTTCGTAACTACTCAGCCATACATTTCATTTAGAAGTTTGGTAAGGAGTATAATTGCTGCCATAAAGATAAAAACGGACCTACACCTCGCTGCCTTTCTCTGTTTTAAAACTTTGCGCGGGGCAGGAAAAGGCCCTGACCGCTACTATACATAGCCGGTTCATCTCGCCCACTTAAAAAAATGTTTTTCTATCGGTTTTTCATAGAGTGACTGAGTAGTTACGATCTTTCATATATTTTAAAAATAAACTTGCCGATCTCGTTCTTCTTTTAATATTTCGACTGCTTCTCGAAAGCGCTGGGAGTGAACGATTTCGCGTTCTCGAAGAAAACGTAATCCATCGTTTAAATCGGGATCATCAGACATATTAATGAGCCATTGATATGTGGCTCTCGCTTTTTCTTCTGCGGCGATGTCTTCATATAAATCTGCAATTGGATCTCCTTTTGCTTGTATGTAAGTTGCTGTAAAAGGAACGCCTGCCGCATTGTGATAGAAAATGGCGCTATCATGATCAGCGTAGTGAGCATCAAGACCAGCGGCTATCATTTGGTCAGGTGTAGCGTCTTTTGTTAGTTTATATACCATTGTCGCAATCATCTCAAGGTGTGCAAACTCTTCTGTTCCGATGTCTGTTAATAAACCGATAACTTTGTCAGGAATGGTGTAGCGCTGATTTAAGTAGCGCAGGGCAGCGGCTAATTCGCCGTCAGCACCGCCGTATTGTTCAATTAAATATTTTGCAAGTGTTGGATTACAAGTACTTACCTTTACAGGATATTGTAATTTCTTTTCATAGATCCACATATTTTCCCCACCTTTATCCCGCATTAACGGGCAGTAATACTACCACCTCAAAATTCAGCAAAAGCAAAGAAGTTAGGCGGGAGATAAACTGCCCGTAAAAGCCCGATTGGTTCAACTAATAATCAGTGGGGGATGAAGAAAACCCCCACTGATTAAAGTTTCACTTTACAATTGCCATGGCCAAGGCCCTTTGCTCCATTCCCAAGGAGCTTGTGAATAACTATTTCCAAACTGTTGAAGAGGTCCGTATTTTTCTTCAATTTGCTGTTTTAATAACCTACGTTTATAGGAAAAATCGTTAAATTGTTTAATGGATGTAACATCATCAGGATGGGTATCTAAATATAGGGTGAGTTCTACGAGTACAAAATCGAGTTCCTGCATTTCTTCCATCCATTTATAAAATTCATCGGGAAGTGGCTGCGCCATGATAGCTCACCGTCCTTTTTTGTAAGGATTTTCATAATAATCATATAAAGCAGGCCACAGTGTCCCTTTTTTTAGTGCTTCACTCGGAGAGAATTGCGGTAAGTTTGCTGGCTGAAATCCCATAAATAAATGAGGAGGAGTAAAATAGTATTTCTTTCCGATTGGTGGACAAGGGTCTTGTGGACTGTGATACGGTGTGTATGACCTCACAGATTTATTCAACCTATACACCTCCTTTGGAAAACATCGCTATTATGTATTGTATTCAAACATAATTCTCATTTATGACTCATATACAAAAACTAATAGATGGAAAAGGGGAAGGAGGATAAGATGGCACATTCTGTTGTGTTAGAAGTAAGAGATTTAAAGAAAACATTATACTTTTATGAAGGTATATTAGGTTTTCGGCCAAGTAGAGAGAGGCCGCAATTGGATGTACCCGGGGTGTGGTATGATGCGGGGGAAATGCGGATTTGTTGTGTTTTAAATAAAGAAAAAGAAGTTATGCAGTGTGAACAAGTTCTTCCGAAAATCGAAGTGAATATACAATCCAATAAGGCGGAGAAGTTACTGAAAAATTTAGCTTACTATCAAGTGATGTACACAGAAATAGAAGATTATATAGAGAAGAAAAAAGTGATATCTGTTTATGATCCTGATGGGCATGTGATTCAGTTGCAATTGCCGCATGAGAGCGATAAAGCAAGGGGTGTGTGAATATATAATTATGAGGGGGCAAATATGATGGATCGAGCTTATGAAGAAAATGCGTTATTTGAGCATAAATTTTGGTTAAGAATACTGGGAGATCATGCTCATTTTTTAACGGATGCTTTAGCTCCTAAGGAAAAGGAAGAAATTGAACGAGCGATGTATTTTATACAAAAGTTTGATGATTTGAAAATGAAACTTGGGACTACTGACTTAATTGCATTTGCAAAAGAGGCGAATGAAGCAGCAAATGAAATTAAAAAGTTTAAGTTGCATATTATGCGTAAACAATTAGAAGGAAAAATTGTCATTCATTTTACACCTACATTTCTGAATCACATGGTTAATGAAGTAGAGGAATACATAACAGTACTAAAATATTTAACGGAAGGAAAAGTGCCTCCACTGTTTCATGAATTACACCATCATCTTCTTTGGCTATCAGATGCTGCTGGTCATGCAGGAGCTATTTCAAGCGAATTAGACCTTGTCGAGAAGCGTTTAAAGGAAAAGAGTGACGAATATGAAAAGCATTTTGAACAATTTTATTTAAAAGCTGTTGAAATGACTGGTTATTTACGGACAGAATTGGCATCTTTCCCTGCTTTAAAGAAGTTTACAAAAGATGTTTCGCTGGAAATGACTTTATTTTCACGTTTTCTTCGTGAATTAGAAGAGTTAGAGTTATCGGAGCAAGTGCTAAGTTCATTTTCGGCAAGAATGGCAGATCATATGGCAAGGGAAGAGTGCTATTATTTATTAAAACTGGCGCAGTCTTCGGGGATAGAGATTCCGAATTGTAAACCTTTTTAAAAACAAAAAAGCTAGATTTATTCTAGCTTTTTTTCACACTTATTTATAATTTAATAAATTAATCAGCAAACAATAAAAAATGATAACTATATAATCTTTTGGTGAAAAGGAAAATCATTTGGCGATTCATCATATCTTTTCTCGTGTTTAAATCCAGCGTAGCTCATATCTCTTTTTCCGACAATAACCTCTGGTATTTATTCTACTTAGCTTTGATTTTCTTTACGATGGATTGAAGCATATTAACAATCTCTTTTTCAAAGGTCTTATACAAAGCATTGTTTGATAACGCAACAAATAGCAATATAAGACAAGCGACTTTTATACCGCTATCAACTGAAAGATTTTTAAAGTTCCATTCCTTTAAAGTTTTTTCTCCGATGTTTACGATTGAGAACGCACCTGAAATATATGTAGCTAAAAAATGTGCCCGGTAAAATGGTTTTAAAAACCTATCTGAATCGGATTTCCAAATATAAATAAAATGTAATAAAAATGAGAATATAGCTGATAAAATACTAGACGCTACTAATATGGAAAGAAATGCTCCTATTGAATCTGGATCCATAAACATTGAAAGAAATGGTGATGTCCAATTAGAAACTTGAAGTCCAAAGATTACTGTAAAAAAATACATAATTAAATAATAGAAATAAACAAACATATAGTACTCCTCTTCTAAAAAATAATAAAGTAAACGATTATATTTTGTGGTTCTGGTGCGGATATTCTATTTTCTTGAGAAATTGCTTTGCGGCCTTGTTGTTTCTGTCGGAATCTACTGGATTTTTCCTTGGATAGGTGTTTCATTAACTTCATGGGAATGATTATATAAATCTATTTTTATTTCTCGGCATATAAATTGCTGCTATGCAGAATATAACAGGACCGCTACTGGTTTGCTTCCTTTGTTTTAAACCTCGCATGCGGCAGGAAAAGGCACTGACCGCTCCTATGCACGGCCAGATGCTCTCGCCCTCCCTAAAAAGAAAGGAGGTCTTTGCGTCGATTTTCAATTTGTATTTATATAGTTTTTGACTATTAACAAAATCATGTTTCCACTTTGAAGTTTTTGTGTGAGAACCACATTTAATTAGAATAATTATATTCTGTGTTACCGTCAATCATTTTTTGTAATAAAGACTTTCTTTCTGCAAGCAGACCGTAAAGTTCATCGGGAGAGGCTATTCACTGGATGATAATCTAGCATTCATACATGATAGAAATCATTGACTTTTCACCTGAAACCTTTTAACATAGCGGTATAAAACATGTATATAAAGGGGAGTAGCTCTAGCAGCAAAGTCGTCATTACAGGGAGAAACCCTCGGCTTTGTTGGCAACAATTGTGTTGTTAGTGAGACCTTTACCAATCATGGTAAGGGCCCCTTTTTGTCTTTTAAGGACCTTTACTATTTCGGTAAAGGTCCTTTTTGTATGTGTAATAAGAGACCGAGAGAGGAGAAGGGATATGAGAAAGTTGTGGAAAAGAGTACGTCTCATCGTTCAAGTACGTAAATTCATTCCGTTTTTAGGTGAATTCTTTCTATCGAGGGATGTTGAATTGAAGAAGAAAATGCTTTCTATCTTATTCTTATGTGGATATGTCATGTTTCCGTTTGACATCATTCCGGATTTTTTATTGTTTTTTGGTGTACTAGATGATGTAGCGGTCATTTTGTTTATTTTACAGCGGATTGTGAAAATGGCTCCTGTTCATTTGCAGGATAAATATGGATTAATAGAATAGGAGAAAGATAGATGGAGCAACTGATTTTAGATTTTATTCATTACTTAAAACAATTTTCTTATTTTGGCGTTGTGTTAGCTTTAACGTTTGAATTTGTCCCAGCTGAAGTTGTCTTGCCGCTCGTTGGTTATTGGGTATATGAAGGTGATATGAATTTTTGGGTTGCTGTTTTAGCGGGAACAATCGGAGGAACGACAGGGCCGTTAACGTTGTATGCTTTAGGATATTACGGAGGCCGTCCTCTCGTAATGAAATATGGAAAGTATTTCTTTATAAAAGAAGAACAGATTCAAAAGGCAGATCAATTCTTTGCAAAGTATGGTCCGGTGGTAGCATTTACAGGGCGATTTGTTCCAGGTGTACGGACACTTATTTCGATTCCATGCGGCATGGCAAAAATGAATATTTGGCAGTTTATTATTTATACATTTGTTGCGATGTTCCCGTTAACAGCGCTGTATATTTACGTTGGAATGAAACTTGGCCCGCATTGGCACAAGGCTGGCGCTATGGTAGAGCAGTATATGTTGCCAATGTTAGGGGTTATAGCTATTTTCTTAATTGGGTTTGTAATGTACAAGCTTATTAAGAAAAAAAATAGAAGAGAATGTGAATAAGAAAGCCGCCTTATTTTGGCGGTCAGTTCCTTTTCCTACCACGTACAAAGTTTAAAACAAAGATAGACAGCAAGTAGCGGCGACTTGTGTGTTGGAAAGTCAGGTTGGATTTATATATGTTAAAATAGAATAGAGATTGTGTATAAGGGGCGGATAATGTGTCGAATCGAAAGATAAAACAAATTCTTGAGTATGTCTGGGTTGGTATCGTGCTCCTAGTCGGATATAAATTTTTGGGAGATAAAAGCCTGTGGATGCTTTTTTTAATAACCTTTGTATTAGGAGGACTAGGAGCATTGTTTATTAACTTTTTCTTTGATAGTATGGAATCTTGGAAAAAGAAGAAAGAGCAAAAATGATAAAAAAAAGCAAGCTCACTAAGGATAGCGAGCTTGCTTTTTTACGCTTCTTTTTTTTCATCGTTTGGCTTAGAAAGGAT
Source organism: Bacillus sp. 123MFChir2 (assembly GCF_000383235.1). Lineage (GTDB taxonomy): Bacteria > Bacillota > Bacilli > Bacillales > Bacillaceae_G > Bacillus_A. The sequence goes on from NZ_KB910938.1 coordinate 39,080, forward strand.
TAAATGACTGTTTCGTTTTGAGTAGAAAAAGTATACACATAAACCGATTGTTAGCCATATCCCGAAGCCAATCCATGTTTCTTTTGAAAGGTTGAACATCAAGTATAGACAACAGCAAATTGCAATGATTGGCAAAATAGGGACAAATGGAACGCGGAATGCTCTCGGTAAGTTTGGATGCGTTTTTCGTAGGATGAGTACAGCAAAGCAAACGAACGTAAATGCTGTTAATGTACCGATACTTACAAGGTTTGCAAGTATGTGTAAATCTAATAAGCCAGCAAGTGCTGCAGCGCCAATCCCCATAATCCACGTGTTTACTAAAGGGATTTTAAATTTTTCATTTACGCGAGATAATGCTTTTGGCAGTAGCCCATCACGGCTCATCGCATAGGAGACGCGTACTTGTCCATACATAACGACAAGAATAACGGTTGTCATCCCCGTCATTGCCCCTACAGCTAGGAAACTAGCAACTGTATCTTCACCAACAAACCTTAATGCATAAGCAACTGGATCTGATACGTCTAGTTGTGTGTAAGAAACCATCCCTGTTAATACAAAAGAAACAATGATATATAGTACGGTACAAATAAGAAGAGAACCGATAATTCCAATTGGCAAGTCGCGCTGCGGTTTCTTTGTTTCTTCGGCAGCAGTTGCAATCGCATCAAAGCCTAAAAAAGCAAAGAATACAGTTGCAGCTCCGGCAATAATGCCGTCGTAACCAAATGGTAGAAACGGTGTCCAGTTTTCTGGTTTTACATATTTTGCGCCGGCAACGATAAAAGCAATGATGACGGCTAGTTTAATGAGTACCATAATATTATTGATACGTGCGCTTTCGCGAATGCCTCTACTTAAAAGTAATGTAATAAAAAGGATAATGAGTACTGCTGGTAAATCAATGAAGCCTCCTTTTCCTATACCAGGGGCAGAGGCGATGATGGCCGGGAGTTTGATTCCAAATCCAAGGAGTAGTGATTGTAAATAACCAGACCAACCAACGGCAACAGCAGCAACAGCGAGTAAATACTCGAGCATTAAACACCAACCGACGATAAAGGCGACAATTTCTCCAACTGTCATATAAGCATATGTATAAACGCTTCCTGAAATCGGAATAGAAGAGGAAAACTCAGCATAACAAAAAGCAACGCATGCACAAGTGAAGGCAGCGATGAGAAATGATAGCATAATCGCAGGACCAGCGTGCTTTGCTGCAACAATCCCGGTTAAAACGAAAATGCCTGTCCCGATTACAGCTCCAATGCCTAAAAAGGTTAAATCAAGAGCACTTAATGTTCGATTCAGCTGACGAGGTGCTTCGGTCGTAAGGGGTTTCTTTCGTAAAAGTGTTTTCAAATTTAAATCTCCTCTCCGTAAAATGGTGGTCTTACTCCCGCTAAAACGGGATCGATACAACTGCGAGGTTTCGTAGCACCTAAGAGAATGAAATAGAGAGCGGAGATTGTATAGTATATACATACAATGGAGAGTGGTGCAGTTGCACTTTTGGAATAAATATGTAATTTTACTTGTGAATTTATCATAATTCAGAATATTTTGTCAACTAAAATTATAATAAATAAAACGACACATTTAAGCAAACACTATCGTAAGAAATGAATGCATTTTTTAGTAGGAGAAGATAGCATGTTATTTTATTTTGAACTTGTCATCATTTTACTTTGTACAAAACTGGCCGGTGATATTAGCGTAAGGCTTGGACAACCGTCTGTATTAGGAAAGCTAATAATTGGTATTGTGATTGGTCCAGCAATGCTTGGCATTATTAATAGTTCTGAGCTCATTGATGAATTAAGTGAAATTGGTGTATTGCTTCTTATGTTTATGGCCGGTCTTGAAACAGATTTAGAGGAATTAAGCCGTAATCTTACATCATCCTTTGCTGTGGCGATAGGGGGAATTATCTTTCCGTTTGTCGGCGGATATGTTGGGGGTCTTTTGTTTGGAATGGTGCAGGCGCATGCGATTTTTTTGGGGCTACTTCTTTGCGCTACTTCTGTTAGTATTTCCGTGCAAACATTACGAGATTTAGGAAAAATGAATACGAGGGAAAGCATAACGATTTTAGGAGCAGCTGTATTTGATGACGTGATTGTTGTTATATTACTAGCATTTGTAATGAGTTTTCTTGGGGCGCAAGATGTGAATGTAACGATCGTCATTGCGAAGAAAGTCATCTTTTTTGTTACAATTTTTCTCATTAGCTGGAAGGCTGTTCCGTTCATTATGAAAATTTTGTCGCCGCTTCGCGTTTCGGAGTCATTAATTAGCGCAGCGCTCATTATTTGTTTTTCCTTTGCTTATTACAGTGAAATGATGGGGATTGCTGGGATTATTGGAGCGTTTGCAGCTGGAATTGCCATTTCGCAGACTACATATAAGCATGAAGTAGAACATAAAATTGAGCCGATTGCCTATGCTATTTTTGTTCCAATCTTTTTCGTAAGTATTGGGATGGAAATCACGTTTCACGGATTAGGGAATCAAATATGGTTCATTGTCATTATGACTGTTATTGCTATCTTAACAAAATTAATCGGCTCAGGACTTGGAGCTCGGTTAACAGGATTTGATTTACGTTCCTCTATTAGTATTGGTGCAGGAATGGTATCAAGGGGAGAAGTAGCACTCATTATTGCTTCCAATGGATTAACTGCAAATTTATTGGCGAAAGAGAGTTTTACATCGATTGTCATCGTTGTTATTTTGACGACGATTATTACGCCGCCACTATTGAAGAAGTATTTTGTGTGAGAGCTGGCAAAGGCATCTATGTGCCTTTGCCAGCTCAATTTTTGTATCAATTATCGGCGATTCGACACGGAATAAAGACCTTTCGACGATGTTCGATACGATTCTTAATGAGTCTTTGCCAAGCGGGTCGATGTATATGAAGTCGTACTAGATTTGAAGTGCGAAAATAAGTAACAGCCACCGATCACAATCATACTTCCGACGATTTGAATCCACGTCATTTGTTCCCCTAATAAGAGAAACGCTAAAATAGCAGTGAAAATCGGATTGAAATTCAAAAAAATGCCCGCTGTAGTCGCCCCTAATTTTTGGACGCCGATATTCCAGAAAACCATACATAACACAGTTGAAATTACACCTGTGTACAGGATCGATCCTAAGAACGAAGCGTTTACATTTGAAATAGTGAAATCAGAGATATTAAAGGGAATCAATATGATAATACCAAAGATACCAGAATATAAAGTAGACATCATTGGCGTTGTCTTTTTCGTTGCCCATCTACTGCAAACAGAATAAATGCCCCATACGCATACCGCGGCCATCATCCACCAATCACCAATATTAAAATGTAAAGAAAACAGCATATCTATTTTTCCTTTTGAAAGAACAAGCGTAACCCCGAAAAAGGAAATAATCATCGATGTGACTTGCCATATATTCATTTTTTCTTTTAAAAATAGCGCCGAACAAACAGCGATCGAAATCGTATTTAACGTAGAAATAAGACCAACATTTGTTGCTGATGTGTGCTCTAACGCCCAAAATTGAAAAATGTTAAAGAAAACAACGCCAGTAACCCCCATTAGAAATAAAGGGAGAATTGCCTCTTTTGGCGGGAATAGTTTCTTTTCTTTCAGCCAAACAATGGGGAAAAGGCAAATGACTGCAATGCCCCAGCGAAGAGTCGTAAGTGTCATCGGCGAAGCGTGCCCGACAAGAGATTTTCCCACAACGAAATTTCCGCCCCATAATAGGCTTGTGATAAGTAATAAAATAACATAAGGCATAATACGAGTTAGCTCCTTTTACAAGAAAGTAGGGCTTGCGCATTGCCCGTTTGATGAAAGAAAGCCACTGTGCACGGTGGTGTAATACATATATATAAATACAAGTTGATTTTTTAACATATAATTCGCTGTTATGCAGAACAAAACATGGCCGCTACTTGCTTTCTACCTTTGTTTTAAACTTTGCACGTGGCAGGGAAAGGCCTTGACCGCTTCTATGCATGGCCAGTTGCTCTGGTCTCCTTCCCTAAAAAAAGTGGTTTTTATGTCATTTTTTCAATTTGTATTTATATAATTTAAACTATGTAAATTGTAGCATTTTTCTTGTTTGTCATATATATTATTTTGTATAATTAGTAAAATTCGAAATAATATAAAGTGATTATGCTATTTTGCGAAATTTTGTTCATTTTAAGTGCGGTTGTTATGTGTTTTCGCGAATAATCGTTTGCTTTGAAAAGGGAGATTGGAAATGGAACAGTTAGATCATTTAGATGTTCAAATTTTAAATGTGCTGCAACAAGAAGGGCAACTAAGTAATGCCGAGGTTGCGCGCCGCGTTAATCTTTCGCCGCCAGCTACACATGCGCGGGTGAAACGATTAGAAAACGAAGGATTTATTAATCGGCAAGTCGCCATTTTAAATCAAGAGAAACTTGGATTTGACTTATTATGCTTTATTTTTGTCAGCACAAATATTCATCAAGCGGAGAAGCTCGAAGTGTTAGAGAAAGCGATGCGCGAAATGCCAGAAGTATTGGAATGTCATTGTTTAACGGGAGAGTATGATTATATTTTAAAAGTGGTGCACCGCGATCGAAATGAACTGGAACGTTTTATTCGTAAACTAAATATGCTCGGCATTACGAGAATTCAAACGAGTTTGGCGCTAAGGGAGATTAAGTATTCTACTGTGTTGCCGTTGCAAGGAGAGGGCGGAGCTAGTTAGCTCGGCCTCTTATGCATGAGGACGAATCCACAGTTTGGCAAAGTCAGTCCATCCGAACGAGTCGATGGTGACATTTTGCAAGGCAGATGGGAAACTTCTTCTTTTTAAGACATGGTAGTAAAAGATAAGAAGGTGCTGGTCACTAAGAAGCTTTTCGATTTCATGTATGAAGTCGTATCGTTTTTCTTTATTTGGCTCTGCTATAAAACGGTCAAGCATGCCCTCGATTTTCTCATGATAATGAGGATGTCTGAAGCGATGAACGAAGCAGCTTTTATTTTTAAAGATATGTACAAAAGCCATTTCAAGATTAGCGTCGAGTACTTCGCCTGTTAAAATGATATCGGCTTGCTTAGCAATTTCTTCGTTAAAGTAATCAGTGACTAGAAAAGGATGAAGCTGCAGACGTATGCCGAGTGGTTCACAGCGTTTTTGTAACCAAATCGCATCGCGCTCGCTCCCTTTAAATGCAAAGAAATAGATGTGTATAATCTCTCCATTATATGTACTTTGTTGCAAGTATTCTTTCGCTTTCGATAAAGATGTTTTTTTATGCATCATACGGCTTTTATCGGGAAAGAAGCTATAAGCCGGCATGGTCCGATTATCACCAAGGTCTTGAATTAACGATAGGGGATCCATGATTTCTGCCCACGCTTTTCGGAAAAAGATATCATGCTGCGGGCCATGTTTTTGGAAGTTAAATGCTGCGTATATACAGCCGATTTCTTCTGTTTCCACTGCCTTTTCTTCGTTGCACCCCGTGTTTGGTAATTCGTAATTTGTTTGTATTTTTGACTGCTCTGGAATAAACCAAAATTCAATCTGATCAAGGAGTGCCCGCTCTTTAAAATAATCTGGAAATGCTTCTAAAATAACATTATCTTCGGTAAAGCTTTTTATTTTAAAGGGACCTGTACCACTATACTGATGAGTTTGAATCATTACATCATGCGGTAAAATGGATAATTGTACAGAGCTTATGTAATGTAGAAAAAAGCGATTTGGTTTTCGTAAATGAAAGATAACTTGCAGAGGAGATGGATTTTCTATTTTCGCAATTCCCTCTGTTAGCCAGTCAAAAGGAGATTGAACGGCCTGCAACCTTTCGAAGGAGAAGATTACATCTTTTCCTGATAATGTTGTTCCGTGATGAAAGCGAACACCTTTACGTAAGTAGAATATCCACGTGAGTTGATCAGCGCTTACTTCCCAAGTATGTGCTAAATGCGGCTCGATTTCGTCCGTTTTCTCGTTATATTTCACTAATGTATCAACGATTTGGCTAATCAGATGACTTTCTGTTGTCACAGCTGCAAAAGCCGGATCGATGGGGAGTAATTTTCGGTTATAAGGAATTTTGAGCACATCATACAGATCGCCGGAAGTTTTATATCCAAAATAAGTATTTAATCGTTCTTCTATTTTTTCACGGAGTAAGAAAGGAAGCGGTTCTTTTAATAAAAGGAAGACTTCTTTTAATTTTTCATTTTTTAAAAGCTCTTCAACATGTGGTAAAATCGCTTCTCCGAACGTTTGCAGAAAGTAAATTTCCGTTTTATTTCCTCGGCCTCTCCCTGGTATCCAGTCAATTAGTTTTTCTTCACTCATTTTTTTCAGTAAAATCTTCACATTTTTTGTACTGCAAAATAAAATAGTTGCTAGTTCTTGGAGACTATTTTGAATGTGTTGTTTATTTGGAAAGGAAAGTCTTAGCCGAATATAGTGGTCCATAATTTTCATATTATCATCTCCTTTTTCTAAAAGGGGAAACTCTTCTGAATATTTTAACCTTTTTCTTCCTCTTTTTCAAAGTAAAATGGAGAAACAAGAAGGAGGGAGAAACAGATGGGATTTTGGTCAATGCATCGCAACATTAAAATTAGAATTATTACATCCTTTTTAACTCGGACAGTAGGAACGATGATTTTTCCATTTATGGCGATTTACTTCTCCATAAAGTTAGGAGCAGCATTAGCGGGGTTCCTATTGTTATTGAACGTAATTGCGTCACTCATTGTCGGTTTATATGGCGGCTATATTGCCGATACATTAGGACGGAAAAAAGTTATGATTATTGGACAGGTAATTCAAGTAGTCTCTATTGCATGTATGGGAGTTGCGAACTCAGATTATATAGATTCACCTTGGCTTACATTTGTATTTTTACTAATCAATAGCATCGGTTCAGGCTTGATGAACCCAGCAACAGAAGCAATGTTAATTGATGTAAGTACACCGGAAAATCGAAAAATGATGTACAGCATTAATTACTGGGCAATTAATTTATCGATTGCGATCGGTGCGATTTTCGGGGGACTGCTCTTTGAACACTATCGTTTTCAATTATTTATACTGCTGACAGGTATTGCCGTATTAACGCTGTATTTAATTACAGTTTATATGGAAGAAGTATATGTCGTTCAAAAGAAGGTAGAAAAGCAAAACGTATTAACAGATATGGTAAACAATTACCGAGTTGTCATGAAAGATAAGGCGTTTATCATATTGTGCTTAGGAAGTATATGTGCATTATCATTAGAATTTCAAATTAATAATTACATCGGCGTTCGTCTGCAAAAGGAATTTGAAACGATAACATTTTCATTCTGGAACGGAAATAATTTTGATTTAACAGGGATTCGGATGCTAAGCTGGATATCCACTGAAAATACAGTATTAGTTGTGTTATTTTCAGCGCTTATGGTAAAAATCATGAATCACTTTGATGACCGGAAAGTACTGTATGCAGGTTTATTTATCTATACAATTGGGTTTACGATATTTGGAGCAAGTAACAGTCTATGGATTTTATTACTGGCAGGTTTGTTCCAAACAATTGGAGAAATGATGTATGTGCCAGTAAGCCAATCGATTCGGGCAGATATGGCAAGGGACGATGCGAGAAGTTCCTATATGGCCATTACCAGCATGGTCTTCCAAATTGCAAAAATGGTTGGAACGCTCGGTATTATGATCGGTTCTGTTATTGCTTCTTGGGGAATGAGCATTTTGTACTGCCTGATCGGAATAAGTAGTATTCTCTTATTTAAGAAAGCGGTAGATATGTATCATCTTCAAAAGGAGAAAGTAGAGAAGATAGGGTAATGTGAAGGCTACTTGTAATGATCTAAAACCCCTTTCTTTTTAGATGGACGAGAGGGACTGGCCGTGCATAGAAGCGGTCAGTGCTTTTTTAATTGATGTATATCTTGTATTACAAGTTAGTGTGTGTTATTTTATGGTTATAACACTTGCATTGCAAGTTATTAGTTTAATTATTTACCTTGTATTACAAGGTATTAAGGAGTATGTACAAAAAGGAGAGAGACAATGGCTGATTCAACGCAAATGCTAAAGGGCATTTTGGAAGGCTGTATTCTAGCCATTATTCAAGAAGGAAAAATATACGGTTATGAATTAACGGAGAAGTTACATAGCTATGGGTTCCATTCCTTTAGTGAAGGAACTATTTATCCTTTATTATTACGTATGCAAAAAGAAGGTTTGCTAACAAGTGTGTTAAGGGAGTCAACTGCTGGCCCAAAACGAAAGTATTATCTTTTAACAGAATTAGGGGAGAAGGAACTGGATAGTTTTAAAGAGCGGTGGAACGATTTAAAACGATCTGTTGAAAATGTGATAAAGTGAAACTTCCATCGGTGGGAGGTTCTTCATCACCCACCGATGGTTAGTTGAACCAATCGGGCTTTTACGGGCAGTTATCTCCCACCTATCTTCTTCGCTTCTCTCTCAATCTTGAGGTGGGAGTCTTACTGCCCACGAATAGCGGGATAAATAAAGGGGGACAATAACATGTTATCAACGAAGTCAGAACAGTTTTTAATTGAACTGAGAATGTATTTATTGCAGCGGGGCAAGAAAGATGAAGATATCAATGAAATTGTAGACGAGTTAGAAATTCACTTAACAGAAGCTGAAAAAAGAGGGCAGAGTGTAGATCACATTATTGGGGAAAGTCGTAAGCAGCACATGAAGAATATCGGGAAAGAATTGTCTGTGTTGTTATAGGTGTGTTTTTAGCAATCTATTTCTACAGGAAAGCGAAAAAGCAGCAAGTTATTGAATAAGATAATAGAAAGCATCCATTTAGACGAAAATGGATGCTTTCTATTTCAGTAAGATAACCCAAAAAAAGAACAAAAACTGCATAAAACTCACTAAATAGATAAACGTCATAAAAGCCTGCTTTTGCTCCGCAACTGAAACTGGATACAATGCTACAATACTATTTCCCGAAAAATAATTCCAAAGGGCGCGGAGTTGTAAAAATGATATGTATAGGAAACATAACGCGGTGATTCCTTTTCCAATCAGGCTAGGAATGTAGTAGGAAAGAAAGCCTCCGACTAAAGTTAATCGTATATACATACCGAAGTAATCGTTAGTACGTACGAAGGATAAACTATACAAATATAAAAAGGGAGATCGCTTTTTATATAGTATCCGTTCCAGCCAAATGGTGAGCCATTTTCTTTGTTTGACTTGCTGTTTGATTTGCGGCACATCTGTAAAGAAATGAACAAATTGATAAAAGCGCATGTCCATTTTTTCTTCTTGCTCTATGAAATATTCCCAATGGATGTGCCGTTTTTGCTTGTTCATCGTATATAAAAATAAGAGCGCCATGACAAGGAGTATACTGCCTACAATCATAATGGAAGTGAATTGAAGCATTGTATATGTAAGGGCTGCATTGCAAAATATTCGAATGAGTAACCAGTATGAAGCAAGTTCTGTATTTCGATATGTCCAATGTATGTACATGTTCCACCACTTTATAAAAGTAAGGATGATAAAAGCGCCGCATAAAAAAGCAGGCGTTGTATGTAATGACTGCTTGGTAAGCGGTGTAATGATGAGTACAGCACATAATAAGGGAAAGATTTGAACGAGATAACTATATAAAAGAGAACGCTTAAAATAATAGGTTAGTTTCTCTTCTATCGGCAATAGATATAGCATATCAGGCTTTTGTAAAAAAGTTCGAATAGGGCAGCGAGTGAGTATCACCGTAAGTAAAATCGTCACAATGGTTAAGGCAACAGAATCAGATGGAAAGGAACGAAGAAACTTTGCATAGTAATAGCCGCCAACGCCAAGTAGAATAAGGAAGCTATAAATGAGACTGCTTGCAATGCGTGCAAAGTACATCGTTATTTTTTGTAAATGTTGCTGGACACGACTTGTCCAAAGTGTTTCGATTGTCATTACAGTCACCTCTGTAGTGTAGAATTGTTAAGATTTGAAATATATGAATAAGTTCTCGAAGCGACTTAATACCCGTTTTTTCGAAAATGTTCTAGTCTTTTATTTTGACGTTTTCCTCTTTTAGATGTGTGTTCGGTTGCCATGCATAGGCTGGCTATAATATACATGCAATTAGATATTGCTAGTACGATTAAAGAAAAATGCATAATAGGTAAGACAGGGAAAATAGCTAAACACATAAGAGATGAGCGATTGAGAATAATTGCGAAGAAGACTAACATGATGGATATGAGTAGAAAGGAAAGAGATACCATCATTTCCATATCTAAATAAAAGTTGTGAATAAACACTGTTAAATTGAGAGTGCATCCAAGAATTCCGAATAAATACCCTATAATATGTACAACGCTTCTCTTTTTGGAAATTTGTAACATGTTACTAATACTCCTTATTCCTTTTTCTGTTATTTTATCATATACACACCACGACATCATGGGTGAATTTGGAAAATATCTATTGATTTAACGCCGCCTGTGGCAAAAAAAGGCCCTGACCGCTACTAAACATGGCCAGACCCTCTCGTCCACCCTAAAAAAGAGGGTTTTTATTTTTTTCATGTACAAAAAAAGCAAGCTACCTTCTAGGCAACTTGCTCGTTTTGTTTCGCCTTTTTCTCATCGCGTTTCATTAATGGGTAGAATGCAAATCCGACGACAAATAATCCAATACCAAGCAGGAATGTTTTCATATCAGAAGATCCGGTTTTAATAACCCATAGTGCATAAATGAGTGCAATTGCCGCAATGATTCCATCGATGATACGAGAACCTTTTTGATTTTCGTATGTTTCACCTGTCATCACGAGTTTCAGCTGGAAGATTGGTGAAACGAGATATGGAATTAAGTAGGCTAGCGTTGAAACGGTAATCACAAATGTATACGCCTCGGCAATTGTCCCGGATAGTGTTGAGAATAGGAACACTTGTGACATAATATTTGTTATACGAAGCGAATGAATCGGGCTTCCTTTTTTATTTGTTTTTGCAAAGAAAGAGGGGAAAAACCCTTCTTTTGCTGCTTGATACGGTACTTCTGAGCTTAATAAAACCCAGCCTAGGATGGATCCAAATAAAGAAGTAAGTGCAAGCAGCGCCATTAATTTTCCGCCACCATGTCCCATTGCTGCAGATAAGGCATCTGCTAATGGTCGTTCAGATGCTTGAAGCTTATCGAGATGAAGAACGCCCATTGTTAAGATTGTAATTCCTAAGTAAATTCCAACAGTTAACAATAAACCAGCAACAGTTGCGTGTTTTACTGTTTTTGGTGAAACAGCACGGTTTGATAATAAGACAGCTGACTCGATGCCGATAAAGGCCCAAAGTGTTGTTAAGGCAGCTAAGTTTACTTGTGATAATAGTCCGTGTGAAATGCCTTCTTTATCAATAATCGGTGTATACCATTGTCCAAGTTTAGATGCTTGGAAGGCGAATAAAGTAACAACGATGAAAAGCAGGAATCCTGTTACTTTCGTTGTTGTTGCTAGGAAGTTTAGTTTCCCAGCACCGCTTACACCGTTCGTTAAAATCATGTGTGTTCCCCATAGTAACAGGGTACAAATAGAGAACGTAATCAGTTTTCCGACTGCAATGTCTAACGTTCCGACTGAAAATAATACACGTGTATCTTTCATAATTGGGAAAAAGAGCGATAAATAACCAGCAAATGATGTAATGATAGCGACGTTACTTGCCCAGTTTGCAACCCAGTAGCCCCACACGATGCTAAAACCCGCCATTTTTTTCGTTTTTTGTTTAGAAAAGAGTGCATAAGCATGACTTTGCGGGCCTGTTGTTAAGTCAGGACGACGAATTGCTAAATTACCAAAAACAAGTGCTAGCATTAACACGCCAAACCCTGTTGTTAACCAAGCTAATGTAACACCAAGAGGGCTAGCTGTTTGTGCTAATGTACTCGGAACCATGAAAATACCAGCTCCGACCATATTTCCAACTACAAATGCAGTGAGTACCCAAAAACCCCATTTTTTTTGTTGCATAGAAACTACCTCCAAAATTAGTATAACCAAGTCAAGCGAGGAGATATGTATGTGTTTGAAGTTCCAAACAAAACAAAAAAGCGCGTATATGTTCACGCGCTTCTCAATCTTATTAAGAAACCCACGGACATATCTCTCGATAGCTCTCCACAAGCAAAAAGCTTGTGACAGTCCTGCACTTATTCAATGCAGACCCAGCAAGAAAGCGTTGTGGATACTTCTCGCTTCGGCAATTATTCCTTTTTGATTTGTTCAGCGATGCCACACATCTCCCAAATCATACTATTAATAATTGCAACCTCTACCTCACCGAGATACGAATGAGGATTTATTATATATAAAGTTAATATTAACAAGGGTAACAAATGGATTTTTATTCGTCAATGTAAATGAATATAATCGGATGATTGTGAGAATAGGGTATGTTCGGAATAATGAAACAACTTTGAAGTTTGCATCATACAATATGTATATAAAAGAAGGGGAAATTGCAGCTCGCATTTAATTCCCCAGAACTTTGAGGCAGGGATAAGCGGATGGAGAGATGGTTTAAGAGGAACTGCTTTATATGCGGAAAGGGAATGGATACGTGTGAAAACACGGATCCAATAGAGGCGTTGAAAAAACAAAATGAAGAGCTCGCAGCTTCTTTAGAACAATGTATGAGGCTACTTTATAACATACAAAAGAATGTAAGTAAAAGAGCAGAAAGGAGTGCATTACCTTCTTTTTTCTCATTGGGAGATAAGATCGAAATATTTGACGGAGAAATAAATATGGAAGGTATTTTTATTGATTGTACGAGTGAATGGTTATATTGGATTAACGTAGATTATAATTTAACCATTAGTCATATAAACAGTGTAAAACATATTATAAAAAAAGAGTCTATTCAAAAAGAGGGAATATAGCTCTTTTTGAATAGACTCAGTATTTTATTGTGAGAGGGTAAAACATTTTAAAAATTATTAGGAAACTTTGCGAATACTAATTGTATCTAAGCTTGTAACGTTGATATTTGCGTGGCTATCCACCCAAACTAAGAAGTTGTTATTGTCTACGCGGATGAAAACACCTCTGCCGTCAATTTCACGTCCTGCTGAAAATACGCGAATTTTGTCGCCCTCTACTAAACCATTTAATGTGATTGCCATGTGACCGCCTCCTCTCTATCAGAAGTTAATATATATATATGAAAACGATAGAGAGTGTGTGCTAGAGAAATGTATTTCTAGCAACCATTTTTATAAATATAAAGGTAGATAGAAATACGTTAAATTCTTACAAATAACTTTTGGTTCCGTTAATCTTAACAGAGTCATCAGTCATATAAACAGTGTAAAATATATCATAAAAAAAAGTCTATTCAAAAAGGGTTTCTCTTACTCCTTTTGATATAGACTCAGCGTCTTCTTATGAAAGAATGAAACAAATTTATAGGCAATTAGGAAATTTTACGAATGCTAATTGTATTTAAGCTTGTCACATTGATATTTGCATGGTTATCAACCCAGATTAAGAAGTTGTTGTTGTCTACGCGAAGGAAAACACCTTCACCGTCAATTTCACGACCTGCTGAAAACACACGGATTTTGTCACCTTCAACTAAGCCGTTTAATGTGATTGCCATGAGACCGCCTCCTCTCTATCAGAAGTTAATATATATATATGAAAACGATAGAGAGTGTGTGCTGGGAAAATACAGTGCTAGTAACTATTTTTATAAAATATATAAATACAAGTTGAAAAACTAACATAAAAACCCTTTTCTTTTTCGGTGGGCGAGAGCAACTGGCCGTGCATAGAGGCGGTCAGTGCCTTTTCCTGCCCCGTGCAAAGTTTAAAACAAAGATAGACAGCAAGCAGCGACTTAGATGTTAAAAAGTCAACTTGTATTTATATAAAAACCACTTTTTTTAGGGGAGGAGATCCCAAAGCAACTGGCCATGCATAGAGGCGGTCAGTGCCTTTTCCTGCCCCGTGCAAGGTTTGAAAACAAAGGTAGCCAATAAGTGCAGGTCATTGCCTGTTTGCATGACAGCAGTTTATATGCCGAAAAATGGATTTATAAGTAATAGAGAGACACATCTTTACTAGAATTATCCCCTTTTCTAAATTTCTAAAAGGTATAGCTGAGTAGTTATCATTTTTTAACCTAACAAGACCGGGACTTAACCCTCGCCAGTGGCAAAAAAAAGCCCTGACCGTTACTACGCACGGCCAGGTGCACTCGCCCGCTTAAAAAAGAGGGTTTCTGTCTTTACATTAAATTCAATACTGTTACTTTCTCGCGCGTCATTGATTCAAGACTTTTACGAATTCCTTGTGCGCCCATACCAGAACCTTTTACACCGATGAATGGGAAGTGATCTGGGCCGCGTTCTGTGCGTCCGTTAATTTGCACAGAGCCTACTTCGATTTTGTTTGCGATGTGAAATGCTTTGTTAATATCTTTTGTAAATACACTTGCTTGTAAACCAAACTCAGATTTGTTTGTAATTTCAATTGCTTGTTCATCAGAAGAAATGCGAATAACTGGGAGAATTGGACCGAATGGCTCTTCCCAAGCGACTTTCATATCTTCTGTTACATGATCAAGAAGTGTCGGATAGATTAAGTTACGTTCACGTTTGTTGCCGATGACAACAGTTGCCCCTTTTTGAATGGCATCGTCTACTAAATTTTGAACGAAATCAGCAGATTTATCATCGATTAATGGTACGATCGTGCTGTCTTGTTCCGGAGAACCAACAGATAGTTTTGCAACCTCTTCTTGTAATAAGCGAACAAGTTCATCTGCTACATGTTCATGTACAAGCACGCGTTTGATCGCTGTGCAGCGCTGACCGGAGTAAGAGAATGCCCCGCTAATAATATGTTTAGCAGCTTCTTGTAAGTCCGCGTCTTCGCGTACAATACCAGGGTCTTTTCCGCCGAGTTCAAGAACAAGTGGAATCATTGCCGCTTTTTTTGCTAAATGTCTTCCTGTATGTGTACCACCTGTGAACGATACCATATCGATTCCAGAATGCTCTACTAAATAATCACCAATGACAGAACCACGTCCTGTTACTACATTAACAAGTCCTTTTGGAAGGCCTGCTTTATGCAAAGCTTCAATCATTTTAATACCGCTAATTGCGCCTTGTGTAGCTGGTTTAAAGATAACAGCATTTCCTGTAATAAGAGCTGGTGCAAGCTTGGCAGCTGCTAAGTTGACAGGATAGTTAAATGGTGAGATTGCAAGAACAACGCCAAGCGGAGCACGCTGAATAATCGCAAGTTTAGATTTAGCGCCGCCAGGGAAGCTATCACCCATCATACTTTCACCATGCATATGCATCGCTTCGTCTACTGTGTAACGAATGAAATCAGCTGTACGGACAACTTCTTTTTGTGCATCTTTATATCCTTTGCCGACTTCTTTCATGATGATGTCAGCAATTTCATCTTGCATATTCACGAGCTCATCAGCCCATTTATATAAATACTGTGCACGATCTTGAAGAGACGCTTCAGCCCAGTCATTTTGAGCTTCTTTCGCCGATTGAATCGCTTCATCTACTTCAGTGCGAGTAATGGCTTGTACTTGTCCGATTACTTCATGAAGATATGGAGATGAAATGTCGATTGTTTGCCCAGACGAGCTTTCTTTCCATTCTCCATTTATATAAAATTTATAAGTCTTGCTGGTTTGCATAGTAAGTCCTCCTAAAAATTAGTGACTTGTAAGAGTGAGTATATGGTGATTGTAGGGGGTTTGAAAAAAAAATTCAAATGAAATGTTTGTGAAATATATTTTTGGCATGGTTTTTGCATGCGCTTTCTTCGTTGGAAAATAAGGCTCTGTTAACGGATAATTTGCTTTGCTAAACGTTATATGATCATTACCATTTAAGTTACTGTGAGGTAACGCTTAGTCATACATTTCATTTCGAAGTTTGGTAAGGAATATGATTCCAGAGAAAATACGTATAGAAGGTTATTTTCATTTTTCAGCATATAGATTGTTGTCATGAAGCTAAAAATGGACCTACACCTCGCTACCTCTCTTTGTTTTAAAGCTTTGCACGTGGCAGAAAAAGGCCCTGACCGCTCCAATTATGGCCAGGAGCTCTCGCCCATCTAAAAAAAAAGTGGTTTTTCAAGTAGTATTTATATAAAAAACAATTGACAGAAAAGTCTTTAAAGTTATACAATTAAAAATGGAAAATAAAAGAAGAAGGAGGTGTGCGTGATGATTGTAATCGTATATATGACTGGCTTAGGTGTTTTACACAATAAATATCATCACGCAACCTCTACGGACAAATAACGCTTCTTGTTAGCATGAAAAGAAAGCGTACGTTGCGTGTACCGTAACGTACGCTTTTATGCGTTTTTCGCATATCGTCAAAGCGACGGTATGCCTTTTTTTGTCCCTTTTTTTAGATTGTTCCTATACATTTGTATAGTTTCAATAATTCATTTTAGAAAGGTAGGAATGACGATGGAAAAGTATGAGGTGCGTATGGTAAAAACGGAGACGCTAGATAGCGGATAACGAGTCGACGTTTACAAAACAACGAGAAGGGAGAGGTTACATTGTTTTCTGTATTACAAAAATTAACATGGTTTTTTAAAACGCATTGGAAAAGGTATAGCATTGCCATTGTTTGTTTACTTTTTGTCAATGTCATTGAGGTAATCCCGCCCAAGTTAATTGGATTAGCAATTGATGATATAAAAGCCGGAGATTTAACAAACACAGGGATTATGGAGTATGTAGGGATGTTACTCGGGGCAGCAGCAGCAGGTTATGTACTTTCTTATGTGTGGCAATATCAGTTATTTGGCGGTGCATTTGTGCTTGAAAAAACGATGCGTTCCAAATTTATGGGACATTTGCTGAAAATGACGCCAACTTTCTACCAGAAAAATCGCACAGGTGACTTAATGGCAAGGGCAACAAACGATTTGAAAGCAATTGCCATGACAGCTGGATTTGGTATTTTAACGCTCGTTGATTCGAGTTTATATATGCTGACAATTGTACTTATGATGGGTATTTCAATTAGTTGGAAGTTAACACTTGCCGCACTATTACCATTGCCGATTATGGCGTATGCAGTGAGTACTTATGGAAATAAATTGCACGATCGCTTTACAGTTGCGCAAGATGCCTTTGGAGATATGAACGATAAGGTATTGGAGTCGATTGCCGGTGTACGTGTGATTCGTGCTTATGTACAGGAAAGGGAAGATGAGAAACGCTTCAATACGTTAGCGACAGATGTGTATGAAAAGAATATGAAGGTCGCAAAGATTGATTCACTTTTTCAGCCGACAGTGAAAATGCTTGTGGGGATGAGTTATTTAATTGGCCTTGTGTACGGAGCATTTTTAGTATTCCAAAATGAGGTAACTCTTGGGGAGCTTGTATCGTTTAATGTGTACCTTGGTATGATGATTTGGCCGATGTTTGCGATTGGTGAGCTGATTAATGTCATGCAGCGCGGGAATGCTTCGCTTGATCGTGTAAATGAAACGTTAGCGTATAAGCAAGATGTACAAAACGTAAAGAAACCAGTACGCGTACATCAGCCAGACTGTATTGATTTTGAAGATGTAACGTTTTCCTATCCGACATCTTCTACGTTCAATTTAAAAAACGTTTCGTTTTCGCTTAACAGAGGAGAAACGCTTGGGATTGTTGGGAGAACAGGGAGCGGGAAAACAACGCTCGTTCGGCAAATTCTGCGCCAGTATCCACTAGGGACAGGGGAAATTACAATGTCAGGTATACCGATGCAAAATATTCACATCGATCAAGTATTAAGCTGGGTTGGATATGTCCCGCAAGAACACATCCTGTTTTCTAAAACAGCGCGGGAAAATATTTTATTTGGGAACCGAGAAGCAAGTGAAGCAGAGCTGCAAAAGGCAATTGAAATTGCTGCTTTTACAAAAGACCTGGAATTTTTGCCAGATGGATTAGAAACGCTTGTTGGAGAAAAAGGCGTATCGCTATCTGGTGGGCAAAAACAGCGTATTTCCATTGCACGGGCCGTCATTCAAAATCCAGAAATTTTAATTTTAGACGATTCGTTATCAGCGGTTGATGCAAGAACGGAAGCGGCAATTATTGAAAATATCCGGAAAGAACGCAGCGGAAAAACGACGATTATTACGACGCATCGTTTATCGGCAACGCAGCATGCAGATTGGATTCTCGTGATGGATAATGGGGAAATCATTGAAGAAGGAACACATAATATGCTCATTCAAAAGGGCGGTTGGTATACAGAACAGTTTGAAAGACAACAAGGGGAAGAAATAGAAGGCGAGGTGAAAATATGAGTGTTGGAAAACGATTATTTCAATATGCGCTGAAAGTAAAAGCAACGATTGGAATTGCTTTAGCGATGTTATTTATTTTCGTTATTGCGGAATTAGCTGGACCGTTTGTTGCAAAAACGATGATTGATGAACATATTGTTGGCATTGAAAGACCTTGGTATGAAACAGTAAAAGGAGATGATGCCGTTTTTTATCACGAGGCTTGGTATAAGCGAAGCGATCGGTTTGAAGAAGGTGAGAAGAAAGGAAAAGAAGTGCGCATTGTTCAAATTGGCCGCGACTATTATTTTATTCCGAATAAACTTTCATTTGAAGGAACGCGCTCTGTAAAAGGAGATATGGTGACGATTCAACAAGGGGAAGCGGCGCAAGTATATAAAGGAACTAAGCTGACAGGGAAGGAAGTTTTCTCGTTTTATCAACCAGAAATAAAACGATTATTGTTACTCGGCGGTGGATATTTAGCTCTTTTACTAGTTGTATCCCTCTTTGCGTATGGAAAACAATTTTATTTACAAAAAGCAGCGAATAAAATTATTCAAATTATGCGAGAAGACGTATTTTCTCACATTCAAACTTTACCGATTCGCTACTTTGATCATTTGCCAGCTGGGAAAATTGTTTCTCGTGTGACAAATGATACGGAGGCGATTCGCGAGTTTTATGTAACGGTATTATCCACATTCTTTTCTAGCTTTATATATATTATCGGTATTTTTATTGCCTTGTTTTTATTGGATGTAAAACTGGCGTTTATGTGTTTAATCCTTATTCCAATTTTATGTGTGTGGGCGATTTTTTACCGAAAATATGCATCTGTATACAATCATAAAATGCGCTCACGCTTGTCGGACATTAATGGAAAGGTGAATGAATCCATTCAAGGGATGCCGATCATTCAAGCGTTTCGTCAAGAACGTGAGACAAAGCAAGAATTTGAGCAATTAAACGAAGAGTATTATATGTACCAAAATAAAATTTTAAGTTTAAATGCAGCAACGTCTCATAACTTAGTTGGCGTGCTCCGCAACATCGCATTTACAGGTGTGATTTGGTACTTTGGCGGCGCATCATTAAGCGCTGCAGGAATGATTTCGTTAGGTGTGTTATATGCATTCGTTGATTATTTAACGCGATTATTTTCGCCAATTACCAATATGGTGAATCAGTTAGCGAACTTAGAACAAGCGCGCGTTGCTGCTGAGCGTGTGTTTGAATTGTTAGATGAAAAGGGAGAAGCGGTACAGGAAGAGCACATTCCGTCAATAAGAGGAAATGTTCGCTTTGATAACGTTTCGTTTTCTTATAATGGGAAAGATGAAGTGCTGCAGAACATTTCCTTTGAAGCAAAGAAAGGTGAAACAATTGCTTTAGTCGGTCATACTGGATCAGGAAAAAGTTCGATTATGAATGTACTCTTTCAGTTTTATGAATTTCAAAAAGGCGGCATCACAATTGATGGATACGATATAAAAGAAATTCCAAAACAAGCGCTTCGCGAACATATGGGAATTGTTCTGCAAGATCCATTTCTATTTACAGGAACAGTTGCTTCTAATGTAAGCCTAGAGCAAGAACGGATTTCGAAGGAAGCGATTGTGAAGGCGCTCCGTGATGTTGGAGCAGAGCGTTTTGCGGGTAACATTGAGGAAGAAATAACGGAAAAAGGAAGTACGCTTTCAACAGGTGAAAGGCAGCTCATTTCTTTCGCCCGGGCACTTGCCTTTGATCCAGCCATTTTAATTTTGGATGAAGCAACATCTAGCATCGATACGGAAACAGAGGCAATGATTCAACAGGCGCTCGAAGTCGTGAAAAAAGGGCGAACGACATTTATTATTGCCCACCGTTTATCAACAATTAAAAGCGCTGACCAAATTATCGTACTAGACCGCGGAACGATTCTTGAAAAAGGTTCGCATGAAGAGTTGATGGAAAAACAAGGTCGTTACTATGAAATGTATAAAACGCAAATTGCAAATAGTCAAAGCGCGTAGTGTTTGTGTAATCCTCAGATAATTTTAAGGCAATGTTTACAAGTAGGACGCATTCTCCCTTTGTTATGATACGTTGAACGAAAGAGGGAATATCAATGGAGGGATTATCAGTTACCTTTAACATTGCATTCTTTTTGTTATTATGCGGAATGATTGGATATTGTGTGTTAGATTCTTGAAAAACTTGCCAGGGCGGCAAGTTCTTTTTTTATGCGCCAATGTTCACGTGTTTGATTTTGCATAAAAAGGATACACTAAGTGAAAACATTTTGATTGAAAAATGTTGAAAGATTGAATAGAATAAGTTAATGTTATTCTTAAATTCCTATCAGAATACTTGGAGGATTACTATCATGAAAAAATTACTTTCATTTTTCGTACTTGCACTATTAGTTGTTGGAGTTGTAGCAGGTTGCGGAAAACAAGCAAAAGATAATACAGCAGAGAGCACGAGCAAAGACGCGCTTGAGCAAATTAAGAAAAGCGGAGAGCTTGTTGTTGGAACAGAAGGTACATACCCGCCGTTCACATTCCATGATGGAAGTGGAAAGTTAACTGGTTTTGATGTTGAAATTGCAGAAGAAGTGGCAAAGCGTCTTGGCGCGAAAGCAGTATTTAAAGAAACACAATGGGACAGCTTATTCGCTGGGCTTGATGCAAAGCGTTTTGATATGATTGCGAACGAAGTCGGAATCCGCGAAGATCGCCAAAAGAAATATGATTTCTCTAATCCATACGTATCATCTTCAGCAGTACTTGTGATTCCGAAAGATAAAGATAAACCAGCGACATTTACAGATGTGAAAGGTTTAAAAGCAGGGCAGTCTTTAACAAGTAACTTCAGTGACATTGCGAAGAAAAACGGTGCAGAAATCGTTGGGGTAGAAGGATTTAATCAAGCGGTTGAATTATTAAACTCTGGCCGCGTTGATTTCACAATTAATGATCGTTTATCTGTGTTAAATTACTTAAAAACAAAACCAGATGCAAAAGTAAAAATCGTTGATACAGAAAAAGAAGCATCAAAAAGTGGTTTCATGTTCCGTAAAGGCAGCGACAAATTGGTTGCTGAAGTAAATAAAGCATTAGATGACATGAAAAAGGACGGCACATACGAAAAAATATCGAAGAAATGGTTTGGTGAAGATGTATCTAAGTAATGCTATATTGGATTTAGATCGATTATCTGTTTGGGTTGACATAACAAAAGCATCCTTCATGCCTATGCTGAAGGGTGCTATTTCTGATACGATACCGCTCACATTGATTTCATTTGTAATTGGTTTAGCCTTAGCAACGTTAACGGCGCTATGCCGCATTTCTGGAAATCGCGTGTTAGAATGGATTGCACGCATCTATGTATCTATTATTCGCGGGACACCGCTTCTTGTTCAGTTATTTATTATTTTTTACGGATTGCCGACAATAGGGATTACAATTAATTCCTTCCCAGCAGCGGTTATTGGTTTTTCTTTAAACGTCGGGGCATACGCTTCAGAAATTATTCGCGCTTCGATTTTATCGATTCCGAAAGGGCAATGGGAGGCTGCATATACAATCGGTATGTCATACCCGCAAGCGCTGCGCCGCGTTATTTTGCCACAGGCAACGCGCGTTTCGATTCCGCCTCTATCCAATACATTTATTAGTTTGATTAAAGATACATCGCTGGCATCATTAATTTTAGTAACGGAAATGTTTCGGAAGGCGCAGGAAATTGCAGCGACAAACTATGAATTTTTAATTGTTTATACAGAAGCAGGACTTATTTATTGGGCCATTTGTTTCTTGTTATCAATTGTACAGCAAATGCTTGAAAAACGAGCAGAGCGTTATGTTTTAAAATAATCCTTGTTAAAAGGAGTTTTTGTTTCTATGATTTCAATTCAACATTTACAAAAAAGTTTCGGTGATAACATCGTTTTAAAGCAAATTGATATGGAAGTAGATAAAGGTGAAGTTGTTGTTATTATTGGGCCTTCTGGTTCGGGGAAGACAACATTGCTTCGTTGTTTAAACGTACTAGAAACGCCGAATAGCGGCGTCATTCGTATCGGTGAGGAAACACTTGATTTTTCAAAAAAAGTGACGAAGCGTGATATTGTGCAGTTGCGCACGCAAACCGGTATGGTGTTTCAGCATCACAACTTATTCCCGCATTTTACAGCGCGTGAAAATGTAATGGAAGGCCTTATTACGGTGAAGAAAGTTTCAAAAGAGAAGGCAAAAGAAAAAGCAGAGTATTTTTTAAGAAAAGTGGGACTCGGTGATAAGATGGATTTATATCCATTTCAGCTTTCAGGTGGACAGCAGCAGCGCGTAGGAATTGCGCGCGCGCTGGCAATGGAGCCGCAAGTTATTTTGTTTGATGAACCGACATCAGCGCTTGACCCTGAACTTGTACAAGAAGTGCTAAAGGTAATGCGAGAACTTGCCCAGGAAGGGATGACGATGGTAATCGTTACCCATGAGATGCGCTTTGCACATCAAATTGCAAACCGTGTTATTTTTATGGATGGCGGTGTCATCGTTGAACAAGGAACACCGGAAGAAGTTTTAGTACATCCAAAAGAAGAGCGTACAAAGAAATTTTTACAAATGCTACAGTAATATATAGATCTAAGTTACTGTTATGTAAACAAAAAGTGAGCGCTACTTGCTTGCTCCTTTTGTTTAAAACATGGCACGTGGCAGGAAAAGGTCCTTGACCGCTTCTATGCATGGCCAGTTCCTCTCGCCCATTCTAAAAAAGCGGTTTTTGTTTTTAATTTATATTTATATAGAAAGGTCCCAAGCAATGCTTGAGACCTTTTTGCCATATATATTTATTTGTGAAATCCGCCAAGGCTTTGTTCAGCCATTGCTACTAAGCGTTTTGTAATTTCTCCACCTACTGAACCATTTGCACGAGCTGTTGTATCTGCACCTAATGTTACTCCAAATTCAGTTGCAATCTCGTATTTCATTTGGTCTAAAGCACTCTCCGCACCAGGTACTACTAATTGGTTGGAATTACGGTTTGTCATAGTATATGTCCTCCTTAGTGTGAGTTTTGGTTGGATTAGCTGGAGTTGAACCAGGATTGCCCCGTTTGGCACTAATCCATCGTGTGGAGTGATTGTACTCATAGTATGGATGATAGGTAGAAAGATATGCGAGTTATTGTTTTGTAAAATTTGTAAATTTAAATGATACCAAAAATTACACATGTTCTGTTTGCATAGAAAAAAGATGCTTTTACATACTATGAATACACCAATACAAGGAGGTGATATAACATGGCTAGAAACAATAGTCTTGCAGTTCCTGGTGCACAAAGCGCTTTAGATCAAATGAAGTATGAAATCGCAACTGAGTTTGGCGTACAACTTGGACCAGATGCAACATCACGTGCAAACGGATCTGTTGGCGGTGAAATCACAAAACGTCTTGTATCTTATGCAGAGCAACATTTAGGCGGTTTCCAAAAATAAATGAAAATGGCTATAGGGGACGGGAATACCGTCCCTTTTTTGGAGGAATCAAAATGGCGATTTGTCCGCTTTGTAATGCATTAGAGTATAAGGAATATACTTGTCCTACATGTACGAGCATACTTAAAGATTACGGGAAAACAGTCGATTATCTAGGACCATATAGCGCATATCAGGACCAAGAACTGCTAGAGAAAGTGGATGGACTATCTGCACATGACTCAGAGCAGTATTGCCTTCACCTTTTATATTGCCCGCTTTGTGAAAAGCAAACCGAAGTCACTGTACAGCTCATTTAAAAACCCGTCTCAGCAAAAAGTTGAGACGGGTTTTTCGTGTATTTACATTTCCAGTTTACTGTTTTTGTTCCTGTTTAGATGACGGTAATAATGAAGCGGTGCGGTACATATGTTTTCAGTTAAATCCACATTATGTTTAGTAAAGGCAGTGTAAGTAGGATTCGGATTTATTAGATAGAGCCAAACGGCACCTTTATTGTCCATTACAATGGAAAGTTCTAATTCAAATAGATGAGAAACGGCATTTTCTAAGGCTTCAGGCACCTCTTTTGTAATAATGTGTAAACTATCCTGCAATAGGGTAAAGTCAATTTTAGATAGTTGATGTTGCCACCTCGTAAACGGAATAAAACGTATTTGCTGTGTAAGAGGAAATAAGAAAGAATATGGTGTGGCGTCTATTTGGATTAGCTTTGCTTGTTCTTCCCATATACCGCTTTTGTTTTTTTGTAAGAAAGAACGAATCTGCACAGGGGATGTTCGCACCATAGATTGTACGTTATACTTACATGTTTGCAGCGGTGATTGTAACCAAGAGAAAAATGGTTCTTTTGTTTTGTATGTTTTTGTTAGAAATTGATTTTGTTCTAATGAAGTAACATGGAACATACGGTTTTGATAAGAAATGTGGTGTATGCTTTGTTTTGAAAATGGATGACATGGCTTTAAAATCACATCTTTTTTTGTTTGTAATAATTGCAGAGTTGTCTTTTCAGTTGCGTGTTTTATTGTGGGGATATATGCTGCTAGTTTTTTATTTTTTGCAAGAATTTCATACATATCGACTTCATTTGGAAGTTCGGCGTTTAAAAATACCGATTGTGGGCGGTTTTGCAGCCATTTAATAATCGGGAGCGCCTTCTTCACATTTTTTTCAGTTTTGTATGTGCATCGGTTGTATATGTGAGACGGAATGACAAATTGCTCTTCTACCCAATCTTGCTGATTGGCATCAAAAACAAGTCCGTTCACAAGCTCTGTTTGAGGATTGATACTAAAGGGAGTAAACTGTGCAACGGTAATATGATGGAAGCATGCGCGTTTTGCAATTTCTGTGTAGTATTCTTGCTCATGATGGAAATGTGATGTTAATAGTCCGAGAACCATAAGACAACCTCCTTCTATAGGGAACTAAACATGTATCTACTTGAGTAATATTCAAAGAAATGCGTCTTATACCAATAATTGTTATGTCATAAAATGAAATTACTTCACATATGATACATAGTCTGATATCGTAGGAAGAGTATGTAAGGAACGAAAACATATAAACAATGTGACAATGTATCGCATTGCAAGGAGGATATATAGAATGGCAAAAAATATGCATGATGTAGCGTATGAATTACAAAAAGCAATTGCAGAACATCCTGATTTTCAATCATTAAAAGTGAGCTATGCAGAAGTACAAGCAGATGCAGATGCGAAACAACTATTTGATCGTTTCCGTATGATGCAAATGGAACTTCAACAAAAAATGATGCAAGGCGAGCAATTAACAGAAGAAGATAACCAAAAAGCACAAGAAGTTGTAGCATTAGTACAACAAAACGAAAAAATTACAAACTTAATGCAAGCAGAGCAACGTTTAAATGTTTTAATCGGCGATGTAAACAAAATTACGATGAAGCCGCTTGAAGACTTATATAACGCACATATGTAATCATAGGGAAGAGGCACTTTCTCGTTAGCGAGGAAGTGCTTTTCATTTTATTTCGAAACAAACGGATGCCCTTGAAAGTAAAAGCGCCATGGATAGTGCACCGCTTCTTCAGCGTAGTCAATATTAATGCGCGGGCCTGCGGTGATGTTATATGTATGAGACAGGTGATATTCTGGAGACACTTGTTCCATATATAGTTCATCCCCCGTAAGAAGCAGCCCTTTTTGCTCTAACGTAATTCCCATTGCTTTGCAGAGTTTTCCAGGTCCATTTGTTAAGTTTTTGAACTGTGATTTTGTAATTGTTGTTTTTCCGTATCTTGCTTGTTTCATCTCTTCAATGCCGTTTACTGGCTCTAAAGCTCGAATTAATACACCTTGCGGGATGCCTTTCGGTGCTGTAATGACATTAAAACAATGGTACATACCATAAATAAGATATACGTAAGCATGGCCGGGAGATTCGTACATAATTTTTGTTCGTTCTGTGCGGCGGCCGCCATAGCTATGTGCCGCTTTATCATCAGGTCCTTTATATGCTTCTACTTCGACAATGATTCCGCTTCGTTTTACTCCATCCACGACATGAACGAGTTTATGTCCAAGTAATCGCTTCGCAACGTCTAGTGTATCGCCTTCATACAAAGAAAGTGGCCATTTCATTTAGAAAACTCCTTTCGCAGCTTTGTATCTTATTAAAGCAAATTCACCGCACAAATGCCAATTCGTTCTAATTAACATTGTTGTTTCATAAATTAATGATAGAACAGTGCAGCTAAGAAAAGGGGGTACTGCATCATGATTTATCGGTTGTTAGCTCTTAATATAGATGGAACATTACTACTTTCAAATGGAAAGTTACAAAAAGGAACGCGTGAAGCGATTGAGTTTGTAAAGAGAAAAGGTGTATACGTTACGCTCTTTACGAACCGAAACTTTCAATCTGCTCACAAAGTAGCAAAATCATTAAAATTGAATTCCTTATTGGTGACGCATGGCGGAGCATTTATTTCATCTTCATTAGATAAACCGTTAATTCAAAAACGATTATCAGAAGAAACAACATTTAATATTGTGCAGGTACTCGAACATTTTGAATGTAACGTTCGTATTTCTCATGAAAAGTTTTCCATTGGCAATCGCCATCAGCATACGCCAAATTTAATTGCCCGAACAGTTTTGTCCACTTCGGATCCGCTCTTTTATCCGGTCCAATTTGTAGATTCGCTTGGCGATGCCCTGCGTGATCAACCAGTAGCTGCCCCGAAAATTGATGTGACATTTGCAAATCAAAGTGAAAAGCAACGTGCGCTTACGACTTTACAAAAATCATTTGAAAATGTGCAGTGTATTGAGTGCGGGAAAACACAAATCGAAATCGTACCGCCTCATGTATCAAAATTACGCGGACTGCAATTATTAGGTGAGCATCTTAATATTGAACTAAAAGAAATGGTAGCGATTGGCGATGGTATCGAAGATTTAGAGGTTATTGAAAGCGTTGGATTAGGAGTAGCCATGGGCAATGCCCCAATTGAATTGAAAAAAGCAGCCGATTGGATAACGCGCTCCAATGATGAAAACGGCTTACAATATATGATCAAAGAACATTTTCGAAAGCAGTTTCCAATTAAGTTTTTAAACAATCATCTCCAAATGAAGAGATGGTAATCGGAAATCTCAGGCGGGTGCCTGAGATTTCTTTGTATTATATCGGCGCTTTATAAGAAGATAAAGACCATTTGACATAAATGTGTTCGAGAAGAACGTATAATTCACTGTTATGCAAACAAAAAGAGATATGCACCCGTTTTGCCCTTTTGTTTTATAACGCTGCACGTGGCAGAAAAAGGCCCTGACCGCTTCCAGATCCTCTCGCCTATTTAAAAAAAGAGGGGTTTTTCCATCCCAGGAGTTCCTTGTTGACCTCCTATCACCCTTCAAGTAAACTAAAGGAAGTTTGAAAATAGAAAAGGTGATGATTGTTGTTAATTTCAATTAAAACGTTACAAGATGATCGATTTTTACGTCCGCTGCAAAATATTAGCGGCTTATTTTTTGAAGAAAGTACGGTAGCATTTGAACAAGAAGATGCAAATATTATTGTTGATATAAATATAGAAGGAAATGTAACGGCTTCTGCTCGTTTAACAGAAATCCTGACAGGAAACGTGTATGAAGAGACGTTTTCTAAAGATTTATCGTCCTTTACAGAAGAAAAGGAACGTATGAAGCAAGTGAAACATGTTGTTTCTTATGTATATTTATCTGTTCTTCAGCAGTTAACAGGTGTGGAGCAAAAGTGGGGTATCTTAACGGGTGTGCGCCCAACGAAGCTTCTTCATAAAATGCTGCAAAGCGGTATGACGAAAGAAGCAGCACATCATGAACTGCGTGAAAGCTATTTAATTCATGAGGAAAAAATTGAGCTGATGCAGCGTATTGTTGATTGCCAATTAGCTGTTGTTCCAGATTTATATCGTTTAAAAGAAGAAGTAAGTATTTATATTGGGATTCCGTTTTGTCCAACGAAATGTGCATATTGTACATTCCCAGCGTATGCGATTAATGGACGCCAAGGATCTGTTGATTCATTCTTAGGCGGTTTACATTATGAAGTTCGTGAAATTGGTAAGTTTTTAAAAGAAAAAGGCGTGAAAGTAACGACGATTTACTACGGCGGCGGTACGCCAACAAGTATTACAGCTGAAGAAATGGACATGCTGTATGAAGAAATGTATGAGTCGTTCCCAGATGTAAAGCAAGTTCGTGAAGTAACGGTAGAAGCAGGGCGTCCAGATACAATTACACCAGAGAAGCTAGATGTGTTAAACAAATGGAATATCGACCGCATTAGTATTAATCCGCAGTCGTACCATCAAGAAACATTAAAAGCAATTGGACGTCACCATACAGTAGAAGAAACGATTGAAAAGTATCATCTTGCTCGCGAAATGGGTATGAACAATATTAATATGGACTTAATTATCGGTCTTCCAGGTGAAGGATTAGATATCTTTAAGCACACGCTAGAAGAAACAGAAAAACTTATGCCAGAATCGTTAACGGTGCATACATTGTCCTTTAAGCGTGCTTCTGAAATGACGCAAAATAAGCGTAAATATAAAGTAGCAGGCCGCGAAGAGATTACAGCGATGATGCACGAAGCAGAAGAGTGGACGAAAGAACATAATTACGTACCATATTATTTATACCGCCAAAAGAATATTTTAGGTAACTTAGAGAATGTTGGCTATGCAATGCCAAGTCAAGAGAGCATTTACAACATTGTCATTATGGAAGAAGTGCAGTCTATTATCGGTCTTGGCTGTGGTGCATCAAGTAAATTTGTTCATCCAAAGACAGGGGCGATTACGCACTTTGCAAACCCGAAAGATCCAAAATCATATAATGATGGTTATATAAAGTATACAGAAGATAAGCTTGAAATTTTGCAAGAGTTATTCGGATAAGAGGATACCAATATGAACTGCACCTTAATTGTTAGACAGTGTCTGACAATTGGAGGTGCAGTTTTTCAATTTAATACTAATTGATTATAAATACAAATTGAAAAAATGACATAAACCCCTTTTCTTTTTCGGTGGGCGAGAGCAACTGACCATGCATAGAGGCGGTCAGTGCCTTTTTCTGCCACGTGCGAAGTTCAAACAAAGAGAGAACGAAAGTAGCAGGTTATTTTTGTTTAGTATGGCGGCGACTTGTGTGTTGGAAAATCAAGTTGGATTTATATAGAATCCAACAGAGTACCTTTCATCTCAAGTGGAATTAAATTGTAAATATTTACCTTATGGTGTTATAATTTACTATATTAAAAATATATAAGAAACGGGGAATTATTATGTTAAATATAGATATTAATCGTTTAACTGATATTTGTTTAGAATATCAACAGTCTAGATTTTATGTTAGCAGAATACCTGAAGATTTCTTATCAATTGCGAAAAAACGTTTCTCTATACCAAAGGATGATCGAATTATTGCTTTTTTAAGTTGCAATTTGTTTGGCTCAGGAAAATATGGTGTTTACTTTACAAGTTCGGGTTTATACTGGAAAAATTGGTTATTAGGTAAAGGGAATATGAAATGGGATACATTAAATGAAGTGCAACAAATCGAAATTGATAACGATGGTTTTTTATCTTTTGATGCACAAAAAAGTTTTAATATTAACGGCAGTGATTATCCACCGCAGTTATTTAAAGAATTACTTAAATCTCTTACAAATTCATTCCATAATTCAAAGCAAAATGATATACATCCAGTTATAAAAATTGATGAGATCAAATCAATTTGCACTTTGTTTGAGAAGTATGATGAATTATTAGAAACTGATAATGGCTTGTTTGTAGGCACTCATATTTCAGATAAAAAATTAAAGAAAATTTTAGAACGATACATTATTTCGAAAGAAGAAGAAATCATTGCTTTTTTAGATACGTCTGTCCTTGGTAATTTGAGTAAAGGATCGGATGGCGTATTAATTTGTCAATCGGGTATATATTTTAGAGAAACTTTTGTACACTTGTATTTTCCTTGGCATACCTTTAGGAATATCCCTATTACATTGATTTCAAACGAGTTAGAAATCGGAAAAGGAAACATATTTCATCTTCAACATGCTAGAATGTCTGGTCAAGAGATTCTATTATTCATCAAGAACTTAAAACAGTATGTTAATACTTTATATGATGAAAATAAGTGTGTATCTCATATATAAATCCAAATTTAAAACCTGACATAAACCCCTTTTCTTTTTCGGTGGGCGAGAGCAACTGACCATGCATAGAGGCGGTCAGTCCCTTTTCCTGCCACGTGCAAAGTTTAAAACAAAGGTAGAAAGCAAGTAGCGGCCATGTTTTGTTCTGCATAGCAGCGACTCAGATGTTAAAAAGTCAACTTGTATTTATATATACTTTGTTGAGATTTTTTTAATCTTCTAGAGTTTTATTAAGAAAGGTAAATCTATTCATATATATAGGATTTTTTAAATCATTTAACATGTTTATTGAAAGCTCGATAGGATAATTTATCTTATCGCTTCCTTCAATTTTTAAAAGTTCAAGCAACTGATTATGATATTCTTCTAGAGTTGGAGCTTCTCCCGTTTTACGATAGTGTTTTTCAATGTGATAAGGGAGCAATTTTATTTGATGGGATTCGTCACCATTCAAGCATTGTATTAAAGAAATATAATCTAAATCCAGTTTAAAATCATTAGGAAAAGCAATTTGAACAATTTTTTCTACTGTATGTTGAATCTGTGATAATTTTGTTTGTGTTTTATCTAATTCCCTTTCTAGCATATCAATTGTTTCCATTAACTTTTGATTTTTCTCTTCTAATTCTTGAATTTTTTTGCTTGGTTCATTTGAATGATCTGTCATATTTTTTTCCCTTTCAAAAACTGATTTTATAGAGGAGCGAAAATTTGAATTACCTCCATAATGTATCCGGCATATCTCTTTGTATTAGATTCAGAGACTACAGATTTTTAATCTTGATACAAAAGCCATCATAACAATATTGTAAAACGCTGTCGATAATGATCAGAAAAAGGAAGTAAAAATGAGCAGGAAATGTCTATTTGTGAACGAATTCATAAAATTATGAAAATTAAAAGGGGGAATACGCGATATGTACATGACTGTTGGCAGAATTTTTGATTTAGCTGTGCAAAAATATCCACAGAAAGAAGCGTTAGTAGACTCTGCAAAAAACATTCGCTGGACATATAAACAGTGGGATATGGAAGTAAATAAAACGGCAAATGCACTTCTTGCAGAAGGCGTACGAAAAGGAGACCGCGTTTCTGTTTACTTATATAATTCACATGAATTTGTAACTGTTTACCTCGCTTGTGCGAAGATTGGCGCAATCTTTAACCCGATTAATTTCCGTTTAAAAGCGAAAGAAGTTTCTTACATATTGCAAGATGCTTCCTCGAAAGTTGTTGTGTTTGAAAAAGAAGTTGAATCAACAATTGCGTTAATTGAACGCGATTTTCCGCATACTTCATTTTGGTACATTGAAGAGGACACACCGGCCTATGCCACTTCTTATCATGAAAAAGTAAATGAAGCAAAGGCAGAGCCAATCGATATTGAAGTAGATGAAATGGATTATTGCTCGATGCTGTATACGAGCGGTACGACTGGGAATCCAAAAGGAGTACTGCACCGCCACCGAGACATGGCTGAGCATAGTATGATTTGTACATATTATTTAAAATATAAACGTGATAGCGTTGGGTTAGTTGTCGCACCGCTATACCATTGCGGTGAATTGAATGCTGGTATTTTACCGCGTATTCAAGCTGGCGGAAAAAATGTGATTTTGCATCATTTTGATACGAAAACAGTGTTAGAAACAATTCAAAAAGAAAAAATTACAACGTTCTTTGCAGCACCAACAATGTGGAACATGCTGCTGCAAGAAGATTTAACAGAATACGATTTAACTTCGATGAAGATTGGCATTTACGGCGGAGCAGCAATGGCACCGGCGCTTGTGAAAGAATGTAAAGAACGTCTGTATATCGATCTTGTCCAAATTTACGGAATGACAGAGTTTGGACCTGTTGTTGCCTTTCTTGTAGAAGAAGATCAAATTACAAAAGCAGGATCAGCGGGTATACCTTGCTTTAGTCATGAAGTGCGCATCGTGAAGTCAAATGAAGATGAGCCATCCGAACCAGACGATATCCTTCCGCCTTACGAAGTTGGAGAAATTATTGTCCGTGGGCCAAGTATGATGGCTGGATACCATAACCGCGAAGAAGCAACGAAAAAAGTTATGTATAAAGGTTGGTATCATTCCGGTGATCTTGGCTATTTCGATAAAGACGGTTATTTATACGTGGCAGATCGCGTTGACGATATGGTCATTAGCGGCGGTGTGAATGTTTACCCGCGTGAAATTGAAGACTTCTTGCATAGCCATGATGGCGTTTTAGATGTGGCTGTACTTGGAGAACCGGATGAACTATGGGGCGAGCGCGTCGTTGCGGTAGTTGTGAAGAAAGATGAGTCATTAACAGAAGAAGAATTAGAGCGTTACTGTAAGGAAAGTGATGAGTTAGCTGATTATAAACGTCCTCGTCATTATATATTTGCCGAAGAACTGCCGCGTAATGCGAGCGGAAAATTACAGAAATTTGTACTCCGTGAATCTTTGAAGGAAGCGAAGGAATCTTAGGATAGCGTAGAAGCACAGTTGCAGTTTTGTAGCTGTGTTTTTTTTGTAATTTTGTTATAATAATTGGAAATTTAATATTTTTATTTTTCAATATATTTTTTATCAATGTGCATGTGTCGATTGATAAAACAGAAAATCTGATTAAGATGTCTGTTGAATATTGACGTGATATGCAAGAAGAGGAAGTAGGATGATGGAGAAAAAGGTGAAAGATAGAATGAATGCTATGCAGCTACTTTATGTCTTGTTAGCTGTATTCGGATTCATTCCAGGTATTTTGACGGGGATGATTTTTGATGCACCAGGTTCAGAAAATGATATTTTCAGGCAGTGCATTTTCTATTCCTATCCTTGTTTTGTCTTAACATTTTTAGTAACAGCAATACTGGCAAGAATATTTTATCAAAGAGGTCAATATAAGGTAGTCAGATGGCTCAATGTACTTCCACTCTTTTGGTTCTTTTGGTTTGCCTTTTGGGTTTATTATTGGGTATTGCAGGAAAAATAATAAAAAGATATTGGGATATTTAGAGTTGTTAGCTTGATAAATTTAAACTGATTTCGTATGCGGAAGTCAGTAGCTAATACGTAAATATATTTGCAATTTCACTTGCTAAGTCCAATGTGTATATTTTGAATCTGAATTATAAGATCCATTCATGATAGAATAGGAAAAGTGAATTCAACTGAGAAAGGACTTCATATGAGGATTAATAAATTCATCAGCGAAACAGGTTATTATTCAAGAAGAGAAACGAATCGTCTCATTGCCGAAAAGCGAATTACGGTGAATGGCGAAATTTGTGAGCAAGGCCAAGATGTAGATCCTGATGACATTGTACTTGTTGATGGGAAGCCAATTCCTAAGAAGACGCATCCTATTTATATTGCATTAAATAAACCGGTGGGGATTACTTGTACAGCGGCGAAGCATATTGAAGGGAATATTATTGATTTTGTGAATTATCCGGAACGCATTTTTCCAATTGGCCGCTTAGATAAAGCGTCACAAGGATTAATTTTAATGACAAATGACGGTGATATCGTAAATAAAATGATGCGCTCCGAACATGGTCATGAGAAAGAATACATTGTCACAGTGGACAAGCCATTTGACGATGCGTTCTTAAAAGGAATGGCCAGAGGTGTAACGATCCGCGATGGAAAAACGAATCCATGTGATATATACCGGATCAGCGACCTTGTATTCCGCATTATTTTGACGCAAGGGATGAACCGGCAAATTCGCCGGATGTGCCGCGCGTTTGGTTATACCGTTACGAGGTTAGAGCGCATTCGGATTATGAACATAACAATAGATGGAATCGAAACAGGGCAGTGGCGTGATTTGACTGAGGTAGAACTGAGTGAGCTTCTTGCACTGTTAGGATAAAAGAAAAAGAAGGAGGTGACTTTGGTCACCTCCTTTACTTGCGAGTCGAATCGCCGATATATATAAATCCACTTTGATTTTTTAACACATAGATTGCTGCTATGCAGAATACAGCATGCCCGCTACTGGCCTGCTCCTGTTGTTTTAAACCTGGCATGTGGTAGGAAAGGGCCTTGTCCGCTTTCTATGCGTGGCCAGATGCTCTCGTCCTCCCCGAAAAAAGGAGGTTTTTCAATTTGGATGTATTATATTGCAAAAACCGCTGATGTATTTGCGGTTCCGACTTTCTTATTTACGTTTGAATCCTTCTTCATCAAGGTATTGTGCTGCTTCTTTGTAAGAGTTAAATGTACCATCTAACTGTATCCCAGCATAAACGTTCCACATATCTTCATCTTCTTTAATAAGGGTTAAGATATGTTTGTCCTCATTTACCCACTCTTCTTCTTGAAAGTTCTCCGCAATTACAACTTCTTCTACTGGTTCTTGTGAAAGGCCAACAATTGATTTTTCAAGTAAGGAGCGAAGTTCTTCCGCTGAAAAATCACGGATGTTCACCATTCCTTTATCATTCGTTTTGTAGCCTTTCAAATGCCCCGCGTATACGAAGCCATTTCCGTTCGGGTGTAAATGGTACACAACGTTCTTTTTGTCTAGGCGGCTTTCTTCATAATGAAAATTAATACGTCCTAGAGAGACGTTTTTTCTTTCTAGCTCTGGAAATGATTCAATAATCGTTAATTTCTCTTCAAAAGTTATCATAAATCCTCCGTAATTGTAATTAATAATGTGATGGTTCATTATATCACTCTGCTTGTAAGTCCACAATCAGATAAGCGAGCAAGGCAACAAAGAAAATGCTGACAGCCGGTGCGGTAAATACATGTCCAGCTACAGTTGCGGTGCCAATTGCAAGCACGATTGCTGTGCCAAGCAACATATATTTTACAGTTATAATAGACTTGAAGTTTGGAAGAATACGAAAAGTAAGCCGAACACCGAAGTAAACAAATGGCAGTAGATACATGATAAATCCAATAATACCAAACCAGAAGAATAGGTCATGGAAGTCTCTTTCTACCACTTTCGGTGTTTTTTCATAGTTGCCGGCATAGCCCATGCCTAACAATTTTTGTGATAGCGGTGCTTCTTGAAAATACTTTTGATGCATGTTTAGAAATATGTCACGATCACTATAAATCAAACTGTTTACTTCCCCAGTTGTTAAAGCTCGTTGTTGTTTACTAGGTTGT
Organism: Bacillus sp. 123MFChir2; assembly: GCF_000383235.1. Classification (GTDB taxonomy): domain Bacteria; phylum Bacillota; class Bacilli; order Bacillales; family Bacillaceae_G; genus Bacillus_A. The sequence continues at coordinate 74,748 of NZ_KB910938.1, forward strand.
TGTTCTTGTTGTTGTTCTTGTTGTTGTTCTTGCTGTTGTTCTTGTTGTTGTTCTTGCTGTTGTTCTTGTTGTTGTTCTTGCTGTTGTTCTTGCTGTTGTTCTTGTTGTTGTTCTTGCTGTTGCTCTTGTTGTTGCTCTTGCTTTTGCTGTTGCGCTTGCTGCTGTTTAGTATAGAATTGTAAGTGAATGTCCATGTTTTTGGCGATGGGAGTAAACGGCGTTGCAATTGCAGTTCCTCCTAATACGATTAAGGCTAGTATTGTATTAATGAGCTGCGGGCGGCCTTTTCCTTCTTCCTTTCGCTTCATCATATATTCAATAAATGAAAAGAATAGTGCCACTCCTAATGTTACAATACTAGATATGTATCCAACCTTTGTTCCAATCATAATACTAGAATATAGTGCTAGTAGCGCTGGGATCCAGTAGTATGCTTGCGTAAAAGAAGTTGTCTTATGAATCGAATACAGTACAATGACTGGGAAGGTAATGGCTAAAATGGCACCAATTTCGTTTGCGGCATAAAACCATCCTTTCGAGCCGATTTTCTCAATTGTATAACTTTGATAGTCTGTTCCAGTTGCAATGGAAATGACCATGACAATACTCATGAATAAACTAGCATATAAGAAATACCGTAATAATGTATCGTACGAATTTTGCTTATTCTGCAAAGTTTTAAATACAAGAATATATCCGAACAACATAACAATTGGATACATACATTTGGCCATAAACTTAACTTCTTCTCCAAGTGAAATTGGCTGTTTTACAATGAGATTATTAAGAAGTCCAGCTGCCATGATAACACCTAGTAGGCAAATATATACGAGAGACCTTTTATTTTTCTGATAAATAAATAGATAGATCATCGCAAGAAGCATCACGCTAAAACGTACGACAATACTTAACGTTGCATCCATGTGTAGCATCTGAATTGACAATGATGCTAACAAATCTAAGACAGGTTGCAGTGCGATGAATAATAGAAAGAAATACGTGAAACTCTGTTTCTTTTGTATCATTTTGTCCCCTTTCATAATCGGAAAAATAAGTGTATGCTGCTTTTTTACAATACACTAATTTAGTAATATGGTAAATATATGTAAAAAAATAGTGTAAATTCGACAGGAAATTAAGAAAAAAGAAGGTTTTTGAAAGCCCTTTCTATAATTATATAAAGATAACAGATTATAGAAGGAGAGAGAGTTTATGACAGTTTCTAGCAAAGCGGAATCAGTAGTTGTAAAATATGAAGGACGAGTTGCGACAATTATGTTAAATCGTCCGGAAGTTTTAAATGCATTAGATGAGCAAACGTTAAAAGAATTATTACAAAAGTTAAAAGAAGTAGCTGAAAGTTCTGTTCATGTCGTTGTACTATGCGGAAATGGCCGCGGCTTTTCGGCGGGCGGCGATATTAAATCGATGTTAGCAAGCGGAGATGCAAGTGCGTTTGATGGCATTATGAATACTATTTCGGAAATTATTGTAACGCTATATACAATGCCAAAGCTTGTGATTAGTGCAATTCATGGCCCAACAGCAGGGCTTGGTCTTAGCATTGCCTTAACAGCTGATTGCGTAATGGCTGATATTTCATCTATTATTGCAATGAATTTTATTGGAATTGCTTTAATTCCAGATGGCGGCGGCCATTTCTTCCTACAAAAACGTCTTGGAGAGCATATGGCAAAAGAGATCATTTGGGAAGGAAAGAAATTATCGGCAAGCGAAGCGCTTGAAATTGGCATGATTGATGAAGTAGTCGGTGAGAATTTCCAAGATGTAGTGAAACAAAAAATTAGCGAATGGCTGCAAAGGCCAATTGCTTCTATGATTCAAACGAAGCAAATTTTGGCTGAATTAAATCGTTCTTCGTTAGAACAAGCGCTTCAGCTTGAAAAACGCGGTCAATATGCAATGAGAAAAACAGCGGACCACAGAGAAGGAATTACTGCGTTTTTAGAGAAACGCCCTCCAATGTTTAAAGGGGAATAAAGTGAAACTTCTATCAGTAGGGGCATTCCCCGCTGATGGGGATCTTACGGCCCGTTAAAGCGGGATAAAATTTTTACAAAAATAGAAAGTGTTAACACATTTTTTAGTATAATGGTGTTAGCACTTTTTTTCTTGAATTACAGAAGGAGAAGTAAATGAGTCGCAAACAAAAAATAATAAGCATGATCATAATCGGAGCGTGGTTACTCATATACGTGATGTTACACCGCACACCAACTGCAGCAATTCGAACTGCGATGTTTCTATCTGGAAACCCAAAGGCAGCTATGCAAAGTGAGATTGAGAGAATGGAAGATCCATATGATGGCGTTGTACCAGATCACCTCCGTGCTTTTTACGGTGTGCCAGAGAAAGAATATGAAGATTATCGCTTTCCAGAAATACGTCACATGTCATCTAGCATTTATATGTCGTCAGCTTGTGTAAAAAAACATTGGTTTTTATATTCTGCAGAGTTAGGGTGTTTTTAAATAGAAGAAAACGGAGGTGTCCTCATGTCAGTCTATAATAAAGTTGTCCGCGACCGTGTACCAGAAATAATTTTAATGTCTGGTAAAACATATACATCGAAAAAATTAAGTAAACAAGAGTACATAGAAGAACTATCGAAAATTGGCGTAGAAGAAATGCGTGAATTTGCATCTATGCAAGAACGCGAGCACGCATTAGATTCTTTGGCGGATGCATTAGAAGTAATTAAAGCATTGGCAAAGGCAGAAGGTGTAACGTTAGAAGAGATTGAGCGTATTCGCAAGGAAAAAGAAGCGGAGCGCGGCGGATTTGAAAAGGGTGTGTATTTAGTAGAAGTGAGTGAGGAATAGAAGCACCTATATAAGTCGCTGCTATGCAGAATAAAACATGACCGCTACTGGCCTGCTCCCTTTGTTTTAAAACATCGCATGTGGCAGGAAAAGGCTCTGACCGCTCCTATGCACGGCTAGACGCTCACGTCCTCCTTAAAAAGAAGGGGGTTTTTATGTCATAGCCATCAACTTTAGAGAAGTGTTCCTGATGCCAAAGGCATCAGGAACACTTTTTTTACGGTCTTTGAGTAAAATCAATGTATTTTGGGCATACTCAAATACAGCTTCCTTTGGTACATATTTTATGAAGCCACTGGAAGCTGGGCCGTTGATGTCTCTAATAAGCCTAGAATCTCAAACGGCGTTTTTTTTCGGTACCGCCGCACTTTTTTTCCATTCTTGCTGACATCTTGAAAGAGCCTGCTAAGCACTGAAACAGGATGTTGGAAAGTACAAAAGAGTGCGGTGTGTAATTTTGTGAGATAGA
>NZ_KB910939.1 GCF_000383235.1 Bacillus sp. 123MFChir2
GAAAGCGAAAAGCAATCATCGCCATTGCGCATAAAGTAATTAAGGTGATATACCATATATTGAAACAACGAACAGCATTTATTGAATACTCAAAATTACTAGCATAGACCAGTTTCCGATTTCATATACACAACTACTGAAAAAATATCTAAAGAACAGTAGTCTTCTTTCTTATTGTCTTTTTGCGTGTTTCACACGCAAAAAGAAGATCTAGATTTATTGTTAAAAAGTTAAATTGTGCTCTGAATCAAGTTATTTTCACAGAAAAGAAAGAGGTTTTTTAATTTGGATATATATAGCAACCTGTGCATTGCTGGTAATGCAGTTGCCTCAGTACAAATCACTGCATTAATGTCTTGGATACGTTTTTAAAATACTTTCACCTATCTTTAATAGAAAACATTTTTTCAAACCCTATTTTTTCTCTCCCAGTTTTATAGCACTGTATATCCTTTTCTTCATATCTTTTTCTCAAGTAATTTCCAACTACTTACGGTATAAATAAAAATCTATGTACATATGTTGAAGAGATGGAAAGCATGACAGAGCTACACTTGGAAGAAAATTTGTTAACAAAAACTGCTTACTATTATTGCAAAGAACAACTTACCCAGCAAAAAATTTCCTCCTTACTACATATATTTAGAAATAATGTTGTCCGTTTACTAGAGAAGGCACGGACTGAAGGAGCGTGGAATATAATGACTGCTCTATTAGCTTATGATGCCGGTACTGGTAGTATCCGAGCTGTCTTATTTGACTTGCAAGGGAATCAACTTGCTGTTAGTCAACGAGAATGGGTTCACATAGAAAACTCACGATACCCAGGTTCAATGGATTTTGACGTAAAGGAAAACTGGAAACTTATTCAAGAATGTACAAAAGAAGTATTACAAACAAGTAACATTCCCCCTTCTTCTATTCAAGGAATTAGTGCAACAAGTATGCGTGAAGGATTTGTGTTATATGACAAGGATGGCGTTGAAATTTGGGCGTGTGCCAATGTTGATAACCGTGCGGGAGCTGAGGTTACACAACTTAAACAAATACACCCTCGCCTTGAACATAATGTATATACAGTATCCGGGCAAACGTTTGCTTTAGGTGCATTACCAAGGTTGCGCTGGATTACGAAGCACCAACCAGAGATTTATGAAAAAGTACATTCTATTACTATGTTAAATGATTGGATTTTATATAAACTGTGCGGCGTATTACAAGTTGACCCTTCCAATGGATGTACAACGGGAATTTTCAATCTACAAAACAGAAATTGGGCTCCAGAATTAGCAGCCCAATGTAGACTCTCCCCTATACCCTCACCACAAATAAATGAAGCAGGAACTATTATTGGAAACGTAACAAAACAATGCGCAGCAGAAACTGGATTATTCGAAGGAACACCTGTTGTAACTGGAGGCGGAGATGCGCAAATGGCTTCTCTCGGCTCTGGAGTTGTTAAAAGTGGGCAAACTTTCATTTGCGGCGGAAGTTTTTGGCAACAAGAAGTAAACGTAAGCAATCTTGTACTAGATCCAAACGCTCGCATTCGTGTAAATTGTCATGTTCTTCCTACTCTTTGGCAATACGAAACAATTGCCTTTTTCCCTGGTTTTGTTATGCGCTGGTTTCGGGACGCTTTCTGCCTGGAAGAAAAACAACGAGCAAATGAACTAGGTATCGATGCTTACGACTTATTAGAGGAACAAGCGAAACATGTTCCAGTTGGCTCACACGGTATCATTCCAGTTTTCTCCAATGTCATGAACTATATTTCTTGGCGCCATGCATCCCCCTCTTTTTTAAATTTAAGCTTAGATTCTGAAAAATGCGGGAAGAAAGAAATATTTCGAGCAATTGAAGAAAATGCTGCTTTCGTGACATATGGAAATTTAAAGTTAATTGAAGAAATAACAGGACAGTTCCCAAAAGAAGTAGTTTTTGCCGGAGGAGCTTCAAAGGGGAAATTATGGTGTCAAATTCTCGCTGATGTATTGGGTGTTCCTGTAAAAGTACCTGTAGTCAAAGAAGCAGCCGCTTTAGGAACAGCAATTGTGGCGGGGGTTGGTGCCGGTATTTATCATTCAATGGAGTCTATTTCTGAACAATTTGTAAAATGGGAAACAACTTATATACCGAACAATGAAAATCATAAACAATACCAAAAACTATATAAAAACTGGAAGGCTGTATATCAACAGCAACTTCAATTAGCTGATCAAGGATTTACTTCTCATATGTGGATTGCACCTGGCGCTCTGTAAATTGTTACACAAGGAGTGAAAAGTATGCTCAAAGTAAATGAAGAAGATTTCTCCTATCGCTTCGGTGATAATGGACCAAAATATTTAGTAAAAGGCCCTAATATTGATATAGGTGTTGTTGTCATTAAACCAGGACAAGATTTTCAAAACCATTATCATACAACGTGCGAAGAAATTTTCTACGCATTAGAAGGTGAGATAGATTTCTATATTAATCACGTAAAAGTTCCTATTAAACAAGGTGACGTCTTACAAGTTAAACCTCATGAATCTCACTATCTCATCAATCGTTCTTCACAAAATTTTAAAGCTCTCTTTATTAAATCACCTCATTTGCAAGAAAAAGATACTGTGCAAACAGAAAATCCAAACTGTAATTAAGGAGTGGTTCACTATGACTTGGGGATTTCAAAATCGTTTACATACTATTTTGCCTGATGGAAAAGCAGTTATGTTAGCAATTGATCACGGTTACTTTTTAGGACCCATTCATGGATTGGAACGGCCTCATGAAACGGTAAAAAAACTTCTCCCATACACTGACTCCCTTTTTTTAACGAGAGGTGTTCTTAATTCTTGTATACAAGAAGAGTGTAAAACTCCTATGGTCCTTCGTGTATCAGGCGGGGCCACTGTAGTTGGAAAAGATCTTGCGAATGAAACAATCGTTACCCCAATAAAAGAAGCTCTGCGTCATAACGTGGCTGGAGTTGGGGTATCTGTCTTTGTTGGTTCAGATTATGAAACACAAACTGTAACAAACCTTGCGAATGTTGTATCTGAAGCACATGATTACGGATTACCTGTGCTCGGAATTACTGCGGTAGCAAAAGAACTTCAAAAACGCGAAGCACGTTTTCTAGCATTAGCTTCACGCGTATGTGTTGAAATGGGTGCTGATATCATTAAAACGTATTATTGTGAAGACTTTGAAAAGATCACAAGTACATGTCCAGCTCCAGTTGTTATTGCAGGAGGGCCAAAGTTAGACACAATTGAAGCGGTGCTTACAATTACATACAATGCACTGCAAGAGGGTGCAGTCGGTGTCGATATGGGGCGGAATATTTGGCAATCTGAACATCCGGTTGCGATGATTCAATCGATTCATGGTATCGTAAAAAATAAATTAAATGTAAAAGAAGCTCTAGAATTATATAATACTATTTTAAATTAAAAGTTCAGACAATATTTATGTTATCGATAAAAGAACAAGTAAAACATTATCCAAATTACTTGTTCTTTTCTAATTTCATATATTTTCTTACTTGTTTTATCAAGCCCATTGTCAATTTTTCTCTTTCTCCTCCAACATCTCAATAACTCTATCTAATTTCTTCTCAATTTCAACTAAAGAAGCTCTTTGACTAGACTGATTGATGAGTCGTGATCGTATAAACGCGCCAAGCGAAATAAAAAATAACAGTATTAAAGCAAAGAAAAGAATAATTGAAACAATGTTTACAATTGAAAAAATATCCATTCTTCCGTCAATCCTTTCTATTTCTTCCTTATTAGTATGAAGTGACGCTATTTTTTCTTTTTTTGTAACTACTCAGTTACTTTGTGAAAAAAAGGCAGAAAAGCATTTTTTTAAATGGGCGAGAGGGACTGGCGATGTATAGGAGCGGTCAAGGACTTTTCCTGCCACGTGCAAGGTTTGAAAACAAAAGTAGACAATACGTGCAGGCCCCTGCCCTGTTTGCATGACAGCAGTCTATATGCCAAAAAGTGAATTCATAAGTAATAGAGAGACACATCTTCACTAGAAACATACCATTTTCTAAATTTCTAAAAGGTATAGCTGAGTAGTTACCAAAATTGTTAAATTAAGAAGAGATTCCCTTACAAAACCTTAATGTCGAATCCAACTTTTCTTTCTCCTTCAACAAGTCTATTAATTGACAAACAGCTACTGCAAATTCTGCAAACGCAGTACCTTTCGCGGTTATTATTGTATCCTCCACTTCAATATCTGTTCCTGTATATACTGATGTTTCAAATAGGGTTTTGTTATTCTCATATGTATGCTGAAGACACGTAAATTTTCTACCGTTTAGTATCCCCGCTTTTCCCAACAAAATAGCGGAAGCGCATATAGAAGCAATGGGAATATGTAAGTTAAAGGCGTTCATTAATGTCTTATTAACAATTCCCTCATCTACTATTTCATGAACACCATCTCCTCCAGAAATAAGGATTAGATCAAATTCATTTATTTTAATTTCAGATAAAGAAGCTTCGACTTGAGTCCATAACCCACCGATACTTTCTACTGGTTTACCATCTATGGAGAAAGTAGTGATTTTCGCTTTCCCCATTTTTCTAAGCAAAAATAATGCATGGGCTATTTCAAAGTCAGCGTATTGTGAATAGGCAAGAAACAATACTTTTTTCATACAATAATTCCTCTCCTTTCTATTTGTTATTCAATTACTAATACAACCGTCAACATCCCTATCTGGCACTTTCAGATTAAATTATGAAGGTTTCACTACCGAATTGTTAGAATAATCAATATGAAATCTTGTATAATGAAAGCAGTAATGAAAATCCAATATGTCGGACGGTGTTATATATGAATGAAAACCTTACCTTAAAAGAATACTCTTCTGATTATCAATCTCAAATTTTAGATTTAATTCTCTCCATCCAACGAGACGAATATAACATCCCTATTTCAAAAGAGGATCAACCTGACTTACTTAAGATAGAAAGCGTTTACCAATCTGGAAACGGTAACTTTTGGATAGCACTTTATCAAGGAGAAGTTGTAGGCACTATCGCTCTTTTAGATATTGGCAATCGTCAAGTAGCATTGAGAAAAATGTTTGTAAAAAAAGAGTTTAGAGGCAAAATATTTCAAACAGCTAGTCTTTTATTACATAATGCGATTGCATGGACAAAGATAAAAGAGGTAAAAGAAATATACTTAGGAACGACGTTACAATTTGTTGCGGCCCATAGATTTTATGAGAAGCATCATTTTGAAAATGTAGAAATTGATAAATTACCTACAAATTTTCCTGTCATGCAAGTAGACAAAAAGTTTTATAAATACATCGTTTCATAACTAAATACTGTGTTAATTTATCATTACTTTTGCTAAAATCTTGTTTACAAACTCCCTTTTACCTTCCACATAACCCACTCGATCATTTGCTGTATTTGCTAATTCCTTTTTTAATCGTCCATATTCTTTAGCAGCTTTTGGATGATTACGAAGATAATTACGAAACGCTAAATGTCTTGCAAGTTCCTCATTATCTTTACAGCAAACATATAAGTGGTGTTCCATCCATATTCTTTTTTCTCCATGCCATGGCGTGAAATGATCTTTTCTTCCAAAAGCTTCACGCCCTTCAACGCCTAGATTACCTTCATGATAATAACCTAGTTTTCCAAGCTTTTGAGTAACTTTTGGAAGCATGATTCGGTTATCCATTACAAGGTCTAAATCTATAATAGATTTTGCACTTAGTTTATTGACTGACGTACTACCAACATGTTCAATAGACAACAATAAGTCGCCTAATTCGGCTTCAAGAACATACTTTAAATCTTTAAAAATAATTGGCCATTCTGGATTATAGTCTTCAATTCTTACTTCACTCTTAGTCATTAGCATATCCTCCTGTTTACGAGGCAACTGAAAAAATCCACTTCATAATAAAAAGGGGCCCATCACCTACTATATACAGGTAATGGGTTTCTTTTTACTTTCAACATATCGATAAAATGCGTGTTGTTTTTTCAAAGCAAACACTTTTTTCAGTGCATTCTCAAAGGATGGTCCCTTTTTTCACGCTTACACTCCGTTAGTTCACCAAGATTTTTCTCTTAAATCCACTCTTTTCCGTGTTCGCGAATGAATCGAAGTTCCTCTTGATAATGATCATAATGTCCTTCGTCGATCATTTTTTGAAACGCCATATCTCCTTCTTTGGCTTTCCTTTTTATGGTTTTACATAATCCTTCTACCCGTAGCAATACCATTTCTAAAAATCCTTTTTCTATTCCCCCCATACCATAGGAATCAAAAAACAATTTAACCCTTTGTTTGATTCGCTCAGCATCCTTTAACGAATCATAATAAATGGCTTCGCCTATTTCCGTATGATAAAGCCTACTTAAAGGAACGCAAGTGTAAAGCGTATAGGCGATATCCCAAAGTCTTGGACCAGGAGCAGCCAAATCAAAATCAATCACACCTACTGGTTTTTCGCGATTAAAAATAATGTTATAGATGGCAAAATCATTATGGCACATCACCTCAAATGGCTGCGGGGTATTATCAATGGGTTGCCAACATTCCTGCATCGGAAAATCACTCACCGCATCATGATAGAGACGCAGTATTTTTGCAATCTCTTTTAAAGACTCATCCGACCACATGTATTTTTTTAACGGATAATTGCCAGCTTCTCCTTCGATAAAGGATAAGATTTCTCTCCCTTTTTCATCAATACCTAAAAACTTTGGCACATTATTTAAGCCTTTGTTTTCAAGGTGTTCTAGTAATGTATGAATTTTAACACTATCAGGCTTTAATTCTCGTCGAACCGTATCTCCCAAACGATATACACTAGAGACATTCCCTCCTGTTAGTGCTTCTTCTTTTTCGTACTGACTTTTCATTATAATTCCCCCAATTTAGGGACTCTATGATTGTGTCAATAGAGATGTATTTTTACCCATAAATAAAAGCAGATATACAAAGGTATCTGCTCGGCAATGGGAATTTAATTGTCCACACCATGTATCCCTTGAATGATTTAAGATAGACAAATAAACGCATCCTTAAGAATCAAGGACCGCCACTGTCTCTATCCAATTAAATAATCATTTCAAGGTATTCCACATATGTACAGATTCCCCTTTCTTTACATCTCTAAATTATATATTACCAAGGATTGCCAACTTAAAAAAGACTTTTGTATAAAGTTTTTAAATTATTTTGCTACTTAGTTGAAAAAATCAAAAAAGACCGCACAACAATATCATAAGAATCTACTATTAGAATTGAAATTAAATAACTATAAAACTAATCTTTTTCAACTGTATATCTAACTTGTTTAAAAGTTACCATGTCTCCATTTTCAGTATCATCTTTAGTTTGCAAAAGTTGAACTTTTGGCTTGTAGTCCGTCCTATGAGCATCCTTGATGCCTTTAATGTTAAGTTTGTAGGATTCATCATTTTTTATTTTTTGTTCAAATACTTTTTTATTGGCAACAAAAATAAAGGTCACTTTATTTTCATCAATTCCCTTAGTCATAAATTCTAATTGATTATCTTTTGTTGTAATCGTTGGTGTTAATAATTCAATACTTCCGTTTCCGGTTTTTTCTAAAGATTTTTCTGCTATAGCTGAACATCCAGATAACGTGATACCAGCAAACAGAATCAAACTTAATCCAATTATCTTTTTCATAAGATCACCCCAATCAAAAAACTTTTCGACTTCGTCAGCAGGGGAATAAATTGTCATTCCCAATCCGTTAGCGCGGAACATGGATCACTTACTGTCAACACCTTGAAATTATACCATGATATGTAAAAATTAAGCAAAGTATATATGTACTTTAAGAGGTCCCGCAATGCCCAGCAAGCTAAGAAATTAATTATATGCCAAAACGGAAAAATGAGCGTCATTTCACAAACAACTGTAAAAAGGTACCATTTTTGTTTTGACGTGTCTTAAAATATTATCTTGACGGGCCCCGATGAGTCATTTTTCATACACAGAATGGAGAGTGGCGATTCCTGCGAGAATAGCGAGGGAAGTGAGACCCCGCAGGCTTGCCGAGGAGGCTCGCTCTCGCCCACGGAAAGCGTCCACTCGGAGTGGAGTGTACATCTATCTATATGTCACCCCCGTCTTTTGGTGATGAACCTTTTTTTTACGTTTCCTAGCATAGATGTTCTTTCTACTTCAATGAGGGATTGTGTTAACTTTTACACGAATATGATATATACTTAAATCTGAACATTCAGAAGAAAAATAAGTGTGAAAATGCTAACTTAAAATTATAGAGAGATAGGGAGAGAATTTATGGAAAGACAATATACAATCTCAAATTATGCACCAACATTAGACGAATATAAATATCTATGTTCAGTTGTGGGTTGGAAAGATTATATGAACTTTGATGTTGCGGAAATATCATTAAAAAATTCTGTTTTTGCCGTTACAGTTAAGGATGAGAGTAAGACCATAGGAATGGGAAGAATTGTTGGAGATGGAGCTATTTACTTTTACATTCAAGATGTGGTAGTTCATCCAGATTATCAAAGAATGGGTATTGGCAAAAAAATTATGAATGCGTTAGTAGAGTATCTAAAAGAAAATGCACCAAATAAAGCGTTTGTAGGATTATTTGCATCAGAGGGAAAAGAAAAATTTTATGAAAAATATGATTTTAAGGATTACTCACCTAATATGACAGGAATGTTTACTGTAATAACGAAATGTGATTAAAAAATTTATATATAGATGCAAATTGAAAAACTAACATGAAAACCCTTTTCTTTTTCGGCAGACGAGAGCAACTGGCCATGCATAGACGCGGTCAGTTCCTTTTTCTTCCACGTGCAAAGTTTAAAACAAAGATAGACAGCAAGTAGCGGCCATGTTTTGTTCTGCATAGCAGCGACTTAGATGTTAAAAAGTAAACTTGTATTTATATATTAGGAGGCCACCACATACCTATTAACTTAAAACATTTTGAGTCCGTTTCTTTTTGACGATCAATAAATTGGTGTAATTCTGTATCTTTTATTTTCTCGCGAATATAGCATTTTTTTCATTCGCCTTAGATCTTCTAGCGTTATTTCATCTTCATCAACTGATGTGATAGGAGAATATATTTTAATCCATTTATAAACGGTTACTTCTGATAAGCTATACTCGCTGCTTAATTGTTTTACAGGTTGTCCTTTCTTGTCTCAATGTACCAGAGTCAAACACATCAGAAACTAATTCAACGTCATGTATGGGAAGAATGTGTAGAGGAAGCTAACCATCTTCGTCATCACGAAGACATACAACCGATTTATAAAAAACGAAAAGGAGTGTCACATAGTCAAAAATCCGACTTATGGGACAGCTCCTTTTTTGTTTTTCTTTGTAATTTTTTTACTAAACTGTCCATTTTATAGAATACTGTTCAGGTTTCAGATTGTCTTTTCTTATGTTTACGTGTTCATCGTACTTTGAAGTGATGTTGCCCATTCCTTCTGTAGCAGCGAATACATAATCGCATCGTGCGCTACGTCATTTTGAATCATATACTTTCGAAGCAATCCTTCTTCCGCAAAGCCTGCTTTTTGTAATAATTTTCGCGATGATTCATTTTCTGGGTACACAACCGCTGAAATTCTCTCATAATAAAGTGTTTCAAATCCATATGCTAGAATAGCTTGCAGTGCTTCTGTCGCATATCCTTTTCCCCAATATGTTTCATCTAGTTCATAGCCTATTTCAGCCCGTTTATGTTTGTTATTTATGAGATGAAAGCCGCATGTTCCAATTAATTGATCAGTCCCTTTTAGTACAATTCCCCAGCGGAATGCAAATCCTTCTTCATATCTGCTTCTAAAATTTTGGATGACGTTTTTTACTTCTTCAATATTTTGAAACGAATCCATTCCAAAGTAACGAATAACAGGTTCTTTCTTAAAGTAATGAAACATTGCATCTGCATCGACTAACGTTAATTCTCTTAAATACAGACGATCTGTTTCTAAACTTGGAAATTTTTTCATTCTCTTCCCACCCTTAGTCTAATAAACTGCAAATTTCAATATAATTTCCATCCGGATCACAAATGTAGGAAACAGTTTGTCCCCATGGTTTTGTAACAGGCTCTACTAATACTGTAACGCCGTGTTTTTTCAAGTTATGTATTGTTTCTTCAACATCATCGACTACAAATCCAATTTCAAATGTAGATGATTGTAATAACGTCTTGGGAATTGGTAATCCTGTTAACTCTCGAACATCATCTCTACTATTGATTGCCAAAATAGTAGAACCTGTATCAAACTCAATATATGTACCGTGCTCACCTTTTATTGGCAGCTGTAATATATCACGATAAAAACGAATACAGTCCTCATATTGCTGCGCATATAAAATGATATATTTCATTTGAAGTTTCACGTTTCTCCCCCTCCTCCACATCCTTACTACATTTGACAAAAAATATAAAAATCCTTTAATTTTCTCATGAATAAGCCCCCCCATAGTTACAAATGCTAACAATGGAGGTGTGTTAAAATGGAACCAATGCTTTGTCCAAGTTGCAAAACAAACCGCACACGATTCAACATTATTGAACAATCAGTAAAACCGGTGAAGTTAAATCCACAGACTGGTCAGATTGAAGAAGAATATACAAACGAGAATATGAGTGCATTTCATATGGCCTACCAAGGTCCTACATATCGCGTCCAATGTGCTGCGTGCGGATTAATTGAAAACCCAGAGCAATTTATTAAACCTGCACAGAATCAATCTTTTTAATCGTTAAAGCAAAACTGCCCCAAAAGGCTATTATTAAATAACTTTTGGAGCAGTTTCTTTTATTCCTTTTCTATGTGCACACAAATGTTGTCATGTTTCTTGCGGCACCTTTGCATATTCGGTATGATTTAATGCATAGAAATATGCTTTATCTTTTCAAAGAATGCTTTTAATTGTATAAATTCTTCTTCATTCCCTCGTGTTGTAAATATCTCTTGTTCTTGATGGAAAATCATAATTGCAGAAAACGTTTTAAAAAGCGCGAATACATGCTTCGTTTCTTTTATTTTATTAATTTGATAATAAGGTATTTGTAATGAAATCGGGAGCTTTTCAAATATTTCACCGTAAAATAATAATTGTTTTTCAGTATAAGCTAAAATACCTTTCACAGAAATAGAATTTCCATTTGGTACACCTACTAAACCTGACATTCCATTTTGCACTTCATAATAAGTTGTGATCATTCCTTGTATTTTTTCAGTTGAGGATATTTTCTCTTGAAAATCTTTCATTGCTTGTTCTTTTAGACTCATGTTTATCACTCCGCTACTAAAAATGTATAATAGATATTTTACTAGAAAAGAGAAAGGAACAACGAATATAATCTAGCTTTTTAGTCCTACACATCCCCTATGATTACACAACTTTCCAAATAACACCAATTAATATAATTATAATATACAGAAAGGACTGAATACAATGTCAACATTACAAAACACTGTAAATAAACTACTCCGCGATATGAGGAATACTTATACGAACGTATTGATGAAGCAAAGTAACATCCTCATTTTTCAATCTCTCATATCGCGATTTACTACAACGATGAATGGGTACAGTTTCGAGATATTTATGATAAAAATGTAAAAAAACAACTTTGTTCCATTATTCAAAAGCAAATTTCAAGTAGTCCTACATCCTAGGGCTACTTATATATGTATCTCTTAAAACACGTTCTACATTGTAGTATAACGAAAAACAGTTTTATTTTTCAGAAAATTTTGTTAAAATATTCAAAAAGATTGTACGAGAAAGGAAGAAACAAATGATACATAAATTAAAAGAGAATATCTCTTCTGTTTTTGTCGGAAAAGAAAATGTAATTGATCTCCTCTTAGTTTCTTTATTAGCAGATGGACACGTTTTATTAGAGGATGTACCTGGTACAGGTAAAACATTGCTGGCAAAAACAATTGCGAAAAGTATTGGCGGGCAATTTTCGCGTGTACAGTTCACACCTGATGTATTACCGAGTGATGTAACAGGTATTGAATACTTTAATCCGAAAACAAGTGAATTTGAACTGCGCCTTGGTCCTGTTATGACAAATTTATTATTAGCCGATGAAATTAATCGTGCGATACCACGTACACAATCGAGTTTATTAGAAGCAATGGAAGAAAGACAAGTAACACTTGAAAAGCATTCCACTCCTCTTCCAAAACCATTTTTCGTAATCGCAACGCAAAATCCAATTGAATCACAAGGAACATTTCCTCTTCCGGATGCTCAACTTGATCGTTTTTTAATGACCGTTTCAATTGGCTATCCTACGCCAGAAGAAGAACTTCAAATGATGCGACGTTTCCGAAAGAACAAACCGTTAGATGAACTTCATCCGGTCATCTCACTAGAAGATATAATCCACGTACAAAATAAAGTAAAGGATGTTCATGTTTCAGAACCTATTGAAAGCTACATTATCAAACTTGCAAATGCAACTCGTAATCATGATTTCATTGCAAATGGAATTAGTCCGCGTGGAACACTCGCTTTAGTGAGGACAATTCAAGCTCTTGCCTTTTTACGTAATCGCGAATTTTGCACACCAGAAGACGTACAATCCCTACTTCCTTACATTTGGAAGCATCGCATTATTTTATCTATGGAAGGTGCTCTTCGTACGACAAAACAAGAGATTATCGAAGCTATTTTAAGAGAGATTGATGTACCGGTGGAGATTGAGCAAGCATGAATTGTCAACGTCTCGTCTCTGTCCCGTTAATATTTCAAAGTCATATCATTAAATTGACGATTCCAATTGCCCTGTTGTTCGCATTTTACTTACCACAGTCACTTATCATATATCCATTTCTCTTTTATTATATTTTTTCTTTTTTTATTTATCGATACGTCACTTACATAGAAGACCACTTTCAAATTATCAATAAGAAACAATCAACAAGAGTGTTTCCTAAAGAAAACGGACAACTATCCATTCTGTTACAAAATGAAGCAAAATTACCGTTAGTGAATGGAAAATGTTTTTTTCATATAAATCCATCGCTCGTTATACATCCAAGTAACAGTCTTGATCAAATATCAAAAACACTCTTTTCTTTCCCATTTTCACAACGAGCTCGCTCACAGCAAATGTGGGATTTAACATTCACAGCGACAAGACGGGGCGTTTTCCAAATTGAACAGTTTGAATGTATCATTGGTGATCCCTTTAACATCATTCAAGTTCATTTACCCGTTATGCATAAATTAAAAACAGTAATTATTGTCTATCCTACCCCAAAGCAAGTTGCAGGACTACAAGAAATACAGCAACTAGTACTAGGCTCTTACAGAACAAATTTTTCTTTTTTTCATGATGAAACGTCGATTGTCGGAGTAAAGCAGTATGAAAGGGAATCATTTCGATCCATTCATTGGAAAGCATCAGCGAAAATGCAAATTTTACAAGCAAAACAATATGAAGCAGTAAAAAATTATAGCTGGACAATTTGCATATGCCTTTCCTCAGATCGAGGACTTGGATGGAGAGAAAATCTCGAAGACTTGATTTCTTATGCAACATATATTTGTCAAATTGCAACGGAAAAGAAAATTCCCTTTGAATTATTTATTAGTATTTTAGCAGAAGATGGACCGCTGCACATGGTGCTGAATGAAGGTCCCGTGCATTATGCAAAAGCACTGGAAGAACTTGCGCGTATTTCAGAAGATAGTACATTACTGCCGCGAGAAGGTTTTCTGCATTATATGATGAGAAAAAGGGTGAGATCGTCTACACTGTTTTTCCTTGGCATCCCTAAGCAGAATATCCCTCATACGATGCAGCCAACATATATTGTTCACGATGAAGGAGTGGTGGAACAACTTGAATACATGGCTACGGTACGTTAATGATTTTGTCCTTCTTCTCCTTCTTTCTTTATTAACTGAAAAAGGAGAAATTGTACACATTGTTTTGTTTCTTCTAGTCAGTCATATTTGTTTACTGCCTATTATGAAAATGAGTAAAAAGAAAAATAGATGGCTTACAGCACTATTTATTCTACAAGTCATTGTTTGCTATTGGTTGGCGTTATTTTCTTCTATAAGTTCCATATTATTGCCGTTTTTCTTTTTTATTATGTACGCAAAAGATGCTTTCTCACCATTTCATAAATTATTAGGAGCATTTCTATGGAACTTTTGTTCCTTTCTCCTCCATATGCAGTTTCCATCCATATGGGAAATAGGATTACTTATTTTGTATACACTTCTAACATTATGGATTACAAGTTTCAATCGAAACCAACAAATGTTGCGTTTGTTCTCCATTACAGCTATCGGAATTATTGGTTTTTTATTCATCCCCATACTCTCTTACGTACGAACTGGTATCGCTTATGCTCTGCAATGGATTGCTTTAGGATTAGGATATATTTTAAACCCACTATTTCTATCAGCTGAACGGAAGCAGAAAGATGATTCTTTGAATCTTAATTTAGGTGAAGGTAATTCGCCGCCTTCACCGGTTCCAGAAAAAGAATATGATCCATTCATTTTACAATCTATTACCATTCTTATCATAGTAGTTGCTGCCATATGTGTGATTTGGAAACTATATAAGAAACGACATGAAATAAACTTTGGACATCTGTCTTCCTATGAACCTATCATTGTTGGTCCAAAACAAGGAAATATACAAAAACGAAACCGAAAGTTACGACCACCAAACAATGCAATTCGTAAAGAAATATTTAAACTGGAAAAGAAATTAAAACCGCCATTAAATCGGCAACGTGGCGAGACTGTAGAACAATGGATGGAAAGACTTCATAGAGAAGAAGAGATCTCCATTCAATTTGAAGTGATTATCAATGCATATAACGCTACAAGATATGCCAATCATGATAATACTGAACTTCTCCAAAAATTTAAAAGAGAAGTTCATACATTATACAATTATCGAAAAGCAATGAAAGAATAAGCTTGAATCTCAATACTACTAAAAACCTCGACTTCTCCTACGGGAGTCATCGAGGTTTTTAGTAATATTATAAAGGTGATATAAATTCAGTTCCCTAACTTGTTATTACCCTTGTAGTGGTTTTCCATTAAAAGCTTTTATATCTAATGGTGCAACTAAAAATTGATTTGTAGCCACTATCGGCTGCTTTCCCAATTGAAATTAACATCACTGGTACATAACGCTCTTTATCTAAATCCAACGCTTCTGCAATTTTATCTTTTTCATATCCACCAATTGGACATGTATCGTATCCGTGAGCACGAGCTGTGAGCATAAGTTGCACCGCTACAAAACCACCATTAATTAATACTGTCTCTTTCATTACTTGCTGATAAATGTGATTATGGTAGTAAGACAAAATCATATACAAAAAACGAAAATTTTATCTTCCCACAATCACCCATGAGAATTCGGTTCATTTTTTCGTTTTTTGATGTTTAATTTCGTTAAGTTGATGACGATGGCATGCTACCCCTTTTTTTAAAATAAGCCCTACAAATGCGGAGTTATGATAAGCTCTCTCTATACTTTCTATGGCCACGTTCGTTCTTTGTAAAGATATATCCCTCTTTTTCTAACACAGCTGCATACTTACGTCATATAGATGATTGGATACCTAATTGCTATAAAACGTCCTCATAGCATATATTCGCTATAGCAATGATATATCCTTTTATACGATAACTTCACTGATTTTTATATGTGTAATATATTTACTTTGTATGATAGTTCCAAGCTTTGGGATGAGGATCGGCTTTTCCTTCTCTATTAAGGATTCTATTGACTTTAAGTATGTTTCTGGATCTTCATCATGTGTAATCCTCCCACTTATTTCCTTACCATCAGATAAATAAAAGGCAACACGATATGCATATTGTTGTTTTGTCATTCCATTCTCTCTCTTTCTCTATATAGGTATATATAAATATGTAAATATATATTATTACATAAAAAAGACATGCTTGTCCACGTCTTTTTTTATAAGGGTATCGTCACATCACTATTAAGCTAACAAATAAAAATACCCCAAAACGAAAAATTTGTTCATTCTTGGTATGGAAATCCTCATTTTATCTCCCAAAAACATTAAATTTATGGGCTTGAATAATAATTACGGTTGCTGTAAGTAAGTATAAAAATAATCTAAATACACATATTCAAGCGGCTTTGCTTGCTTGATTTGCGGTGGTGCAACCGATGGGAAATTCGCTTTAATAACATTATTATCTCCCCCGTAAATCTGTTGGGAAATCAAAGCCGTCTTTCTTTTAGTTTGTTACAATATGTTCTACACACTGCGGTAAATGATCTAGCTTTGTTGTTAAAAAAGCAGGTTGCGTATGAAAAAGATGTAACTCCTCTAGCAAAACCCACTGAAATTCAAACTCTCGACCACCATCTTCTCTTATAAAAGAACCCGTTTTCGGAATAGAGCAATCTTCTAAATGAGTTTCATAGTAAAAGCCAATTTCATGAAATTCATGATTATCGTATGTAAAAAACTTCTCCACAACCCATATTAATCGTTTTACATTTGCATTCACTTCTAATTCTTCTTGAAGCTCTCTTTTAAGAGCAGACTCACTACTTTCAAGCATTTGAACTCGTCCGCCAGGTAAACACCAGTAGTCATCTCCCTTCCCGCGATGAAGAAGAACCTGTCCATTCTCTATACATACAGCTGCTACGCGATAATTAAAACGTTTCCCATCCTCTGTAAAAACAATATCCATCCCGATTCCTCCTCATATCTATCTGACAAATAAAAACCCGCAAATTCCATTATAAGAAATTTGTGGGTTTTTTTCTAATTATTCCGCAAATTTTTTGGCAATTTCTCTCGCTTGTTCAATTGCTTTTTCTTTAATACGCTCTGCTTCATTCGGCATTTGATTCATACCTTCTACAAAAACAGATTGCACATCTGTAATTCCAACAAAGCTCATAATGGCCCGCAGATAGCGATCTCCAAATTCCATTTCTTTTGCTGGTCCTTCTGAGTATATACCACCGCGTGCTTGAATATGAACGGTCTTTTTACCAGATAACAAACCAACAGGACCTTCTGCTGTATACTTGAATGTTTTTCCTGCAATACAAATTGTATCAATATATGCTTTCATAAGCGGTGGAAAACTAAAATTCCACATCGGTGTTACAAATACGTATTTATCCGCTTCTACAAATTGATCTGTTAATTTATTAATTGCAGCGACCTTACTTTGCTCTTCTGCAGAAAGATTTTCAAACGCTGTCCCTTGTTGTAGTTTTCCCCACCCACTAAATACATCCGCATCAATATACGGAATATTAGTTTTATATAAGTCAAGTTCAATAATTTCATCATTTGGAGCCCCGCTACGATATGCTTCTAAAAAAGCTTGTCCAACTGAAAGTCCATATGATTGATCTGGTGTTTTTGGATTTACAGTAATGTATAAAACTTTACTCAATTGCTATCTTTCCTTTCGTAATATAAATTCACCCCTCCTTATATTGCCTTTTATATTAATTTTTATTAAAAATTTCATATCGTTTTGCTGCTTACATCATTTATATATACTTTACAAATAACACTCGGCTTCCACCTTTTCCATCATAATTTGTATGTACAGACACTCCCTCTATTTCATCATCTCCTCTTTCAATTTCAAATCCTATTTCACGATGAAATTGAATAGATTTTTTGTTAACCGGAGATGTTATTGCTTTTACAACGTGACGACCGTTGGAACAAACTGCATCAAAAAAGAAAGAATACAATGCTGATGCAATCCCTTGTCTTCTAAATTTCGGATTCACACCGATAAAATGAACATACGCTTCATCTTCAAAAGTTTGTGAAAAAAATCCACATATAAACCCTGCAATTTCATTGTCTTTTTCAATAATAAAACTAGTTTCTTGAAAATGAATAAAAAAAAGTTTTGGCAGCATATCTGCCATCTGTCTCCCGCCCCACCAGTCATTCATAACAGAATGAATTGTCATATAATCCTCAGGTCTAATTTTTCTAACGTACATATGTCATACCCTCTCCTTTTCCATTAATGTTTATATATAAATACAGTTGACTTTTTAACTTCCAAATTCATTTTTGCAGATTCATATGAGATAATTGGATTAAAACAAATGAAATTAGGTGAAAAATATGTGCAAAAAGCCTACTTTTGGCGAGAAAAAGCAGCATATAGAATACACCATACGTCCAAGTTCTTATGCAATCATTTTTAATCAAGATATTAGTAAAATAGCCATTATCCAAAAAGGAGTAAGATATTTTTTACCTGGCGGCGGTATAGAAAATAATGAAACCACGTCTGTTGATTATCTAAATTCTACCAAAAAATGAATACAAAAAGAGAGATTCCTCTTGTACAATGTAAGTTACCATACCAACATTGACGAAACGAGGAATCTCTCATGAACAAGAATACCACGTCCCACACATTGATTCAAAACTTTCTTTCAGAAGCAGAGCTCCAGGCGATTTTAACGGAGTTCAACCACACCGAGACAGCCCGAAAACGCACGGTTTCTACTGTTATTTCTTATTTAATTAGTGCTGCGACAAATGAATGGAAAAGCTTGCGTCACGCAGCTGATGTTGGTCCGAGTGTTGGACTCATTTCCGTCGATCATTCATCATTGTCAAAGCACATGAAAGCGCTAGATTACGCCATTATGAAGCGTATCTTCGAAGTCATTGTTGGCAAGTTGAATCGTGCTACACGTCGAACACTAAAGATGCCGAGAACGCTTCTTTCAATTGATTCGACGACTATTACTGTCGGTAAAACACGCTTACCATGGGCCGTTTATCACGACGAACGTTCGGGCATAAAACTGCATGTCAGCTTCACAAACGAAACAGTGATGCCTCTTCAAATCGTTGAAACAACAGGGCTCAAACATGACGGTCCCATTGGCGTAAGGCTTGAGGATAAACGCTTTATCCTCGTTTGTGATCGTGCGTATTTTTCAATAGATAAAGTGGACCGCTACGTGACTGAAAAAGAAAAGCAACATTTTGTTATCCGATTAAAAGACAATGTTCAACTGAATCGCAAGAAATCACTAAAAGGCACATGTCCCACGGATTCAAACGTGACAGCTGAAGAAATCGCCGCTATGTACAAATCGCGTTGGTCCATAGAGTCCTTTTTCCGCTGGATTAAGCAGAATTTGAACGTTCCCGTGTTATTTGGCACGACGAAAAATGCGGTGTTCAATCAGTTGTTCGCAGCTATGATTGCCTACGTTTTACTAAAGTTTTTACATGTACAAGGAAATAAGAAAAACCCTCAAAAATCCCTATCATTCACAGGGTTTACACGCCTGTTTCTTTGTGACGTCCTGCCATTCGAGTGGAGGATTAGCATAAAAGAAACATTGAAATTTTATTGGTGTTTGAATCAATTGGAGATTGTATAATTTTGGTTAATCAACACGCGTGAGCACCTGCAATAGTTCTAATTAACAATTCATCTTCTTGCGATCTACCAACCTCTTCTTTTTTCCATTCAAAATGCTTTTTCCCGCATAGAACGAGCGAATGTTGTTCCATCTATCTCCCACCCTTTAATAACTCTGGCTCTCTACAATTAATCTCTTTTTCGGTTAAAAATTTCATCAAATTTATCTACTTTTTACTTTCTATTAACAGCATTCTTTTTTAATAAGTGCATACCATTTCGCATATGATACAGCTCGTATTCTCTTTGAAATCTACAGCAAATGAGGCTTCACCCGCTTAACTTACATTATATTACTATTTACCCATTTATTTCAATTTAAAAAATTGATACTTCTTTTATGAAATTATATCTACATTCCGAACACAAAAAAATGACCACACCTCTCACAATGTAGTCATTTCCAAACTAACTTACCTTCTTTAAATTAAATGCTGGCTTCTTCACTGTTCCTTTTTTCACAACATATAACCCAGCGAAAATTACAAATCCACCGAACAACTGCATAATATTTACTTGTTCCCCTATCGTTACCGCCGCAAATATGACAGCAAATAACGGTACAAGATACATATAAACCATTACTTTAGTTGAACCCATTTTACTAATTCCAACGTACCACATTCCAAGTCCAAAAATTGTGGCAAAAACAATAGAGTAACCTAATGATCCCCAGCTTAACATGTCAGTTGTCCATGTTAACGAGTCAACATTTATAAAGCAGTATATAACAAGCGGTACGATTCCTAACAAAGTCGACCAAGCAGTTACTCGCATCGCGGAATATTTCGTAATAAGCGGCTGCGCTAGAATTGGATACCAACCCCACGCAATTGACGCAACCAATCCAATTATATTTCCAAACCATGCGTATTCATATGTAGACTGATTTGTATTTCCTGTTAATAATACAAGTGCCGCTCCGCCAAATGATAGTAATGATCCGATTTGTATTTTTAGAGAAAAGCGTTCTTGTTTGTGTAATACCGCTAAAATCCCCGTAAAGATTGGGGACATTGCAATCAATAATGAAGCATTCGTCGCAGATGTATACTTTACGGAAAGCATAAACAGTGTTTGATATAAAGTAGTCCCCACAATACCTACCGCCAAAAGTCTAGGCCAGTCTTTTTTCTCGATACGTAATGAGCGTTCCATTTTAAAAGTTATAAGCAATAAAACCGGAGATGCCACTAAAAAACGCATACTATTAAATTGAACGGACGACATATATGCCACCCCATATTTTCCTATCGTATAATTCGCTCCCCATACTAACGCAACTAACATTAGGAGTACTTCCATTTGTCTTTGTTTCATCAATACCTCTCCTTCCATCATTTAGCATAGTAAAATTGGCCCAATGTAACACCATCCAATTGGCTGTTTTTTTACCCAACCAATTTGCTATAATGGTGAGAATGAGTGAACAAGGAGACGTTACGAATGAAATGGACATTAGATACTGATAGTAAAATCCCAATCTATCAACAAGTTGTTGATTATATTGAAAGACGTATTATGTATGGAGAGCTTCCACCTGGAAGTTTTCTTCCATCAGAACGCAAGCTAGCAGAGCAGCTTCATGTAAATCGAAGTACAATTACAACAGCCTATAATGAACTACGTGCAATGGGAATTGTTGAAAGTACAACCGGAAAAGGAACACGTGTAAGTACACATATGTGGGGTGTATCTCCAAAGTTCACACCAAATTGGAGAGGGTTTGTAGAGGGGGGAACATTTTTACCTAACTTACCGCTCCTTCGCTACATTCGTGAGCAAGTGCAGCAAAATGATAATATCATTGATTTTGCAAACGGGGAACTCGGATGCGATTTGTTCCCGCATCAACACTTGCAAGCAATTTTGCATGAACAACCGTTAACACAATCGTTAAGTTATGATCATCCACAAGGCTATCTTCCTTTACGACAAGCTGTATCTATATATATGAAAGAGCACTTACAAATTGATGCAACTGAACAGTCGATTATGATTACTTCCGGCGCCCAACAAGCACTGCATCTTATTGTCCAATGTTTATTAAACCCAGGTGATGCGGTAGCATTTGAAAGTCCATCGCATTGTTATTCCTTACCTCTTTTCCAATCGGCAGGTATTCGAATTTTCCCATTACCGGTTGATGAGCATGGGATTCACCCAGATGATGTATATGAGCTGCACAGAAAGCATCGGATTAAAATGATTTTCTTAAATCCAAATTACCAAAATCCAACCGGAACGCTTCTACATCCAAAAAGAAGAGAAGCTCTATTATCTTTATGTGCAGATTTACGTATTGCGATTGTTGAAGATGATCCATCTAGTTTATTAACATTAGAAAAGAAAGAACAAACATGTGCAACCTTAAAATCAATTGATACCAATGGAACGGTCATTTATGTTCATTCTTTATCCAAAATGATAGCACCAGGATTACGAATTGGCTGGCTCGTTGCTCCTCAATCCGTTGTTGAACGCTTATCAGATGCACGACATCAAATGGAATTAGGCTTAAGTATTTTCCCGCAATGGCTTATGCAGCAATTTTTTGAAACCGTTCCGTTTGAAACACATTTACAGCAACTACGCTCAAAGTTAGTACAAAAAAGAAATGTTTTAGTAGATGCACTGCAACACTCACTTCACGAAGAACTCTCATTCTCTATACCAAGAGGAGGAATTTATATATGGGGAAAATTACATCAACCTATCAATGAAAAACAGTTAATTATACAAAGTTTAAAACAACAAGTTTCTTTTATGCCCGGCAGTATTTTCGGTGCAAAAGATGGTTATATTCGTCTATCTTATGGAAAAGTAGATATAAACCTCATTGATGAAGGGGTCTCTCGTCTGCAACAGGCGATTCATTTGTCTCGTATATAAAAGGTTAATCTATCTCCTTTTTAAAATAAAATAGTTATTCAAAAGGATGGTATGAATTGTAATTTCACACCATCTTTTTATTTGTATGCTATATAATTAAAGAAAGAAATACCGGAATATTCTTTCATAAAAAAGAGCTGTATGCAGGAGGAGTTAATCAAATGTTAGGGTTACCCCATGGTGAAGTTTTTTTAGTTCCTTGGACTGAGGAATGGGAAGTCGAATTTTTAAAAGAGAAACAATTAAAAAGGGAGGCTATATGTAATCTTCATTACCTTAATTCCTGCTAAAATATGTACATACCATCCCATATATGACTTACCCTCATATTTTCTTCATTTCCTTCAAATTCTACCGCAAATGGTACCTCTCCGTTTTTCGTTAATTGATTTTGAACGATTCCATTCCCTAGCGGTTCGCAAAATTGAATTGTTATTTTTCCTAGAGAAAAACTTTGAGTTATTGCATTCCAGTTCTTATTTGTTTTCGGTGGACTCATTTCAATTTGCAGTAAATCTTTCCAGCGCTTGCTTATTTCATTTACATTTGCAACAGCGTAGAACACTGATTTCATTTCAATTATTTGATTGTTATGAAGCGGTATTACTCCTTTTTTCTGTAAATCATCCCTTCTTTTTTCATCCGATTCACTCCACTCAATGAAAAACGGAAATCTAGGACCTGCTTCTTCTTGTTCAATAAACAGCATTTTCCATTTCAAGAGTGTGCCGTCATCCCTCATCCGTGTCCCTTCCAATGGACCATTTATGTGAAATCCCTGTTCTATCAATCTCTCAGCAAGCACTTCCATATGTTCTGTGCGTAGCGCAATTTGAAGCATTCCTTCTCCTATATGCAACTTTTGAACAACTTGTTGAATAAGTGGATTATCCGATTGGTTTGCAATTTCTTGATTTTGCACCGCCAAAAACTCAATATACGCTAAATCGAAATAACATAAACTATTATGTGTCCCCCAGTTCGTATGTTCTCCTCCTTGTACTACATGAAATCCGTGTATTTTCATTTGATTAATTACCTCAGCTGGAGAGCATGAAACGACATGAACCAGATGATCAAACTGTAACATC
Source organism: Bacillus sp. 123MFChir2 (assembly GCF_000383235.1). GTDB lineage: Bacteria > Bacillota > Bacilli > Bacillales > Bacillaceae_G > Bacillus_A. The sequence goes on from NZ_KB910939.1 coordinate 23,502, forward strand.
TCCTCACCACCCTTACTTTTATCCTTTTAGTGTATTACTTTTCAATTGTTCCTTTCAATTTAAATTTTCTGAAAACTAACCAATTCATGCTTATCATATTGAAAAAAGTGAATTAGAGGACTAAAAGATAATTCAGGTTTAACACGATACTTCTTGAAATTAAGATAATCATTTTAAATAGATTTGTCGAAAATTATTATTCTGAATTCTCTATTAACTTAAAGGGATTTTTGAAGCGCGATGCGAAACCATTGTATAACCTTTTTTTATCAAAGGATTGCTTTATACATATTCTTTAGGAACGGGACGAATTTTGAAAGCGCTTTTCTAAAATAGCTATTTTTTCCCACAAAAAAATCCTTGCACTATTTTCAGAAAATCATTACAATTGCCATATATTAAAAATCATAGTAATAGAAAAATCCTCATCAATCCGATGAGGTAGAGGTTGCGACTTTTATTAGTAATCTAGACGAGACGCGGAGAACGTCAATAACTCTAGCTGAAAGGAAAAGTTGCCGAAGTTTATACTTCTTCTCTGGGAGTATATGCTGGGGCTGTTTTCGAATAGGAACAGAACTGTCACGTTTACAAAATTACCGTGTAAACGTGGGGCGCTATCTTAACGGAAGGTATGATGGGGTGGCTATTTTTGAATTGCTCCGCTAAAGTCCTTTGGCGGTTTTTTTAATTCCCCCCGCTCCTTCCTATCTTACAAGAAAAGGAGTGTTGAACATGAACGGCGCAACTACTAACGTTACCTCTACAGCTACAAATCAATCTGCACAAACAACTAACGAACTTCGACGCGGATTAAAATCTCGTCACCTTACGATGATTTCTCTCGGTGGTACAATCGGTACCGGACTATTTCTTGCTAGCGGTGGTGTCATTCATACAGCTGGCCCTGGTGGAGCTCTTATAGCATACGCTGCAATTGGAATTATGGTTTATTTTTTAATGACAAGCTTAGCTGAATTAGCAGCGTACATGCCTGTTGCTGGATCTTTCAGCACATATGCGACAAAATTTGTTGATCCATCGCTTGGATTCGCATTAGGTTGGAATTACTGGTATAACTGGGCAATCACGATTGCTGCTGAACTTGCAGCCGTAACATTAATTATGAAGTTTTGGTTCCCAAATACACCTTCCCTTCTTTGGAGTGGCATTTGCTTAGTCATTATGTTTCTTTTAAATTACTTATCTGTTAAAGGATTTGGTGAAGCTGAATATTGGTTCGCACTTATTAAAGTAGTTACCGTTATTATCTTTTTAATTGTTGGATTTATGATGATTTTTGGCATTATGGGTGGCGAGCCTGTTGGATTTAAAAACTTTACTGTTGCAGACGCACCATTTAACGGTGGTATTATGGCAATCATCGGCGTATTTATGGCGGCTGGTTTCTCATTTCAAGGAACTGAATTATTAGGTGTAGCTGCTGGTGAAACTGCCGATCCAGAGCGTAGTATTCCAAAAGCAATTCGCTCAATCTTTTGGCGTATTCTATTATTTTACATCTTTGCAATTCTTGTTATCGGTCTATTGATCCCTTATACAACTGATAGTCTTGCAGCAAGTGACGTAACAGTAAGTCCATTTACACTTATATTTGAAAAAGCAGGGGTTGCATTTGCTGCTTCTGTTATGAACGCCGTTATTTTAACTGCAGTTTTATCTGCCGGTAATTCAGGAATGTACGCATCAACTCGTATGCTTTGGGATTTAGCAAGACAAGGAAAAGCACCGAAATTTTTAGGGAAATTAAATAGTCGCGGCGTACCTGTTAACGCGTTAATCGCAACTTCAGTAGTTGGTTGTGTCGCTTTCCTAGCTTCCTTATTTGGCGACGGTGTAGTATATATTTGGTTATTAAATGCATCTGGAATGTCTGGATTTATTGCATGGGTCGGAATCGCTATTAGTCATTATCGTTTCCGAAAAGCATATATTGCACAAGGAAAAGATTTAAATGATTTACCGTATAAAGCAAAATGGTTCCCATTTGGTCCAATTTTCGCATTTGCACTTTGTATCATTGTCATTTTAGGGCAAAATTACGGAGCGTTTATGGGCGAGTCTATCGATTGGAACGGTGTACTTGTTTCCTATATCGGCCTACCTCTCTTCCTTGCGCTATGGTTAGGATATAAATTTACAAAGAAAACAAAAGTAATTCCTCTTGATAAAGTAGAACTTTAATCTAGTGGAGATTCTTCATCCCCTGCTAATTATCGGCTCTTACTGCCTGTTAATAAGTGATAAAGGTTAGCCAACACAATGGTGTTGGCTAACCTTTTATCTATTAAATCATTTCCAATAATCTTTCATTAAATCGATAGACCAATTTGCTTGTCTAATTTCATTCTTTGGAAGAAACTCCTTCATTACAGGTTTAATATCAATGATAGGTGTTCCATCAATTGCATCTAATCCTTTCACCACTAATTTCTTGCCAGTATGCTCTATTAATTCAACTGTAGTTATACCCAATTTATTCGGTCTATTTTTCCCTCTCTGCGAAAAAATTCCGACTTTCGGAAAATTAACATTATTCCTCGGATGCCTTGCTTCATAATGAATTTTATCATCAGATACTTTGTCAAAATAAAAAATTATTTCTAAGTGTGAAAAATCTTCTATTCCTTGTAATGCAGATTCATTTAATTCATCAGTTAGTTTGACTTCTGACACAACACTACCCCAATTATCATCTTTCATCTCTTTACGAGAATTATGAACATATGCAACTGGATTCATTATAATTTCCATGTAAATCCCTCCCGAAAGTTCTTTTTTCATTATATAAGAGATTTAACTATAAAAAAATTCAGTTTTTTTTAATTAGTTCAATAAGTTTTACTAATAATCTACTAAACCAAATACTTACCCAAAAATCCTTTCCATCAATAATTGATATTATCTCACTAATAGAGGGGCTTATTAAACTCAAATCATCTTTCTTACTATCGAAAGCACGAATATGTATGGCATTATATTTAGTAAAAATATTATTTTGAACTGCGCTCATATATATCCTCCTTTTGTTTATGGTTTATTACTAAAGAAACAATACTTTTTATATCGATTATTGAATTTTCAAAACACAGCACAAACAACGCATGGAAAAACGAAATGCGTTGTTTGTTTTATTTTATCCTTTTAGCACCAAATCAGCATGTTTGTCAGGAGCTTCCGTATTTACATAAAATTCTTCAGCTTTCCAATACCTATTTTCAAATTTCGCAATGTTCTTTTGAGTATCTTCACTTTCACGAAGAAACCTCATACTTCTTGGACAATCTAGATATATAACATAATCATAGAAGCTTCTCCACTCTTTTCGCTGAAGAAAAACACCTTCTATTATGATAACACATGCATTAGAAAGCTGAATTTCCTTCTTACTATGTGTGTCAGATTCATCATCATAAACAGGAAGAGCAAGATGGTTAGAGGATTTTAGTTTACTGAAAAAATTACGACTTAACCAATCCGTATCCCATTGTAAATTGTAATACTCATACCATTCCTCATTCCCTGTATTATAACGTTTTTCACGCTGGACAATATAATCATCTATGTGAAAGACATGAAACGAGATGTTCTTTTCTTTCATATTTTGACTAAGTTTTTCTACGAGTGTTGTTTTACCAGAACGGCTTAAGCCATCTATCCCTAAAATAAACCGATCCCCTTTGTTGATATTCTTAATTATGTCCAGTAAAATTCTTTCATTCTCCTCCAAGCTACTCTCCCCTTTGAAAACAATCTCTTTGTTAGTAACAGCGGTGGAACTTTAAAGAGATACAAACATATACGATTTACATTAGCATGTAATTACTCCGTCTTTTCATTATCTGCTAATATTCCCTTCACAAATTCCCCAATTGTTTCATGAAATACATAATCAAAATATTGTTCTTGTCCTGTTTGTTCATTATTAACAAGTATTGTTGTTGCTCCTATTTCTCGCTTTACTATTTGCGGAAAGGATGCCACAGGCTGTACTTTCAACGACGTTCCCATCACAATTAATACATCCGTTTCATATAACCTTTCAATTGCCTTTTGAAATTGCGGTAATGTATCTCCATATAACACAACATCTGGATTCAAAATGAAATTACACTTTTCACAGCGCGGCACTTTATGTTCAATCATATATTGTAAGTTGTATTGCACACGGCATTTCGGACAATGAGCAGATTGAAGCGTACCATGCAAATTAATAACACGTGTACTCCCGCTCAATTGATGAAGGCCATCAATATTTTGTGTTAACACTACAATATCTTTTCCCGCCTGCTCTAACTGCGCAAGAAACGCATGTCCTTCATTCGGTTTATATTGATGGAATGTATCAATTTGAAAAATTACTTTATAATGTTTCCAAAATTCTTTTGGATTTCGATTATAATATCCTCTTGATAAATACATTTCTACCTTTGCATCTGCATACAAACCATTTGCTGATCGAAAGTCTGGAATTCCACTCTCTGTACTTGCACCTGCTCCGGTTAACACTGTAATTTTCTTGGCATTGTTAATAATAGAACACACTTCTCCATAATGCTGCACAACATTCACCTCTATGTATCATTCTTTTTACATTATAACAGGCATTCATAATAACTTGGAAATATTTCCTTACTAAGTTTTGTCAGCTAATTCTTAAATTTTGGTTGCACATCCTCAAGATAAAAATAAAAAAGAATCAAAACTCAAAATGAGTTTTGATCCCTTCCAAAAACGATTATAGTGCCCTAGCATGCTGCAATGGCCAAAATATCGCTGAACCTTTCCCAACAATTTGTTCTTCAGAGACAAATCCAAATGCTCGGCTATCTTTAGATACTTGACGATTATCCCCTAGTACAAATACAGAACCTTCTGGAACAGTTTTCTTCCCTGTTATCCCTTCTAATGTAAAATCAGGAGTTAATACCTCTCCAGATATCTGCTTTTTATATTCATCTAAATATGGTTCAGTAACTGCTTTACCGTTTACATATAAAATATCGTGTTTATATTCGATTGTGTCTCCTGGTAACCCAATTACTCGTTTCACTAAATCATGACCTTCATTCCCATGAAAAACGATAATTTCAAAACGATCTAACCCTTGTATACTATAGCCAATTTTATTTACAACCATTCTCTCATTGTTTTCTAGCGTTGGCATCATAGATTCTCCTTGCACAAGCGATGGTGTAAATAAAAATGCCCGACAAACAAATGCAATAATTAAAGCTAAAGCAATACTTTTAACCCATGACATAATCTCACTCTTTTTCATCTATTCCCTATCTCCTTTAAGAACTATATAAATGCAAATTTAAAAAACGACATAATAACCCCTTGCTTTTTTGGGAAGGACGAGAGCGTCTAGCCATGCATAGTAGCGGTCAGGGCCTTTCCCTGCCACATGCGAGGTTAACAACAAAAGGAGCAGGCAAGTAGCGGCTTTATTTCATTCTGCATAACCGCGACTTAATGTCGAAAAATTAAAATGAATTTATATAGTCAGTTTTGCAATTTCTTGTATATTTTGAACAATAACTTCACCAAAGTACGATTTTCCTTCTCTCACCGCTGTACCTACGTGAGTTTGTGTAATCCCTGTATCATTCAATAATTGTTGTACATTCTCTTTCGTCACACCACCGCCACGCTCAATCCGTTTGGCATCTTCTAAACATGTTGCGATGACTTCTAGCATTTGTTAACTCCCTTTTGTACATTGTCCATTTTTATTATATACGAAAAAGGAAAGTAGTACCTATTTTTTAACATCAAAATCTTGCAAAGCATGTTGTGCTAATAGCGAAATTGTCATATCATCCATTGGAGGATTATGAAGACCAGCGCGTACATGCAAATAATAACGGTGTAATGGATTTTTTTCAGATAAACTCCTTGCTCCGACGATACGCATCGCCTTATCCACAATAGAAATCGCAGCATTTGTCACCGTATACTTCACAGCTGCCATCTCGGCTTGCATACACTGTTTATCTTCTTCATAGCGCTTTGCAACACTATATAAAAAAGAACGAGCTTGCATCATCTCTAATTCTATTTCTCCTATTAATCTTTGCACATTTGGCACCATCGCTATCGGAGCCTTCAAACTATTTGGTTGATATGTTGCAGCAAATTGCAAAGCATACCGCCGTGCCGCCTCTGCAATTCCGAGATAACAAGCTGGAATGTGCAAAAGCCACCCTCTTCTCTTTTCTGTACTACGCGGTGAAATTTCCTCAACAAAATATTTATATGGAACTGCTACTTGTTCTAAAATCAAATCATGGCTTGCTGTACCTCGCATAGCTACACAATCCCATGTTTCTTCAATTGAGACACCCTCTGTAGTACGTGGAACAAGAAATTCTCCTATTTCTTCTGTCCCTTCGATAGATGCAGAAACTAAAAAATAATCTAATACTGGTGCCATTGTTGTAAATGTTTTTCTTCCAGAAATAATCCAATTATCTCCTTTTCGTACCGCTGTTGTCTCTAGTTTTCCTCCTCTTGTCGGACTCCCTGTGTTTCGTTCCGTGGCCGCTCGATTTATAAGCGCTCCGTTCTTCACCTGCTTACAAAGCCAAGAAAACAATTTTTTATCCCATGAACGATTTTCAGAAAGTTCATGTATAATCCCAAGATGCCACCCCATACATAGTGCCGTCGCACCATCACCCTGTGCAATATATTCTTGAAATAATAAAAGATCATACAAGGACATTCCTAAACCACCTTCGTCCTTCGGAACTGTCCAGGATGTATACCCAATTCCTTTTAAATCTTTTACATTTTCAAAAGGAAATGAATACAATTTATCTAACTGCTGCTCTCTGTTTGAAAATAGAGTGATATATGGTTGTAATTCACTAAGCCGCTTTTTTTGCTCTTTCGTTCTTACAAAATCCATTTCATCAACCCTTTCCACGTCATCCTAAAATTATATGCATACAATTCCCTTTAGTTATTACACAACAAAAATTTCGTTTATAGATTTTTCCCTTTACTTATTCTTTTCCCCAAACATATTAATCTACATCTCAATTATCCCGCTGTTCCGACAGGAAAACAGTGTTTTGAACAAAAAAGATATCCTAAAACATTGGGATATCTCCTTTATTCATCACCCTTCAAAGACTTAGCAGGTAAGGATGCAACATAACCAATATAAGAACATAACTCTTTAAAAAAGAACGGTAACTCTGTGTCTAGGCTGCGATAAGCAGACGTTGGTGTTGGTGAAGAATAGGCATCCATACCGAGGTGCTTAGCAATTTGCATTGCTCGTTTCATATGAAGCGGATCACTTACAACTGTATACGTTTGTATGCCATGTTCTTTTCCAATCTGAAGGGCATTTTTTAAATTCTCTTCTGTAAAACGCGACTCCGTTTCAATTAAAATATCTTCATCCTTCACACCCTGCTTTAATGCATATATTTTTGACGTACGTGCTTCTTCTAATTCTGTTTCAAACTTCGTACCACCTGTAAAAATAATTTTTTTAACACTTCCATTTTGATAAAGAGAAATGGCATGATTAATTCTCTCACGAAGTACCGGTGACGGTTTTCCATTCCAAGAAGCCGCACCTAACACAACTGCCGCATCTGTATCAACTTGCTCTGTCTTAGAACGATAATGCCAAATATCATACGCCGCATAACCGACAAATACAATAATGGAACCAAGTATGAATAAGAGTGCCTGCACCACTCTTACTTTTATACTTCTTTTTTTCTTCATAAACTTATAGCCCCCGTATTTCATACATACTTTATATAAAAATTCGCTTAATCAAATAATCGGTCAATTTGTTTTTTGAATTCATTTGAAAGAAGGTAGTTTTCTTAATAGCAGCTCTATAAAAGAGGTTTTTATGTCGTTCTTTTAACTTATACATAAGTAGTCTATTTACAATAACAATTTATATTTCTCTCAAACTCTCAACTTCTATATTGTAGCGAATTTTTCTGCATAATGGAATCATGAAACAAAAGTATATAAAATACGTAATCATTTTGTAAGAAAAAAATGCCCCTTAGCATACTAGGAGACATTTCTGTTAAACTATTATTTTAAAATCCAATATTTCATACGCTCTTCCTGTAACACACAACAAAAACCGGATTTTTCTAACACCCTCGCAGAAGCAGTATTACTTGTTAAACATTCCGCTTTAATCGTAGTTACATTTTGTTGATTTAATAACCACTCCACAAGACCTTTTACCATCTCTGTAGCATATCCTTTTCCTTGATAATCCGGAACAATACTATAGCCTATTTCAACAATCCCATTTACATCTGGACCACCTTTGCAACCCATATCACCAATAATTGTATGATCCTCTTTATGAATAATAAGACCACTCCACTGGCTACTTTCTGGATTTTCTTGTAGTCGCTCTGCTATCCACGGTAAAATTTCTGCATAATCAGGCATAGGCCATTGCTTAGAAACTTTATAAGGAACTATTTTCGGAAGTTCCTCATTCCCTTGTATTGTAGCCTCTACTAATTCTAATGTGAATGAAATCATTTTTAAACGTTCGGTTTCTATATACGGCATATTTATCCCCCTCTACCAATAACACTTTAATTTATTTTCTAATTGTTCTTTTACACTTGACCAATCTTCTGAAATAATACTATATACAACCGCATCCCTCACATATCCATTTGGAAGTTGGCGTTCATTTCGCATTATCCCTTCTTTAACGGCTCCAAGTCTTTCAATTGCTCGCTGTGACTTTTCATTACGAGCATCCGTTTTAATTTGGACACGCAACATTCCTAGCTCTTCAAATGCATAACGAAGCATCATATATTTGCACTCTGTATTTACACTTGTACGTTGCACGGTTGGACTGTACCAAGTATGGCCAAGCTCTGTTGTTTTGCAATCCTTTGAAATATTGTATAGCCGCGTCGTTCCCACAATTTCATTTGTTGTTTGATCAATTACAGTAAACGGCAGGTCAACTCCATTTTTATACTTTTCTATCGATTCTTCAACTAACATTTCCATGTCTTCCAAACAATCCATTTTCGCTATTAAATATGTCCAAATATCTGGGTGTTTTTCAATAATGGCGTACAATGGTCCTACATCACTTATAGATAATAATTGCAATTTTGCTCGATTATATATAAATTCCATAAAATAGTCCTCTTTTCTTTCCATCTCTATTATATAATAATATTAATTATATAAATTTTCAAAAATATCTAATTAAAGAAACTTAGGGGAATATATTTTGAAACGCTATTTTATCAACAATGGGAAAACAGATGTACATATTACAGAATAGGGCAATGAAAATAACCCTGTAATCTTTTGTTTACACGGACTAGGTAGCACTAGCCTGAGCTTTATCGAAATTGCTGAAGAGCTCAAAGGAGAATACAGATTGATTGCAATTGATGCGCCTGGGCACGGTAAAACTTCTCCCTTTGAACAAGCTGAAGAATACGAAATGCCTCGTTTGACAACGTGGCTAAACAATTTATTGAATCATCTTGAGATTAATCAATTTTATTTTTTATCACACTCATGGGAAAGTTTTGTATCTTTGTTTTATTTAGCGGAATATCCAGAAAGAGTAAAGGGTTCCATTCTTATTGATGGTGGCTATCAAACGAAAAGCCTTAAGGAACAAACTATGGAAGAAGAAGTCGCTTACCATGAAAAAGATTTTGAGGAATATGTATTTGATGATTGGAAAGGTTTCTTCAAAAGTGAAAAAGAGGCATATACAAGGTGGTCTCCACTCATAGAAATGGCAGTAAAGGATCTTGGCCTAGAAAAGAACAATAAAATATATTGGCACGCAAGAGGCGTAACAGGTGGAAATATTGTGAAAGCGATGCATAAACACGAAACAGTAGATATTTATGGAAACCTCCCAACTAATATTATTTTACTCAGAGCTACATTACCGAGCAGCATGGATGAATATCGAGCTGAGACAGCTAACATTTTTGAGCAGAAAACAAGCGGAACAGTAAAACGAATTCCTAATACTACTCACATGCTACATTGGGATAATCCAGGGGTTGTAGTAGAGGAGATAAGGAAGAATTGGTCTTGCTCCTAGTGAATTCCCCCACTTTAAAAGCTAATGTGTTTTAAAGTGGGGGAAATTCTCTACATATTCACTTTTTCACATTCTCAAACTCTTGTTTAATGTTTGCTAACAATGATTCCTCTGTAATTAAGCGATAAGCCGTTAGTGCTAATGCTTTTGCTCCAACGATTAATGCTTCATCTCCTCTTTCAGATCGTGCCGCTTCTCGAAATGCGTCTGTATGTGCAACTAAATCATCACTACCAATTTTAATGTAAGGATGAATTGTCGGGATTATTTGACTAACGTTTCCAGCGTCGGTAGAACCAATGCCAATTCGTTCATCACGATGAACATTTTCTCCTAATTCTTCTAGTTCTTCAGCCACTATCGCATTAAATGCTTGGTTAATTACTAAGTTATCAATCTCATTTTGAAATTGTTCAATCTTTACTGTTGTACCGGTCGCAAGCGCAGCTCCTTGTGCGATGTTACGAACCTTTTCTGTAATTTCTGTGCATCGTTCTCTCGTTTTTGCTCGAATAAAGAAGCGGGCAGATGCGTAATTTGGAATAATATTTGGTGCTTTTCCACCATCTGTAATGATCCCATGAATACGCACGTCGGTAGGCAACTGTTGACGAAGCGCATTAATACTATTAAATAATTGTAAAACAGCGTCCAATGCATTAATTCCCGCTTCTGGTGATGCAGCAGCATGAGCTGATTTTCCATAAAAATGAAAATCTAGTGGATCTAATGCGAGAGATGGACTAGTTGTTGCTGTTTTCCCGCTTGGATGGATCATAAGTGCTGCATCAATACCTTTAAACAAGCCTGCTTTTACATAACTTCCTTTTGCACTTCCGTTCAGTCCTCCTTCTTCTGCCGGTGTACCAAACACAACAACTTCTCCGCCAATTTCTTCAATCACCTCTGATAAAGCAATTGCCGCAGCTGTGCTAATTGTTCCAATTAAATTATGTCCACAGGCGTGACCTAAACCTGGGAGCGCATCATATTCTGCTAAAAAAGCAATTGTAGGTCCTTTCTTTCCAGAGCTTTTTCTCGCAATAAAACCCGTTTCATGACCAGCGATATGATGTTGAAGTTGAAAACCCGCACTTCCAAGTAATAAACTAAGCGTTTTGGATGCAAAAAACTCTTGGTTTCCAATTTCGGGATTCTCATAAATTGTATGACTCGTTTTTATGTAACGATCTCTTTTCTCCTCAATACTTTGCACAATTTTAGTTCGATGCGTAGTAATTTGTATAACTCCCATATTTCATTCCCCTTTCAATATACAAAATAAAAAACCTCATTCTAAAAGATAGAAAGAGGTTTCGTAGTATACACAATACATATACTTATGCCATCTTTCTTATCTTTCAAGCCTTACACTTGCTGGAATTGGCACAGTATTCATAATGAATCCGCTGCCGAGGCTTCAAAGGGCCAGTCCCTCCACCTCTCATGATAAGAAATTTAAAGTATTCATATAGGATTAATTTTGAAATTATTTTCATTCTAATTTCATCATGAACAAAAGTCAAGAAAATTCTATATTTTTATATCTAAAAACCCTTTTAGTACTCCAACTGTTTGCGGTGCTTGTAGTCTCGCTGTTATATACGGAAATTCTGGACTACCATCAAAGATCATCTGAGATGTTAACGGGGCACCTACCCACATGATATCATCATCATCGATGATAACAAATGGCATCACTTTATTTTGACGATGCACTTGTACGTTTTTTATCGGAACTTGACCTTCTGTATAGATCATTACCGACGCTTCTACACGTGCTAATGCTTGCCATACTCTTTTATCTATACGACTTGAATTAGGAATAGATACAATGATTTTCTTTTTCGCTGAGATCATATCTTTTAATAATACTTTCGTCTCTTCTTTGCTTGTTTGTACAAACCATCGCAATCTTTTCGTAATCTTCCGCTCTAAAATTGATCTTGATGTTGTGCGATCATACACATCTCCCTGCTTGTGTAAATGAGACGTTAAATGCGATAAAGCCTGTTTTCGCGAAAGGTTTTGCCTCATATATTGACAATCTGATAGCTGAATAAATTTCCCTCTCGCTCTCGTTACCGCAACATTAACGAGACGGTGATTTTTTTTGTCAAAGAAGAGCACACCCGGCCGTTCTTGCGGATAGCTATCAACTGTATCGAACAAAATCATATCACGCTCAGATCCCTGGAATTTATGAACTGTTGCTGCTAGTACAGGCGCATTTTTGAACTTTGTTTTCTGAAGCAATTCCCTGATGCACGTTGATAAAAAGCGTGACTGGGCACGATATGGTGTTACAATACCGATTGACGATATTCCATCCACTAAACCAATTAAGGTAAGTTGCATCGCTAATAATCCAGAAAAGATATTATAACGTGAACTAGATGCAGCATCTTTTAATGAATAAGCGCCCATATTACTTGTATCTAGTAAAACCGCAGCTTCTTTCATGAAAGGCTGTAAAGTTGCAATATTATTTCGCTCAGTCACAGAAGGATGGTCGAACACTTCGTTTTTATAAATAAACTCATTCGTAAAACTAGAAATATGCGGATGCATACGACGCTGTTCTCTAAGCATATATAAATTCGGATGCTTTATACGTTCATTTACCGCATCTACTATGCCAGCATGGTAAAACACGTCTTCTTTTAACCACTTATTCACAAGCTCACCGTTCGACAATGCAATTGGTGGTAATTGTAGAAAGTCTCCGCACACGACAATACGCTTTCCTAAAGAAGCTGCTAAGGCAATTTGCGGAACATATGCCATACTTACTTCATCGACGACAACAAGATCGAACGTTCTTTCATAAACAAGTGAATCGATTGCACATTTTGATAATGTTGCCCCAATGACTTTGGCATTTTCAATATACTCTTTTTCGACCTCTTTCACTTTTGCTTTTTGCTTTCGAAGATCGCCCTCTATTTCCTGCATTTTTCTTTTTTCAGCAGAAGTCGCTTTATAAGAAAGAATTTTTTGTCTTAATTCTTGTCTTAATTCTTCTAAATAGAGCCTCTCTTCTTCCCATTCTTCATTTGTTGATTCAACTAATCGCGTAGTTAGTAACGTTTCATGATTACGAATTTGGTCATTTTGACTAAAACCATACCGAATCACCTCTCCCGGTACCCACTTCTCTTTTTTCTCAATTTGTTTTGTTACTTCGCCCATTAATACATCAACGGCTGCATTACTATGAGCTAATACAAGAACAGATTTCCCACTTTGATAATGAGCTGCAATAATGCGCGATAAATTGTATGATTTCCCAGTTCCCGGCGGTCCCCAGACGTATGTTGTTGCATTATAAAACGAACGATACGCAAGTTCATTTTTCTCTTTTTTCATTTTCACAATATGTTTTGGTTCACTTGTTCCTTGTAGTAACCGCTTCACGCGCTGACGTCTTTGTTTATCTTTTCTTACTTCTTTTAAACGTTCTTGCAAGTGTTCTAATAGCTGCCACGGCTCACTATATAATGCAGCTTCCTGTATATGATGTTGCATGTAACAATTAAGTTTGACTTCAATATCTAATCCTTGAACAGATAATACTTCCCCAGTTGCTTCCTCACCGTCAAATTCAATTCGAATCGGTGTTCCGTCCGGTAAACTTACTTCAGAAATAAGCTGAAATACATAGACACTACTTTCATAGTCTGTATATAAAAAACGTCCATTTATAATAGACAGTTTACTTCCACCAATTGTCTTCCAGTGTTTAATTTCATATGTTAATGCTTCATGCCACTCTTTCATCGTTTCTGTTAATGAAGGAGTTTGCGCAGATGTAATCATGTTTATGTCTCCTTCCTCTACTGCAAACATACTTTCTCACTATACCACAAACCTATAGCTTGATTAAAAGTGAAATGCTTCCTGCTAAAAAATAGATTAAGTGTTTTGAAATAGAATATAAAAAACGCAGCAAAATTTCACTGCGGTTTTTCGTTTTATCAATCCTTTTTGTACAAGCTTTCTATTAAATTTTTTAACATCTAATTCGCTGCTATACAAAATAAAACCTGATCTTTCTCCTTTTGTTTTCAACCATGCACGTGGCAGGAAAAGGGTGTTTTTATTAACGGGTTCGGTTATTGGGGAGAAAACAATTAAGTTGTTATATCAATGTTTTAGTTAATTTAGCATAATAATTAGCACATCAATATGCATACAAATTGAAACTGCCCCATAAATTTATGGGGTGTTGTTAAAACGAAATCAAACGGAGTAATGGAAATACCCGCGCAACGATTGGATATTTCAGATAAAAAGTTTGATTTAAAAGATATCATTTACCTAAAGTAGTTCGATTAATATTAAGTGAACTTATTTTTAGAAAAATGTGTTAAAATAAACCAATAGATTGTGCAGGTTGTACCTAAACTAACAGGTTAAATTATATTGTTTTAGAAAGGTTGTGCTTATTTGGAAAACAAAATGGTTATTCCAAAAAAGAACGGTATAATTAGCTATATTTCTTTGGTTTTTGGAATTTTTTGCTTTTTTATTGTTTTTGTAACACCGACAAGAATAGCAAATATCGGAAATTTAGTTGGAGATTATATAACATTTTTTCTTACGGGAATAGGTATCGTACTTTCTATAATTGGGATAGTGAAGAAAACAGAGAAAAATGTAATTCCTATAATATCTTTAATCCTTTCCTCCTCCTTCTTTATATTTTGGATAATCACGATTTTCTTATTGTTTACTGGTCAAATTGAATTTGCTCCGTAGTGTGCAAATACTTTAAAACGTTAGTTCAATAAGGACTGTAAAATATTTTGTTAAAAAACGCTCAGAAATCTGAGCGTTTTTGCTTGTTATTTATCTTGCTAATTTGCTGATTAGCAAATATTCACATTGTTATTAGCATTTTTCTCCCTGTCAACCGAACTCGTTAGGTTTTTATGTCATTTTTTAATTTGGATATATCTCCTATTTTGGAAGGTAAATGGTAAACGCAGTCCCCTCACCTTTCACACTTTGTACAGTAATACTTCCTTCATGAAGGTCAATAATTTTTTTCACAATCGAAAGCCCAAGGCCACTACCTTCGATTGTTCTATTTCGTGCCTCATCCACTTTGTAGAATCGGTCAAAAATCTTGTCAATCTCATTTTCACTCATACCAAGCCCTGTGTCAGAAATCGTGAGACACAATTCTGTTTCTTTCTCTTCCCCATAAAACGAAATAGTCCCGCCACTTTCTGTGAATTTAATGCTATTCGTCAGTAAATTTGTCCACACTTGATGAAGCAGGTTTTCATCTCCGTGCACCTGTATACTTGGAACATCCAGTTCCAGCGCGACATCTTTTTCACGCCATTGCCACTCTAACATAAAAATAACATCTCTTATTTGCTTACCTACATCAAATGTTTTTTTATCTAACACTCTTTCTTCTTTATCAAGAGACGCAAGCGTTAATAATTGCTTACACAAACTAGACATGCGTCTACTTTCTGATTCAATAATTTTCAAATAGCGCTTACGCTCAGATTCGCTCATCTCATTTGTTTGTAACGTCTTCGAAAACCCTTGAATCGATGAAAGCGGAGATTGAAATTCATGGGAAACGTTTGAAACAAACTCTTGTCGCATTTGATCTAAATCCTTTAAGCTTTTCGCCATTTTCCGAAAACTGACAGCCAGTGTTCCAATTTCATCTTTTCGATATTCTGGCAGAGCTACTTCATACTCTCCATTTGCAATTTTTTTAGTTGCCCTGGTAAAAAGCTGAATCGGACGTACAATAAACCGAGCTGCAATTGCAATACAAATAATACTTAATCCGACCATTAAACATAATAATACAGAAAAGAAAATACGCATTTCACCAAATTGCTGCTGAATATCTGGACGAATAAAGAGTGCATACTGCTTATCATCATGTTGAATTGGAATACCAATACTATTTAAAAGTTCATTATCAAAAAACCCTGTTATAAATAACCTTGTAGGATACGTCGAAATTCCATTATATGTATGGCCCTTTAATACACTCTCTATTGTTTCGTCACTCACATTAATTTTTCGAAATGCATTTCCATAACGTTTTCCTTGTTTTTGATCATCTACCACATAAATTTCAAACCCAAGATTAGAAATAGATTTCAAATACTCTTCACGATTTTGTTCATCGGACTGCTCATATAAATGCTTCACTTCTTGTGCGTATTTCAAAATCTTTTCACTGTTATATGGTTTCAAATACAGATGATAATACACATTCGATAATAAAAACCCAATCATACTACTAACTAACATTATTACAATAGAAATTAAAACAAACCGTGAATATAATGATCGCATTTTATTTCAACTCCAATTTATATCCAAGACCACGTACCGTCTTAATTTGAAAATCATCTGTTCGTTTAGAGAAGCGATCACGCAATCGCTTAATATGGACATCTACAGTGCGCTCATCTCCTGCAAAGTCCACTCCCCACACAAGTTCAATCAATTCTTCACGAGAAAAAATTCGCCCTGGGTAACTGGCAAGCTGTGATAACAACTCAAATTCTTTTAATGGCAATAAAATGGTTTGTTCTTGACAACGTACTTCATAGCTTTTTCGATCGATTGTCGTTCCATGCAATTGAATAACATCTGCACTTAGCATTTGATAACGACGTAACAATGCTTTCATTCGAAATAATACTTCAGCTGGTTCAAATGGCTTTACAATATAATCATCCGTCCCAACAGAAAAGCCCTTTTCCTTATCTACTAACTGATCTTTTGCTGTTAGCATAATAACTGGTATATCATAATATTTTCGAATTTCTTCACAAAGTGTGTAACCATCTATATGTGGCATCATGATGTCAACAATGGCTAAATGAATCGTTTCTTTCTCTAATATAGACTGTGCTGCTTTTCCATCTTCAGCTTCCCACACTGTATACCCTTCTTTTTGAAGGTGATAGCGAAGAAGCTCTCTTACATGTAAATCATCATCAGCTAACAAAATATGTATCATATATCCAACCCTTTCCTTCAGTCAGTACGACTATACATTATAAGATAGGTACTAAATATGCAAGAAAAAAAGAGAAAGCAAATTGCTTCCTCTTCTATTCTAACGAATGAATAAATAAACCGCTACGAAGCTTTGGTTCAAACCACGTTGATTTTGGCGGCATTACTTCCCCTGCATCTGCAATAGCTAATAAATCTTCCATTGTTGTTGGGTACATTGAAAAAGCAACGGCCCATCCTTCCTCATCAACGAGTCTCTCTAACGCTTTCAGCCCTCTTATTCCTCCAACAAAATCAATTCTGTCATTTGTACGCGGATCATCAATTTGTAAAATAGTATGCAATAGTTGATCATGTAAAATGGATACATCCAGTCTATTTACAACATCATTTTCATCAACTCTGTCTTCTTTCACCGTCAACTTATACCATGCTTTATTCAAATACATTCCAAATGTATGACGCTCTGTTGGTTTAAATGGAACCGCTTCTGCTTTTTCTACATAAAAGGTTTGCGATATTGCTTGTAAAAATTGTTCTTTTGATAATCCTTTTATATCTTTTACAATGCGATTATAATCCCATATTTCTAATTCATCTTTTGGAAAAAGTACAGATAAAAAGTAATTAAATTCTTCTTTACCTGTATAATCATCATGTGCTTCTCGGCGCATCATTCCTACTTTTACAGCCGATGCAGAGCGGTGATGACCATCAGCAATATATAAAGAAGGGATATCCTCAAACAATTCGATTAATGTAGCAACGACTTTTTCATCATGAATCATCCACGCTTTATGTCCAATACCATCATCTGCCGTAAAATCATAAACCGGGCTATGCGTTATTTTCCAATTCGCGATTACATTTGTAATTTCACTTTTCCCGCGATACGTTACAAAAATAGGCCCTGTATGAGCATTACAGACATCAACATGGCGAATACGATCCTTTTCTTTTTCAGCTCTCGTCCGCTCATGCTTTTTAATTGTATCGTTGATATATTCATCAATCGATGTACAAACAACCAGACCAGTTTGAGATCGACCATTCATTATAAGTTCATAAATATACAAACATGGTTGCTCTTCTTGTATAAGTACACCTGATTTCATTAAATACTGTAAATTTCCTTTTGCTTTCTCATATACTTCGCTATCGTAAGGAGAAATAGATGGATCTAAGTCAATTTCTGCCTTGTCAATATGCAAAAACGAATACGGATTATCTTTCGTAATTTCTTTCGCTTCCTTACTATTGAGTACATCATATGGAAGAGCAGCTACCTCTTTTGCACGCCCTTGTATAGGACGAATCGCTCGAAATGGTTTAATTGTTACCACTGAAATCTCTCCTTATCTACATTAACAGGTACCAATTGGTTCAACTAATCATCCGCACTGCTA
Organism: Bacillus sp. 123MFChir2; assembly: GCF_000383235.1. Classification (GTDB taxonomy): domain Bacteria; phylum Bacillota; class Bacilli; order Bacillales; family Bacillaceae_G; genus Bacillus_A. The sequence goes on from NZ_KB910939.1 coordinate 42,045, forward strand.
CGACACCTGCAATGTCTCTAATATTCGCTAACACATCTTCTTTAAGAATATCATCTATACCATTATCAATATCAATCATTGTATAGGCGAAAGAACCTTTACTACGATTAATCATATCTGCAATATTTATATGATGCTCTGCCAGGCATGCCGTAATTTGTCCAACCATGTTTGGAATATTTTGATGTGCAATTGTAATTCGTTTTTTGCCGATATACGGCAATTCTACATTGGGATAATTTACTGAATTGCGGATATTACCAGTTTCTAAAAAACTTTGCAGCTGCCTCGCTGCCATAATCGCACAATTCTCTTCTGATTCATATGTAGATGCCCCAAGATGCGGCGTTGCAATCACATTTTTCATTTGCAACACACGCTCGTTTGGAAAATCTGTTATATAATGATTCACAATCCCCGTTTGAAGCGCTCGTTCCAACGCATCTTCGTCAACAAGCTCACCACGAGAAAAATTTAAAATGTGAACGCCTTTTTTCATTACTTGAAATGCATGTTCATTTATGATACCTCGCGTTTGTTCGAGCAACGGAACATGCAAGGTAATATAATCGCATGTCGCAAACACTTCTTCTAAACTAAACGCGCGCTGCACTTGTCTCGATAATCGCCAAGCTGTTTCAACAGAAACATATGGATCATAACCAACGACGTCCATTCCTAATGCTAAAGCATCATTTGCTACAAGAGCACCAATTGCACCGAGTCCTATAACTCCAAGACGTTTCGAGGCAATTTCTGAACCAACGTATTGCTTTTTCCCTTTCTCTACAAGTTCCGGTACTTCTTCACCTTGCAGCCTTTTTGTCCATACAATACCGTCTATAACATTACGAGATGACATAATTAAACTTGCAAGAACAAGCTCTTTTACAGCATTTGCATTAGCCCCAGGTGTATTAAAAACAACAATTCCTTTTTCTGTACACCGTTCGACTGGTATATTATTTACACCTGCGCCCGCTCTTGCAATTGCTTTTAAATCACTTGAAAACTCCTCATGGTGCAATGAGTAGCTTCGCAATAAAATACCATCAGGATTCTTGGTTGTTTCTCCTATTCTATATCTCTCTTTTGAAAACGTAGTAATTCCTTTTTCAGCGATTTGATTCAACGTTTGAATATGAAACATTTTCTCATCCCCTTATCTGTGTTTCTTTTCAAATGCATACATGAAATTCACGAATTTTTGTACACCTTCCACTGGCATTGCGTTATAAATACTAGCACGCATACCGCCAACTGAGCGATGTCCTTTCAATTCCTCAAAACCATGCTTTTTCGCTTCTTGAATAAACAACGCATTTCGTTCATTTGAAGAGGTTGTAAATGGAATATTCATTAAAGATCGGTATGTAGTTTGTACGGGTGAAGTGAACACACTTGATTCATCTAAAAAGTTGTATAGAATTGCTGCTTTTTTGTAATTTCTTTTTTCGATTTCCTGCACACCTCCTTGTGCTTTCAGCCACTGCAAAACTAACTTTGTTACATAAATACTGAAAGTTGGCGGCGTATTATAAAGTGAATTATGTTTACTGTAAGTTCCATAGTTTAACATTGCCGGGCAAGAAGAATTCGCAGCACCAACCAAATCTTTACGAACGATGACAACTGTTAACCCTGCAGGCCCTAAATTTTTCTGTGCCCCAGCATAAATAAGACCAAACTTAGTGACATCATACTCTTCAGATAAAATATTTGAAGACATATCAGCAACGAGTGGGATTTCTCCTGTCTCAGGAATATTTACATAACGCGTACCTTCAATTGTATTATTCGTTGTAATATGCATATAATCTATTTCTTGAGAAAAAAGTGTACGATTGAATTCTGGAATGGATGTAAAGCGGTCATGTTCAGAAGATGCAACAACCGAAACCGTTCCGATTTTTTCTGCTTCTTGGATCGCTTTTTTGGACCAGGAGCCTGTATGTACATATGCCGCTTGTTTATATCGGTGCATTAAATTGAGTGGAATCATGGAGAATTGTAAAGATGCGCCCCCTTGAATAAAAAGAACTTCATAATTTTCAGGGATATTCATTACCTCACACAATAGACTTTTCGTTTCGTCTATAATATCCTGAAAGACTGCAGATCTGTGACTCATTTCCATTATCGACATTCCTGTTTCCTGGTAATTCAATAAATCTTTTTGTACTTGCTCTAAAACAGAAATAGGAAGTGTAGATGGCCCCGCTGAAAAATTGTATACTCGATGCATCATATTCCCCTCTCTCTTTTTGTTTTTTGTAAATATTAAAACTTTCTGAATTATAACTCATATAAAATAACCGGTCAAATCGTTTCCCCTATTTTATTCTAAGAAGTATTGAAATCGTTCTCATGAGTGGGTTTTCACGACGTTCTTTTTTACTTTCTTTTCGTATTGAAACAAAAAAGTGTTAAGCACGTCTGCTTAACACTTTGAATAATAATTGTATAATTGCTAATTACTTGCAAAAAAACGGTCATAAATTTGATAAAGTGCAGAAATACCAATAAGCCAATAAACGGTATCAACAAGCGCTGGTACAGAACCAAAAATTTTCTCCACTAGATTAAAATCTAGCGCAACAAATAACCAGTTTAAACCGCCAATAATCACCAGAATTGCTGTAAGGTATGACAAAAATTTCATTATGATTGCCCCCTTGGTGAAAAATGGTGAAAGGCCTTTCGCTATATTATATGCATGGAATTGTTGAATTTGCCTATTATTTTTATTTTTTCGTTTTAAACATATAAGTCGCTACTGTGCAGAATACAAAATGACCTGTACTTACTTTTCCTTTTGTTTTAAATCTTACCTGTGAAAGAAAAAGGCCCTAACTACTTCTATATACATTCATTTTGATTTACTAACATACAAATCCCTGCTATGAAAAATACAACATAATCTACACTTGCTTTCTCCCTTTGTTTAACACTTGGCATGTGGCAGACTCCTATGCGCGCTCAGACGCTCTCGTCCCCTAAAAAAGGCGGTTTTTATGTTAGTTTTTCAATTTGTATTTATATAGCGTTGCACTTTATACCGTTTTTAACTTTCCTTCAAATATTATTTTTCGTCCACAAGGCTCTACAACCGTTTTGCCATCTCTTTTCACTTCATGAAAAATAGGCTCTTCCATACGGCGTGACGGTGCATATCCTTCCTTTTCCATTCTTTCGAGGCACTGTGTAATTGTTTCATCTGGTAATACTTCAAATTTCTTCTTTTTTAATTGCTTTGTCATTATTTTACCTACTTTCTACTTTCCTTATCATTGCTTGACTTTTCATATATGCCACATAAACAATTGATATTCCTGCCATAATGAGCATAACGGCAAAGAAAAAGCTTGTATCCTGTATTTTCTCTATAAATAGGCCACCTAATACAGGCCCAGTAATGCTTCCGATACTAAAAGCAATCCCACACAAAATATTTCCTGCTGGTAATAAATGTTTGGATAATAAATCAGTCATATAACCGAGTCCAAGTGAAAAACAGGATCCAATAACCATACCAGCAAGTAACATAAATATAAATACAAGCCAATAATAGTCATCAAATATAGCTGCGATTAGAAAAATCACTGTACTAACGCTAAACGCCCATGTTAAAATACGCTCTCTTCCAAGACGATCACTAAGAATACCAAGTGGTATTTGCGTAATAATTCCACCGATCGAAAATGCTGGCAATAAAAATGAAATTTGTTCAACAGACCAACCTTTCCTCATCGCATAAACAGGCAAATTACTATTAAGCATTCCTTCTAATACTCCGTAAGCTAACGGTGCAAGTAAAGCGATCCACCCCATTATCCAAACTTGCTTATAGCGCTGCAAAGAGGATTCGCTTTCTTGATTCACTTCCCCTTGATCAGGAAATGCGTTTTGCGCTGGAATTAACAATAACCAACCTATTAAACAAAGGATAGTTGATACAATAAACGGTGTTGCAATACCATATTGTACTGTACTCGCTAAATAAGGACCCATTGCAAAACCGATACTAAAAAATGCTCCATAAATAGAAACTTGTTTTCCAACCTTGTGCGGACTAGCAGTTGTCGTAATCCACGTTTGTGTTCCAACATGAAGCATATGATCCCCTACTCCAACTAAAAAACGAAGAACAAACCATACCCAAAAAGAAGAGGTTTGCGTAAACAAAAATAGTGCTCCAACAACAATGAAGCCTCCAATTACAATAAGAGGTTTCATTCCAAATTTTTGCATCGGTTTCTCAAGCCAAGGTGAAATAACAAAAATACCAATATATAATGCCGTTGCATGAAGGCCATTAAAGCTTGAGCTAATTCCTTCTTTCTCAAAAATCATTGCGATTGCCGGTAACAACATACCTTGTGAAAGTCCAGAAATCGCAACAATTCCAACCATGATCCAAAACGTATACTTTCTTCCCATTTTATTACGCTCCCTCGATAAACTCACATCCTTTATTATAGATGTTTTATCCGTAAATCGTATACTCTTAATTTCCACAAAAATAAAGCTAGAAGTTCAGACTTCTAGCTTTCATCCTTCCCATACTTGAGCTTTTACATATGGCTGCATATGGTTTATATATGATTTCATTTTAGGAGCATAAAAAACGGGTTGCGGCACAACTACACCTTGCGCTGGATGCGAATAAGAATAAGTCACATAATATTTCGTTCCATATACCGGAGGGTATGTATGGAAGTATAATTTTTGTATATGCGTATTAGTACCATTTAGCAAAGGATGCGCATACACAGTCCTATCACGAATTGATGGATAAGCCATTTTCGGAATCAACATCGGTACAAAAGTAGCTGGTTCTGTATAAAAAATCACCATAACCTTCTCCTTTTCAAAACAATCCTATTACAGTATACGTTTCTTATGTGCAATAGGAAACAGTACAACTATCCATTCAAAAATGCGATTACTTCATTTATAAACACGTCTAAACAATCGATATATGGCGAATGCCCACAATCTTCTAGCATGACCAATTTGGCATTTGGTAAATGCTTTGCCAACTCTTCACCAACTACTTTTGGTACCACATAATCACGATCCCCTTGGAGAACTAATGTTGGCACTTGAATTCGATTCATATCCCCGTTCCCTGATACAACTCCGTTATGTTCATCTGATATATTAAATGTTACAAGTCCATAATTTACATCAACAAAATTCCGCTGCGATAACATATCATTCAAATATTTTTCATAGCGATCTGGACTAGGCTGATGATGCGTATAAATAAGTAAATTCCAGACATTACGATAATACTGCTTATCCTTTTGTTTTAAAGCTTCAACAACAGGTGCAATTTGAACAGGATCTTCCGCTATTTCTTCTTTTGTTGTTAACAGATTTGATACAATTGGTTGACCATTTATATCCTTCTTATATATTGGATATCCTTTCACCCCTACTGATTCTACCAATATAAGTTTATTCACATTCATCGGATAAGTTGCTGCAAACTGCATCGCAACTCCTCCCCCCATTGACCATCCGACCAATGAGAAGTTTTTCAATTGCAGTTCATCCACAAACAACTTCACATCTTCTGCAAAATCATTCAATGAATCAATCGGATGATGATAAGTCGAGAAGCCAAAACCTCGTAAATCAAGAGCATAAATATGATAAGAATCTTGCAGGTGTTCAATAACTAAATCCCAATGCTGTGAAGATGTCATATTCCCGTGAATAAGCACTACTATTTCTGTTCCACTTCCTGCTTCTTGATAAGCAATTGTTTCTCCATTTGATAATGCTACTGATTTCATAATGGCAGGTTTCATCATTTTGTATCCCCCTCAAAAGTATCAATAACACACATTTAAAAAAACAGAAAATTCAAACTTAATTATATCATACAGAATATACGTTCTCAATCTGAAAGTGAACTTTTTTTCGTAAGCGTAACGATAGACTACTAGACAATTCAGAAAAAAATAGATATAGTTAGCTAGGTAACTAATTAGGAAAGGAAAAAAATATGGACGAAAAACAACACTTTTTTCACACTGTCAGCCAAACTGCGCGGAAATTTTCCAAGAGATTCAACGAACGTGTTTCTCCAACTGGTTTATACAGCGCGCAGTGGGCCGTCATCTTCAGGCTAAATCAAACCGGTCCTTGTACACAAACAGAATTGTGTCAATACTTAAACGTTGAGTCTCCAACAATGACCCGCACTTTAAAGCGTATGGAATTAATGGGATGGATTACTCGAACAGAGGGAACCGATCGACGCGAAAAGCTCATTTCATTATCAGAAACAGCAATCGCAATGATACCGAGTTGGCAGGCAGAGGTCTACTCATTTGAAGAAAAAGCATTGCAAGATATTAGCGATGAAGAGCTTCGCCTTGCTTTTCATGTGCTACAAAAAGTAATTCGAAATCTTGATTAGAAATTGGAGGGATGACTATGGAAAGTCAAAGACTTTGGACGAAAGACTTCATTGGAACATGTTTGAGTAGTCTATTTCTCTTTTTAACATTTTATATGCTCATAACAACCTTGCCTGTATATGTTATTGACGGATTAAAAGGAAAACCTGAAGAAATGGGTCTTGTGGCAACAGTGTTCCTTATTTCTTCTGTAATCTGCCGACCATTTACAGGGAAATGGCTTGATGATTTAGGAAGGAAGAAAATTTTATTCATCTCCCTTTCGTTATTTTTAGCTGCAACAGTTATGTACTTCGGTGCGCAAAGCTTATTTTTACTGCTTGCTCTTCGCTTCTTACATGGTATCGGATTCGGAATGGCAACAACTGCTACTGGCACAATCGTAACAGATGTAGCGCCGGCTCATAGGCGCGGTGAAGCGCTTGGTTATTACGGAGTATTTATGAGTTTACCGATGGTTATCGGTCCTTTTTTAGGTTTAACGATTATTTCTAAATTCTCATTTACAGGTTTATTTATCCTTTGTTCTATATTTTCTATCCTTGCTTTTCTATGCGGACTATTTGTAAATATTCCTGATGAAAAAACAGCTGTCACTAACGAAAAAAAACGTATGCAATGGAAAGATTTAATAGAGCCTTCAACAATTCCAATTGCTCTGACAGGTTGTGTACTTTCCTTTTCCTATAGCGGTATTCTTTCATTCATTCCCGTTTATGCGAAAGAGCTTGGCATGGCCGATATTGCTAGTTATTTCTTTGTTGTATACGCAATTGTAGTGGTTATTTCTAGGCCATTTTCAGGAAAAATATTCGATCGATTCGGAGAAAATGTTCTTATTTATCCATCTATTATTATCTTTATGATTGGGATGTTCATTTTAAGCCAAGCACAAACGTCATTTTGGTTACTTGCTTCTGGCGTACTTATCGGCTTTGGATATGGAACCTTAATCCCGAGCTTCCAAACAATTGCAGTTAGTGCTGCACCAAATCACAGGCGCGGATCTGCAACAGCTACTTATTTCTCATTCTTCGATACAGGGATTGGTATCGGTTCTTTCGTTCTAGGAATTGTCGCAGCGCATTCAAGTTATCATCATATGTATTTTATTTCTTCCATTATCGTTGCATTTACATTACTGATTTACTATTTTCTTCATGGACGAAAACAAAAGTTCAAAAAGCAAACAACAGAAGAAAAACTATCTGCTTAATCAAATAAGAGAGAGTAAACTTCTACGTTTACTCTCCTTTTTTTGCTTCTTTATAAGCTCATCTCTTATAATAAGATAAGAAGGAGGTTTATATTATGAGGTTTAAAAAATCGCCGCTTATTTTCATCATTTTAATTTTCATGTGTATATTAACTGGTATAGGATTTACGTTATTCAATCCAAATAAAAGTTTTTCTTCAAGACAAACAGTAACGAAAAAAAACTGGTTACAAGATCCGTATCTTCGTTGGTCGTATTCACATATGCGCGAATTTGCTTCAACAAAAGTTGTCGCTAAAAATCCAAATTATATATCCTCACTTCGGGCTAATTTGCAAGACCTAGATAAGCTAGAAATTAAAGATGAAAATGACAAAAATACAACGGTTCGGAAATTATTAGAAAAACATAAAACAGATGCGTTCGTTGTTCTACATGATGGGAAACTTGTATATGAACGGTACTTAGATGGATATAAAACAACCGAACCACATGGCATGGCATCGGTAGCAAAAGTATTTACAGGGCTGCTCGTTAATACCTTCATTGAAGAAGGAAAGCTGCAGCCAAACGCAACTGCAGAAACTTATGTAAAAGAATTAAAAGGAACACCATTTGGAATAGCAACAATTCAACAACTATTAGATATGCAAGTTTCAGTAGAATATCCAACTCACGGTTTTAAGCAAGCTGGATTAGATAATCAAGATGCACAATTATATTTAGCAAGCAACCTTCTTCCTCGCAGTAAAAAATATGATGGACCGGTAACAATATATGACATGTTGCTAGAAGCAAATGAAACCGCAGCTCCAGGAGAAACATTTTCATATAATAACGGTTCTGCAGAAACACTAGCATGGATCCTTCGCACTGTAACAGGAAAATCGCTCGCAGATCTAGTAAGTGAACGCATTTGGTCACCAATTGGCGCAGAAGAAAATGCATATTACGTTGTTGATGAAACAGGAGTAGAACAAGCAAGTGCAGGATTAAATGCCACCGCCCGAGACATGGCGAAATTGGGGAAAATGATTTTAGACAATGGTGTATATGACGGAAAACAAGTTATTTCTTCTTCTATTATTGAAGAAATTAAACATATACAAAAATACGAACTTCCAGTCGGCGATGGCGAGGAATATTCTTATCATAATCAGTGGTGGATCTCTCATAACGAAAATAATGCATTCGAAGTACTAGGCAGTTATGGACAAAGATTGTATATCGATCCAACTGCGCATATGGTTATTGTTCATTTTTCTTCCAATGCGAATCTTAATGGAGAAATACAATCCGCATATGACAATATGTATTTGCAAATTGCTGAATACTTACAGAGAGCATCCTCTAATTAAGTTTAAATCCCTAAATTTTTGTTACGAAAAGAGCTGTCTCATGACAGCTCTTTCTCAATAATTGTAATTACATATTTCCATTGTTCTTCTGAAAGACATAACGGTTTTAATTGAAACACCATAGAACAGATATCTTCTATATAATGGACATTCCCTTGTAAAAATCCCCATTGAAGAAACTTAGGTACATACAAATCTGCAACTTGTTCACTTTGTTCTACTAAAATATCCACTTCTCTTTCACAAACGCCTCTTATAAGATACTCTTCTCGCACTTCTTGTTTGACTTTAGTAAATTGCTCGCTTTTCTCCTTTATATCAGATAAACACCTAAGATAAGAACAAAACAAATCATCTTCTCTTTTACATATACTCATAATTTTGTAAATCAGTTCTCTATTTTCCATAATTCCGTTTCCTTTTCATACATTCTTTATAACCATTCCTCTCTCTTTTGACTCATCAAATGGCAGCACAGAGCTAAAGTATTCTTTATAAAACTAAGAACGGTTACACAATATCCCATCTCTTTCAATCCTTTTTTTCATGTTTCAAAATGGCAGCATTGAAGCTAGAAGAGTTTGGATGCACATATACAATTCATATGCTCATTGCAAACAACACTTTCCTTTAATTCCCTTTTGATTTTTCTGTACACACATGATATTCTAATACATGTCAAAGGGCAAGCCTCTTCGACAAAACGACTGACACCTAATTCGGCGATGGTGTCTTTTTTATTTTTCAGCCGAGAATACCCATCTTTTGGGGCATATTTTAATTTTTAACACTACACACTCAGCACCATTTCCTTGTAAAAAGACTGCATAGCACAGTCTTTTTATCTACATAACGCTTATCCAATAGGATGAACTTCCAAATAAACACCACTATAAAAAAGGGAGCGTAATTCCCTTTTTGTTATTTTACTATATAATAAACTCTCTTATCATCTATACATTTATGTTGCTCTGCTAAAGTAATTTTCCCATCCAATTTTAGTTCATCTAGCAGTCGCAATAAATAGAATTGCTGCAGCATCTTCTTCGCAAATTCCCCTTCATGTTCAGTAGTAATATGTTGTTGAATATCCAATAATGTAATCGGCTCTTCCTTCTCTTCCATATAATTATAAATTGTATTACGTAGTGTAATATATTTCTCAAGTGTCATGGTATGCTCGCTCCTTTCTTCTCGTTGTCCATTTTTCATTATCGGTTTTTTTGCAATAAAAAAACCTCTTCGATAAGAAGAAGCGGTATATATCTCTTCCTTCTTATCTGTCAGAACAAAACTGTTCTGCTGGAATTAGCACCTGCATTGCGGTTGCTGGGTTTCATCGGGCCAGTCCCTCCACCTCTCTAGATAAGAAAATATTCACTTTATCTCTTACTATAATGAGTGCAACCCAAAAAGTCAATTCTTATAAGAATAATCAGGATTTATTTTTTTGAATGGTATGATATTTTATATCGTTTTGCTCATACTACAAATGTATACGACCAAAGGAGGTGTGCACTCATGCAAAAAAATGCACGCGGTCACGTTCAAGATTCTTGCCTAGCTTTACAAGAAGCAAAAAACTGTTTGCAACATGCCTTACAAACAGTTGAGAAATCAGATAATCGTCAACGTGTTGAACAATCTTTACAAGCTGTTCAACATGCTTTGCAACAGTGTGATAGTACTGCGGAAGTTTTATCTCAAGAATAAAAAATGCCTAGCAATAAAAAGTAAGCACGTATGAATCATGCTTACTTTTTATTCTCTATCTCTTTCTCCCATTCACTTAAATAAGGTACATATCCAAGGTCGTTTGGTTCATCAAATAATAGAGAAATGAACTCCAGTATGTACTTATACCGATCAAAGTCATACCATAGTATGAAAGATTGTATTACTGAATAAAAAAGACACCCCCTACATGATGTAAGAAGTGTCTCAAAAGGCAAACGAATATGTAAGTCGCGACCCTACTGTATATATGTATGCCTTACAAGAAGAACTTATTCACTATTTTACGTAATGGTATTTTCATATTCTAAAATGCCATACTTCCGTGTGAAACGTGTCAATTTACTTTATCTCCTTATTTTTATATCATAGCTTATGATGAATTTCTCTTTCACTTACGACCACGCCGTCTTCGTCAACATAAGCATAATTCCCCGGAACCCAAGAAACTCCGCCAAAAGATATTGGAATATTCGCTTCTCCCTTCCCTTCTTTCACACTTCGCTTTGGCACCGTCGCAATTGCTAAAATGCCAAGTTCTATTTTTCGGAGCTCTGCGCAATCACGAACACATCCATATATAATAATGCCGGCTAAATTCCGTTCCCTTGCAATGTTTGCTAAATTATCACCAAGTAATGCGCAATTGGTTGAACCCTCTCCATCTACAACCAATACCGTTCCCTCTGGTACCATTTCTAACGCCCTTTTTACAAGTACATTATCATCTTTAACTTTCACTGTCGCGATTTTCCCATGAAACTGCTTTTTCTTTCCGTACGATTGAAATAATGGTTTACATACTTGCACTTCCATTTCATTGGCATCATAAAGATCCGTCGTTCTCCACATCATTTTCCCTCTTCTCTTTTCATAATTTATGTTACATATTCTTGTCCATTTCTATTTTCCCTGTCTTAATTTACGAAATTTTGTATACTAGTAAGAAGAAATCAAAAAGGAAGTGTAGAAAATGAGTAGTAAAACAAATGCTTGTCGTTTATTAGATAAGCACAAAATCGCATATATAGTTCATGAATATGAATGGGATGAGGAGAACTTAGATGCGAAACATGTCGCCGAGCAAGTTCATTTACAATTAGAACAAGTCTTTAAAACACTCGTTCTTCGCGGTGATAAAACCGGCATAATTATGGCCTGTATCCCTTCACATAAAGAACTCAATTTAAAAGCGCTAGCATCTGCAAGTAAAAACAAAAAAGTTGAAATGATTCCAATGAAAGAAATACTCGGATTAACAGGATACATACGCGGCGGTGTTTCACCGCTTGGCGGGAAGAAAAATTATCCACTCTTTATTGATGAATCTGCTGCAAATCTAGACCCAATTAGCATTAGTGCCGGAAAAAGAGGATTACAAATTTTCCTAAACGGCGCTGACCTAATCAAAGTTAGTAACGCAACACCTACCTCCATTACTTCATAACAAAACCTGTCTCAATAGATGAGACAGGTTTTGTTTATTTAATTTAAAGTTTAACGCCTCTTGTTTTATAGAATTATTTCGTAACTACTCAGCTATACCTTTTAAAAACTTAGAAAGGAGTATGATTCTAGTAAAGATATGTCTCTCTATTACTTATACATTCATTTTTCGGCACATAGACTGCTGTCATGCAAACAGGGCAGGAGCTGGCTACTTTTGTTTTCAAACTTTGCACGTGGCAGGAAAAGTCTCTGACCGCTCCTATGCATCACCAGCACCCCTCGCCCATTTCAAAAAAAGTTTGATAATTCGAATTTTAAGTAGTATACTACTTAAAAAGCTATAGGAGAGATTGCTTATGTTTAGAATAGATTATACTTTCCAACTTCATCATCATACATAAAGCCTTGTATCCGAAGAAATTTTTCTTCGTGGGTACAGGGTTATTCCTGTTTACCCACGAAGCGATTATAAAGCTATGTGGGTATTTTCATACCCACATAGCTTTTTTTATTTCAAAAAGGAGTGATAAACATGAACTTACAAAATGTAAAAGGAACAAAAGATTATTTACCAGAAGAGCAAATGCTGCGTAATACCATTAAACGGACTTGTGAAGAAACATTCGAAGCTTATGGCTGCAAACCGCTAGAAACACCTATTTTGAACATGTATGATTTAATGGCTTATAAATACGGTGGAGGTTCTGAAATTTTAAAGGAGATGTACACGCTTCAAGATCAAGGGAATCGCGAACTTGCACTGCGTTATGATTTAACCATTCCCTTTGCAAAGGTTGTTGCTATGAATCCAGAAATTCGCCTTCCTTTTAAACGTTATGAAATTGGGAAAGTATTTCGAAACGGCCCTATTAAACAAGGAAGATTTCGAGAGTTTGTACAGTGTGATGTAGATATTGTTGGGGTTGAATCCGTCTTAGCGGAAGCAGAATTAATGGTAATGGCTCTTGGCATTTTTAACAAATTGAACTTAGACGTAACCATTCAATATAACAACCGAAAACTATTAACAGGGTTGTTACAGGCGATTCAAATCCCCGAATCGCAAGTACAAGATATTATTTTATCTGTAGATAAGCTTGAGAAAATTGGTATTGACGGTGTAAGAAATGATTTAATAAATCGAGAGATACAAAGCGAAGCGATTGATGTGTTATGTAAGACATTAGAAACATGTATGTCTATGCCACTTTCTGAATTTGATAAAGTGTATCCTAACCTTCTTGTTAAAGAGGGAGTTGCTGAACTTCAAGAACTTCAGCAATACTTAGATGCACTAGGAATTCAATCTAATACATTGTTCTCCCCCTTTCTTGCACGAGGACTCACAATGTATACCGGAACAATTTATGAAGTTTTTTTAACTGACGGCAGTATTACGTCTAGCATTGGTAGTGGTGGACGCTATGATCACATTATTGGTGCATTTCGAAATGATAATAAATCTTATGCGACAGTTGGAATATCGTTTGGTTTAGACGTCATTTATACTGCGCTTATCCAAAAAGAACGTGTATCCTCTGCTGTCGATCTCTTTATCATTCCACTCGGAACACAGGCACAGTGTCTAAAAATTGCTCACACTTTGCGAACAAATGAAAATTTAAAGATAGAGCTGGAACTGGCAGATCGTAAACTAAAACGAGCCCTAAATTATGCAAACAAAGAAAACATTCCGTATGTACTTATCGTCGGTGAAGAAGAAATAAATAACGATGTAGCTGTTTTACGAAATATGAAGGAAGGCACGGAACAAACGATTCCTCTTGCTTCTATTGAAAATGGAACTTTCAAACAATATTTATATCGTTAATTGAATCCATCCCGCGCATACTTGATTCTTGATTGAAAAATTGTATTATGAATTATTTCCCCCAACTAATCAGAAAAGGAGAGACATACACATCTGCTACGTTTCTCCTTTTATTACATAGGCTATATATAAGATAAGATTTAATTTTGCATTCATTTTTTATTAAAGCTTATTCAATAATTGATTTAAATCTTGCTTTGTTTTCGTCGTTAACGTCTTTAGCTTCTTTACATCTTGTTTTTGTTTTCCCATTTCAACAATGAGTGGATATAAATTTTGCTCAATTGTTTTATAATCGGATGCATGCTGCGCTTCAATTTCTTTCTCAACTACATCCCATTTATCAACTAGTTGCTTGCCAAGTTTATTTACAGCTTCTTGTTTTGGATTTGCTTTCAATTGCTTGTCCACTTCTTCTATTAGCTGTACAACTTCTTTTACTCCACTCTTCACGCTAACATTTTGCTTGCCATTTGTTGATTTTGTTTCACTTGTTGCGTTTTTCTCACTTTTTGTTTGGTCTGCATTTGTTGATTTCGTTTCTGTTTTCCCATCTGCACTTGTTGTTTTTGAGTCTTTTTCCTCATTTTTACTCGTATTTGTTTGGTCTGCACTCGTTGTTTTCGCTTCCTCTTGAGTGTTTGTTTGTTCCTTTTTACTTGGATTTGCTTGATCCTTTTCTGTCGAGGTACCGCAAGCTGTAATGGAGAGCATTGCTCCAATTGCTAATGAAGCAATCGCTATTTTTTTCAATTTCATAATAAGCCTCCTAATATTACAATTTCACCTCCCAAATAGTTTTCTATATACTTCCAAAAATCCCTTTTTTATAATTATAAAAAATACAAATTTCTCAATAAAACCTTCTAGTCGAATAAATAACCTGGATTATCACCCAAGCTGCTCCCATGCCATATATGACTATTACAAAATCCCGCTCATATAATAAATCCTCTGTATATATGAATCCATTTTAATTTTTCGACATATAGATTACGGCTATGCAAAACAAAAGGAGCCTGCACTTGCTCTCGCCCACCGAAAAAGAATGGTTTTATGTCGGTTTTTAATTTGGATTTATATAATAACAGAGGATTTACGATTTATTTAATATTTGCGAGAATGCGTTCAGCCCCAAGTTGTAAACTACGAGACACAACTATATTTATAATAGTGAAAATAACTAGGATACTGAAAAACATCCCCCACATTCCTACTCCTAACGAGAAAAATAACGCACATACTCCACCAATAGTGAGACCAACTAATAATATATTTGCAAGAAAATTCCAAAGCGTAGTATAACGACCTTTAAACATTTTTTGTTCGGAATCCCAATGAATATCAGCGGTTTGCGCATCCCACCGTGTACCAATTAAATTGTTTAACCATAAACCATTTGCACAAAGCAAGAACCAAAGTAACATAAATACTGGTGACACACCGCCTACAATGATAAGCACAAGACCAAAGATAGCTAAAATAATGGTATTTATGAGCCAACCTGTAAATACTTTTGCAAAGAAAATACCTTCTTCCTTAACTGGCAAATAGCGATTGATAAACCAAGTACGACCTTCCCTTGAAAAAGATGTTGTTGCAATAACATTAGATCCCATTAAAAACATACCTGCACAAAAAGCAAGACCAAGCGCAAGACCTGCTGTTCCACTATCTTTTATATATTTGTTTAACCAGGATAAGTTACTATCTTGCATAAAAATAATAAAAAATAACATAATTGGCATCACGAAAGTTTGCACGATACAATTAATAAAAAACTGTGGTGTGCGAATCAAAATACGAAACTCTTTTTTCACATATGCTTTCCAATGTGAATTTTGTACAGTTGCTTTACTAAAATTCTCAGCAGATATCACTTCTTTTTTTGCGGTACTATTCGAAATTCCAATAACTCCTTTTAAATATGTACGTCCTGCAACATAGAAAAACAATCCAAAAAACGCAAATGAAATCAGAACGAAAAAGAGTAAATATAAAATCCCTAACCACGAAGTACTTTCTGTTAATGCCATTGCTCCAAAATATGTCGTCGGAAAATAGTTTGTCATTTCTACTAGAAATGAAGATTGATTATTTGCAAAATAGTCTACTGCCGTTTGTCCAGAACCAACACTTCTATTTTTCCATTGCATAAATAGATTAATACCGACAACTAATAATAAAGTAAATAACCCCATAAGCATATTACTTCGATCTTTATTTTTAGCGATATTAGTATAACGCATAATGACTGTCATAAGAAGTGAGGCAAGAACTAACGGAATGATTGGGAAAAATATGTAAACAATTAAAAAGTAAAGATAATATGTAATAAAAGCACCACTTTGTAGTCCATACACAATGAAAATAGGAAATAAAACAAACGAAGCCATCACATATTGTGTAATTAAAACGGTAATAAACTTAGCCGTAATAATGTGGGCTGGCTTAAGTGGTAGTGGTAATAACATTTCGACGTCATCGCTATAATAAAACACTGTTAATATTGTCGTAATACTAAACACAAACACCCATATACTTCCAACCGCTAATCCCATACCAAGTAGTAAGTTTTCCTGTCCAAATTGTTTAAATACGTTATACATACCGTTTGCTAGTGGACCTATAAATAAGAATCCAACACACAAAAGACCTAAAAATGAAAGCACATATACAACACGCTTCTTCTTATCAGTTAACATGTCAGCATAGTTCATTTTTAACAATATTTTTGTTAACATCCAAATTTTATTCATTTTCTGTCATCTCCAAGAACATTTTTTCAAGAGATTCATTAGATTTAAAATGCTCTCGTATTTCAGCTAAGTTTCCTTGAAATTGAAGTGTTCCTTTATTAATAATCGCAACTTGATCACATAATTTTTCAGCAACTTCTAACACATGTGTTGAAAAGAACACCGTTTTCCCTTTATCAGCATGTTCACGCATCATTTGTTTTAATATAAATGCCGATTTCGGGTCTAATCCAGTCATTGGCTCGTCTAAAATCCAGACATCTGGATCATGCAAAAGAACGCCAATAATAATAATTTTTTGACGCATTCCGTGTGAATAACTTTGAATTTGATCAGATAATGCTTCGTACAAACCAAAACGTTCTGCTAGTGTTCGAATCTTTTCTTGACGCACGTCCCTCGGAACATCATACATATCCGCCATAAAATTTAAATATTCAATCCCTTTTAAGCGTAAAAACATATCAGGACTGTCAGGAACATACCCAAATAACTTTTTCGCTTCAAGCGGCTCTGTCGCAATGTCTTTTCCATTTACAGAAATCGTCCCACTATCAAGAGAATGAATACCTGTTATCATCTTAATTGTCGTTGATTTCCCTGCACCATTTGGGCCTAAAAAACCAAATATCTCTCCGCTTGGCACTGTTAAATTTAAATCTTTTACTGCAAATTTGCTTCCATTATAGCTCTTTGATACATTAGCAATTTCAATCATCCATATCCAGCCCTTCTCTTTTTTTCCAATAATTATATTGTAATTATAACATAATACGTTTTCATTTTTACAATTTTCGAAAATTACTAACACCAAATCTTTTTATCTCACATGAAAGAAAATAAGACCCCCTGCCGGAAGTCCCACTTTCTTTCTTCTATCCTATGTCCCTTATCCATAAAAATATATATACGAAGCTACCCCAACTGTTAAAACAACCCCTAAAAGTAGATAAATAATTGAAAGTCTCGTAAGATTTCCTTTCGTTGAAGTTCCGTAATTTTCTTCCTCACTTTTCCCAACCATTATCGTCCCCGTAACTGTCACTGCTACTATGATTAATACCCCCAATATCCATGCTAGCATCTCTTCATTTCCTCCCCTCGTTACAAATTTTACGTCATTTGTTTTGTTAACAGTATTGATATATTTGTAATTATTTCAACAATTTTCAAATTAATTGTAAAATAAATAAAATAAAAAAGGTAGAGATTCTAAAAAGTAATCTTACAACCTTTTAAGATCTCTACCTTCTATTTTATTTTTCTTCTAACAACACATCACGTAAAGCGTGTAACTGTTCTTTCGTAATTCCAATTCCTTTTTCAGCATATTGTTCCACAGAACCATATACGTTATGAATTTCATCGAATGCTGCTTGCAAATATTCAACCCTCGCTTCAAACATTGCACTTAAAATTTTAATGCTTGTTTCATCCTTAAGCTGTGCTCCTAAAAAGGTCATCATTTTCTCATTCAACTGTTCACGAAATCCATTACTCAATAAATAATCCTGCATGACCGTCTCTTCTGAAACACCTAGTAAAAGTAATAATAAAGCAGATGCAAAGCCAGTTCGATCCTTTCCTGCTGTACAATGATTTAGAAGCGGTAAGTTGTTTGTGTCTTGTATAAGTTCAAAAAATGTCACAAATGCCTCATTACTAGTCACAAAATCTCGGTTCATCTTCACTAAATATTCTCCTGGCTTGCCAAGCATTGATAAGTCTCCTAGACTGAAAAATTCATTAATATTTAAGTCTTTTGCTAAATCTTGCATAACCGGCAAGGAAACTTGACGAACATCTTGCATTTCAGGGTTTGGTTTATGATTCACTTCGAAATCTGTGCGATAATCGCAGATAATTTTCAATCCTAAATTATGTATATAACGAATATCTTCTTCTGTTAGCCCTGCTAATTCTTCAGAACGGTACAAATTCCCCCATTTCACGACACGTCCATCTTTTGTTTCATACCCGCCTAAATCACGAAAGTTAAACGCACCTTGCAGTGGTAAGCGGCGCTCTGCTACTGTCATACGCTTTCCTTCGCTCGTGACCAATCGAAAATAACCACGCTTTGCTGGATTCGGATCTTCAATTGTAACTGATGAGGCATCTGTTACAACTGTTAATAACTCCCCATTCCCTTCAATATTCTCCGAAAATGTACTCCAATACACCTGCACTAGTTTTTCTACACTACCCCATTTTATAGATAAAGTTGTATCATTTTCTCTCTCTACTGTTACATCTAAATTTGTTTGTTTCATATTCGTTTCCATTTTTCCACCTGTCACTTTCACTATCGTTTCTAACGCCTATTGTATACCATATAATGTAATTCGTCTTGCATATTTCATGACATTCTGCAATCAATTTATTCATACAGATAAAACATTTTTTGTATATCTGTAAAAGATGTGCAAGGTATTCCTCGAAAGACATAGGCAATTTGTTCATTGCCCAAGTCTTGATATACAACTGTCCCCCTTTGTGGATGCACATAGTATTCACAGTTTCCAATCTTTTGCGGAGAACTATAATTTCTTATCCAAGAAGACACAGGGCGATAGCTATAATTGGTATGCCGACATGCCCATAATGTATACAACTGCTCTTTTATATCCCAATACACATATTGCGTTTCGTTATCACCACAACCAATAGACTCTAATTCCCATGAACAAGGAACTGAAAATGGTAATGATGAAAATTTCTTTTCTTCAGGAGAACACCATACGGAGCAACGACTAATTTCACCTCCACCCTTTTCAATATGAGCCTGAAAACTAAGTTGATGAAATGGTAATTTTATTTGTTGTTTTGCTTTCTCTAATTCAAGTGGCTGTAATCCATATAAAAATTCTTCCATCTCATGCTGCTGAATCACTCCATCATCAATAGAAATTTCAATTTGTGTTTTCCACTTAGAAGTAACGTAACTATCAAACCCTTTATAATTTATCCCGCGCCAATATGTAAGTTTATTATATTGAAAACATTCGCCCTGTGCATGATACAGACAACTATCTGGAAAAGTCGGTTCCATAATATCCTGAAAAAACTGTTTCACTCGAAATATTCCTGTAGGAGTAATCACCTGAAACCAAAGTGATTCCCACTTTTCATTCTCCTGTCGCTGCGATATGCGCTCTACATGCCAGTCTTGGAATAAAATTTCCGGATATAACGGAATCATTTTTTTAAATGCTTGTTTTATCATCCAATTCCCCTTTAATTGATTTCTTCCATACTTCGAGAGGGAACCTCATTTACCCTTTTCTAATCACTCTAGTGTATTTCTCTGTCTTCCCTAACTGGATACAGTGGTTGTTAGAAAACACTTGTTTCATGGCATCGTTCATTTCATCAGTACTCCCTACATAATATGAAGCACCAATTTCTTTTAAAATATATAATGCTTTTTCATGAAGCATTGTCCCGTATCGTTTCCCACGCATATTCGGAACAATACCAAGATAAAACAACCTTCCTTCTTCTACCGTACCTGGCTCTATATGTGGCAAAACAACACCTACTGGCTCTTCTCCGTGAAGTGCGACTAAACAGTGTTCATTCCATCTGCCGCCAATTTCTGTTTGAAAAGCATATAATAATTGATCTATAGATAACATTTCTTTTGCATCTAAAGAATCCTGCATAGACTCTAGCCAAATTGTTTTAAATGTATCTTCGCCTACTTCATCTATTGTTTTCAGTGTAAACGGAACTTCCACATCTGAAACATTAGATAAATCCTTCAGTACCATCACACAACTTTTTTGATGTTGAAATTGTAAACGCTGAAACACCTTTTCATAATGTGTAAAATTTGGACTTTTTGATGAAATAACGAAATGTAAATGTAAAGCTCCTTTATCCGTCGCTTTTTCCATCCAATATTGCACAATTTCTGTAACTTGTTCCTTTGTGTAGGAAACGGTATTGTTTTCTTCAATTGTAATATAGTGCGGTTCTCCCACTAATACTTTAAAATCACGTTCCATATTAACAAATTGATTCATTCTTTAACCTCTTTCTGTATATTTTTTAAATAACATGTTTTCGATTGCATAAGCAGGAGTTTTTATGAAGTATGTAGAATACTAGAAATTTGATGTTTTTATCAAGAAAGGATACTTTACCTTTCATTAGAATTTTTTAATCATATCAATAAAGCTAAAATGAGGGGGAGCATCATTGAATACCATTATGCTGCAGCAATTGTTAGAAACGATTCAAAAAAACGGATATTTATTACCCCAAAATATCGATTTAAATCAATTAAGCATACATATGCTAGAGCATATTGGAACGTTAGACAGCTATTTACGTGATCAATTGATTTACTCTACCTTTTCTTACCTCATTTCACGTAATTATTTTCATGGAGATCAATTAGAAAAATTACTTATCCTAACTTTAGAAGAACAATACTTATATTGCGGCATCACTTCTAATGATAATGATAGCGTGTTTACGCGTTCTTTCACAACATTATTAATTGCATTAATATTATGCGCGGATAATAAAACAAATTTTTTAACACAAGAAACGATTATTATCGTCAAAGAAAAATTAGTAGATTATATGAACCAAGAAATTGATTTAAGAGGATATGTACACCCTCATGGCTGGGCGCATAGTGTTGCTCATGCAGCAGATACTTTCGATGCCCTTATTCATAATCCAAAACTGCCGCAGCAATATTACGAAGAACTAACTCATTGTCTTTTAAATAAAATATTCGTTTATTCTATTGTGTATCATTTTGATGAAGATGAGCGTATTATTACCCCTCTTCTTTCTATGATATCAAAAGGCTTCTCACAAAAGCAGTTTTTTGAGATTATCCGTATCAAGTTAAACTTGCTCCCGCAATACAAAGCAAGACTCCCAGTCAATGATTTTTGTAATCTATGTACAAATATAAAAACTTTCCTACGCAGTTTATATTTTAGAACTGTACCTAACATTCAATTTAGTAATATAACATCTCAAGCAGAACTGATGTTAAAAGAGTTGCCTACATTCTATTAATATATAGTAGAAAAAAGCAGATCATTCTGCTCCAACTCCATACGAAAGCATACTTACAACCTGCACGTATGTAATAAAAATAAAGGATAGGTGTCTATATGGGATATATCGAAGAAATGCGTAATTTAGTTGGAAATCGTCCACTCATTCTAGTAGGTTCGCATGTAATTATATTAAACAAAAATAACGAAGTACTTCTTCAACTTCGCAGTGATTACAATTGCTGGGGAATAATCGGCGGTGCGCTTGAATGCGGTGAAACGTTAGAAGAGGCTGCTAAGCGAGAAGTCTATGAAGAAACAGGGTTAATCGTGAAACACTTAGAACCATTTCAAACCTTTTCTGGGAAAGAGTTTTTTAATATTTACCCAAACGGAGATCAAGTACACGGTGTTCTCGTTACATATATTTGTCATGATTTTGAAGGAACATTACGGATCGATCATGCTGAATCAAAAGATTTGCGATTCTTTCCCTTACACGATCTCCCTACGAATATTGGATCAGTGCATAAAATAGTTTTAGATACATTTTTAAAAAGGAATCTTGATTAAAGGAACCAAATCAATTGGTTCCTTTTCACATTAACACCCAATCCGTTTTTTTATTTCTGCTAAATTCACCTTAGCAATTTCCCTTGCCTGCTCTGCTCCTTTTTCTATTGCTTCTAGAAGTAAATGCGGCTCATCCATATACATTTTATATTTCCTTCTTGGCTCTTCAAGCTCACGATTGATAACGCGGAATAGCTCTTTTTTCACATCTCCCCAGCCGATACCTGTTGCGTATTTTCCTTTCATGATTTCGACTTCCCCAGCTGTCGCAAATTCTTTATACAACATAAATAATGTTTCAAGTTCCTTCGGTTCACTTGGTAAGGAAGAATCTGTTTTGATTTTAAAAATCAGTTTTTTCAGCCTTTCTGGTTCTTCAAATAACGGAATGACATTTCCATAGCTTTTACTCATTTTTCGCCCATCAAGACCTGGTACAATTGCTCCTTCTTCTTGAATAATATACTCGGGCAATACAAAGATGTCTCCAAATGTATTGTTAAAATAAGAGGCAATATCTCTCGCAATTTCTACATGCTGAATTTGATCTTTTCCAACTGGCACATAGTTTGATTGAAATAATAAAATATCAGCAGCCATTAAAATAGGATACGTATATAATCCCATGTTTACACCAGTATCTACATCTACTCCTGCTTCTATATTTTGATCGACCTTCGCTTTATATGCATGAGCTCGGTTCATTAAACCTTTTGGAGTAAGGCAAGCTAAAATCCAGTATAACTCTAAGATCTCTGGTACATCTGATTGCCGATAAAAGATTACATGCTCATCTAAACCTAATGATAACCACGTTGCCGCTACTTCTTTCGTATATTCACGAAATTTCATTGGATCATGCACCGCATTCAATGCATGATAATCGGCAATAAAATATAACGCCTCTCCTTCTCTTTGTTTAGAAAGTTGCAATGCTGGTTTAATTGCCCCAATATAGTTTCCAAGATGCGGATATCCAGTTGGCTTAATTCCTGTTAACATAACTTTTTTATTCACAACTACTCCTCCTTTTACAAATAAAAAAGTCCCTCAATCCTAAAAAGGACGAGGGACTCCCGCGGTACCACCTTTATTAGCTACAATTGTGTAGCTCTCTTTATGATTCGAATAACGTCGAAACAACCGTCAAAGCCTACTCAATTCGGCTTGCAGCTCCAGAGCCCATTCCATATTTTCCCCTTACTGATTTTCACCAACCATCAGTTCTCTGCGAAGTTCCAAATATGTACTCTTCTCTTTCATTGCTTTTTCTTTTATTTTTTCCTTATTATACCACGCTGTTTTTTTAGATAAAAGGAAACTTTCTGTCTTATCAGGCAGGAATTTTCCTTTTTTTATCTAATTACATATAAGTTTACGGAAAAGATTCATTCAACTACGGAGGATTTATTATGGTAAAATATATTTCAATTCTAGGATCAACTGGTTCGATTGGGACATCAGCTCTAGACGTAGTCGCTGCTCACCCAGAACATTTTCAAATTATTGGTTTAACTGCAAATAAAAATATTGATATGCTAGAACAACAAATCCAAACATTTCAGCCACGAATTGTAAGCGTGGGTACGAAAGAATTAGCAGATACACTACGCTCACGTATTTCTACTAGAGCAAAGATTGTATACGGAGAAGACGGCTTAATTGAAGTTGCTACGCACCCTGATAGTAATCTTGTGTTAACTTCCGTTGTTGGTGTAGCAGGACTGCTTCCAACAATCGAGGCCTTAAAGGCAAAAAAAGACATTGCTATCGCTAATAAAGAGACATTAGTAGCAGCAGGTCATATTGTTACAGAATTAGCAAAGAAAAATCATTGTCGCCTTATTCCAGTAGATAGTGAGCATTCTGCTATTTTCCAGTGCTTAAATGGTGAAAATAATAAAGAAATTGACAAGTTAATTGTAACTGCCTCTGGGGGTGCATTTAGAGATAAAGCCCGTGAAGAAATGAAATTTCTCAAAGCGAAAGATGCACTAAAACATCCAAACTGGCTAATGGGAGCAAAATTAACAATTGATTCTGCAACATTACTAAACAAAGGATTTGAAGTAATGGAAGCACATTGGTTATTTGACGTTCCCTATGAAAAAATTGATGTTATGATTCATAAAGAAAGCATCATTCACTCTCTTGTCGAGTTTGTAGACGGCTCAATTATGGCGCAGCTCGGAGCGCCTGATATGCGTATTCCAATTCAATATGCATTCCACTATCCATCGCGTTTAGCATCTTCTTTTAAAAAGTTAAATTTATTAGAAGTTGGGAGCTTACATTTTGAAAGACCTGATTTAGAGAAATTCCCATGCCTTTATTATGCTTATGAATCTGGGAAAATTGGCGGAACTACTCCGGCTGTATTAAATGCTGCGAATGAAATTGCAAATGCTTTATATTTACAAGACAAGATTTCATTTTTTGACATTGAAAAAACAATCTATTCCGCATTAGAAGCTCATCAAAATATCGCAAATCCTTTATTAGAAGAGGTATTAGCTGCCGACCAATGGGCACGGCAATTTGCAAATCAATTACTTGTGAAAATGTAAAAATAATGATACGAAAGAGTGAGAATCTTATATTCTCACTCTTTTCATAAAAGGAGGACTTCATTTGATTCGTAAATTATCTCCTTCTTCTATTGAAGAAGCTGCAAAAATTTTAGAAGTTCAAATTCCTGCATATAAAATAGAAGCGCAGTACCTTGAAAACAATTCCATTCCGCGATTATATGATACAGTTTTTGATATTCAAAATTGCAATGAAATCTTTTATGGATACTTCATTGATGATACTTTAGCTGGGTTTATTTCGTTTCTATATGAGGATGATGTCGTTGATATACATCGCCTCGTTGTTTCTCCTACCTATTTTCATAGAGGAGTTGCAACCGCTCTACTGCAACACCTCTTTCAACTACATGAAGAAACAACAAACTATATTGTACAAACCGGTAAGAAAAATACGCCAGCGCTTTCTTTATATAAGAAACATAATTTTATAGAAACAAAAGAAATTACATTATCAGACGGTCTCGTTCTTGTACAGCTAAAAAAGCTAAAATAAATTGATTACTTTGGATAAATATGTTAATTTATTTCATATACAACCTTTTGCTGAATCCAAATTTTGGAGCGGGGAAACCATTTCTGTGGCATATGCCACTTGGGGCGAGTCTTTTTTAGTAGGGATACTCTCACATTCCGAGTCCGACAGCTAACCTCGTAAGCGCATTGAGAGAGGAAGGTGTTTTTTACTTATGCTACATAGCATTCCTCCTTAACTCTAACAGTATGTTTCTTATTTTACTTAAATATTGTTAGATAAAAGGAGATGATTTTCATGTTACGTACATCCGACCATGAAAAGAAAACAATGGAGCAACGAGTAAAATTAGAACAACAACGTCCATATTATACAATAAAAACAGCAAGTTGCATTCAACATAAATATGTTATGCAGCATATTGTACAAGATAAAAAGTAAGAAAATAGCGGAAGCATTGCATAACTGCAAAGCTTCCGCTATTTTATATAACTTGAACTCGCTTTTCTCTTCGCACGGTGCCTTTTTACTTTTGCGATTGTACCGCAAGCTCGTCCCCCTTCTCCTTCAGCATACATACCGCACCAACGTTTACTACCGTTACGAGATTGATCGTAAAACACCCATTTACAATCTGGACAAGCTTTTAATCTTCCCCACTGTTTGTTTGTAATCGCCGAGATAATAATCCTCAATAAGAATGTATATAAATTTTCCTCACCAATTGCTTGATATGTAATGACGACCGCTTCATCCATCGTCATTACTTGCAATGGATATTTTTCAAACAACGGTTTTAACGGCTTCTGGTGTTCCACTGCCTCACGAATTGTATCACGGAAATTTATTACTTCTTTCATTGGACCAAAAGGTAGCTTTTCATTCCACTGCTCCATCATAAACTGATGTATATCTTCTTCCGATTCTAAAAGATCAACTGGTTCTCTCGTTTCATTTGGAATTCTCCATGTATTTAAAAAGGCTCTTATACTTTCTAACATCTCTGGCGCAATTTGGTTGTTACTCAAAATCACCACCAACTTTCCATAGTTTACTTTATTTCATATTTTCAGTATAATCATAACATAAAAACGTTAACCATTTAAACAAATAGATGGTTAACAAGGAGGGTAACAACTTTGAGGTCTTTTTCATTACCTATTCGTTTTGTATTATTTTCGTCTTTTTTTATGACACTTGGTCATTTTGCTGTGATGGCATTTCTAGCTATCTATTTATCTAATTCTTTACATTTTTCTGCTATGCAAGTTGGTACCATATTAACAGCCCTTACAATTACCTCTCGTATATTTCCGTTATGTACTGGTATACTTGCCGATCGGATTGGCTATATTACGATGATGATAATTGGAATGATTTTACGAGGTATTGGTTTTCTTTCATTAGGAATATTTTCAGGATTTCATGCCATTATGCTTGCAACAATATTCATTGGATTTGGGACAGCATTTTATGAACCTTCTGCACGCGCTATCTTTGGCTCTCAACCAGCCCATATAAGAAAAGATACCTTTACATACCTAAACCTCTTTCTAAACGGCGGAGCAATTATTGGGCCGATCGCAGGGAGTATATTACTTCAATGGAATCCTATGTATCCATTTATATTTACAGGATCACTCATGTTGGTTTTAGCATCCCTATTTTTTCTTCTTAGATCTCACTTTCATGTTACTGTATACGAAACGCAACTTTTAACAGGAATAAAAGCAGCTGGACAAAACAAACCTTTTCTCTCTTTTTCACTTATCATGGTGTTTTTTTATACGATGTTTACACAGCTTACGGTTGCATTACCACTTCATATGAATAACATAAGCCACGATCAAAATTTAGTAGGACTTGTCATTACAGTAAACGCGATTACAGGTTTTTTATTTATGATTGTATTTAAATACCTCTTCAAAAAATATCATGCGCTGTCTCTTGTTAAGTATGGGGTATTACTAATGGGGCTATCTTTTCTACTCATACCACTTTCTTTTCATCCAAATTGGCTACTAGTCTGTGTCATTTTATTTACGATCGGAGAAACACTCGTATTACCTAATGCCGATATTGCTGTTGCAAACTTTAGCAACGAACAATACACAGCAACCTACTTTGGTTTCTTCCAACTATCACTTGCCCTTGGCTTTACGATTGGAAACTATACGGGAACTTTCTTTACGAAGTATTGGCAAAATATGAGTTTTCCTTGGATCCTTTTTGGTCTTTTAGGCGTTGTTGGATTTTCATTTCTTCATTTTTTAAATCGAACTGTTAAATCGAATGAAAATCTATTTCATATAAAACAGAGTATGTAACATTCTTACATACTCTGTTTTCACTTTCTCAACTTGCTGATTCCATAAGCTTAAATTGCTCTACTATCTCCAGACATCTCCTTGGTTTGGTAAGCTTACGTATAAAATCAATGTCTTCAGCCTCTAATGCTCCCCATATAACCCCCTTAAAACTGACCGGGAGTAACTCTAATATGTCTTCCCTACTTAATCCCAATGACTCCAAAAAATTTTGAAGATAGGATAATGATAGGTATGTTCACATGGTACTCTCATATTCATCTTCAAAAGGTATATAAGTGTAATTCCCAAAATGACAAAAACAGTAAAATCACCATACATAACACATAAGTAAATAACACCCTGTCCAAGATAGACAAATGTCATTATCCCTTTTTACAAGTAATATTTGGGTTCATTTTTCCCTCTTGTAGTTCGCCGGCAATTTCCCTAAAACCATTATTCCATATTTAGACTTATTGCTATAATCAACACTTGAATTAAAAATCATAATGGATTTACTGATTCCCTCCTTAGCTTTAAATAAGACAAGCAACATACTGTTTCCCTAAAATTTTCTTTTACTTTAAATATATATATAAATACCTGTAGTAAATTAAGAGGTATATTTCATTCAACAAAGTAATGGATTTAATTTACAATTTAAAATCTCAGTAAAAATAAAAGTTATTTCTTTTTCCAAAAAAACAATAGAATTTTCATGAAAATAACTTTCTCAATGACTAAATATTCCAAAGTTTGGTACAATTACATGAACATATATTAGGAGGGGTTATACATGGAGGTTACAAAAGTTACGTTAGAACAAATTACATCTCTACTAAATAAATGGTATGATTCACTTCGTAGTCAAGATACTGTTCTTGCACTTGAAATTAGAAATGATATAAAGGAGAAAATTGACAGGATTGAAGAAAATCAAAACATTTTACTATACTATTCTTTATTAGAATTTAGATATCAATTACTTATAAATGATTATAAAGAATCACAAACTTTACTAGAAAAAATTAATAGCTTTGAAAAACCAACTGATGATTTTATCACGTATTACTATTATTTTTTTAAAGCAATACATGCTACTGAGGTTGGTAATTTTAAAGAAGCTAACGAGTACTTTAGCAATGCTAAAGAATTATTAAAGAATATACCTGACGAAGCTGAGAAAGCTGAATTTTTCTACAAATCTGCAGCATTCTACTATCAAATTCGTCAACCGCTTGTGGCTATCAATTATGCAACAAAAGCCAAAAAATATTATCAAAACTTATTAGGATATGAGATTAATATTGCTGGTTGTACAAATATTTTAGGACTTACATGTACTTCTTTAAGTCAATATGAAGCAGCTGAAGAATATTTCATAAATGCTTTAGATATTGTTAATAAAAAGAATAATACACTACTTGCTCAAAAAATCAGACATAATTTAGGTTTCTTATATGCCGAGCAAAACCTATCTGAAGCTGCTATTAGAAATTTATCTACTTCCATTGAAGATCCTGAAACTGACTATAAATGTACCTTCCTATTAGCAAGAGAGCATTTTAAATTAGGTCATACTGAAGAAACAAATAAATTTATTGAAAAAGGATTAGAAATTTGTAATCGTTTACAAACCATTGAATATAAACACCACTTTTCCATCCTTCATGCATTAAATACAGAAGTACCAATTAATACATTTGAAACAATAATTAAAGAAGGAATTCAATACTTTGAGGAAGAAGATTTATTAGGGTTCGTACATGACTATTCTAAACAATTGGCTTTAAAATTTTATGCTTCTAATCAATCGGATAAAGCTGGTCAATATTTTTATAAGTCACACGAAGCCGAACAAAAAATACAAGATAAGGAGGCTTTAAAATAATGAGAAAAATAGCTAAATTTTTTGGAATTACATTCGGACTAACTTTACTACTAACAGGGCTTATTGGGTATAATCCTTCAAACGCATTACAGGCAGAACATGGTAAAACATTCTTGGAACAATCAGATTCGCTAAATTCTGTTCAAGAAGAACATGGAAAAACGTTTTAATTTTACAATAAAAAATACATTATTCAGAGCTAATTAAAATAGTGTTTACTTTGAATATACAACAAAATATTTATCGGTATACTAAAGACAAAAAGAAGATAATTCCTTGCGAGGTTATCTTCTTTTTTAAAGTCCATATCAGTACTCTCACTATTGTTCCTTCAGAATGAAGTGTAACACTATTTTTCAGGTCATAATGTTCTTTATTAACAACATCATCTATTTCAATAGGAGCCTCTTTAATATTAATTAAATAAATCTGACCACTGTGTTCCAAGGCTAAAATATTGTTCAATCTTCCAATTCTCCCATTCTTTATATAATTTCTCATATACACTCTTTAAAGTTTAATGTATTTCATCCGCATTACTCACTGTCGCATAATTCCCTTTTCCTGCTTCTGCAGTATTCTTTAATTGCTGTTGTTCATTATTTCACACCGAAACCAGAAGACCTCCACCTTGACAGGGTGGAGGTCGCTGGTTCGAACCCAGTCGGGGTCATAAACGCTTGCTATTACTGGATTTGTTAAGAATTCAGACGGTAATAAAATATAGTGGTTGCTGGCAGACACGCTATGCAATCGAAGAACCACTTTCTTCTAGTCTATAAACTGGAAAGGAAGTGGTTTTTTTGTTGCTTAAATTTGCTATTCAAGATTTCAAAGATGATAGAGAATTTAAAAATTTATCCTCGCGAACAATCGGTTCTTACCTCCTTACTCTTAATGAGTTTCAAGGATTTTGTTCTGAACGTGAACTTATTGACGTCAACGATATTAAACCTAATGTAATCAAAAGCAACGTAAGAACAACCCTACTACAAGAAATACCAAACTCCATACGTTAAAGATTTTCTTTAATTACCTTCAATATCAAGAAATCATTGAAGAAAAGAAAAATCCTACTCGAAAGTTTGCGTATGCAAAAGAAGAAATCAAAATCGAAGTTTTCAACGATTAACCTATTAAACAAATGCTGGGTTATTACAGACGATTAAAACAACGAGATAAACAATATTACGCATACAGGGATTACGCTATTATGCTTGTTCTTCTTGGTACAGGTTGCAGATTAGGAGAGTTATGTAACTTACAATGGCGAGAAGTTGATCTTGTCCAGGGAACAATCACTGTATTCGGAAAGAAACGTCAACAAAGTAGCATTCCTTTAACAGAGAAACTTATAAAGGAACTATGCGAATACAAGGTATTCTGTGAACGAGAGTTTGATACTTTATCAAATCACGTTTTTGTAAACAGAGAAAACAGACCTTTAACACCTAATGCAGTGAAGTGTATCTTGAAGCGGTTAAAGATGGTGATGGATTTTAAAGATGTTCGTTTATCTGCACATACTTTTAGGCATACATTTGCACATCGCATGTTAGCGAATGGTTGTGATGTCAAAAAATGCTGCGACATAGTAATTTACGAATGACTGAACGTTATCTAGCTATATGGGGAACTGCATTACCTGAACAAAACGATAAATACAACCCATTAAACACAATAGATATTTAAACAAAAGAAAAAGCCACCTACTCCACAATAGGTGACCAAAAATCAAAGGACAATTGAATATAGGAACATTCCGTACATTCAACACCTTCATTATAAATTTTTAAAGTCCTTTTTTATTTGATAATTGGTACTCCTTATATGTAACAGAATGAAGTTCTCCGAAGTTATATACATCCTCATATTAAGGAACTGAATAAATACCCTCTTCATATTTTACAAACGGGCGATTAAATTAAACAAGAAATACAAAAAATGATCAAACTTTATTCCAAACCAACAACATGAATTTTATAAATGAAAAGACGAAGCTGCTCAGCTTCGCCTTCTTTAAAATAGCCAAAATCATTCTGTCCATAATCTTTCTATATCAATTAATTCCTCACTATTAAATTTCATCCTGTATACATCTGGTTTTGAGGTCTTCATTAAAAATTCATATCCATATTGACTATCAAAATATTCCATCATTAACGTCATAACAAGTCCATGAGTACCAATTACAACTTTATGCCCTTGAAAATTCTTTAATATCTCTTTCAATACTGCCACAGCACGGTTCTGACAATCTGTTTTTGATTCCCCGCCTTTTAACGCAAAACCCGGACTCGAAAACATCTTCTCTACAAGAGGATACAATTCCTTATCTGGCATTATCGTGTCTTCACTTGTAAACACACATTCTTTAAGGTTTTCGTCTACTAATATTTCTTTCTCATAAAAATGAGCTAACTCCTCAATTGTCAACATAGCTCGGCTATATGGACTGGAAATGAATGTGTTCACCCCTTCATCTTTCAATAATTCTGTTACTCTATACGCATCAAGCTTCCCCTTCTCAGTCAATCCACGCGTTCGTTCGTCACCTTCTGTTTTAGGTGATTCACCATGTCTAACCATGTAAATATATGTATACATAATTCCCTCCTGAAATTACTGTGATTTTCTATTCATCAATATCACTAGAAGCTCTCTTTTTTGCCTTTATAATTAAAAAACTTGGTTGTTTTAATAACTTCTCATAAGATGATGGGTGATTTTTTAAAAATTTTTCTGTTGGGATTGGTTCAATCATTTTTTCAATTCCAAAATAATGAACTGTATCATTTATAATGTCTTGTAGCGGCCGGCGATAAAAATACATATCAATATACTTATTACTTTTCTTCCATCTATCATGAAGAAGCTCACGCATAAAGTATTGTTTATTCTCCGATAAATGAATATCCATTGTTGGATGATGAACGGAGAATAAAAATGTCCCATTTGGCTTTAGAATTCTTGCAAATTCAGCAAATGTGCGTTTCCAATCTGCAATATAGTGAAGAGCTAACGAACTAACAATACAATCATAAGTACTATCCGCAAAAGGTAATGTGTTTTCAAAGTCCAGTTGAAACACATCTGCTTTCTCACCTATTCTTCTTTTTGTAGCCGCAACCATCTCACTGCTAACATCAATTGCAGTTACATTTGCTCCTCTATTTAGAAAATGTTCTGTATACCACCCTGCCGCGCACCCAGCATCGAGTACTTTCATTCCTTTCATACTACTAGGCAACTGGTTCATCATAGCTGGACGTTCATAATCTGTATTATACGGGCCCTCATGATCAACACTGTATTCATAATAACTAGCTAATATATCGTATGCATCAATAATTTGCTGTTTATTCATACTCTATCTTCCTTTCATTTTTGAAGACATAACTTTCTAACAGATTTCATATCATTACAACCATTAACCTAAAATACTTTATTCTTTAAAAAAGCCACTAAATAATCCTCAAATATGCAGAAGAAACGCTATTCTTTCATAGTACTTTCGATTCTCTTCCGTTTAAAAAGGTGAAAAAGCAATCTAATTAGCAACAAAGTCCAAACTAAAATATATATATGCCCAACAAGTGTAAAAAACGTCCAGGTTTCACCTTGAGAGAAAGACAACTTAAAATGATCCCATTCATTTCCCTCTCTTGCAATACTGTTCAAGGCTGAGAACACTGGAACAAACAAAATACAACCAATATTGATGATACTGCCCATCATACCGATGCGTTGTTTCTTATTCTGGGAGAGATAAACACAAGAAAGGCTGAATGCGATTAATAAAAAAACATAATAGATCTCCCAAAACCAACCAGGTAAAGAAGAAAATATTACATGAATCCACCTCTCGTTTAAAAAGACACAATTTTCATTTTAACACATTTCCGAATAATTAAATATATTTAAATGTAAAATACTGGTTTTCACTTTCGCGTGAATACAAAAAGAAGCAGCAACTATACAGTTGCTCAGGCTGTGGAGAAAGCCTTCTCCACAGCCTGTTTTTGTGTCTGAACATCTTTTCATCTGTCAACACTGATAAAAAAGATGCAAAGGAGCGATGCCCCATGATGGGAGCGCTGAAAAATCATCGTGATGAGCGCGTAACAATTTCTGTAGAAGAGTTAGTTCCGCAAGACCATTTCCTTCGTGCCATTGAGGCAACAATCGATTTT
>NZ_KB910940.1 GCF_000383235.1 Bacillus sp. 123MFChir2
GAAAAGAATTTTCGTGTTATCAACGTGTAGAAAAAGATTTGGAAATCGCAGTGTTCTTTGCCGATCCTTATTCTTCCTGGCAACGTGGGAGTAACGAAAATGCAAATGGTCTATTACGT
Organism: Bacillus sp. 123MFChir2; assembly: GCF_000383235.1. Classification (GTDB taxonomy): domain Bacteria; phylum Bacillota; class Bacilli; order Bacillales; family Bacillaceae_G; genus Bacillus_A. The sequence continues at coordinate 120 of NZ_KB910940.1, forward strand.
GAGTTTTACCCGAAAAAAACAGATTTGAGCCTTGTTTCACAAGAACAATTAAATCGAGCACTACTTCTTATAAATCAAAGACCAAGAAAATGTTTAGGTTGGAAAACTGCCCACGAAGCGTTTCAGGAGGAGCTGTCGCACTTAGATTGACAAACCGTCTCATATAAAAAGAGGCGGCTACCAAAAGTTTGGTGATTCCCGAGTTTTTGGTAGCCGCATTTTATTATTTCTTGATTAGTGTGCCTAATTCTTCTGTAATAGCTTGCATTTCGCTAATGCTAAATGTATCGCGTTTCATAACGTGTTCATAAATGTCACGTAAGTCTTCGTACATGTCTTCATTGAAGTTTGAAGCTCTCATTGCACCAGCGTTTACCATACGTAATTTTTCTTTAATTGCTTCTACCATATATTCAACGTTCTCTTGTGTTTTTACGGATAAATCCACGGAAGTGTCCCCCTTTAAAATAACATAGACTTATCTTAACATTTTTTTATCATTTCCGTTAACGGAAGTTTGTAATTTCCTTTATAAGTAATTGTTGATTGTTTATACTAAATATAAGTGAAAAAAACATAAACCTGCTTTTTCTAAATGGTCGAGAGAGACTGGCCGTGCATAGGAGCTTTGCCACGTCCGATGTTTGAAACAAAAGGACGTGGCCAGAGCGGTGATTTGTGGGTTGGAAAATTAAAATGGATATATAAATATAACAAATGCATCATGAAGGGAAGAAACAAATATGGTTCGAGTTTTATTTGTTTGTCTAGGAAACATTTGTCGTTCTCCGATGGCAGAAGCAATTTTTCGTGAGCTTGTCAAAAAAGAAAAATTAGAAACAGTAATTGCTGTTGATTCGGCTGGAACAGGGGATTGGCATATCGGCCATGCACCTCATCACGGCACACAGAAAATTTTAATGGAAAATGCAGTATCCTTTGAAGGAATTAAAGCTCGTCAAGTAGAAAAAGAAGACTTAACAAAGTTTGATTATATTATTGCAATGGACAATAAAAACTTGGACGATTTAAAGGCTTTAGGTAAAGCAGGCGGCTATATCGGCAGGCTATCCGATTTTGTTCCAAACGGTGGTTGGACAGATGTTCCGGATCCATACTTTACAGGGAACTTTCAAGAAGTATATGACCTTGTAACAGAAGGATGTGCAAAATTGTTAGCGTTCATTCGAAATGAGCAAGGAATATAAGAATGTTAGTTCAGAAAGTAAAATGTGAAACTCTTATTGATGATGAGTTGAGCGAATCGAGCTCTTATGGTAAGTTTAATCTTAAATTTTTTCCTTTGGGATTTACTTGTTCGTTAGAGTGAGATAACTTTCTAACAAAATAGATGAAAGGGTGAAGGAATATGGCAAAGAAGGGAAATCTTGTACGAAATATTGCGATTGGTGTAGCAGCAGGTGTGGCGGTCTCTATGTTAAAGAAGGAAAATCGTGAAAAGGTAAAGCTGACAGCAGGAAAAGCAAAAACAAAAATGATTGAAATTGGTGAAAATGCAAAGCTGAAAGAAAAGGTACAAACAGTTACAGATAAAGGGCGTGAACTTGCTGATTTTAATGTTGTAAAAGCAAAGGTAGCGGAAATTAAAAAATTGACGCCAGCCGTTGTGGAAACATTAAAAGAGACGAAAGATATTTTTATGAAGAAAAACAATGTCAAAGAACAACCAGAGACAATTGAAATTCAGGCGATTGTACCAACAGAAGATTTAAAGGTAGAAGAAGTTGCATCGGAAGATCGCGGTATGAAGGAACCGATTGCAGAGGAGAAGAAATCAGAAGCGTATATTGAGTTAAAACAAAATAAAGAAGAAAAGCAAAGCGTTTAAAAAGATGAAAACATTTGTACAAAAGGCAAGAACTCATCATGTTTTCACATTTGGAAAAGACTTGTATGATCGAACAATGCGAGATGATCTGGCGGGCTTAGCAGCACAGCTCGCTTATTTCTTCTTGCTTTCCCTTTTTCCAGCGCTCGTTTTTTTAATAACGCTTCTTGGATATATTCCAATTGAGACGGAAGATATATTAACCTTTATAAGAAATTATGCTCCTGAAGATGCAATGAGTTTAATTGAAGCGAATGTACATACAATAATGAATAAACAAAATAGTGGATTATTATCGTTTGGTTTACTTGCCATGTTATGGTTTGCATCCAACGGTGTCAATGCAGTGATGAAGGCATTTAACCGCGCCTATGATATCAATGAAACCCGCTCGTTTATTTTAACAAGAGCATTGTCAATTGTATTAACATTAGCAATGATTTTTATGATTGTTTTCGCTTTAATTTTACCTGTATTCGGCCAATTAATTGGCTCAGCGATTTTTAAAATTTTAGGTTTATCTGATGAATTTTCATTTGTGTGGAGTATTGTTCGATTATTACTAAGTTTTCTTGTATTGTTTAGTCTATTTTGCTTTTTGTATAAATTTGCCCCAAATCGTCATGTGAAGAGAAAAGAAGTGATGACAGGAGCATTATTTGCTACGATTGGATGGATTGTGGTATCGTATTCATTTGCGTTTTATGTCGATAACTTTGGGAATTACTCTACTACATACGGTAGCCTAGGTGGTATTATTATTTTAATTTTATGGTTTTATTTAACAGGATGGGTAATTTTACTTGGTGGAGAAATTAACGCACTCTTGAATTATTACCGAACGAGTGACAATAATTCCCGGAATTAAAAAGAATCCTTTATTCCATACTAAGAGGGAATAGGGGGGATTATTCATGGGTCAAAACAAGACTGGTAACAGCAAAAATGATAAAAATCAGCGTAAACAACACAGCAGCTCGCAGCCAAAACATAAAACGAGCAGCAGTGCGAACGGACATAATAGCTATCATTAAAAAAAGGGTTCCCTATTGGAACCCTTTTAATTATTTGCTTTTAATAACCGTAATCCATTTAAAATAACGAGAATCGTACTTCCTTCATGACCGATGACACCTAACGGAAGTGCTAAAAATTGCAGGAAGTTTGAGCAAATGAGAAGCATGATAATAGTCAATGAAAAGATCACATTTTGCTTTACAATGCGATTCATTCGTTTAGATAAGCGAATGGCTTGTGCTAAGCGAGAGAGTTCACTTTTCATTAAGACAACGTCTGCCGTTTCTAATGCAACATCAGTTCCTTCTCCCATCGCAACGCCAATACTTGCTGTTGCTAAAGCAGGGGCATCATTGATCCCATCACCAACCATTGCCACTGTACCGTATTTTTCTTTTAATTGTTTAATCGTTTCTACTTTTGTTTCAGGTAAGCAAGATGCGTAATACTCTTTAATGTTACTTTCAGCAGCGATTGCTTTTGCTGTTTGTTCATTATCACCTGTAATCATAATTGCTTGGACGCCAAGAGTTTGCAGTTCACGAATAGCTGCAATGGTTTCTTGGCGCAATGTATCTTTTAAGGCAATCAGACCAAGAATACCGTTTTCATCGCTTACATATACAACTGTTTTTCCTTCTTGCTCTAAACGGACGGAAATGCCGTTATAAAACATTTTTGTTTCTTCTCCAATAAAATCAGCTTTCCCAATTTTGTAAGCTTTATTTTGCAGTGTACCTTTTAAGCCAAAGCCTGTTACATCTTCTACATTTTCTGGTTTTGTTAACGTAATTTCATATGCCTGCTTTGCATAGTTCACAATGGATTCCGCTAGAGGATGTGTAGAATGACTTTCAATGGACGCTGTAATGTGTAGTAATTGTTTTTCTGATATTCCATCACGCGTATATACATCTGTTACTGTTGGCTTTCCTTGTGTTAATGTCCCTGTTTTATCAAAGGCAATGGCTTTTAACGAAGCTAATCTTTCTAAATGAACACCGCCTTTAAATAAAATGCCATGGCGTGCACCGTTTGAAATTGCCGACAACGTAGCTGGCGTAATCGCTGCAACAAGTGCACACGGTGAAGCAACAACGAGTAGAATCATCGCACGGTAAAATGTTTCATTCCAGCTCCAGCCAAGCGCATAATGAGGAACGAACATCATAAGTGATACAACGAGAAGTACACCTTTCACATACGTTCCTTCAAACTTTTCAATGAAAAGCTGTGAAGGAGATTTTTCGCTTTGGGCATTTTGCACGAGGCGAATAATTTTTTGGAACAATGTTTGATCGCTATGTTTTGTAATTTCTACTTCAATGGCGCCGCGTAAGTTAACAGTTCCTGCGAATACTTCATCGCCAGGTTTCTTTTCATTTGGAATCGGCTCACCTGAAATAGCAGCTTCATCAATATTCGTTTCACCTGTGCGAATCATGCCATCTGCCGGAACGCGTTCACCTGGTTTAATTAAAATGATGTCACCAATTTGTAGTTGTTCGACTGGAATACGCTCTTCCGTCCCGTGCGAGATGCGCAGTGCTTCTTCAGGTTGTAAGTCGAGCAGTGCTGAAATTTCTTTTTGACTTTTGCTCATTGTGTAAGCTTCCAGCGCGCCGCTTAAAGCGAAGATAAAAATTAAGATGGCACCTTCTGTCCAATAGCCGATAATGGCTGAGCCGATTGCTGCAAATAGCATGAGCATTTCGACGTTCAGCTCTTTTTCAGCGATTGTGTCTTCAATACCTTCTTTTGCTTTTGCATAACCTCCAATAATATAAGCGAATACGTAAAATATAGTTGCCGTTGTTGGCATGTCATTCTTTGTTAATAACCACCCGATCAAAATGAGAAATCCAGATGTAATTGCAAAAATGAGTTCATAATGCTTTTGAAATGTTGCAAGCCAAGATGAAGAGGGGGAAGTTCCTTGTTGCTTTGGTAAAGCCTTTACTTCAGAATTCATAGCTTTGTTGCTCCTTTCTATTTGAGAAAAATTGATTATGAAAAGCCTTATATAACAGTGAAAGATGTATAGTAAATAAGTCCAGTTTAACTTTCCAACATATAAATTTTTGCTATGCAAAATACAATATGATCGCTAATGGCTTTCTTTTAAGTTGGAAGGTTCTTTTGCTTTGCGAATATTTTTACTAATAAATTCATCTCGTTTCACTCCTCTCTATTTGAGAAAAAGAATCATCATCGAAAGCCTTATAAAACGACGAAAGCTGCCATCCATACGGATAGCAGCATTTCTTAGAAAACACATTCTGTGTAGTTATTTACTTTATTATTATTCTAAATTGTAACATATGTTTCCTTATAGGGAAAGATTTTTACTCGTGAGTAGAAGTGAAAATACTTGTCTTTTTGACTTCGCTTTGTTATACATAAGTATTGTTCATAAAAAGTACGGAAAGGAAGACATCCAGTGAAGGCAGAAAGATTTTTTACACATCCGCTCGGTGTATTTGTTGCAGCATTAAGTGCAACTTTTCTATGGGGAAGTGCGTTTCCATTTATTAAATTAAGTTATGTCCAGTTAGACATTCAGCCTCATGAAGTAGGCGAGCAAATCCTATTTGCAGGTTACCGTTTTTTCTTAGCAGGAATGATGCTTTTATTCTTCTTTAAATTGTTAGGGAGAAATGTATCGTTTCAAAAAGGAACAACGAAGCAACTTGTTCAAATTGGTCTGTTTCAAACGTTCTTACAATATGTTTGTTTTTATATCGGTTTAAGCTATAGTACGGGGATTGAAGGTGCAGTTATTTCTGGAACATCGTCATTTTTTCAAATTGTATTTGCGCATTTTCTATATAAAGATGATTCTTTAAATATGAGAAAAATTATTGGTGTCTCAATTGGTTTTTGCGGCGTTGTTCTTGTAAACATTCCAAAAGGGGATATGAATTTTCACTTTGGTATTGGTGAACTGTTATTATTGGGTGCGGCAATGTTGTACTCATACGGTAACATTTTGGCGAAAGAAGGAAGTAAAACGATGGATGTGGGCTATATGACCGCATATCAGATGATTATCGGTTCTCTAGGTTTATTGTTCATCGGAATTTTCCAAGTTGGATTGATGCCATTTACATTCCATATGCAAACGTTGCTTATGCTACTATACTTATCATTCTTATCAGCAGCGGGATTTTGCATTTGGAATACCGTGATGAAATACAACAAAATTGGAAAAGTATCGATGTATATGTTTTTTATTCCGGTATTTGGTGTCATCTTATCAAGCTTGATTTTAGGTGAAGCCATTCATTCTTTCGTATTATTTGGGTTGGCGTGTGTAGCGACCGGAATTATTATCGTGAATCGTACACGTAGCGAAAGAAACACGGCGAATGCGAAAAGTAGCGTAGTATAAAGAGGTTCATAAGAGCCTCTTTTTCATTTGGAAAGCGAAATTTGGTAGAGTTTGTAACAAATTTTTGATGAAAATTATAGGGAAAAGAAAGGAAAATGATGATTTTATATCGAATAAGATAGAAATATTAATTCGTCAAGGAGAAAAATATGAATGGAATGTACGTACTGTTAATTGGACAAATAGTTTTATTTTTGTTCGGGACCGTTTATGCAATCAGACAATCAGAACAAACAAAGAAAAATGAGCCATTACCCTTATTCGTTCGTTTACTCCTCACTTTCTCATTAACTGGAGCTGCGATATGGATGTGGGTACAGGACCCGGTAACACCTTATCGCCAGTGGGTTGCAATCGGGATGATTTTATCAACAATTGGTGATTTATTTATGGCGGGTTTAATTCCATTTGGGCATCGTCTCATTGGTGGAATGGTGACATTTGCGATTGCACATTGCTTGTATGTCACTGCCTTTTTAGAAACGGGTATTTCGTGGAACGGCTTATACATTGGTTTGGCGGGATATGGCTTGTTTTTAGTTATTGGATGGTTCTTTTTCATCCGAAACCATAAGCAAGATCAATTATTTACAATCGGAGCGCTTGTATATGGGCTTTGGGTTGGCGGAATGGCGTGTTTTGCGTTTGCACTTGCTTATTTGAATCAAGGAATGTGGTGGATACCAGCGTTTGGTGGTTTCCTATTTGTCATTTCTGACTTTATTATTGGAATTACGGATATTGGTGGACGGAATGTAAAATATGATCCGCTTTTAGTTTGGGCAACATATGTGGGAGCGCAAATGTGTATTATTTATGTTGGAATGTAAATGTTAATATATAAAATGTGAAAGAAGAACTGCTTAAGGGTAGTTCTTCTTTGTTGTTAAACAATATATAAATCCAATTTATTTTTTTTTTTTACATATAGATTGCTACTATGAAAAAAGGAATCTGCACTTGTTTGCTCTTTTTGGTTTTCGCTGCGCATGTGGCAGAAATAGGCCCTGACCGCTTCTATTCATGGCCAGTTGCTCTCGCCTACCGAAAAAGAAAAGGGTTTTTATGTTAGATTTTCTTGGGTGAATTGTCCAGGTAATTTACTGATAATATAGAATTTATTTACAAAAATATTTTATAATATAGATAATTGATAGGGAAGGGAGAGGCATATGAAGAAGAAAAGTCGTTTGCGGGAATTCATCGAAGTAGTTGCGATTGCATGTGTGATTGCCTTTTTAATGAAAGTATTTGTCTTTTTTCCAACAACCGTGCAAGGAGCTTCCATGCAGCCTACTCTTTATGAAGGGGATAAGGTTATTGTAAATAAGTTAGCAAAGCAAATTGATAGTTACGATCATGGTGATGTCATTGTATTAAAAACGAATAATTATTATGTGAAGCGCATTATCGGTTTACCTGGAGATACGATTGAAATGAAAAATGATCGATTGTATATTAACAGCCAACTGCAAAATGAGTCTTATGTAGAAAAAAATAAGAAGTATGCAAAACAACTGATGGTGAATTTAACAGAAGATTTTGGTCCGATAAAAATTCCGGAAAATAAAATCTTTGTCATGGGAGATAATCGGTTAGTTAGTCGTGATAGTCGTAATGAATTAGGATTAATTGATAAAGATGATGTATTAGGAAGTTTAGTTGCAAGATACTACCCTTTTAACCGGTTGAAGATTATAGATTAGAAGGAGGCAATCTATGGAAGAGATTGTTGGCCATATTTTAACTGGAATTGCACGGGGAGCAGTTGTACTTGGAGAAGTAGCGGCAGATACTGCTAAAGTGGTCGTTCGAGGAACAATTGGAGTTGGAAGAGTTGCACTAGAAGCCTTTGCAGAAGAAGTTGTAGAGTTAGTGCTAGAAGGTTTCGAAGGACGAGAACAGCGAAAACAAAAAAAATTTAAGCGTCATGTGGAAAAGTTAAAGGGACATGATTGGTTTAAAGTTATATATGAAAATGAAAAATGCCGAGATGTTATTCATACAGATAAACGTTATCTACACTTATTGAGTAAAGGGCGGTATGTACAAAAATTGATTCGTAATGAAAAAGAACGTAAGCAATTTATCCAGCGAATCCGTGTTGAAGCAAAGGTGATGATGTAATTTGGGATATATAACAGGATGAATCACCTATAAGAAATGATATAAATTTTAATGTTTCGACATGTAAGTTGCTGTTATGCAGATTGCAACACGACCTGTACTCGCTTTCTCGCCTTTGTTTAAAACCTCGCATGTGGCAGGAAATTGCCTTGACCGCTCCTATGCATCGCCAGTCCCTCTTGCCCATTTAAAAAATGCTTTCTGCCTTTTTTTCATAAAGTGACTGAGTTGTTATGAAACTTTTATATCTTTTTTAACTTGGATAAAACCAACAAAGCAACCAATATTGGCTGCTTTGTTGGTTTTGTTTATTACAATTAATGCGTCGGCGTTTCCTCGATATTTGTTTCTAACGTTGACTCTGCATTAGGAGTTTCCTCATCTATATTTAAGACCACTTCATATTGACGTAATCTTAATTCGAAGAGTGTGACAGGATCACGATAAATTTCAGGGTTTGATTTCATTTTATGCAATGTATTTTGATGTTCTTGTATTTCTAAATGAGTCTGTTCGACAGCTTGTTTCAATGAACTAAACGGATCTCTAAAGAACATAGTAATATCCCTTTCTAGTGCACTTTCAAATAGCTCGAACTGTAAGAAAAACTTGTTTATAATAGAAGTAGTTACATCGGTAAAATCTTCATTTTCTAAATACTGTTTGTATTTGTTATACAGCATTGTTTTATTTTTAGGAAGAGCACCGAATAATTTTCCTGCACTTTTTAGTAAAAATTGCGCAGGTGTAAAGCGGCGGAAGATATTTATTTTTTCCATCTGTATTCGACTCGTCATCCGATCCGTATCACGTCGCCAATCATCGAGTATTTTAAAGTCGCATGCTAACTGGATTCGATTTTCTCCGCATAAAGAGTTAAGTCCTTCACTTATTTCTTCTAAGTATGCTTGACTTTGCAGGAACTCATGATTTGAAGTTTCAATCCAATTTCGCATGGATGAAGCGAAGTTTGGTAACACAGTTTGTTCTAAATAGTTGCGAATTCTCTCGTTCATTACTGTATTTAATTCCGTCTCCATGTGTCTAAAATCGCTGTCTTCATTAATGAGATCAGAGCAGCTTTGCAGTAACTTTGGAATATGCTCTGTAAGATCATTTGTAATGTTATGTTTCATTGTACGGTATGAATCTGCAATGAAATGAATTTTTTCTTTTTCAAAAGCAGTCAGATTATTAATAAAGCCATTTAGTCTCATTAAAATATCTTCATTCCAATTAATAGAATCCACTAGGTTATTTTCCATCTCAACTCGTTTATCCAATAGATATTGAATTGCTTTTCGAATGAAAAGTAGTATTTTTTTCGTACGTTCTTGATCAAGATTTCTATACTCAAAGTTAAAATGAATAAAATCAGTTAACTCGTTTAGCTGTTGGCTGTTTGCATATAACGATGAATAAGGTAAAACTCTCGCCTGCGGAAAATATGTGTTTATTCTCGTTTGTGTATCATGTATCACTCGTTTTACTTCTGCTTCACTATAAATGTTATCAATTTTATTCAATAAGAAATGAATTTGTAAATCTGGTGCATGTTCTTGAATGCTTACTAAAATATCACGTTCTTTGTCAGTAAAAGGTGAATCTGCATTCAATACGAATAACAAACTGTCTACTGAGTCTAAATAGCCGAATGTTTCATTTCTCGTATCGTTGTTTCTATTAAAGCTAGGTGTAACAACGAATGCTAGTTTGTTTTTATTTAAAGGCTTGCAAGGTAATTTAAATTCAATACATGTTTTTTCTCTATATGTTTGTCGGTGCATAGACATCATGTTATGGAAATCAGAGAAATCATTAGTCGTTGAAATTGTCGTATCTGTTATAGCGTTAATTTCTGTATGAGTGTCATCTTTAAAAATAACTGTATTTGCGCTTGCGTTTTCTAATATATTTTCTCCTAGTATAGAGTTAACAAATGAAGATTTTCCGTTTCCAGAAGTTCCTGTGACTAAAAGACGATTTGTTCTTACATCTGCAAGTTCATAGACTAACCATCTAAAGCGATGTCCCATTTCTAAATCATTGTTTTGTGCCCACTGTGTAATAGAATCAAAAAGTTGTAAACTATAGTCTAAACCATCCATGTAATTGGTATAATGTAACAATAGTTTTTCTGCATGTTTCACGTCTGCTGAATCTATTTTAGCGGGGAAAATTTCATCCCATGCCAATACTGCTGCAGATGGGAAGACAGAGCGAGAAGGATTGACCATTTTTAACCAATTCGTTAAAATATTCGGAACAATATCATGCAATTGTTTCAGCATATACGGACCTTGAATTAATTCAAAATACGTTTCTTCGTAAAGAGAAGAAATGTCGTCCCATCCATCGGCTGAATGGATTTCGATATGTGAGAAAAAGTCATTCATTGTTTTAAGCCATAATAAATAAGTTTTCTCGTTCTTATAGCTGTGCCAAAGTGATGAAACCATCTGTGTAAATGGTTCTAAGTCGATATGATGTAATGTAACTAGTACTTTATAAAAATAATCTGGTGAAATATTTTTCGTAAATCCGTTATCAATATATTCTCTTAAAATTTCAAACCATTGGAAGGACTCTGTTCGAATTATTTCATTAATAGCAAGTTCAACCGCGCTGTCCCAATCTTGCTGTTCTTCATAAAAGGAACGAGCAATAGCTGTAACGTTTGGATAATCAGGATTTACAGAAACAGCTTCTTTAATAACTGTGAAAGCTAAATCAAGTTTGTTTTGTTCTATGTAAAGAGAGAGTAATTGCAATGAAATTTCGGTCATAAGTATTTTATTATCAGTAGCAATGGACGTATAAACAGTTTCGGCAGCGGATAATTGATTGAGTTCGAAGTAAGCGTCTGCAATATTCTTTTGTGCCCATGGTTGTAATTCATTATTGACTTTTTCCCATTTAAAAATGGCTGATTCGAAATCTTGATGGTGATAATAAAACTCACCTTGTGCAAAACGAATATAAGATCCATCCGAAAATTCGTTTTTTTGCTCAGCTAAATAAGCTTCTCCAAGTACTTGAAGAGGCGGATGTGTTTCATTTTCCATTAGAAATGTTTCATAATATATTTTTTTTATTAATTGTTTTTCTAGTGTCATGTTTTTCCCCCACTATATCTTGAAAAGTGTATATTTCTTTATATGTCAACACCTTTTTGCATTGATGCTCTTTATTCTAGCAAAGATTTTCTTTTGAAAAATTTCATTTTCCTTTCATTTTTAGAGTAGGATTGAGTTTTCATGCATAAAGTTTCAGTTTTTTTTCAATTTCCTTTCAGTTCTGAAACAACATTAACTCTTCCTAATAACATAATAAGGCTATAATATTCTCCATGAAGTTGTAACATTGGATGTAGAGTTCGGCATAAAAACAATGTATAGTGAATATGTATACCATGTTTGCTTTATTGATGGAAAGGGTACAATGTGGAATAACGATAACGTATAGGATGTGTCGTGCGAATGGAAGAACATATTGGTGAATTAATCGCACACTACGGTTATTATGGAATTATTATTGCACTTGCTGGAGGAATTGTCGGATTACCAATACCAGATGAATTTCTACTTACATTTGTCGGATATAATATTTCAAGGGGATATATGTCAGGAACAGAAGCTTTTACGAGCGGCATGGCTGGGGCTATACTTGGGATTACATTAAGTTATATGCTTGGATTAAAACTAGGACTCCCTGTATTGAAAAAATATGGTTCTAAAGTTGGGATTAAAGAAGCTCAAATCGAGAAGACTCATATTTTATTTGAGAAATATGGTCCTTTTTTATTGGTGTTTGGCTATTTTATACCTGGTGTTAGACATTTAACTGCTTATTTTGCAGGAATGTCCGACTTAAAATGGAGTAAGTTTTGTTTATATGCGTATGGCGGTGCGCTCATTTGGGTGAGCGTTTTTATTGGACTCGGGTGGAAATTAGGAGAAAAGTGGCGAGATGTAGAGTACAATTTACATCGATACGGATTTTGGATTGGTGTTGTTTCAATCATTATCGCTTTGATTGTTTATACATATGTAAAAATACAAAAAGATAAGAAAAACCGCTAATGTATATAGCGGTTTTTTTTTATCCCGCATTAACGGGCAGTAAGATCCCCACCGCAGGGTTCAGAGAGAAGTGAAGAGGATAGGTAGGGGATAACTGCCCGTAAAAGCCCGATTGGGCGGGCTTTCCATCAGTGGGGAATGAAGAACCCCCCACTGATGGAAGTTTCACTTTATGTTATTCTGCAATTTCCTCATATAAGAAGTACGTCACATTATAAATATGTTCTACCTCGTCATCGGTCATATACATCAGTTCTTCACGTTCAATTCCTTTTTTCTTTTCAATAAATTCAATCATATTTTTCCGTTCTTCTCTTTTGATCATTTTCATTTCTCCTCCTAATCTGTTTTAATACAGTTTATTTAAGTTAGTACTATTATATAACAGAATCTTTGGAAAGTTCCATCTTTTTCAATTTTTTTTGGAAAAGAACTTTTCGACAAAACAAGACCTCGCGAAATATTAAGTATATATGTATGAGAAAAGTAAGGTAAGAATATGTTGTTTCTTACGACACGGTGTAATACGAGAGATATCAATACCATCAGTTCCGTCTATTTTTGTGTGCAAAGAAAAGATAAAAAAGCATCCGTTATTTCACGAATGCACTTTATCTCATCATTTGCTTAATAAGTTCCCGATTACGTTGTTTAAAAACATCATTATGGGAAGAAACCATGCCATATTCACTTGCATCCGGCTGAATAAATTGTTTTGCTTTATTCACGGCGTTCCCAGCATCTTGAAAAGCACCAGCAATTAAATGCAATTTACCCTCGTGTTTTAAAATGTCTCCCGCAGCATATAACCCTTCTATGGAAGATTCACTATTTGCATTACCTGCAATAAAGTAATCATCTATTATTTCAATATTTAGTTCACTATTCTTCAATAATGTCATATCATGTTCGTATCCATGATTAATAATGACTTCATCAATTGGTAAATATGAAACTTCTCCTGTTTCATGATTTGTTAATTCCACACGCTCAATTGCTTTATGATTATCACCTGCAATTAACTTTGTAATTGTTGTATGCAAGAAGCATGTTGCAGAGCTATTCATAAGTTGGGTTACTTGTGCTTCATGAGCAGACAAAGTATCTTTTCTATATGTTACATACACTTTTTTTGCAATCGGCTCCAATTCATTAGCCCAATCGATTGCAGAATTGCCTCCGCCTGAAACAATGACCGTTTTATCCTGAAAATGTTTTAAAGATTTTACAGTATAATTTAAATTCGATACTTCGAATCTTTCAGCACCTGCAATTGCTAATTTTTGTGGCTTTAATATTCCGCTCCCTGTTGCTACAATAACAGTCTTTGAAAAATGTCTTTTTCCAGAGGATGTCTTTAACACAAAGATTCCCTCCTCATTGCGAGTTATCGATTCTACTTTTTCATTTAATACTACTTCTGGATGGAATGTTAGTCCTTGCTCTACAAGTTGATCAATTAACTTAGCCCCCATAACTGGTGGCAATCCTCCAATATCCCAAATCATTTTTTCAGGATAAACATGTATCTTTCCACCTAATTGTGGCTGAAATTCAATAATCTTCGTTTTCATTTCTCTTAATCCACTATAAAACGCTGAATAAAGCCCTGCAGGTCCACCACCAATCACAGTTACATCAAATAATTCCTCTTGATTCATTCGCGATCACTCCTCACTTTTTAATATATATTGATTATCATTCTCAATAAAATATAACCTGTTTCAATTAGATTTACAATCCAAATTACTATTGACAATATGTAAAGATAAAATTATATTATTAAATGATTGAAACTGATAATCATTTTCAAATTATGAATTATTAACAAAATTGGAGGGAATGTAACGTTTCATTGACTTATAAATCATTCAAGTACTTTTATTACAATAAATCTCGAGATCAAAATTTATAAGTCCAATGTAGAACGAATTGTGAGATTTCATCCTGTTAGAAAGCTATATATTACATTCACTTTATAAAAGGAGAAGACGAATGAAAAAATTATTCATTTCACTTACATTTCTATTTGTGCTTGTTATGAGTGCTTGTAGCAACGGATCAACAAATAAGAAAGAAGATTCAAGTGCAAAGGGAAGTAAATCAGAAACAATTACATACCAATCTGAAAATGGTAAAGTTGAAGTCCCTGCAAACCCAAAACGCGTCGTTGTATTATCATCATTCGCAGGTAACGTAATGTCTTTAGGTGTAAATCTTGTTGGGGTAGATTCATGGTCCAAACAAAATCCACGTTTTCAAGAGAAATTAAAAGATGTTGCTGAAGTATCAGATGAAAATATCGAAAAAATTATTGAATTAAACCCAGACTTAATTATTGGTTTATCTAATATCAAAAACGTTGATAAGTTAAAGAAAATTGCTCCAACTGTTACATTCACATACGGAAAAGTAGATTACTTAACTCAACATTTAGAAATCGGTAAATTACTAAATAAAGAAAAAGAAGCAAAAGCTTGGGTGGATGATTTCAAGAAACGCGCACAAGTAGCAGGGAAAGATATTAAAGCAAAAATCGGAGAAGACGCAACTGTTTCTGTTATTGAAAACTTCAACAAGCAAATTTATGTATACGGCGAGAACTGGGGCCGTGGAACAGAAATTCTTTATCAAGAAATGAAATTAAAAATGCCTGAAAAAGTAAAAGAAAAAGCATTAAAACCAGGTTATTATGCATTATCTACTGAGGTCTTACCTGAGTATGCTGGGGATTACTTAATTGTAAGTAAAAATAAAGATACTGATAACTCATTCCAAGAAACAGAATCATACAAAAACATTCCAGCTGTGAAAAATAATAGAGCATTCGAAGTAAACATGATGGAATTCTACTTTAATGATCCACTTACATTAGATTTCCAACTAGACTTCTTCAAGAAAAGTTTTCTTGGTCAATAATTCAACAATGAGGGATTCTTATTTTAAGAATTCCTCTTCCTTTATTCTATGAAAAGAAATGATGTGAAACAAATGACAAAAAACAATCTACGGTCTGCTTCCTTTACGTACAAATTTATTTTAGGAATTATTGCGTTTTCCCTTATTTTTATAATCGCGATGTTGTTTGGTGCGGCAGATACGACTGTAAAGGATGTATGGTTAGCGCTTACTTCTTCAGCCAAAGGAGAAAAGCTTTCCATAATCCGTGAACTACGCTTACCACGTGAAGTTGCAGCTATTTTTGTTGGGGCCGGTCTCGCTGTTTCTGGTGCAATTATGCAAGGACTAACTCGCAATCCACTTGCGGATCCAGGTCTACTTGGTCTAACTGGTGGCGCTAACGCTGCACTTGCTATTACCATTGCCTTTGTACCCTCTGTAAATTACTTTTATATGATGATTGCCTGCTTTATTGGAGCAGCAATCGGTGCAATGATGGTTTTTGGCATTGGGTTGATGAAAAAGGGAGGGCTTTCTCCCTTTCGAATCGTCCTTGCTGGATCGGCAGTTTCAGCATTCTTAGTCGCGGTTTCAGAAGGGATTGGGATTTACTTCAAGATCTCGCAAGACGTATCTATGTGGACAGCAGGCGGCGTAATTGGAACAACATGGAGCCAGCTACAAATCATTATTCCAGTCATTTCAGTAAGTATATTTATTGCCATTTTATTTTCAAAGAAATTAACGATTTTAAGTCTAAGTGAAGAAGTCGCAATTGGACTTGGTCAAAAAATCATCGTCATTAAAACCGTTCTTTTTATTGTTATTATTTTGCTTGCAGGTGCCTCTGTTGCACTTGTTGGAAACATGGCATTCGTAGGTTTAATGGTGCCCCATATGGTACGACCAATCGTCGGGCCAGATTATCGCTTTGTTGTCCCGATGTCTGCAATTGTTGGTGCTTCTTTTATGCTATTGGCTGACACAATCGGACGTACAATGAATGCTCCATATGAAACACCACTTGTTGCCATTGTTTCCATTGTAGGTTTACCATTCTTCCTATTCATTGTACGTAAAGGAGGAAGAACATTCTCATGATTCAACAATCAATTTTAAAAAAACAACGACTCATTATAATGGCTTTACTTATACTTATTATCGCAACAATCATAGTCGGTATGGGATTAGGAGCTGCTTCACTCTCCTACGATAGGTTGCTTCCAACATTATTTGGACAAGGAACATTTAAAGAAGAATTTGTTTTATTCTCTCTTAGATTGCCTAGAATTACAATTACACTATTAGCCGGCATGGCACTTGCCTTATCAGGGGCTATATTACAAGGGATTACTCGAAACGATTTAGCTGAACCTGGAATTATCGGTATTAATTCAGGAGCAGGTGTAGCGATTGCGATTTTCTTTTTGTATTTTCCAATTGATGCAGGTTCATTTGTATACTTACTACCAGTTGTTGGATTTATGGGGGCTTTTATTACGGCTTGCTTGATTTATGTCTTTTCATATAGAAAGGATACGGGAATTCAGCCGATAAATTTAACTTTAACGGGGATTGGATTCTCATTCGCACTCTCAGGAACAATGATTGTAATTATCTCCTCTGCTGAACGTGCTAAAGTAGATTTTATCGCAAAATGGATTGCCGGAAATATTTGGGGAGATGATTGGGTCTTTGTATTGGCTATCCTTCCATGGTTAGCTATACTGATTCCGTTCACATTATATAAGGCAAACCGTCTAAACATTCTTGCCTTAAACGAATCCGTAGCGATTGGCGTCGGGATTGAAATTGAAAAAGAACGCCGCTCTCTACTACTAGCAGCCGTTGCATTAGCAGCCGCTGCAGTTTCAGTTACAGGGGGAATCGCCTTTATTGGGCTTATGGCCCCGCACATTGCAAAATCTTTAGTTGGACCAAGACATCAAATATTTGTCCCTGTAGCCATTCTAATCGGTGGATGGCTATTATTACTTGCAGATACAATTGGTCGGCATATTGTAGAACCAAGTGGAATTCCTGCAGGTATTATGGTTGCTTTTATTGGTGCTCCTTATTTTATGTATTTGTTACTGAAAAAGTAGGAAAAGCCTTCGAGAATCTCCTTTCTCAAGGCTTTTTCTATTTTTTATTATTGACTATATCCTTCAAACTATATTTAAAATCTAACGAAGTCTTGTTTTGTTTGTTAGAGACGTAAAAACTCTGGTTGTGTTGTACCAGCACTATCAATGTAATAAATAGTATCAGGATTGATTTTGATTAACACGTAATTTGGATCTTCAGGACCAAGTAACCAACGTTTTAAACTATTTGTCCAAAATTTATTTTTTAACGTACTGTCTTCTTCAATGGAAGCAATGCCTTCTATTTCAAGATATTCTTCTTCCCAGTGTTTTCCTTCGCGACCAAGTAAAACGTGAACATTTGTATTTTGTTCGATATCTGTTATTTTTTTTGATTGCCGATCTGTTGCAGCGTACAATACGAAATCTTCATGAAAAAACATCATAAAGCAGCTATACGGTTTGTTGTCACGAATGGTTGCGAGAACACCAATTTGTTGGTTTTGGATAATCTTTTCGATTTTTTCTTTTAGATGCATTTGTTTCTGCTCCTTTCGAGTGTAACACTCCTGTTTTTCTGAAGCGGAATGTCCTGTAAGAGTTCAATTGTTTATGCTCGCTCTTATTATTTTCTTCAATACATCTTTTAAAACGTAATAATGATAAAAATTGGGTAAATTAGAAGAAGAATAATGATAGAATAAAAAATAATTGATAAAGAAATGGAAGGATGAAAAGGATGTTCAATAAGATTTTTTTAATTGTTGCGGTAATCGGTGTGCCTCTTTCTGTTCTTGGTAACGTAATGCATTGGCAGCAAACAATTATGTTTGCTGTATATTGCGTTACAATTATTGCACTTGCCGGTTTTATGGGAAGAGCAACGGAAAGTTTGGCGGTTGTGTCAGGACCTCGTATAGGCGGCTTGTTAAACGCAACATTTGGTAACGCAGTTGAGCTTATTATTTCTATTTTTGCCTTGCAAGCTGGGTTAACGGAAGTCGTACTCGCTTCGTTAACAGGTTCTGTTCTTGGTAACTTATTGTTAGTGGGTGGACTTTCCTTTTTTGTAGGTGGTCTAAAGTATAAACGTCAAACCTTTAATGTATATGATGCGAGGCATAATTCATCTTTATTAATTTTTGCAGTCGTTGTTGCTTTTGTGATTCCCGAAATATTTTCAATGAAAATGAACGTCGAGAAGACGTTCCAACTTAGTATCGGCATTGCTATTATTATGATTGTTTTATATTTAGCAGCATTGTTTTTCAAACTTGTTACGCACCGCGGCGTATATCAGCATAAAGAAGAAGTAGTAGAGCATGATGAAGAGCCAGAATGGTCAAAAGGAAAAGCGTTGCTTATTTTAGCGATTGCAACAGTAGCAGTTGCCTATGTATCAGAGGCACTTGTACATACAATTGAAACAGTTGCTAAGACATTTGGCTGGAGTGAATTATTTATCGGGATTATCATTGTGGCGATTGTCGGAAATGCAGCAGAGCATGCATCGGCTATAGTTATGGCTTATAAAAATAAAGTTAATATTGCTGTTGAAATTGCAGTTGGTTCAACTTTACAAATTGCCATGTTTGTTGCGCCTGTACTTGTCATTATTTCTATGTTCTTTGCGGTAAATATGCCTCTTGTATTCACTATTCCAGAATTGGTAGCAATGATTACGGCTGTATTTTTGACAATTGCCATATCAAATGATGGCGATACAAACTGGTTTGAAGGTTTAACATTACTTGCCGCTTATTTCATTATGGGAATCGGTTTTTATTTATTATAAAAAGTTTGGATAACAATAGAGAGCAGGGAAAAGAATATAACCGTATAGTCCCATTAGGAAGGAGCTTTACGGATGAAACGAGTGTGCAATATTTATATCACCATTATGTTCTCGTTTATCTTTTTATTTCCTTGCAGTAGTTTTGCGAAGACAGAATTGAATGTGAAAGTTCCATCATCTGTTTTAAACGTTTCAAAAGAAAATACGTATCCAAATCCAACAGAGGATCTGCCGCGCTTACAACCGAGTGAACTAGCAAAAACGTTGCTTGAGACATCGTCAATAAAGATTGAAAATCCCGATTTAATTCGCATGTTTAATGAAACATCTATTTCTAATGCACCACTTGCAGTTGGATATCGCGCGAAAATTTATTTAGGACAATGGCCTTTAAATTATGAATCGATTGAAACAACAATGAACTGGGAATACAGGCAAGTCAATCGGAATGTTCATGATAATCGCGGTGGACAGGGATTTTATCCACTTCGCTATAAACAAGAAGCACAAAAGCTAGTAGAAGGTGGGCTTACTTCTTATATTAAGGATGCAGAAGATGTGAAGAAGATGATGCTGTTAAAAGCGATGGAAAAAATACGTTTACCTCTTTCGTTTAAAACAATTATTGGTTATGGAACTCAGCATGAACGAGTATATAATATTAGTCCAAAACAACTTGGATATTTATATGCATATACGCCAGCAGTTAACGAAAAAGGAAAAGTAACATTTGGCGAAGTATACCTTGTCTTAAAAGGGAATCAGCGAAAATTGATGATTAAAAATATTACATCACAAGGAATTGGAGCATCTATACCAATTCAAGATCATATTTCCTTTAAGTTTATTTCATCTCCTGATCCAAGGTAAAGGTTCATACAAAAAACGTCAGCATGATAATAGGCTGACGTTTTTTCTTATAACGTGATGTTTGATTGTTTTGTTAAGAAATTTTCTGTTGGATAATAACTATTTTTTACAAGAATGTTTGGTCCAAGGCATTTTACAGCTGGACAATGGCAGCTTAAGTCTTTTGCTGTTTTTGAGGCGCTCCACTTGTCATAAGCTTCTTGCAGTGTATTCGTTTGGACATTTCCAAGCATTGGAACGTCACCGAAATCTGTAACAATAATACTGCCGTCAAAAATATTTACATTTAAGCGAGAACGACCGTCAGGGTCATTACGTACTGTTACATTTTTACTTGTGTGCAGCTTTTTGAATACTTCTAAATCACGTTCGTCATCGCTGCATGCATAGAATGGCAATGTTCCAAATAACATCCAGACATTTTCATCACGAACATCGAGAAGGTGTGAAATGGCACTGCGAATTTCCTCTTTCGTTAAAATTTCAAGATTTTTAGCGAAGTCACTTGGATATATGTTTTGTAATGAATCCTTCATCTCAGGAGAATCTGTCATACTAACAAATCCACTATCATACATAGGATGAATCTCATGCCTTTTACAGCCCATTTCCTCTACTACCTGCTTATGAATCTTTTCTAAGTGAGGTACTGTCCTACTATTTAGCATTGTCTCAGCAGATACTAAAACTCCCATATCAGATAGAGCCTTAGAGTTACTTATCATCCTGTCAAATAATGCTTTTCTTTGCTCTCTAGTAGGCTTTCTTTCCATCATAGCAAAGCCTGTATCTATAAACTCATCCTCTGTTACCCAGTTATGAGAGATATGTAATACATCTAAATAGGGAGCTATGAGCTTATATCTGTCTAGGTCTAATGTTAGGTTAGAATTTATCTGAGTATAAATGCCTCTCTCATTAGCATATTTCAATAGTGGTAATACATAGTTTTCTACTGACTTTAAGGACATCATAGGCTCTCCACCTGTAATGCTCATAGTCCTCAATGTAGAAACCTCATCTAATCTTTGCAGTAATAGCTCTAGAGGTAATGCCTCAGAGTCCTTAGTTACAAGAGTATGTCCTACAGCACAATGTCTACATCTCATATTACAGAGGTGAGTGGTAGTAAATTCAATACTGGATAGAGTTGTTTTACCATACTTCTTTACATCTAGATAAGCCTCCCAAGCATCATTTTGGGGAGTGCTGTTAGATTTGATTATTTGTTTATTCATGTCAATTACTCCAATCTTATTAGTACCTCATTATTATGAGAAGTTGGTATAACTTATGTCAATGTAAATGCCTTTATATATCACCTAAAGACAAAAAATAGCCTCAAACCATTACAGGCTCAAGGCTTTTCTAATCAGCTTATCAATGTCAAGCTTACCTATTTCTGTTACAATAACTCCTTTATCAGTAACTGTAATATTATCAGGCTGAGGAGAGTAGCTCTAGTATTTTTTATCTTGATGTAAGTAATTCCTAGTAATTATTTTTGGCAAAGGGAAAAATAAAAGAGCCAGTGCATCAGCATCCTACTCAATCTCTTACAAGGTATCTCTGTATTCTATTCTAATCTCAAATGGTTGAGATTTGCCAACTCTGTCTGATTGCTCTTTCCAATAGTAGACCTTATCAATAACCTCAAGTAAGAGGCTATTAGCCTTTGTAGGATTAGCATTAGTATCCATTGACAAGAGTATCTCAATCTTTTTCTTAATCTTTTTATGCTTGTCTACCTCAGACTTAGCATCAGCTCCATCTATACCCTTTAGCTCCTGCTGTATCTTTAGCTGTTGCTCCTTAATGTCCTTAATAATGTCCATAGCCTCATCCTCATTATCCTCATAAAAGCCTTTTCTAACCATCTCTAAGACTTTCTTTCTTTCCTGCTCTAGCTTGTTATGCTGTAGAGTCAGCTCCTGCTGTTTATTAGCTACAGAGGATAGAAAGGATGTATCCCCTGCTACAATTGACTCAATCCTTACATCTAGGTCAGTAAGGTGCTCTCTGAGCTTAATAAAGACAGCCTCCTCAACTCTAGAGGCTTTAGTAGCATTATTAGAGCATCTTTTTCCTGTAAATTCCTGCTTAGCTCTCTGAGACATAGAGGAGTAACAGTTAAGGAGGTACAGCTCTCTTTCATCCTTATTAAGAGTCTTTCTAGATGACCTGCTAACATATTTGTTACAAAAGGATAATGTTTGATGACACTTAGGACATTCTAGCAATCTAGACAAGGTATACACTCCTCTTTGTAACTTTTGAGGTACTTTCCTTTTGTCTGCTCTGATTAACTGAGCCTTATTCCATGTATCAGCATCTACTAAAGCAGGATGAGCCTCCTCTACAGTTATAGGATCCTCTCCTTGTAGCTCATAATGTACAATCCCTCTGTAAGCTACATTGGATAGGATAAGGGAGGTAGCTCTAGGAGTAAATGCTTTGCCTGACCTTGTTACAATCCCTCTCAGAGTTAATTGCTCACATATCTCAGCCTGATTTAATCCATCAGTAACATACATCCTGTAAATATCCTCTACAGTCTTAGCCTCAGCAGGATGAGGGAGGAGATGCTTATCATCATCTTTTGAATAGCCATAAGGAGCAATACCAAAATACACTCCCTTTTGAATAGCCTGTATTCTTCCTCTCCTTAGCTTTCTCTTAGTCATCCTCATGAAATGGTTATCCATCTCTGACTGCATACCTGAAACAAATATGTCATCATCATTCATAAAGTTATAAGTCTTATTCAAGGTAAAGAGCTGTAAAGCCTCAGCTTTGGCAAACCTTTGAAACAACCCAAAATCTGTCCTATCTCTTGTCAATCTGTCTTGGTCAGTCACTAGGACTCCATCATAAATATTTCTTTTCAGCTCCATGAGCATCTTTTGTAGCTCAGCTCTACCATACCAATCCTCTGAGCTACCTTCCTCAGAGAATACTTCATAGTCCATGTTATTTTTTTCTGCATAGTCAGTCAGTAGCTCAAGTTGTCTGTCAATCTCAATAGCATCAGCATCCTTTAACCTTGACTTTCTGACATAAATGCAGACTTTCTTTTTTGAAACTTTTGCCATCTCCTTAGCTCCCTCCTGATAATATTGTTTAAATCCTATTATAGCAGGGAATTAGAAAGTGGCGATATTTATTACAAAGTATACATTGAATGTACTTCATGACATTTACAAACCATCTCTTCAAGGTCCATATAATCCCATAAGAAGGAGTGATCGGCTTCATTTTTTGTGATGTATTCATTTATGAAATACTCCTTTGACTATTGAAATAACAATTTGTCCATCCTCTATGATAGAAGAAGATTGCTTATTTATAAAGTGAAACTTCTATCAGCGGGGAGTTTTTTCCCCACTGATGGTTAGCCCTCACCAATCGGGCTTTTACGGACAGTTATCCCCGCCTATCTTCTTTGCTTCTCTCTTCATCCTAGGAAGGGGATTTACTGCACGTTAATGCGGGGTAAAGTGAAAAAATCAAAATGAATGATATATAAATGTAAATTGAAAAACCGACATAAAAACCCCATTTTTTAGGGGAGGGCGAGAGCATCTGGCCATGCATAGGAGCGGTCAGGGCCTATTTCTGCCACATGCGATGTTTGAAACAAAAGGAGCAGGCTAGTAGCAGGGCATGTTGTGTTCTGCATAGTAGCGATTTTTGTATTGAAAAATCGAAGTGGATGTATATAACTGAACCAGTCGGACTTTTACTGTCTGTGAATAGCGGGATGAACCATTTTACACAAATTGATGGAAAAATTCATGACCGTAATAATTGTTTTTGCTGTATAATAAAAGAAAGATTCAACAAGTACACAAATGAGTATTCTAGATAGGAAATTAGGATAACTCGAATAAAAAGGAGAGAGCACCTATGGGAAATGCTACTTACGATAAGGATTCACAATTAGTATATTTGAAAGAACGTTTAAATATGTTTATAGAGGTTATTGATACAATTGAACCAGAAGACGTGGAACTAGAAGATGTGGATCGCCTTCTTGAAATGTTAGATGATATTGAGTTTAAGTGTGAGCAATTTAAAAAGAGTGAGTAAAGGATCAGCGAACTGCTGATTCTTTTTTGTTAGAAGCAATGCCCAAAAAGAGGTATAATCAAATTGTGAAATTTTGAAATGCGTTTTGGTAGCGTTCACAATTGAGGGGGAAGTAATCATGAAAAAGCTTCAAGAAAGCATGTATAAACTAATTGTTGAAACGTCAACAAATTTACCGAAAGATGTAAGGCGTGTGATTCAACAAGCGAAAGAACGAGAAAATGCAGGGACTCGTTCAGCGATGGCGCTTGGCACAATTACAAATAACATTAAAATGGCAGATGATAATATTTCGCCAATTTGCCAAGACACAGGGATGCCAACTTTTAAAGTGTACACACCAGTTGGGGTAAACCAATTACACATGAAAGAAGCAATTTATAAAGCAATCGAACAAGCGACGAAAGACGGGAAGCTTCGTCCGAACTCTGTAGATTCTCTGTTTGGTGATAATAGCGGAAATAACTTAGGACCAGGAACACCTGTTATTAAGTTTGAACAATGGGAAAAAGATTATATCGATGCACGCCTTATTTTAAAAGGCGGTGGCTGTGAAAATAAAAATATTCAATACAGCTTACCTTGTGAAATTGAAGGACTAGGACGAGCTGGCCGCGATTTAGAAGGAATTCGTAAATGCCTTCTTCATGCGGTATATCAAGCACAAGGTCAAGGATGTAGCGCTGGCGTAATTGGCGTTGGTATCGGAGGAGATCGCACGTCAGGTTATGAGCTTGCGAAAAACCAATTGTTCCGTTCATTAGATGATGAAAATCCAATTCCAGAATTGAAGCAGCTTGAAGATTATATTATGGAAAATGCGAATAAGCTTGGGATTGGAACGATGGGATTTGGCGGCGAAACATCATTACTTGGCTGTAAAATTGGTGTATACAACCGTCTGCCAGCTAGCTTCTATGTTTCTGTTGCGTATAACTGCTGGGCATATCGCCGCCTAGGTGTAACAATTCACCCAGAATCAGGTGAAATTATTGAGTGGTTATATCAAGAAGGTGAAGATACGTTAAAACACGAAGAATCAAACGAAGAAGCAAATACGCAACGTGAAATCGTCTTACAAGCTCCAATTACTGAGGAACAAATTCGCGAACTTCGCGTTGGTGACGTTGTAACGATTAACGGTATGATGTATACAGGCCGTGATGCAATTCATAAACATTTAATGGATAACGACTGCCCAGTTGATTTAAATGGACAAGTTATTTATCACTGCGGACCAGTTGTTGTGAAAGATGAAAACGACAATTGGAAAATTAAAGCAGCAGGACCAACAACAAGTATTCGTGAAGAACCGTACCAAGGCGATATTATGAAGAAATTCGGTATTCGCGCTGTTATTGGTAAAGGCGGCATGGGTGCAAAAACATTGGCGGCATTAAATGAACATGGCGGCGTATACTTAAATGCAATCGGCGGTGCAGCGCAGTACTACGCAGAGTGTATTAAAGAAGTAAAAGACGTTGATTTCTTACAATTTGGTATTCCAGAAGCAATGTGGCATTTACGTATAGAAGGATTTAAAGCGGTTGTAACGATGGATTCTCACGGTAATAGCTTACATGCTGACGTGGATAAATCATCTTTAGAGAAATTAGCAACGTTTAAAGAACCAGTTTTTAAATAAGAATGAGGAGCTGACGTTTGTCAGCTCTTTTTTGTGCATTTGGTATGTCGAATCGCCGATATATTGCAAAGAGAGGTCGATATAATGATTTCTTTGTATTGGTATAAATGGAAAAACGTGTTCAGCATGAAAAAATTATAGACACAGAAACTACAAGTACGATTCTATATGAAAAGGAGCTTAGAAATGAAGCGTAATTGGTTCTACATTGGTATTATCTTTTCAATTATGATGGTACTTGTTCCAGCTTCTGTTCTTGCTTATGTGAATACACCAAACCACTGGGGAATTCCGCGTGCGAAGAACGAAACTCCTCCTGATGCTGGTCAGAAATTTACAGAACTATTGCAGAAAAATGGAGGATTTTATTTAGGGGATACAAAGAAAAAGGATATTTATTTAACGTTTGATAATGGATATGAAAATGGCTTTACCGGAAAAATTCTTGATGTGTTAAAAGAAAAGAAAGTACCGGCAACCTTCTTTGTCACAGGACACTATATTAAAACTCAAGAAGATTTATTAAAACGAATGGTAAATGAAGGGCATATTGTTGGAAACCATTCACAGACTCATCCAGATTTTACAACGGTAAACGATGCAAAGCTTCGTGAAGAATTGCAAACTGTAACAGATGAAATTCAAAAGGTAACTGGGCAAAAAGAAGTACGATATGTTCGGCCGCCGCGCGGAATTTTCAGTGAACGTACATTGGCACTCGCGAAAGATATGGGCTATTATAATGTCTTTTGGTCGCTTGCTTTTCTCGATTGGAAAGTAGATCAACAAAGAGGATGGCAGTATGCTCATAATAATGTAATGAATATGGTTCACCCCGGGGCGATTATTTTGCTGCACTCTGTTTCGAAGGATAACACAGAAGCACTTGCGAAAATCATTGATGATTTACGCGAGAAGGGGTATCATTTTAAAAGCTTAGATGATTTAGTAAAAGGCAATCAACCGTAAGCATGTATGCTTGCGGTTTTCTCATGCTATAATGATGTGTAAAAAGGATGAGGAATACATGTGGAGCGAACAAATTACGTTAGACTATCCATATCGGTTTGAGGAAGTATTAAAACGTTTATCTTTTGACCCGTTACATATCATTCATTTAGAAGATAAAACAATTCATGTTCCGCTTACCATAGATGGAGAACAAATGATTGTCCGTGTACAAGGGAAGGGGACAACTGAGGAGCCGCAATTTTGGGTTTCTAGCCAAAGCGATAAACAAGCTGAAATTATGAAGCGCATTTCTTTTATTTTTCAATGGAATCAACCTTTTTATGAGATCCAGCATCATTTTTTAAACACATCATTACGTCCGCTTTTTGAAACATTTGCA
This sequence comes from Bacillus sp. 123MFChir2, assembly GCF_000383235.1. Taxonomy (GTDB): domain Bacteria; phylum Bacillota; class Bacilli; order Bacillales; family Bacillaceae_G; genus Bacillus_A. Next base: position 27,324 of record NZ_KB910940.1, read on the forward strand.
TATACTCCAATTATTTTAGAGTTCGATTATTTTGCTTGTCTTCTACGCTGTATTATTCATCAACAAGTTCATTTGAAATTTGCGACAGCACTTACAGAACAATTTGTAAAAACATATGGAACGGAAAAACAGGGTGTTTTCTTTTTTCCCACACCTGAACAAGTAGTGAACATTACAGTAGAAGAATTGAGAAATCAAAAATTTAGTCAGCGGAAAGCAGAATATATCATTGGACTTGCGCAGCATATTGTGGACGGAAGGCTAAACTTAGAAGAGTTAGAGGGAAAAACAGACGAAGAAATCGCAGAAATGCTATTACCAATACGAGGTATTGGAGCATGGACTGTACAAAATTTCTTATTGTTTGCTCTTGGACGTCAAAATATGTTTCCAAAAGCAGATATCGGGATTCAACGTGCGCTTCAACAGTTATTTCAATTAGAACAAAAGCCAGATGACGTATTTTTAGAACAAATGAAAGAAGAGTGTGAACCATATTGCAGTTATGCATCATTGTATTTATGGAAAAGTATAGAGTAGAGGTGTAACAATGATACAAAAACAACATGAGAGTAAGTTAGAAGTTGGACAAACGTTTCCTGTGACAATAAAGCGTCTTGGGATTAACGGAGAGGGCGTAGGTTATTTTAAAAGACAAGTTGTCTTCATTCCAGGAGCGCTTCCAGGAGAAGAAGTTGTTGCAGAAACAACGAAAATTCAGCGTGGTTTTGCTGAAGCAAAAGTGAAAAAGATTCGTAAAGCTTCGCCGCATCGCGTAAAACCGCCATGTGCTGTATATGAGAAATGCGGTGGTTGTCAGCTTCAGCATTTAGATTATCAAGAACAATTAAATCAAAAGCGCGATATCGTCCTGCAAGCATTTGAGAAGTACATGAACGGAAGTATGGAAGATAAGATTCGCAAGACACTTGGAATGGGAGATCCATGGCATTATCGTAATAAAAGTCAATTACAAGTTGGTCGTAAAGATGAAAAAGTAATTACAGGATTATTTGAACAAAATTCACACCGCTTAATTGATATTTCTCATTGTATGATTCAACATAAAGCAACAAACGAAGCAACAAAAGTGGTAAGACGTATATTAGAAAAACTGAACATTTCTATTTACAATGAAAGAAAACAAAAAGGTCTTGTACGGACAATTGTGACGCGTGCTGCTGTGCAAACGGGCGAAGTGCAAGTCACATTAATTACGACAAAAGAAGAATTGCCAAATAAAGAACAGTTTATTGCGGAAGTGCAAAAACAAATGCCATCTGTAAAATCGATTATGCAAAATGTGAACTGGCGTAAAACATCTGTCATTTTTGGTGATAAAACATTCCGTTTAGCTGGAAAAGAAGTGATTCAAGAAACACTGGGTGATTTATCATTTGAATTATCTGCACGTGCATTCTTCCAGTTAAATCCTGAACAAACCGTTGTGTTATATAACGAAGCGAAAAAAGCAGCTGCTTTAACAGGAAAAGAAAAAATTGTAGATGCGTATTGCGGCGTTGGGACAATTGGACTGTGGCTTGCAAAAGATGCAGCAGAAGTGCGCGGTATGGATGTTATTCCAGAAGCGATTGAAGATGCGAAGAAAAATGCAAAGCGTCACGGTTTCACAAATACAAAGTACGAGGCTGGAAAAGCGGAACAATGGCTGCCAAAATGGGTAAAAGAAGGCTGGCGTCCAGATGTTATCGTTGTGGATCCACCGCGCACAGGTTGTGATGATAAACTACTCGAAACGATTTTAAAAGTAAAACCGAAAACAGTTGTGTATGTATCTTGTAACCCATCATCGCTTGCGCGTGATGTGAAAACGTTAATGAAGAGTTATGACGTGGAGTATGTACAGCCAGTTGATATGTTCCCGCATACGGCGCATGTGGAGAATGTTGTTAGGCTTGTTAGAAAAGAAAAGTAAATGAATGAGGCTGAACTATACCATAAGTAAATAGCATAAATAATAAAAACAAAGAAGCAGACAATCACTTACGATTGCCTGCTTCTTTATTTTTTATAAAGAAAATACTTGAGATGCAGCTATTTACTAGTACACGATAACCGGTTCATGAGTACTGAGGTTATCATACACAGTTTTCGCAACACTAGGAGGAAGGTTAACACATCCGCCCGAACCTCCCGTTAAATAGGCGTTATTTGCCCAGTTCGTCCGCCAAGCGGCATCGTGGAATCCTTGTCCGCCGTTTGTGAACGGAGCCCAGTAATCTACCTTAACGGAATAATCAGGTTTACCTACTGCGCTGCCTTTAAGTGTGTACGGTGATCGTTTATAAAGGACGTACCACACTCCTGGTGATGTATCTTCACTCGTGCTATGTTTACCAGTTACTACATTTGTTGAGACTGCCAATTGTCCATTTTTGTAAATCCAAATTTGCTGTTCGGCAATTGACACTTCCGCATACGTGTCTCCAATTCCATTATTCGCTGTTGTTTCATAACCGATGCCTTCATTATCCCAGCCATTTCCGCGAATATTAGAAGCAGAAAGAGACTTTTCGCCTTTTTCAAAGGCTTGTTGGACTTGCTTTGTTTCTTTTTCAACATCTAGTGCCCAGCCGTAGCCTTGGCCTTTTACTGATATGACCGAGCCAGAATGGGTTTTAAATGTGAAGTCTTTATTTAATGTTGCTTTAGCATCATTAATTTCAGCAACCTTATTCTTAATGTCGCTCGCATCGATTGTAACTTTCATATCTTTTGACATAGAGGCATTTTGAATTACATCTTTCGCTTTTAAAGAGTAAACTTCATTTTGTACCTTATAATCAACAGACTGTTGAAGAAGATCTTGTAGTGCCTTCTCCTCTTTTTTTACAATCGGATCGTTTTCTTTAATAGGCTGTATGTGTACAGGCTTTAGGTGAATTTCACTTTTATGCTTTTGCTTGTCGTAATCTTTTAAGAGACTAGCAACATCATACTGTTTTCCATCAACGCCTTTTGAGATAACAACTTTGCCCTGTTCAAGCTTTGCCATAGCATCTTGAGGAGCTTTTAAATCTTTATTCATAGATAAGAGCTTTTCTTCTACAATTTTTTTCATTGTTTCGCTTCGATACTGATTTGCCTTTTCTGGTAGCAGTGAATAACTTTTTTCCTTTGAGGAAGGGAAAAATGTCCACTGGTTTTTTAATAGTTTCTTAACTTGAGGCAAATCTTTTTCTGTAAGTTCCGTTTGTGTATCTTTTTCATCTAGAATTTGTTGTTGGCCGACATAGACTTTGTTTTCTAATCCAGATGTTTTTAATTTTTGTATTGCCTGATCAGCAGTCATCCCGCCGACTTTTGTGTCATTAATCGTAACATTTGAATTGAAGTGGGTTGTCTGATAATAACTCATTCCCCCAAGGAGAAGTGCAATTATACCGCCGCTCACTGTAATAAACTTCCAGTTTGTGGAACGCTTGCGTGAGTTTACCCGTTTTTTATCAACTTCTTCAACTGATTCATTTAACGTATTGTTATCCATAAATCTTTCCTCCGTATATATCAACGTCAACCAATTTAAAACTAAAACCATTGACTAGTTTACCTTATTATTCTTAAATTTTCATTATTTTTGATTAGATTTTATTGTGTTAAATTGGTTTAATTTGGATTTTTCAATAGAATGACACATAAAAAACAATGGCCAAACTCATTCCACTCACAATGAATAGCCCCTTTCAATCCCCTTGTAAGCCCATTATAAGCCCCTTACAAGTAATAAATCATTACAAAAACAAAATAAAAAAACTACTACTACAAGAATCACCCCTGAGAGAAATCAAACCGTAGTAGTCATTTTTTAAAAATCAAATTGCCAAATTTCCTCATTCGTCCTTATATCTATTGAGGGAACGGAAATTTCATATGTGCGGGGAAAGATGGGAGGAATTAATATGGCAGTATACCGAACTATACAGGTGAATTTTTGGCAGGATGATTTTGTATTGGAGTTAACACCGGAGGAGCGATATTTTTACATATACTTGCTGACATGTTCTAAAACGACGCAATGCGGCATTTATTCCTTGCCGAAGCGTTTGGCGGAGATGGAAACAGGCTATAACCGAGAGACTGTTGAGAAGCTGCTGCAGCGGTTCATTGACTATGGAAAAATAGTATATGATCCAGAAACGAAGGAGTTATACATTAAGAATTGGTTACGCTATAACCCAGTTACAAACACGAACGTTGAGAAATGTGTGCTGCGTGAGTTAAAGACTGTGAAAAGCAGACAGTTTGTACATATGTTTTTGCAAAAATGTTTGGAGGAAGAGATGAATATCCCGCTATTATTAGAGTATTTTGGCATGCCTGCTAAGAATCCTCAAGCTGACGTTGAAAGCTGTGAAGCAGATGAAGAAATGCCTTCTGATGGCAATGTATTCACGTTTTATGAACAAAACTTTGGCAGCTTGTCACCGTATACAAAGGAGGAACTGAATGCGTGGATGGGTGATTTGTCAGATGGACTTGTATTAAAAGCACTTCAGATTGCCCATGAAAATAATAAACATACGCTTGCCTATGTGAAGGGAATTCTGCGGGACTGGCATGAAAAAGGATATACAAAGCTTTGTGAAGTAGAGGAAGCAGAAGTGAGGTTTCGGAAGAAGGAACCGTCTGTGGCCTGTGAGACTGAGAAGTTTCTAAAGGAGTGTGAAGAGTGGGAGAAACATGTCCCGTCTGAAGAAGAACTCCAGAAGTTTTTGCAGGAACATGGATGGCATCCATGAATGAGATTGTAAATTGCTAATTCCATTAATTGTATTTACAAAAGTAAAGAAAAATGAGATAATATAGAAAATTTCGAAGGAGGAAAGTAAGTTATGACGCCAACTAATTGCTAATATTGATTTTAATTTAAAAATTAATATGGATTTTATAACGAGTATCAATTTTCCTAATTTAGTTAGGTTTATTTCGTTATGCTCTTTATGGAATCAAGGCAATTTAGAAGGTAACTTACTTTACTAAAATCGAGATTATAATTTATAAGATATATCACTGCTGTTTAGGAGGCGGGGTATATAGGCATAACAATGTATTTTTGTCGTACACATTTTTTGCTTATAAATTATATTCACAGATTATTTAGGCTGTAAGAAGACATCATCTTCTTACAGCCTTTTTATTTGAAAAATAAAATAGTATTGAAGGTCTTCTTTGTCCTGTCCATAAAATGCGTAACTTGTATTATGGATGAAAGAAGGGAATTGCATGTTTGAGTTAACGTTAAATGGTGTTAAGAAATATATGGATGCTACGCTTGTTCTTAAAAATATAAGCTTTGAAGTTTATGCAGGAGAGAAAGTTGGTATTGTTGGCGCAAATGGCAGCGGAAAGAGTACGATCTTGAAGTTAATTGCAGGGATAGAGCTTATGCATTACTATCCAGGTTATCCACAAACCTCAAGCTATGGATATGATGAGGGTCTTATTCATTTTCCGAGAGGGGCAACTTGTGCATATCTTGAGCAAACGCCTTCGTATCCACAGGGCTTAAAGGTTATTGATGTTTTAAACATGGCTTTTGAGGAAGTTCATTGTATAGAGAAAGAAATGCGAGGATTAGAAGAACAAATGAAGATGTTAGCAGATAGTGATTTAGAAAAAGCTCTGCAAAAGTACAGTGACTTGGTTCAATTATATGAAGTGAAGGGCGGATATGATATAGAAGAAAAATTAGGAAAGGTTTGCACAGGGCTGAAATTTGATGAAAGCTTTTTAAGTAAGGATTTCGATTTATTGAGCGGCGGTGAAAAAACGACCGTTGTACTTGGAAAACTGTTGATTCATGATCCAGACATCTTGCTGCTTGATGAACCGACAAATCACTTAGATATGGATTCCGTTGAATGGCTCGAAGGCTATTTGAAGAGCTACAAAGGAGTTGTCATTATCGTATCCCATGATCGATATTTTTTGGACAATGTAGTCACAAAGATTGTAGAAATAGAGGATATGGAGTCTATTACCTATAAGGGTAACTATTCATCTTATGTGAATCAAAAGGAAGAAAATTTACGCATTCAATACGAACATTTTAGAGAACAGCAAAAAAAGATCAATTCCATGGAAAAGACCGTAACAGATTTGAGAGATTGGGCGATGAGAGCTGATAATAATAAGTTCTTTAGAAGAGCTGCTAGTATACAAAAAAAGCTCGATAAAATGGAGCGGATTGAAAAACCTGTTTTTGAAAGACAAAATATGAAGTTGCATGTAAAAGCTGCGCAAAGATCCGGAAATGAAACCATTAAGGCAGTAGGACTTTCTAAGAGCTATGGAGAGAAAGTAATTTTAAAGGATGCTGATGTAATGGTTCATTACGGGGAAAGAGTCGGGTTAATTGGTTCGAATGGCAGCGGAAAAACTACGTTTTTAAAGATGCTTTTAGGTGAAGAGCAGCCGGATCATGGTGTGGTAGAATTAGGTGCTAATGTGATGGCGGCATATTTACCACAGAAAATCATCTTCAAAGATGAAGAGCTTACGGTGCTTGAATGCTTTAGAGAGGATATCTCGATACTGGAAGGAAAAGCGCGGGAATATTTATCAAAATTCATGTTTTATAAAAATAGCGTCTTTAAAAAAGTAAAACATTTATCAGGAGGAGAGAGAATTAGGCTCAAGCTTGGTATGTTGTTATATCAAGATGTAAATTTATTAATACTGGATGAGCCGACAAATCATCTTGATATTGATTCAATCGAAACTCTTGAGGAAGCGCTGGAAGACTTTAAAGGAACAATATTTTTTATATCTCACGACAGATATTTTATTAATAAATTCGGTGAAAGAGTGATTGTTATTGAGGAGCATTCTTGTAAAAGCTACTTTGGAAATTACGATTATTATAAAAGTGTAAAAGAGGAGTTAAGCTTACAGAATGTGAAGGAGCCGGTTAAAAATAGCGTGAAGGTGAAGAAACAAAGAAATGGTTCTGAAGGTATAAACCAGGAAGCAGCAAAAGCTAAGGCATTAACAAAGATTGAAAGGATTGAAGAGGAAATCAGGCAGTTAGATATAGCGATGGCTGCTGATCGTATCGAGTATGAGGAACTTAATCAGCTATATAGTAGGAAACTTGAATTACATCATGAACTAGATTCGGCGATGGAGTTGTGGTTAGGTTTTGAGGATTAACTTTAATAATTAAGCGTGAATACAAAAGATCGAGTAAAATCGGTCTTTTTGTATTCATTATCTACCGCAGTACGCTGTGGCGTGGTATTTTTTCACATGAAGGTGTATATTTAGGTACAGGTACAAGAAAGGCGGTGAATCTGTTACTAAAAACAGAATAAGTTTAGTAGCAGAAAACAATGAATAACTACAAATTAACAATTCAATATGACGGTGGCCGCTATAAAGGTTGGCAGCGTCTTGGGAATAACGATAATACCATTCAAGGAAAAATTGAAAGTATATTATCAGAAATGATCGGAAGAGAAATTGAAATTATTGGCTGCAGCAGAACCGATGCGGGTGTACATGCTCTGAATCAAGTCGCTAACTTTAAAAGTGATGAAAATTTGGTAGAACATAAAGTGAAAAAATATTTAAATCAACACTTACCAAATGATATTAGTATTACGAACGTGGAATTAGTTCCGGAGCGTTTCCATGCCCGCTACAATTCAAAAGCGAAAACGTATTTATATAAAATTTGGAACGAAGAACATACGAATCCATTCATGCGTAAATACAGCATGCATGTTGGGAAAATGTTAAATGTTGAACGCATGAAAAAAGCAGCTCAATATTTAATCGGTTCGCATGATTTTACGGCTTTCTCTAATGCAAAGTCGAAGAAAAAATCCATGGTTCGTGAAATCTACTCGTTAGATGTAACGGAAAAGGATGGCTTCGTTCAAATTAGAGTGAGTGGAAACGGCTTTCTTCACAATATGGTGAGAAAGATTGTCGGAGCGTTAATAGAGGTTGGATTAGGTCAGTTAGACGCTGAAGCAATACCGCAAATTTTAGAGGGAAAACAACGAAATCAAATCAATTGTCTTGCGGATGCGAGCGGGTTGTATTTGGAGAAGGTTGATTTTTAGGAGGAGATAAAGGCTGTTTTTTATGAACAGCCTTTATTTTTTATGTGGAATGAGCTATTCTTCTTTCTTTGATTTGTTCTTCATATCAAGTAATTTTTCTTTTGCCAATTCTACTGCAATTGCATATGTCGACGAACTTTTATTTATACTAACATAGACTTTAGTTAAAGGAAGGTGTTAGTATGGGACGCGGTAAATCCTTTGATCATAAGAAAAAAGGACATGATCATCAGCCTCCAAAAGGTGCGTATATTCATAAAGATGTAAATGAACATACGTTAGAAGAGGAAGAATTACCAGTAAATATTGAAACGTATAAAAATAGTTTGAAAAAACATTAAAAAGCACCTGAAAAGGTGCTTTTTTCTACTTATCGAATATCCTCAAATAGTTGTTTCGTTTCTTCATACATTTCATAGTCGCTTAATGCTTGAATACAGCGCCATTTTAACTCTTCGATATTTTGTTCTAAATCTTCTGGGATTAAATTTTGAATGTCTTCTAATTCGATGCCGAAATGGACGATTTCTAATACTTTATCATCAATACTGCGGTCCATTAACAATTCCAGTACATCTAGATTAAATATGTATCGATAGGCTTCATCAAGGGAAACAACTTTTAATTTTAAACTTTCAACGATGCTTAATACAAAAAGAAGGATGGTCTTCTCGAGAACTGCCTGATCTTCTGTTTGAAGGATGAGTTTCATGAGCACCTCCATTTTATTCAGGATACTTTCCGTAAGAACAAGTTAGTTAACCATTTAGAACCCTAAATGGAAATACACTAGGCTGTACTATACTATTCGGAGATGCATGGTGAATATGCACAATTATATTGAAAAAAAAGCGTCGTTTCCGACGCTTTTTAGAAAATACTCCAACCTTGTTGTTCAGAAAGTAATTCTAATATTTTAAATCCAGCAAGGCTATTTCCGTTTGCATCTAGTGCAGGGCCAAAAATACCAATACCCATTTCACCTTTTACACATCCTAAAATCCCGCCAGCTACACCACTTTTCGCTGGGATTCCAACGCGAATTGCAAATTCTCCAGATTCGTTGTACATACCACATGTCACCATAAATGTTTTACAAATTTTTGTAATGTGTTTTGGGATAATTTGCTTCTTATAATATGGATCGTAACCATCCATTGCAAAAATGAGCCCAATACGAGCTAAGTCGATGCAGCTTACTTCGATTGCGCATTGGCGTGTGTATAGGTCCATTAACTCTTCGATATCGCCGTCAATGATGTTGTTTTGCTTCATATAATAACAAAGAGAACGATTTAAATAAGCTGTTTCTAATTCAGAGATGGCCACTTTAGAAGAGTAGTTAATGGAAGGATTATCTGTAATATCACGAACAAATTGAAGGATACGTTCCATTTTCTCTTCATTAGAATTTCCTGCAATCATACTTGTAATCGCTAATGCCCCGGCATTAATCATTGGATTTAATGGTTTAGATGGGCTTGTTGTTTCTAGCTTAATAATAGAATTAAAAGGATCACCAGTCGGTTCCATGCCAACTTTAGAAAATACATATTCCTCGCCGCAATCTAAAAGTGCGAGCGCAAGTGTAATTACTTTTGAAATACTCTGAAGTGTAAAGAGTGTCTGGGATTTCCCGGCGTGAACGTAATGGCCGTCTATATGATAAATTGCAATTCCTAAGTCATCGGGATTTGCGTTTCCTAACTCAGGAATATACGTTGCAAGCTTACCTTGTTTCGTATAGGGCTGAACTTGATCTAATAATTGTTGTAAGTTGTTAGTCTCGATACACTGCATAATAAAACACCCCTAGTTGTATTAGTCATTAAATTTAACTTGCCCGACAAGTGTGGAAATAAATAATAACATGAAATAGAGGAATGATAAAATGAAAAAACAACATAAAAACCCCTTTTTTAGGGGAGGGCGAGAGCATCTGGCCATGCATAGAAGCGGTCAGTACCTTTTCCTGCCACGTGCGAGGTTTGAAACAAAAGGAGGAAGTGAGAGCAGGTTATGTTTATGACAGGTTTCTTCCCAATTATGATGTTTGGTTTACCAGCAGCAAAACCAGAAAAGTGTAAAGCAGTTACAGGTATGTTAATTGGTCTTGCCTTAACTTCATTTTTAGATACAAGTGTACAAGTTATCATTAGAATAAACGTTGAGTCTGTTGCTGATGATATGAAGAAACACGTATAAGTATCATATAAACATAAGAAACGGTATGTTTTTTATCATTTTGCAACCTAAAAGTAAATCCGTTAGATAAAGTGAAACTTCTGTCAGTGGAGACGTTAATGCGGGATAAAAATGAGGTTTTTTCATTACAAATATAACGGCTATCTTGCATTTTTGGTGATCTTTTTTATTTTTTTTGTGCATGGCATTGGTAAAATACTGGTTGCGTGATAAAGTAAGATGTGAAATGAGCAACTATGTAAAAAGGCAGGTTTTTATCGTTATGAAATCTCGCAGACCGATTGTATATATCAAACGAACGATTATTCTTAGTCTGTTGTTTGCCCTTGTGTATTGGGGATATACGAAAGTTACTTCCCATGATAAAGAAAAGGCAACGTTACAAGCAGTAAAAGAAGAAAAAAGAGAAGTGAAAAAAGGAGTAAAGAAAGCAGAAGTAAAGAAAGAGGTTGTAGAGAAACCAAAAGAAGAAGTGGTAGTTGAGCAACCTCCGCAAGAAATCAATAATAATGCCCAGTTAGATGAGTATATGAAAAGTAAAAACTTTAGCGGTACAGCGGTTGTTGTAAAAAACGGAAAGGTTCTTTTGAACAAAGGATATGGACTTGCCAATCAAGAAAAAAATGTTGCTAATAATTCAGAGACATCCTACTATATTGGTTCCATTACAAAAGCTTTTGTCGCAACTGCTATTATGCAATTGAAAGAACAAAATAAGTTAAACATAGAAGATACTGTCGCGAAATATATTCCTGATTTTCCAAGGGGTGAAGAAATTAAATTAGTACACCTTCTTACGCATACGTCAGGGATTCCAGAGTACAGCGAAGGATCGGAGAATATCACCCATGAGGAATTAATTAAGAGAATAGGAAAGCAAAAGCTGGCATTCCCGCCCGGATCAAAATGGAAATACTCGGATTCCAATTATTCCGTGCTTGCGTATATTGCCGAGAAAGTGAGCGGACAATCCCTTCAAGATTATATTCAAAAGAATATCTTTGAAGTAGTCGGTATGAAACGTTCAGGATTTGGTGATCAATTTCAACAAGGAAAATATCCATCTACCGGTTATAAAATTGTAGATAATCAAATGACAACACCAGATTTACCAAGCATGGCGCAATTATTTGGCTGTGGTGATATATATACAACTGCATATGATTTATATTTATTTGATCAAGCTTTATTTACTGGAAAGCTTATTTCAAGTGATAGTTATCATCAAATGTTTACAGCGGTTAAAAAGGATTATGGTTTTGGTTGGTATGTGGACCCTGGCAGTTACTCAAATCATGGCGTTATGCCAGGATGGAATTGTTTAAATAGTTTTAGTAAGGATGGAAATACGTATGTTGTGTTATTGTCTAATATTCAAAATAACATTAAGTCGTTTGGTGTTGTAAGTAATGATATTTATACGATGGTGCGGCATGTGGAAGGTTAGAAAGCTATCTTACGAGATAGCTTTTTTTGTAGAAAACTAAAGACCTAAAACCTTAAAACCCTAAAACCCTAAAATCTCTTTTTTTAGGTGGGCGAGAGCAACTGGCCGCGGATAGAAGCGGTCGGTGCCTGTTGCTGCCACGTGCGAGATTTGAAACAAAAGGAGAATATGAGAGCAGGGCATGTTGTATTATGCATAACCGCGATTTATATGTTGGGGATTTAAAATGAATATTTAGGGCAGGCGAGAGCAACTGGCCGCGGATAGAAGCGGTCGGTGCCTGTTGCTGCCACGTGCGAGGTTTGAAACAAAAGGAGAATATGAGAGCAGGGCATGTTGTATTATGCATAACCGGGACTTATATGTTGGGGATTTAAAATGAATTTATACCTTTGGAAAAAGCATGAGGAAATGAGATAATAATAAAGATATGTAAAAAAGAGGAGGAGAAAATGGGGATTCATGAGCATCATGCACGGAATGGAAAAAGGTTATTTCTTCTTTCTATTTTTATATTTTCACTTGCTATTATAGCGTTTATCTTTGAGTATGTTCGAACGCCGCGTTTCCAGTGGAACAAAGATACGATGACTTTTATTAGTATAATTATAACGGCCTTTATTTTTATGATTTATAGCTTTGTAGAAAGAGAGAGGGCGAAGAAAATTGGTACAACAATTCGAATCGAAGGGAAATCGATGCTCTTGCATCATCATCGATTTGTTGTACGAAGAGAAGTAGCTTTCGTGACTACAGTTACATACTTTTCGATGGATGGAAATACAATGGGGATTTTAAAAGAAGAATATGAAACAAACCTACAAAAACTATGGAAGATTTTCGTATCGTTTTTTTTGAGCGCATTGATTGAAAAACGCTTTGTTTTGTATAACGAACTGGGCGAAGCGATGCTGATTATAAAACAAAAAGCCGGCATGTCCTATTTTTATACGTTTCATGACTTGGCAGGGAATAAGATTGGTGGATTGAAACAAATCTTAAGCTTAAAAAAATTGAAGTGGCTCTTACTGTCTGAGCATGATGAAGAAGTTGGTGAGATTAACGGAGATTTGTATGCGAATATCCAAAAAGGAAAATGGAATGATGGTAGTTCTATTGAAGTAAAAGAAGATGCAATTCCGATAGAAGCCATTGAATACTTTTCGGCTAGCGGCGGCTCGCTTGTTAATTTATCAGTCGTGGAAAAACCGATGTACGAGAAAGCTCTGTATTATGCGGCAGCTGCAGTATTGACGTTGAAAAATAGTTAAACATGGTAAAGTAAAAGAAGGTAGATGACATGGTGCATCTGCCTTTTTTTACTCTACTAGTAGATAGAGATATAAATCCATTTTCATTTTGCGCCATAGAAATTACGATAATGCAGAATACAACATGATCTTTTAAACTTCGCATGTGGCAGGAAAGGGAACTGACCGCTTCTACGCGCGGCCAGATGCTCTCGTCTCCCCGAGGGGGGTATTGTTTATTTATAAGTTTTTCTTTACTTCACAACTTCAATTTTCAGCAGATTTGTTGTTCCGCGTTCGTTAACAGGGACGCCTGCTGTTACAATGATGAGATCTTTCATTGCGACAAGTTGCTGTTCTTTAGCGTTACTTATTGCTTGTTCAATTACTTCATCTGTCGTTTGTTTTGGGGCAGTGAAAAATGGGTGTACTCCCCATACGAGTGCGAGTTGCTGCATAACATATTGTTCAGATGTTGTTGCAATAATCGGTGTGCGTGGACGGTATTTGGAAATCATTTGTGCTGTATAACCGCTTTTGGTTGGTGTTAAAATTGCCTTTGCTTGTAAGGAATAAGCGGCTTGGACAGCAGCAGCACCAATTGTTTCTGTTATTTGTTTGTAGTCATTGTGAAGTGATTGCGTTTGGTTTTGGAATAAAGCAGATTCTTCTACTTGCAGAGCAATTTTATCCATCATTTGTACGGCTTCCACCGGATATTCACCGGCAGCTGTCTCTCCTGAAAGCATAATCGCATCTGTTCCATCAAAGATGGCGTTTGCTACATCGGATGCTTCCGCTCTTGTTGGTCTTGGGTTTCTTTGCATAGAATCGAGCATTTGTGTTGCTGTAATGACGGGTTTTCCTAACATATTACAAGTGTGAATCAACTCTTTTTGAATGATTGGTACATATTCTGCTGGGATTTCAATTCCCATATCACCGCGTGCAACCATAATCGCATCCACAACTTCTACGATTTCTTTTATATTATCAATTCCTTCTTGGTTTTCAATTTTTGCGATAATACGAATGTGCGAGGCGTTATGCGCTGCTAATATATCGCGTACTTCTAAAATATCTGCAGCTTTACGGACGAAAGAAACTGCGATGTAATCAACCTGTTGCTGTATGCCAAACAGAATGTCTTGTTTATCTTTTTCAGTAATACCTGGCAAGCGAATTTTTACATTTGGTACGTTTACACCTTTATGATCTTTAATGATTCCACCGTGTATAACTTTCGTTTGTAATTCACCATTATCTTTCTTTGTTACTTCTAGTTCTAATAAGCCATCATCGAGTAATAGATGAGATCCTATTTCTACATCATCATATAGGCCTTCATAAGTGACAGAAAAACATTTAGATGTTCCGAGCACTTTTTTCATGGAAACAGTAACTGTTTCCGCTTCAAGTAATTTTGCTTGTCCCCCTTCAAATTCATCTGTACGAATTTTTGGTCCTTTAATATCTTGTAAAAGCGCAATGTTCTTTTTGGAGGCTGCTGCTGCTTTTCGGAGTGTGTTAATTCGTACTTGATGTTCTTCGTGCGTTCCATGAGAGAAATTTAACCGAGCCACATTCATTCCAGATTCTAGTAAAGAAAGCAGTGTTTCGTATTGTTCACTTGCAGGTCCAATCGTGCAAACAATTTTTGTTTTTCGCATATCAAATTCCTCCTACTTATAGAAGTTTCACCTTATTATGTTGGCACAGGGGTGTGTACTTCATGTATAGGTATGTGATTTGTTTTATTTAATGTCAAAAGATTTGCTTGGTGTATGATGAAGGACGTAAGCGAAAATGAAAAAAGGTGTATCGAAACAGCTACAGATTTTTTAATTCTGTTTCAAAAATATTGTAACAGAATGGAGTTTTAGAGTATTACAGTTTGTAATAGGTATGACTCGTATATTACAGGAAAGGATGCCTTTATTAGAACGTCAAAAAAACAAAATTACTAAAATAGGGTTAATTTAACAATGTTTGCAGTAGTATTTACACTACGCAGATAGTAGTTTGCTCAATTATTCACAAACATGTCACAACTTAAACGTTCACTTTTTTAAAAAAGTAGTATTCTAAATACGTAAGCTGTTATATAAAAAATCTAAGTCCTGTACTAATCAAAAATGGAGGAGATTAGGATGACTGAAGTATTAGAAAATGTAAAAAATGCATGGGGAAATTTTAAAGGTGAAAAGTGGAAAGCAGAGATTGATGTCCGCGACTTCATTTTAAATAATGTAAACGTTTACGAAGGCGATGATTCCTTCTTAGCGGGAGCAACAGAAGCAACGAAACAACTTTGGGATCAAGTAATGGATTTAACAACACAAGAACGTGACAATGGCGGAGTCCTTGACATGGATACGAAAATTGTTTCTTCTATTACATCACATGGCCCAGGATATTTAAATAAAGATATTGAAAAAGTAGTTGGTTTCCAAACTGACAAGCCATTTAAGCGTTCATTACAACCATTCGGTGGTATTCGTATGGCAGAGCAAGCTTGTGAGTCTTATGGATATGAAATGGACAAAGAATTAAGCCGTATTTTCAGAGACTATCGTAAAACGCATAACCAAGGTGTATTCGATGCTTATACTCCTGAAATGAGAGCAGCTCGCAAATCAGGCGTTATTACGGGTCTTCCAGATGCATATGGCCGTGGTCGTATTATCGGTGACTATCGCCGTGTTGCATTATACGGTGTAGATCGTTTAATCGAAGCGAAAAAAGAAGATTTAAATTTAACTGGCGGTGTAATGAGCGAAGATACAATGCGTTTACGCGAAGAATTATCTGAGCAAGTTCGTGCCCTTCAAGAATTAAAACAAATGGCAGCTTCTCACGGTTTTGATATTTCTAAGCCAGCAGAAAATGCACAAGAAGCATTCCAATGGTTATATTTTGCTTATCTTGCAGCAATTAAAGAACAAAATGGTGCAGCAATGAGTCTTGGCCGTACGTCTACTTTCTTAGATATCTTTATTGAAAGAGATTTAGTAAACGGTACATTAACAGAAGAAGAAGCACAAGAAATTGTAGATCACTTCATTATGAAATTACGTCTTGTGAAATTTGCAAGAACACCTGATTATAATGAATTATTCTCTGGTGATCCAACTTGGGTAACAGAATCTATTGGTGGTATTTCACTTGATGGTCGTCCATTAGTAACGAAAAACTCATTCCGTTTCTTGCATACATTAGACAACTTAGGACCAGCTCCAGAACCAAACTTAACAGTTCTTTGGTCTAAACAATTACCACAGGGCTTTAAAAACTACTGTGCAAAAATGTCTATTAAAACATCTGCAATTCAATATGAAAATGATGACATTATGCGCCCAGAGTACGGTGATGATTACGGTATTGCATGTTGTGTATCTGCAATGAGAATCGGTAAGCAAATGCAGTTCTTCGGAGCTCGTGCAAACTTAGCTAAGACACTATTATATGCAATTAATGGTGGTAAAGATGAAAAATCAAAAGAACAAATTGGACCTGAATTTGCACCTATCACTTCTGAAGTGTTAGATTATGAAGAAGTAATGCGTAAATTTGATGTGACAATGGAATGGCTAGCAGGTTTATATTTAAATACATTAAATGTAATTCATTATATGCATGATAAATATAGCTATGAACGCATTGAAATGGCACTTCATGATACAGAGATTCTTCGTACAATGGCAACAGGTATCGCTGGGTTATCTGTAGTAGCTGACTCTTTAAGTGCAATTAAATACGCGAAAGTAAAACCAATTCGCGACGAAAACGGAGTTGCAGTAGACTTTGAAATCGAAGGCGATTTCCCTAAATACGGTAACAACGATGATCGCGTTGATGAAATTGCGGTAAATCTTGTGAAAACATTCATGAACAAACTTCGTAAACATAAAACATACCGTAATTCTGTTCATACAATGTCAATCTTAACGATTACTTCTAACGTTGTATACGGTAAGAAAACTGGTAATACTCCAGATGGCCGTCGTGCTGGCGAACCATTCGCACCAGGTGCAAACCCAATGCACGGTCGCGATACAAAAGGAGCACTAGCATCATTATTATCTGTTGCAAAATTACCATATGAAGATGCACAAGATGGTATTTCTAATACATTCTCTATTATTCCAAAAGCGCTTGGAAAAGAAGAAGATGTACAAATTAAAAACTTAGTATCTATGCTTGATGGATATGCAGTAAAAGAAGGACATCATTTAAATATTAACGTATTTAACCGTGACACATTAATGGATGCAATGGAACATCCTGAAAAATATCCACAATTAACAATTCGTGTATCTGGTTATGCAGTTAACTTCATTAAATTAACTCGTGAACAACAAATTGACGTTATTAACCGTACAATGCACGAAAGCATGTAAGGAAAAAGATTCCCTCTGTTTTTATAAAGACAGAGGGGAGCTGTTTTAATAGAGGAGGAAGTAACATGGTAAAAGGAAGAATTCATTCTGTTGAGTCTTGTGGTACTGTTGACGGTCCAGGAATCCGTTATGTCATATTTACACAAGGGTGTTTACTACGCTGTCAATATTGTCATAATGCGGATACATGGGAGATTGGTAAAGGGAAAGAAATAACAGTTGAAGAAGTGATGCAGGATGTTACATGCTACCTTCCTTTTATTGAAGCTTCTGGCGGTGGTATTACAGTAAGTGGCGGTGAGCCGCTATTACAGTTAGACTTTTTAATTGAGTTGTTTAAGAAATGTAAAGGGATCGGCATTCATACAACAATTGACTCTTCAGGAGGGTGCTATTCTGAAGATGAAGAATTCCAAAGAAAACTAGATATTTTGATGGAATATACAGATTTAGTATTACTTGACTTAAAACATATTGATTCAAAAAAGCATCGTAAATTAACAGGCAAACCGAACGAACATATTTTGCAATTTGCTCGTTATTTATCAGATAAAAAGAAATCAATTTGGGTGCGTCATGTACTTGTACCTGGAGTTACTGATAGTACAGAGGACTTAGAAAAGCTCGGAGCCTTTATTCAAAGTCTTGATAATGTACAAAAGGTAGAAGTATTGCCGTATCATAAATTAGGGGTCTATAAATGGGAGGCACTAGGTCATAAATATCCTCTTGAAGGAGTAGAGCCTCCAACGGAAGAAAGTATTCAAAAAGCAAAGAATATTTTAGCAGCAGTCTAATCCAATTGTGGATTAGACTTTTTGCTTTCTTTCGATAAATAGTAGAGCAAAGATAAGGAAAAGAGTATACTTATATTATAAATGACTATTTTTGTAAAGAAATGATATGGATAAATTTACAAAAATGTAAAGGGAAAACGAAACAATAGAAAGAATTAAGAAATAGTGTAGTGCGTATCATGAAGTATAGATGCCAAGTTATTGCGAAAGCAGTTATAGGAAAGTATAATGTTAAGATATGAGCAGATGGGATTAAGGGGTCAATAACATATGCTTTGTATATCCACGACAGGTACACATCCAGCGGAAATTCGTTGGAGTTCAAACTTGCAAAATTATAAGGAAATTGTTTTTTATATTGTACATATGCAATATAAAGGACCGAAAAAGCTAGGAGTGGATTTGTTTGATTAAAAACCCCAAGGTTTTAATATTAACAGCACATTACGGTAACGGTCATGTACAAGTGGCAAAAACATTAGAACAAACATTTCGTCAAAGAGGACTTAAGGATGTAATTGTATGCGATCTTTTTAGTGAATCACATCCTGTCATAACAGACATTACAAAATATTTATATTTAAAAAGTTATACAATTGGGAAAGAGCTATACCGCTTATTTTATTATGGTGTTGAAAAAATTTACGATAAAAAAATCGCATCATGGTATGCCAATTTTGGGCGAAAACGTTTAAAAGCGATATTACAGGCTGAAAAACCCGATATTGTTATTAATACATTTCCAATCATTGCAGTGCCAGAGTTAAAAAAACAAACAGGAATTTCTATTCCTGTTTATAATGTACTTACTGATTTTTGCTTGCATAAAATATGGATTCACGGAGAAGTGGATCGTTATTTTGTCGCAACAGATTATGTAAAGAACATTATGATAGAAGTAGGGGTACCTGCTGAGCAAATTGTAGAGACAGGAATTCCGATTCGGAAAAACTTTGAAGCATCTGTTAATGTAGAGGCCCTGTATGATAAGTATAATTTGTCACGAGACAAAAAGACTTTACTTATTGTGGCAGGGGCACATGGAGTACTAGGAAGTGTAAAAGAGTTATGTCAGTCCTTTCTATTAGTTCCTAATCTGCAGATAGCCGTAGTTTGTGGGAAAAATAAAGCATTGCAAGACGGTTTGCTACAACTACAAGAAAGCAATCCAGATGCATTAAAAGTATTCGGTTATATAGAGAATATTGATGAGCTGTTTCGTATTACCTCTTGTATGATTACAAAACCAGGAGGAATTACATTAAGTGAAGCAGCAGCTTTGCAAGTACCTGTCGTTTTATATAAACCAGTACCAGGACAAGAAAATGAAAATGCGAAGTATTTTGAAAAACAAGGTGCAGCAGTTGTTATTCGTGAAGATCATGAAATCATTCCGAAAACGAAAGAATTATTGCAAGATGATATGAAGTTATTGCAAATGAAAGAAGCGATGAAACGCATTTATCGTCCGGAACCAGCGTTTCATATTGTGGATTCTATTTTAGAGGAAAATCACGTGCGGGTACATTCACCGGTACGTTCAACAGCCCTTGTACAGTCTTTTACTTAATATAAGAACCTCTTTTCTATGTAGAAGGAGGTTTTTTTGTTATTTCGTTTATATAAATCCATTTTAACTTTTCAACATAGGTTTGTAGAATTACACTTTATCCACAAAAGAATTCGCTTTCAATATCCAGTAAACTTAAAATATTAACAAGATTATCCACAATATCCACAAGTTTTAGTAAAAATATCCACAAATTATACAAGCCAGCTGTGGTTAAATTCCTCCTTTATAGGAAAGATATTTTGATTTATACACATTTTTTGTTTTCTGTGGATAAAGTTTTCCACAAAAAAAGCTACCTCTTCTGAACAAGAGGTAGCTTTATGTTAAAAAATTCCTTTTGACTTATATCCAGCGGCACGATCTGCTCTTTTAAATTCGCGTTGATAGAGAACTTCTTGTGTGCTAGATAATTTACTTTTCATTTTTTCACGTCTTTTCTTATCCATTCCAGTTCACCTCATGTCATAAAGTCATTACCTATCGTTACCAATGACAGAGGGAGATATACATAGATTACGCTTCTTTTAAATGGTGAGTGTCTTGGAATGTTGCTTCGCGCATTGTGTGCAACGTGTATTGATCTTTTGGAATTTCATATAAGTTATATACTTCACCGTTTGCATTAATTTGATCGTATACACATTTACGAGTTTCATTTGCTAGATTGACGTATGGTAGTTTTTCGGCAGCTTTAATAGAACGAGTATTTAATTTGCGAATTCGCATGAAAATAGTATCAATATCTAATTCGTAGAAAAGCTCACTAAAGAAAGCATCTTTTGCTGGCTTATTATAACCTTTTCCATGATAGGGTTTACCGAGCCAAGTGCCAAGAAAACCTGCTTTTTCTTGGATGTCGAATAAAGTTATGGTTCCGATTGGATTTCCCCATTCATCAACAATTGCGCGCGAAATTAATTCTCCACGTTCTTCCGCTTCAATTGTTTGTTTTGTTAAAAATAAAAATTCATCATAAGAAGATGCCTTCTGACGCACAAAGGGGAAGACATCAGGGTGAATCATCAAATCATATAGAACGTGGCTGTCATGTAGGTCACGTTTTTTAAGCATACTATCTCCTCCTAAAAAGAGGGCAGCATGACGAAAAAAAACATCCCACCCTCGAAATTTTTATATAAAACTTTAAAAAATTTCGGGGTGGGAATCGAACCCACTAGAACCAGTCTATAATGCTGGTGGCGCACCATTTGCCTTCCCCATTCATCAATTTGAAATTACTTAACACGACACAAATTGATCATGGTTTCATTCAGTTTATAATCGTATAATACTTCATCTAGTCAAAAAAATAAACTAGTTTTTATGAATTTTTTGTATAGATAATTTTTCCATCTATCATGGTTAATACAGGCTTGGCTAAATAGTGAAAAGGGTGATGAGTCCATAGGACAAGGTCAGCGTCTTTTTTCGTCTCTATGCTGCCAATTTTCTTTTCTAATCGTAAATTACGAGCGGGTAAAATTGTAATTCCTTCTAGAGCTTTATGTTCATCTAATCCTTCTCGAACGGCGATAGCCGCACAAACATTTAAATATTGAATGGGTGTATAGGGGTGGTCTGTCGTAATAGAAACTTCAATCCCATGAGTAGATAAATTATGATATGTTTGCCAAGATTTGTTTTTAATTTCAATTTTTGAACGGCGTGTTAATGTTGGTCCGACAGATACTTTTAAATCGTGGCCTGTTAATTTATCAGCAATAAGATGGCCTTCTGTACAATGTTCAATACGTAAGTCGAGATTAAATTCTTTAGCGAAGCGAAGAGCAGATAAAATATCATCTGCACGATGAGCGTGGGCACGTATAGGGATTTCGCGGCGAAGCGCTTGCAAAATAGGAATCATTCGAAAATCGGTATCATGTCCATAGTACTTTGCTTCATAAAATACTTCTCGAAGCATTCCCATAATTCCCATACGGGTAATAGATTCTTTGTTTCCGTTGCTGTGCATTCGTTTTGGATTTTCTCCAAAAGCAATTTTTAAACCAGCGGGTTCTTGAATGACCATATGATCAATACTATTTCCTGCTGTTTTTATGACGCATGTTGTTCCGCCGATTACATTTTGACTTCCAGGCATAACATGCACAGTTGTAATACCGCTTTGCAAGGCGTCTCGAAAAGCCACATCAAAAGGATGAATACCGTCAAGAGAACGAATATGAGGTGTTAATACCTCCGCTGTTTCATTTGCGTCATTTCCAGCCCAACCAGTTCCTTCGTCATATAATCCAAGGTGCGTATGCACATCGATAAAGCCTGGAAGTAGATGAAGGCCGCGTGCATCAATAACAATCATATCTTTGCTAGCCTCAATAAATTGTTCTAACGCAATGATTTTGTCGTTTTCTACTAATACATCACCTTGCAATTTAGGAGATGTAATAGGATAAACAGTCGCTTGCTTAAATAATGTTTTCATAAGAACCTCTTTAGTTTTCCTGCAAGTTTTTTCTAGCGGAATTTAGAAATTATGAATGTAATACAATATTTTGAAGCGCATGTTCTAAAGTAGCATAAGAATGTGTATATCCATGTTGTATTGCCTTTTGAGGTAAAACTTTTTGTCCTTCTAAAACAAGGATACTCTTTTCACCGAGAAGGGTTTTAAGTGCAAACTCAGGTACTGGTAACCAATGTGGGCGATGCAGCACTTTCGCGATTGTGCTTCCAAATTCCATCATTGTTACAGGATGAGGAGCTGTAATATTGAATGCACCGCTTATTTCTTTTGTATGAATCGCAAAATCGATCATTCGAACAACATCTTCAAGGTGAACCCAAGAAAGCAATTGGTTTCCTGAACCGATTGTTCCTCCAATAAAGAATTGATAGGGAAGTAACATTTTCGGTAGTGCTCCTCCATCTTTCCCAAGAACAATACCAAAGCGCGTATAAACCGTACGAATACCAAGATCGTCTGCTTTACTCGCTTCTTCTTCCCATAATTGCACGGTAGTGGCTAAAAAATCATTCCCTTTCTTAGCATGATCTTCTGCAAATGTGTCTGTCTTTGATGTACCGTAATAGCCAATCGCACTTGCATTTATAAACGCGCTTGGGGATTGGGGTAACGTTTGTAGTTGTTTAATTAAGCTTTTTGTTGTGTGTAAACGACTATTTATAATTTTTTCTTTCTGTTGTTTCGTCCAGCGACCATTATTAATGGATTCTCCGGCAAGATTAATAACGATATCAACGGAAGAAAGCGGAAATTCTGAAGCGCTAGCATCCCAATGTATATACCGTATATTTGCAGGGGAATGATTTTCTCTTACTTGACGTGTCAGGATGTACACGGTATGTCCGTTGCTTGCTAAATATAAAGTGAGTGCTTTTCCAATAAAACCAGTTCCTCCAGTAATAGCAATTTCCAAGAGAAATCCCTCCTTATTATGTATATTCAAGAAACTCAAATTTGTTTCATATATGTTAAAATGATATTGAGGTGAAATGTATGGCTGTCATTACAAAAATAGAAGTACAAAAACGAACGAAAGAAAGATTTAATATTTACATTGATAAAGGTCATGGGGAAGAATATGGCTTTAGTGTTGATCAAGTGACCTTAATAAAACATGGGCTTCAAAAAGGGTTGGAATTTGATGATGTTGAATTAGCAAACGTTTTATATGATGAAGAAGTACAAAAAGCATATTTATATGCAATTACTTATTTATCGCATCAAATGAGAACGAAGCAAGAAGTAGAAGAGCAATTACGGAAAAAAGAAATTGGACAAGCCATCATCTCTGAAGTTATTTCAAAACTATTACGTGATCGTTATATTAATGATAAAGAGTATGCAATTGCCTATGTGCGTACGCATAGCAATGTGAATCAAAAAGGCCCAATTGTCATTAGGCGTGAACTGTTCAGTAAAGGGATTTCGGATGTAATGATTACCCATAGTTTACAGGAGTATCCCGAGGAGAAGCAAATTGAAAATGCTCTTATACTTATAGAAAAAAAGAAAAAGTCTTATCAAAAACATTCTTTTCTACAAATGAAACAAAAACTAGAGGAGATGTTAGTGCGGAAAGGGTATGGGCGTGATATCATTCAAATTTGTTTAGAAGAACTAAAAGATGAAAAGGATGATAAACAGCAAGAAGAAGCCCTTATATATCACGGTAATAAGTATCATGAAAAATATAAGAAATATGATGGTTGGACGTATGAAAGTAAGATGAAGCAAGCGTTATATCGGAAGGGTTTTTCGATTGATGAAATAGAAGTATTTATTCAAATGAAACGTGAAGAGGGATGAGGGAAAAATGAGAAACATGCCAAAGCGCTATAGTGAGATGACACCACATGAGCTAAGGGAAGAAATAGGCGTTTTAAAAGAACAGGCAGTAAAAGCAGAACAACTTGGCATTGTAAATGAATTTGATGTTTTGATGAGAAAAATTGCGATGGCACGTGCTTATATGACAGATATCAATGACTTTCAGATTGGCGAAACATATGAGCTTATAGAAGAGCCAGGTGCATCGT
Organism: Bacillus sp. 123MFChir2; assembly: GCF_000383235.1. Taxonomy (GTDB): domain Bacteria; phylum Bacillota; class Bacilli; order Bacillales; family Bacillaceae_G; genus Bacillus_A. The sequence continues at coordinate 51,610 of NZ_KB910940.1, forward strand.
TTACGATTACGTATTTTAATGGCGTATTTGCTTGGGGACATAAACAAAATGATACAGAGGAAATGGGTATTCCTATTTCGTTATTGCAAAAGAAGTGAAAACTAGAGAGCCTTGGCTGCTCTAGTTTTCACTTTTTGTAATTGTTAAAGGAGATAGGCGTTTAAAATTGGCGTTTTTTCGTTTCATTTGCCAAAATAATGAGAGACTGCGTTTGCTGCGTTTGTCCATTCACTTGTGCTTTCGCGTGTTTTGGACGAGCCCATGTTGGAGCGAATAATTCAGAATGACGGTCTAAACGGTTACGATAGCTCATTTTATCACCTCGTATAAGAAGTTATCGATAAAGTGAAACTTCCATCAGTGGGGTTTTTTTCATCCCCCACTGATGGTTAGTTGAACCAATCGGGCTTTTACGGGCAGTTATCCCCCACCTATCTTCTTCGATTTTCTCAATTTTGAGGTGGGGGTCTTACTGCCCGTTAATGCGGGATAAACAGTTGTTATGCTTCTTCTTGATTAGCGGCACGCATTCGTTCTTGTGGATGCGTATTAATAGTGCCGTTAGGTCGTTTCGAAGCAAAGCGAGCTTTTGCTCGCGGTTGACCGTTGATTTTGCTGTTGTTTTTGGATTCAGACCAAACTTCAGATTGTTTGCCCAAGAGGAACTCCCCCTCGCTACAATTTGATACAAGAAGTATCACTTATAGATTGTGCAATGTGAGAGAAAATATTCTAGAGAAATACAAATAAAAAACGGTTAAAAATCCTTTGAAAACCTTTGAAAAACCTAGGGGTGGGAGAGAGCGTCTGGCCGTGCGTAGAAGCGGTCGGTGCTTTTTTCTGCCACTTGCCATGTTAAACCAAAGGGAGGAAGCAAGTAGCGGTTATGTTGTGTTTGGTATAGCCGTGATTTATATGTTAAAAAATGAATGAATTGATTAAAGGAGATATAACATGAACGATATTTTTGAAAAATTAACGAAAGAACTTCTTGAAAAAAACCCTTCTCTTTCTTATTCTCAAGCGCGTACTTGGGTTGAGTTGTTATGGGAGGACTTTGGCGCGGCATATGCAAAAATAGGGACGTATCAAGGGACTGAAATGACAGAGAAAGTTGTACGAGCGTGGATTAACAACCAAGGGGCACGTTTGCATGAAATTCAAACGAATAATCCAAAGTATAGTCATTTAATTAACAAAGACGATCACGTTAAACATTAAAAAAACGACCAATTTTGGTCGTTTTTTTTAATGCGGGATTAATTCTAATTTTTTGCGCAGTTTTTCTTCGCTGAAAATCCACCCTGTGTAGGAACTCATAATCTCAAAATCTTTACCTAGCTGAACAATTGCAACAAATGGATAATAGTCTTTGCTGCGATAGCGCAGATCGATAAATCGAACCTCATAATAATCGTTGTATTCAAAAATATCCCAGCGATAGACAGGAGAAAATGATAAGAATGCTGCAATGTTTTCATCTTTTTGAGCGGCACGAATGACATCGTTATCAGGTAATGGAATGCGCTCGAATTTATCATGAACCATAATACTACCGCGATGCCAACGGGCAACATAATAATGGTCTTTTGTCACAATGGCTAAGTGATAATGATAAAAGCGGTATGACGGTGAAATAATGACTTGTTCAACGCTACGAAATCGTTTTTTTACGACATTTTTTACATTTTGGCGCATCATAATTCGACCAATATAATAAACGGCCATTAAGATATAAGCGGCTACTCCGGCATAACCTTTATTTGCACCGACAAGGATACAGGCAATTGCTAATGTATGAATGAAGAAAATCACTGCATCAAATGTATTAATAACACCTAGTGCCACCCATTTCTTAGTGAAAGGCCGCAGTGCTTGGGTACCGTATGCGTTGAAAATATCAACGAAAACATGAAGAAACACAGCGATAAATGCCCATAGAAGAAGGTGGAGATAGGGAGGACTTTGAAATACTGCAAAAGTAATCCCGCTCACAAGAAATGCCCAAAGAATAACAGCTGGGATCGAATGAGTAATCCCACGATGATTTCGAATATATTTTGCATTGTTTCTTAATTTTAAAACTGTATCAATATCAGGGATATTTGAACCGACAATTGTTGCAAACATTACAGCTTGTGGTCCGAAGTTACTTTGACTGAGCGCTGGATCTAGCGTGGCTAAGCTTCCTAATGTAACGCCCATTACAAGATGAGTGGCTGTGTCCATAAAAACCACCTCCGTTTTTTATTAATGTAACTCTTTTTATTCTATATCACAAGGCATTTGCCTTTTATTTCTTATGTCATCATACTTAAGTTTTCTCCTAAATTCATTATAATAGTACGTATATGCAAAAATGAGGGGGATCAAGTTTGAAACTTGAGATATTAGATGAATTTAACATAGAAAAATTTGGGCATGACTTAATCAGTTGGTTTGAAACAGAGCAGCGTGATTTGCCATGGCGCATGAATAAAGACCCATATCGCGTTTGGGTTTCGGAAATTATGCTTCAGCAAACGCGGGTTGAAGCTGTAAAACCATATTACGCAAACTTTATGGAAAAGTTCCCAACATTAGAAGCGTTAGCTGATGCAGAAGATGAAGAAGTGTTAAAAGCGTGGGAAGGCCTTGGTTATTATTCAAGAGCGCGTAACTTACATGCTGCCGTAAAAGAAGTAAAGGAACAGTACGGCGGAAAAGTTCCGAATGATGTAAAAAAAATTGAAAAGTTAAAAGGCGTAGGGCCCTATACAAAAGGGGCGATTTTGAGTATTGCTTACGGAGTTCCAGAGCCGGCTGTCGATGGAAATGTGATGCGTGTCTTATCGCGCATTTTGTCAATTTGGGATGATATCGCCAAACCAAAAACACGTAAAGTATTTGAAGAGGTTGTGCGTCAAATTATCTCAAAAGAAAATCCATCTTATTTTAATCAAGGATTGATGGAACTCGGGGCACTGATTTGTGTTCCGAAAAATCCTGCGTGTTTGCTATGTCCTGTTCGGGAGCATTGCCGCGCATTTGCAGAAGGTGTGCAAAAGGAATTACCAGTGAAAAGTAAAGCGAAGGCACCGAAAATGGTTCCAATAGTGGCTGGAGTATTGCGTACAGAAGATGGAAGATACGTAGTGAATAAACGAGCGAGCACAGGTTTACTCGCTAACATGTGGGAATTTCCGAATGTAGAGATTGGAGAAGGAATTCGTAATCATAAACAGCAATTAACAGATTATATGAAAGAGAATTTTTCTCTTTCTGTTGCTATTGATGACTATGCGATGAATGTTCAGCATACATTTACGCATAGAACGTGGGATATCTTTGTATTTTATGGTACCGCGTTGCAACCAATTGTTGAAACGGGTCATTTAAAAATAATTACTACTGAAGAATTTGAACAATTACCTATTTCAAAATCACATCGAACAATTTATGAAGAGTGCGTGAAAAGACTCCAGCCGTAGTGGCTGGAGCTCTTAATCATGAGGTATTTCTGTACTATGCATCCAATCAGCTTGCTGCTGTAGGCCGCCACGTACTTCAATTTCTTTTATAATTTCTTTATAAATGGTTTGTCCTTCTACGTTTAAGTAGGGCATCATTTGTTGTAAAGAATGATGAAAATAAGCGAGTTCTTCTTGATTCCATTGACCTTTCGGAGTCATTGATAACTCTGTCATATCACGTCCAACATACATCGTGTAACACCTCCATCATGATTAGTTTGAATGAACGTTTTTATCTGTATACGTAAAAAAATATTTTTCTTTTCACGTTTTTAACGGATAGGTTCAAGTAAGGATGGTTACATTATTTGTTGTGGAGGTGAGAAAGATGAACAACAAACAACAAAGTTTAGGTAAAACAACTTCTGGTGCTAGCATTCAAAGCGCAAAACAACAAAGCGCTAGCTATGGCACAGAATTTGCAACAGAAACAAATGTACAAGCAGTAAAGCAACAAAACGCTCAAGCAGAAGCTAAGAAATCACAAGCTTCTAGTGCTAGCGCTCAAAGTGCAAATGCTGGCTATGGTACAGAGTTTGCAACAGAAACAAATGTACAAGCAGTAAAACAACAAAACGCAAAATCAGCAGCAAAGAAATTTTAGTACGAACCAATAAGAAAAACACTCTTCTAAATGTAAGGGGAGTGTTTTTCTTTGTGTAAGCCGACATAACTTCTAATAAGTCAACAAATAAAGTCAAAGGAGACAAAGCGGTTTTATTCGAAAATATGTAATAGGATTTTTAGGAGGGATATAATGAAACTGTTTGATGAATTGGTTGAGGAGCAATTACGGACGATGGATGAATTATTAAAGTTACAAGTTCATTTAGAAAAATATCAACATCTTGAAATGAATGAGCAAGATGCGAAAGAACTTCATTTCATTCGTCAAGAAATTCAAAGAACAGAAAAAGTATTAAAGGGTTTACAATTAAAGTTTGAGCAACAAACGGCTGCGGTCATTCATTCTTTTGAAAATGAGAAGATGCTTTCAAGTGAAGAGACGATTTCATGAATCGGCTCTTTTGTTTTAAAATTTCGACAAAAACGTTATAATAAAAAGAAAAGTGAATTCGGCTCAATATGTTTGAAAAAGAGTAAAAAAATGAACGGCATTTCAAATAACAACTTTAGAAGAGCATTCACGGCGAAAGAAGGGAGAAAGTATGGGGTTTCCCAGAGAAGGAGAAAAAATACAAATACATAGTTATAAACATAATGGTTCCATTCATAGAATGTGGGAAGAAACAACAGTTTTAAAAGGAACACAAAGTTTTGTGATTGGAGCAAATGATCGAACGGTCGTAACGGAAGCTGACGGACGAACGTGGATTACTCGTGAACCGGCTGTTTGCTATTTTCACTCGAATTATTGGTTTAATGTTATTGGCATGCTAAGGCAGGAAGGTGTGTACTATTATTGTAATTTAAGTTCACCATTTGCCTATGATTATGAAGCATTAAAATATATTGACTATGATTTAGACATTAAAGTGTATCCCGATATGACGTATACATTGTTAGATGAAGATGAGTACGAAAAACATCGTGAGCTTATGAATTATCCGGCTGTTATTGACACGATTTTACAACGAAATGTTGAATATTTAACGCAATGGATTCATCAGCGAAAGGGTCCGTTTGCTCCTGATTTTATTGATATGTGGTATGAACGATATTTAATGTATAGAGATTAAAGAAAAAACCTGCTAGGGCGTCCAGCAGGTTTTATCCTTTTAACATGCTGGGAGGGGAGATGTATGAAAGGAATCAAACGGTATCTCCAATTCGTAACGCCGTATCGGTGGCTCATTACGATTACTATTGTAATCGGTCTTATTAAATTTGGGATTCCGCTTATTATGCCGTGGCTATTAAAGTATATTATTGATGATATTATTCAAGGTGGAAGTTCACTAGAACAGAAAACATCTCAATTATTTGTGGCTATCGGGATTGCTATGTTTATTTTTGCGGTATTGCGTCCGCCGATTGAATATTATCGCCAATACTTTGCGCAGCGTATTGGAAATGCAGTGTTGTATGATTTGAGGAAATACATTTTCGCGCACTTACAAAAATTAAGTTTACGATTTTATTCTAATACAAAGACGGGTGAAGTAATTTCTCGTGTAATAAACGATGTTGAGCAGACGAAAGACTTCGTTATTACTGGATTAATGAATGTGTGGCTTGATATGGCAACGATTTTTATTGCGATTACAGTTATGTTTTCAATGAATGTGAAATTAACGCTTGTTTCCTTACTAGTACTACCTGTGTATGTAGTTGCAGTGAAGTATTTTTTCAGTCGTCTTCGAACATTAACACGCGAGCGTTCGCAAGCGTTGGCAACGATGCAAGGTTATTTACACGAACGTATTCAAGGTATGCAAGTCACGCGAAGCTTTGCTTTAGAGGAGTATGAAAAAGAGAAATTCCAAGAGAAAAACGGTGCATTTTTAACAAAGGCATTAACTCATACGAGCTGGACAGCAAGGACATTTTCTACTGTAAACACATTAACGGATCTTGGACCTTTAATCGTAATTGCTTTTGCTGCTTATGAAGTCATTCATGGATCGTTAACGCTTGGTACAATGGTAGCTTTTGTTGGATATATGGATAGTTTATATAGTCCGCTGCGCCGCCTTGTAAACTCTTCGACGACACTTACACAAGCTTTTGCCTCTATGGACCGCGTTTTTGAATTACTAGATGAAGAGTATGATATTGTAGATTGTCCCAATGCGATTACAAAGAAGTCGCTTCGAGGTGAGATTATATTTGAAAATGTTTCATTTCGCTATAATGAAAAGGAACAAGATGTACTCCGAAATATTTCTTTATCTATTTCACCAGGTGAGAAAGTAGCACTTGTTGGTTTAAGCGGGGGTGGAAAGTCTTCGCTTGCCAGTTTAATTCCGCGCTTTTATGACGTTTCTAAAGGAGCAATTTATGTAGATGAGATTGACGTTAGAAACTATAATGCGCGGAATTTACGCAGTCATATTGGTCTTGTCTTGCAAGATAATATTTTATTTAGCGATACAATTGGTGCCAATATTTTATATGGAAGACCAGAAGCGGCAGATGAAGAGGTAGTCGAAGCAGCTAAAGCCGCACATATTCATGATTTTATTATGAGTTTACCGGACGGATATGAAACGGTGGTCGGGGAAAGAGGTGTGAAATTGTCTGGTGGTCAAAGGCAACGCATCGCGATTGCGCGTGTATTTTTAAAAAATCCGTCGTTGCTTATTTTAGACGAAGCTACATCTGCGCTTGATTTAGAAAATGAACGTTATATTCAATTTGCGTTGCAAACGTTAGCGGCTGATCGAACTACAATTATGATTGCGCATCGATTATCGACAATTACACACGTAGATACAATCATTTATTTAGAAGACGGTGAAATAAAAGAAAAGGGTTCGCATGAGCAATTAATGCAAAAGCGCGGTTATTACTATAATTTATATCAAATTCAAAATATAAAAGAAACGACCCCTTCATAATAGGAAAGGGGCGTTTTCTTATTCGTCCTCTTGTTTTTCGTGAATTTGTAGTTCATTTTCTGGGTTGTGATACGTATAGAAACTGTCTACAAGTAGATCTAAATGTTCTACTTCTTCGCTATAATTAATAATAGCTGAAACGAGAGGAAACAGATGAAGCCATATTCGATAGCTCTCTTCATCATCTTTATTTTGATAGTTCATAAATATATCAATTAGTTGTTGTTTCCCAATAGAAACTTCGTCAAGAATTTCAACAGATTGTTGTTTCTTTGCTTTCCCAATAAATTTGAGCAATACTTGCTCATGATAATGAGTTAATGAATCCAGCTCATCTTGAATCGATTCTTGAAATGTTTCTGGCATATATCGTAACTCGTTCTCTGTTCGATGGAGCGCCTTTAATGTACTTAAAGCGCGACTTGTTGTTGCTAACATTTGTCTAAATAGGACTAGTTTACGAATTTTAGCAACTTGTACTTTTTTTGTATAACTTCTTTCTTCTTTATACAACAAATAATAATGGTTTAAACGAATCATTCTTTCTTTCATACGGTCAATATCTGTTTTCAATGTTGTGAAATCAGATGCTTGCCTACTGCTCATTCGAATCCATTTTACAATTTCTTCTGTACTATCCACGATTTTATGATAGAGTTTTGTTTCGTATTTTGGCGGCATAAATATTAAATTTACGAGAGATGCCGCAATAATCCCGATCATAATTGTTGCGAATCGTAATAGGGCAAAATCAAAAAAATTTGCTCCTTGATATTCCATAATCGCAATAACCGTTACGAGCGCAATAGAAATGGTATTTTCTAGATTTAATTTTAAAGCAAGTGCAATAACTAATATGCACGTTAATCCAATAGTAAGAGGATTACTTCCAAAAGCAAATACAAAGACAATTGCAAAAATTGCTCCCATTACATTTGCTTGAATTTGTTCTAGAGCTGTTAAATATGAGCGGTACACAGAAGGTTGTACAGCAAAAATTGCTGAGATTCCCGCAAATACAGGGCTTGGTAATCCAAGCAGTACACATGTAAATAAAGCTAGTGTGATGGCAATACCCGTTTTTAAAACGCGAGCACCAAGTTTCATACTCTTTTTTATATCCTTTCTTTCTTGTCAGAATGAATGTACAATATGATACTATACATTCATTAACTTATGTTAGCAAGTAGTATTTTAATGAAAAAACCTGCTGAATTTCAGCAGGTTTTTTTAATTTGTTATAGAGTACTATGAGAATGAAAAGTCGTCAATAAGAAAACTGTTATTCGTTTGTCCCCCATTAACGGACAGTAAGATCCCTCACCGACTGATGGAGGTTTCACTTTATTTTACTCTGTTGAAACAGATGGATCGGCTTGCTCTTTTGTTGGAATTACTTCGTAGAAATGAGAATTTAGATTGGTTAACAAAGGTGAGAGGAGCAGGGCCTCTTCGTATTGTTCATGCTCCTTTAATATACGAAGGTAATCTAATAATAATTCTTTTACATCAGATTCTCCTATTTTGCTAAGCGGCCGAAGTGTAACATTCGCTCCTTTTGCAATTCGTCGTCTTAATGATTGTTCTGTTAAGCCAAAATCAGGATGATGACGTAAGTAGACAACTCCGCCTGTCATTCCGGCGCAAATCCACGGGCCAGGGTCACCGAGGACGAGCGCGCGGCCGTTTGTCATATATTCAAAAGCAAATCCTTTTATATTGGAGTGAACACCAATATTTCCATGCTCTTCTTTCGGGAGTGGTTTTGTCATTCTTCCGCCAATAATCATATCAGCTCCTGATAGACGAATTCCTGCTCTAGCGTCAGCATTTCCTTGTACATATAATGCTCCTTTTTGTGCGCCGTATCCAAATCCTTTTCCAACAGAACCGTTATAGTATTTATCATCTTTTCCTTTTGTTTTTGTAATATAAATCCCACCGCCAAAAGCTGTTTTTCCAATGCCGTCTTGTGCACCGCCGTTGACGTGAATAAAAAGATTTTCGCTATTATAGGCACCTAGCCCATTTCCAGGAACAGAACCGTTTGTGTATTTTAATGTGATCGGCTCTAATACGCGATTTTCATATAGCTTACTGCGAGTGCGGTAGCAAGATTCCTTGCCGCCCATCACACGCTGATCGACGCCAACGCTAATAAGTTCTTTAGATGTAATAGAATAATGAGTTTTACTACCTTTTTGATGTGCTGCTGTTTGCACGGCATTGTATGTTACATCTTCTAATGTTTGTAATAAGTAATGTAAATTTAGTAGATGCTGACCGTGTGTTTGTTCTAATAGATCAGAACGGCCGACAATTTCCTGTAAGTTGTTATAACCAAGGTGCGCTGTTAATCGTTTTAATTCTGTTCCAAAAGCTGTGAATAAATGTAACAATCCTTCTACAGCACTTTCGAAATTTCGCGGTACGAAGCGGCGCAGACCATGTTCTTTCGCTTGTGCTTCGGATTCAATTTGCGTTGCGATCCCGACATGACAAGTATCTAAATGACAGCCTCGGCATGTTGTACAACCAATCGCAATCATAGACAGTGTTCCGAAACCAATACGGTTTGCACCAAGAAGCATAATTTTTAATGCATCTGCTGCACTGCGGATGCCGCCATCGGCCCAAATTTCTACACGCTCTCTCATTCCTGCTTCTAACAAGGCGTTATGAGCAGCTTTCACACCAATTTCAACAGGAAGACCAACGTGCTGCAGGGCATGAATACGCGCGGCACCTGTTCCGCCGTCAAAACCACTAATATTAATAAAATCAGCACCAGCTTTGGCGATGCCTACTGCGATGGTTCCGATATTAGGGACAACAGGAACTTTAACAGCTACTTTTGCGTGTTGGTTGGCAGTTTTAATTTCAGTAATAATTTGCGCTAAATCTTCAATTGAATAAATGTCATGATTATTGGAAGGTGAGATTAAATCCGAGCCAATTGTTGCGTTTCGCGCTTCTGCAATTTTTGCTGTTACTTTTGAACCTGGTAAATGTCCGCCTTCTCCTGGCTTTGCTCCTTGCCCAATTTTAATTTCAATTAAATTAGATGAATTCAGGAGTTCAGCGTTAACACCGAAACGTCCTGATGCAATTTGTTGCCCGCGTGTATGTGGATATTTACCAATCATATCTTTTATTTCGCCGCCTTCACCGTTTAAACTGATCATATTTAATCGATCAGCAGCCTCGGCATAAGCACGGAAGGCAATTTCATTTTGTGAGCCAAATGACATCGAGCTAATAATAAATGGTAGACTATGATTGTTTATTGCAATTGAAACTTTTTCAATTGGCGTTTTATGATTTGTTTCTTTTATTTTGATAAGGTGACGAATTGCCGTTGGAGTCTTTTCTTCTAATTCATTTAGTTTTTCACGGTAGTCATCGTATACATTTCCTTTGGCAATATCTCCAATTGCTTTCCAAATGCGCGGGAATAGATGAAACGTTTTTCGTATGTTTGCTTTTTCATTTGTATAATCGATTTCCCGGGCTTTTGCATCTTCTGCTAGTGTTTTTAGTGAAAAAGCCAACCTACTAGATCCAAGGAAATTTGTAATATCCAATATCTGTGCAATTTCTTCGTGTAGACCGATGGAAGAGAAGAGGCGACCATAACCACGTAATTCATGAATTCCAAGTGTTGAAATTACTTTTTCAATTCCTTTATTTAATGCCTTATATAAATTGAGAAGAGGCGTTTCTGTTCCGTCGTTTACTGTTGCAAATGTAAGGTATGGATTGATAACATCCGCCCCTAAACCATATAAAGTCACAATGTCGTGCAGGGAACGAAGTGCTCCGGAACGTACGACAATTGCACAATCACGGCGGAGTTTATGCCTCACGAGTTCTTGATGAATTTTGGCTGTAAGTAAGTGTGGATCAATCCATAATTGGCCGTTTTGATGAGCGCTTGCATCATCAATGATAAGAAGTGATGAGCCTTTTTTTATTGCGAGTGCAGCTTCCACTCCAAGTCGATTTAGCGCCGCACCCAAAGTTTCATCCTCTGTAAACGTTCCAGGCAATTTATAGACAGTGCTGTGCAGAGCGAACATACGGATGAGTTGTTCATAAGATACTGTGTCTAGCTGCCCGGCAGCTTGTTGTCCAGATAGCCCTTCTAAGACAACTGGACTTGGAAGTTCTACAATAAATGGTTGGTCGTTTGATGCGTGCAGATTTGGCCTTTTCCCTACAATTGTACGTGTAGAAAAGTGCTCTACTTCTCGGTCGCGATCAATTGCAGGGTTTGTTACTACAGCAACGCTTTCCTTTATAAAATCAGCGATATTTCGTCTTCCTACATCGAGTGCTGCAAGAGGGGCATCATGCCCGAGGGAGCGAATTGGTTCAGCGCCTTTTTTAGCCATTTGCTCGAGAAGCTGAATATGTTCGCGGTCCCAGCCGAAAGCCGCGTATTGCTCCGTTTTTACTTCTGTAATTGAAACAAGATGATCTAATTCATCGGTTGCCGGAGCTTGTAGATGATGACGATAGTCAACAAATTCCATTCGTTGTTTCATACGTGCATATACTTCTTTTTGATAGGCATCGTATTCGTATAAGACGAGATTACCTTCTAGGTCTCGCCTTAGTCCTATTTTTTCCCCTGGAGCAAGTGATTTTGGTTCTGCGACATATTCAGCCGGAGAAATAACACCTGGTTCAGAGGAAAAAATATAAGAGCTTTCCGTTTCTACTTTCCAAACGGGGCGTAAACCAAGGGAGTCTACGCTAAAAACAGCTTCATCTTTATGGCGTGAAATAATTCCAGCGGGCCCCTGCGCAAAATGTCCCCATACTTCACGTATATACGTATATAAGTCCTGCATATGCGGCTTATATAATTTAATCTCATTAATAATTGGTGGAAATAATATATCCATTGCTTCGAATAGGCTATAGTTGTAATGGGTGAGAAGTGTTTCTAGCGTTCGGTTTAAGTCTTGCGAGTCGCTGCCGCCGTTTGTAAGTGGCACATCAATCATTTCAGCTTGATCTCGCAGCTTAGCGATTGTATTAATTTCTCCGTTATGTCCAAGAATGCTAAACGGTTGAACGCGAAAAAAATTAGATAATGTATTAGTAGAATAACGGTTATGTCCAAGGGTCATTGTAGATGCGATGAGTGGATGATGCAGGTCATCGTAATAGGATATAAGTGTATCGCCAGCTCCGAGCACCTTATAAACAACATAATCCGGACTGAATGACGCGACATGAATTGCTTCATTTTTTTCGATTTCTATCGTTAGCAAGAATAATAATTGATCGATGTTGTTATGATGCTTTTCTGGAATAACGGCAATTTGCCAAAATAGCGGTTCTTCTTGTTTGCCAAGAGGTCCAAGGGCATTAGAGTTAGTTACAGTGCTAGTTTCAAATATAATCGTTACATTTTCTCTCTGTAGTAAGGAACGAATATCATTTTGCAAGGTATGTGCACCTTGTTTTTGCTGTAGAAAAAAATGCCCAACGATAAAGTGAGGATGATCCACTAATGTGGGATTATAACCATTTTTCATTAATTTTTCTTTCCAAAGTGCTTTCGGAAGATCGATATGAATTCCAATTCCATCGCCTTCGTTATTAATAAATCCAGCGCGGTGATTCATTTTTACAAGAGACTGTATGCAAAGATTAATGTTTTCTTTTGTTGGCATGTTTTGTTTCTCCATTACGGAAACGATTCCACACGCGTCATGTTCTGTATTTGCATAATTTCGAAATAAAGATGGTTTCCATTTATTTGGCGTACCTGGCATTCGCGAATCCTCCTTGAATTTAGAATAATCAAAATATTAAAGATGTATGCCACCTAATACATAAAAAATAATAAAGTGAAATACTGCCGAAAAGTAGTAGGATAACTCTTTATGTCTAATATAAGACAGATAATTATGAATAATTATACTATTGTTGTTTGATTTATGAAATAGTAAAAATAAAAAACAGAGGATTAACTCTGTTTTTTATATATAAATCCAAGTTGATTTTTTAGCATATAAGTCGCTGCTATGCAGAATACGACATGGCTCCTTTTGTTTAAAGCCTGGCATGTGGCAGGAAAGGCCCTGACCGCTCCTATGCCAGGCCAGATGCTCTCGCCATTTCCTAAAAAAGGAGCTTTTATGTCAATTTTTCAATTTGGTTTTTTATAAGTCTATTTTAAGGCAGCAAACGCTCTGCCAACAGCCTCAATCGTGTATGCAATGTCTTCTTTTGTATGTTCTGTAGTTAAGAACCATGCTTCATATTTAGATGGTGCTAAGTTAATTCCTTCATGAAGCATTAATTTGAAGAACTTACCGAACATTTCACCGTCTGTATTTTGTGCAGCATCGTAGTCTTCGATTTTATCTTTTGTAAAGTATACTGTTAAAGCACCTTTTAGGCGATTTAATGTAATGTCAATGTTGTGCGCTGCTGCTTGTTCTAAAATACCTTTTTCAAGCATTGCTCCAAGCTCATCTAGTTTTTCATATACGCCTTCTTGCTTAAGTACCTCTAAACATGCGATACCAGCTGCCATAGAAGCAGGGTTTCCGGCCATTGTACCCGCTTGATAAGCAGGTCCAAGCGGCGCAACTTGCTCCATAATTTCTTTTTTTCCGCCGTAAGCACCGATTGGAAGACCACCGCCGATGATTTTACCAAGTGCAGTTAAGTCTGGTGTCACGCTAAGTAAATCTTGAGCACCACCATACATAAAGCGGAATGCTGTGATAACTTCATCATAAATCACTAATGCACCTGCTGCATGAACAAGCTCATTTACTTTTTCAAGGAAGCCTGGTTTTGGCTCAACGATCCCGAAGTTTCCAACAATTGGCTCTACAAGAATCGCAGCAATTTCATGTCCCCACTTATCTAAAGCTTCTTTTAATGTATCTACATTATTAAAAGGAACTGTAATGACTTCTTGTGCAATGCTTTGCGGTACACCGGCAGAATCAGGAGTACCAAGTGTAGAAGGGCCAGAGCCTGCTGCTACAAGCACTAAATCAGAATGTCCATGGTAGCAACCCGCAAATTTCATGATTTTTGTGCGTCCTGTATAAGCGCGAGCAACGCGGATTGTTGTCATAACAGCTTCTGTTCCTGAGTTTACAAAACGTACTTTATCCATTGCTGGCATAGCTTCTTTTAGCATTTTAGCAAATTTTACTTCTAAAGCTGTCGGTGTTCCGTATAACACACCATTTTCGGCAGCGATTTTAATCGCTTCTGTTACATGCGGATGAGCATGACCTGTAATAATCGGTCCGTATGCTGCTAAATAATCGATATATTTGTTGCCGTCCACGTCCCAAAAGTAAGCACCCTTCCCGCGCTCCATTGCAACTGGTGAACCGCCGCCAACTGCTTTAAAAGAGCGAGAAGGACTGTTTACACCACCAACGATATGATCTAAAGCTTCTTTATGTAATTCTTCTGACTTTTTGAACTTCATGAAAATTCATCTCCTTACAAAAATCTATGTATTATTTTAACATGTTTTTGGAAAAGACGTATTGTTTGTACAAGTTGCTGCTGTTGGGTAAACTATTCGTTGTGCGACATGGAAGCTGAAGTTAAAACCCAAACATAAAACCCAAACATAAAACCCCTTTCTTTTATGGGGGCGAGAGCGACTGGCTGTGTGTAGTAGCGGTTGGCCACGTGCCATGTTTTAAGACAAAGGGAGGAAGCGAGTGGGGAGGCAGGTTGTATTATGAAAAGCGGCGATTTATGTGTTGGGAAATGAAAATTGAATATATAGTTACTAGAGTGAAAGGCAGAAAGGAGATTAGGAATGGAGACGGTTATTGAGGTAAAAGATTTACGAAAAGAATTTACATCGTATTCAAGCCGCTCAGGATTAAAAGGAGCGTTTCGGGATTTATTAAATCGTAATTATAAAATTGTCCCAGCAGTAAATGATATTTCGTTTACTGTAAAGCAAGGAGAGATGGTTGGATATATTGGAGAAAATGGTGCTGGTAAATCCACTACTATTAAAATGCTAACAGGTATTTTGACACCGACTGCTGGACAAATTACTGTGAATGGCATGAATCCTCATAAACAAAGGGAAGAATTTGTGAAAACAATAGGTGTTGTATTTGGCCAACGTTCGCAGCTTTGGTGGGATATTGCCGTGCAAGAATCATTTCGTTTGTTAAAAAAAGTATATGGTGTATCCGATGCACAGTATAAAGAACATATGGAACATGTAATTGAAACGTTGGATATTGGTCCTTTATTGGACAAGCCTGTCCGGAAATTATCGCTTGGCCAACGGATGCGCTGTGAATTAGCAGCAGCTTTAATTCATAATCCGCCGCTATTGTTTTTAGATGAACCAACAATCGGTCTTGATGTTCTCGTTAAATTAAAAATACGTGACTTTTTAAAAGAAATGAATGAACGATATAAAACAACAATTTTACTAACGACGCACGACATTACAGATATTGAAGCACTTTGTGATCGTGTTGTTATGTTAGATGAAGGAAAAATAATGTATGACGGATCTTTAGACAAGCTTCGCGCGCAGTGGGGAGCAGAAAAAGAAATTCATTTTCAATTTGTAACCTCAGTTTCTTATCAGCAACTTGCGATGTTAATGCCTGATAACGATGTAGTTTGGTCACATGGAAAAGAACAACATACATGGATTGCCAAGATCCCAAATGAAGAAGTCATAATTTCAACGCTTATATCAAAAGTTGTCCAATCTTTTGGGATTAAAGACTTGAAAATTAATGAAGTTTCTACAGAAGAAATCATTCGTAATATTTATGAAGAGGGCATGATTCATGGGTAAGTATATTGAAATGATTCGTGTTCGTTTTTTAATGATGCTCGCGTATCGAACAAACTATTATAGCGGTATTATCATTTATACAATTAATATCGGAGCATATTACTTTTTATGGCAAGCTATTTATAGCGGAAAAGAAAATATCGAAAGTTTATCCGTTACACAAATGACAACATACATTGCAATTGCCTGGATGGCCCGTGCATTTTATTTCAATAATATTGACCGGGAGATTGCGATGGAAATTAAAGAAGGACGGGTTGCGGTTGAGTTAATTCGTCCATATAACTATTTAGGTATGAAAGTCATGCAAGGATTAGGAGAGGGAATTTTCCGATTTACTTTCTTCTCTATTCCAGGTATGGTCATCGTTACATTGTTATTCTCACTGCAAATTACAACAAATGTTCAAACGTGGTTGTACTTCTTCCTATCATTATTATTTAGTTTTATCATTAATACACAAATTAACTTAATGACAGGAATGTTAACGTTCTTTTTATTTAATAATAATGGAATTATGTATGCAAAACGCGTTGTAATTGATTTGTTTTCAGGTTTATTACTTCCGATTAGCTTCTATCCGTTATGGGCGCAAAAAGTAATGACGTTTCTGCCGTTTCAAGCAATTAGTTATATTCCGAGTATGATTTTCTCGGAAGGAATGCAAGGTGAGGAGATTTATAAGGCATTATTATTTCAAATCATATGGGCAGTGCTGCTCATTATTCCAATTGTTATGATGTGGAAAACAGCAAGAAAACGGCTGATTGTACAAGGGGGATGATGAGAGAATGTTATATTTTAAATTGTTTTTACAATATGCAAGTCAATATATAAAAACGAAGCTAGAATATCGCGGGGATTTTATTGTTGGTTTACTATCTGATTTATTGTTACAGGCAGTAAACTTAATTTTTATTCTTGTTGTATTTGGACATACACAAGCGTTAAAAGGGTGGAACAGGGAAGAAGTGATCTTTATTTATGGTTTTTTCCTAGTTCCGTTTGCGATTTTCTCTTCATTCTTTAATATATGGGATTTTAATGATCGTTATATCGTAAAAGGGGAAATGGATCGCATTTTAACACGTCCTATTCATAGTTTATTCCAAGTCATCTTAGAACGAATGGAATTAGAGTCTCTCATTGGTGCAATAACTGGTTTTGGCGTAATGGGATATGCTGTACTTCAGCTTCAATTAACATTTCACTGGTACGATTTCTTTCTATTTATATTGATGGTACTCGGCGGTGCACTCGTGTATGGTGGGATTTTCGTAACGCTTGCAAGTATTGGCTTTTGGTCAGATGCAAGAAGTTCGATTATGCCGCTTATGTATAACATCGGAAACTACGGACGTTATCCTGTTAATATTTATAATCGCGTCATTCGTTTTGTTTTAACGTTTATATTACCGTTTGCTTTTGTTGGTGTATATCCGGCATCTTACTTTTTAGGAAAAACAGAATGGAACTCCTATGCATTTGTAACACCGATTGTTGGGGTTATTTGTATTTCAATTGGTTTTTTTATTTGGAATTTAGGAGTAAAGCGATATCGCGGTGCTGGGAATTAGTCACTTATTCATATGGGATAAAACCCCTTTTGTCCTCATAGAAATAAAGTGAGGTGGAGGACATGTTGTGGGTGATAATTTTATTAATTGCTGCGATTGCTGTATTACGGAGTATACAATTACTATGGAGTTCGGCAGGAGAATCAAACCGTTTTTTCTCTTTGTATAATCTGATTTCGTTATTTCTTATTTATACAACGGTACTCATTGCATTTGCGCTTAGTTATGTTGTTTTAGAAGAAAGTGGATTTTCGGTATTGAAAGAAGACGGAAAATTAGTGATGAATCACTCATTTGCTCTTGTAGAAATATGTTTATATTTTAGTGCAATTACATTGTTATCAGTTGGATATGGCGATGTAACGCCGATTGGAATTGGCCGTTGGATTGCGATTATAGAAGCACTGATTGGATATACGATGCCATTTGCATTTGTTGTGCGGACGGTTATGGAAAATGAAAAATAATAGGATATTTGATATAGTGGAAGCAAAATAGAAGGAGTGATTCTATATGGGTACAGTAGGGCAAATGGCACCGGATTTCACGTTAGAAGCAAGCAATGGAGAAGAGGTAAAATTATCTAACTTTCGAGGGAAACACGTTGTCATTTATTTTTATCCAAAAGATATGACACCAGGATGTACGACTGAGGCGTGTGATTTTCGTGATCACCATGTAGCCTTTGGAGAGATAGATTGTGTAATTTTAGGGATAAGTACGGACTCTTTACAGCGACACGAAAAATTTATAGAAAAATATAACTTGCCATTTTTGCTGTTAGCTGATGAAAATCATACAGTTGCAGAAATGTACGGTGTTTGGAAGCTTAAGAAAAACTTTGGAAAAGAGTACATGGGCATTGAAAGAGCAACATTCATAGTTGATAAAGAAGGACAGTTAGTAAAGGAATGGAGAAAAGTTAAAGTTAAGGGCCACGTTGAAGAGGCGTTACAATTTGTGAAAGAAAATTTATAAGAAAAAAGTGCTTTAGGGATGTTACTTTATTATTAGTAAGTGTTATTTTGCGCAGAATAAAATAATTAGTAAAAATTCACATACATGGCATAAGACTATACACTTTTGGGGGAGTTTTCATATGCTAACAGTGTAGGGCATACCTCCTCAGGTGATAGTTTTTCATGTGCGAGATTTTCTCGCACTTTTTTTCATGTAAATGTATAAAAAGAAATGCGGTCATCTAAAAATAAAATGAAGTTTTATCTGAAGAAGGGATCACATTAACTGCGTTTCGCTGTTTGTTAAATTTGGAATAAGCTTAAGAATAAAATGCATAGTTATAGTAGAAATGTTGACGGGTGGAAGGAAAAGGAGTACACTCTTTATAAGAATTACAAAATAATAATCCGTATAGAATCGGGGGCATGACGGTGGTCAAAGAAGAATTAAAAGAAGCGCTGGAAATGTTGAAAAATACGGGTGTACGCATTACTCCACAGCGTCATGCTATTTTAGAGTACCTTGTGGAATCTATGATGCATCCAACAGCGGACGAGATTTATAAAGCATTAGAAGGTAAGTTTCCAAATATGAGTGTTGCAACAGTTTATAATAACTTGCGCGTATTTAAGGAAGTAGGGCTTGTAAAAGAGCTTACCTATGGTGATTCCTCAAGCAGATTTGATTACGTTACAAGTCAGCATTATCACGTAATTTGTGAAAAATGTGGTAAGATTGTTGATTTTCCGTATGCGGGTCTAGAGGAAATTGAGAATGAAGCTGCGAAAGAAACAGGCTTTGTAATAAATAGTCACCGTTTAGAAATTTACGGTGTTTGTCAAGACTGTAATAAGTAATATAAGTGATTAAGAGGCTGACGCTTTAAGTCAGCCTTTTTTTTATAGAAAGTAAGTATAGACTTTTGTTACATTTTGTAGCCCTTTCGATTGTATTTTTCATCGAATTCTTTTCCCTCTAAACTTTGATCAAGTGTGAGTGGCTGGTTACAATGCATGCAAGCATCAACTCGACCAAGTATTTTAGTTGGTTTGTTGCAAGATGGACAAATAACTTGAACTGTTTTTGTTGATAGCATACCAATCCAAAAATAAACAACAGTACTAGCAATGACAGCAAAAAAGCCAACCATCATAAAAATTGTCATAACAAGAATGTTTTCACGAAAAAAGACCCCTAAGTATGCAATGAACAGTCCAATAAATACTAAACTTAATGCAAAAGTTCTAATCTTATTGATTTTATTTGAGTATTTTATGCTCATCCCTTTCACCTTCCTATAAGTAATAATATAGCATAAATTTCTGAATTTTTGGATGATTAAGAGTATCGGTAGTTTTTTATGTATTTTGAGGTGTTTAATCAGGATGTGAGATTTTTTGCAAAAAGTGTTGACCATCTATAATGAGCATGCTATATTAATAAACGTCGCTGCTGCACGAAAGCAGAAAGCAGACAAAAAAGAAGTAAAAAACAATGTTGACATCAAAAAACAAAGATGTTAACATGAGGAAGTCGCAATAAGGCGGCGGATAAGTTCTTTGAAAACTGAACGAAACAAACAACGTGAAACGTCAATTTTTATTTTATGATGCTAGACAAACACTTTATTGGAGAGTTTGATCCTGGCTCAGGATGAACGCTGGCGGCGTGCCTAATACATGCAAGTCGAGCGAACCGATTAAGAGCTTGCTCTTAAGAAGTTAGCGGCGGACGGGTGAGTAACACGTGGGTAACCTGCCTATAAGACTGGGATAACTCCGGGAAACCGGGGCTAATACCGGATAACATTTTGCACCGCATGGTGCG
>NZ_KB910941.1 GCF_000383235.1 Bacillus sp. 123MFChir2
TAAATATGGTTCTTTCCAAAGTTGGTTGAAATTCTAACAATTTGTCCATACTGTTCCTATTATTTAAGTGAGGGATGGTGCTGTAAAGTGGATAATGTGGTGAAAATGTTAGATGAAAAACTTAGATATCTTTCACATGAAATTGTAGAGGATACACTATTTATTCAGATTACCTCGGAGAGGTTATCAGTAATATGCCCTTCCTGCAATACGGCTTCGATCAAAGTTCATTCTCGCTATGAAAGGACGTTTCATGACTTGCCCATTCAAGGGAAGAAGGTTGTATACGTGATCAATAACCGCAAAATGTTCTGTCATAATGCGCAATGCCATCGCAAAACATTTGCTGAACAATTCTTATTTTTACCCTATAAAGCGAAAAAATCCACTCGCTTGGAACAAGAAATCATGAAAATCGCCCAAAATGTCAGTTCGCTTGTAGCTGAAAAAATATTGAACCGTGGCATTGCGAAGGTTGGAAAAAGTACCATTTGCAATCTACTAAAAAAAAACAATCGAAATTGATAAAACCCATGTAAAAAGAGTCTGTATCGATGATTTTGCTTTAAAAAAGAGACATACATATGGCACGATTATGATAAATTTAGATACACATCGAGTGGTTGACTTAATTCATTCTAGAAACGGTGAAGAAGTGACAAGTTGGCTGAAAACTTTTCCAAATCTGGAGATTGTCTCTAGAGATGGTTCTATTACGTATGCTCATTCCATTGCGGAGGCCCATCCGAAGGCTATTCAAATAAGCGATCGCTTTCACTTGCTTCAAAATCTGACAAAGTATTGTACAGAATTTTTCAAGTCCATCATAAAAACGAATGTCAAAATCCCAGTGACAACCTCAAAGAAAGCATCCCTTATGAACGCGAATAATCTAAACATACCATTCACAAAAAAAGTCAAAATAGCGAATGGCTTAATGGATACCGGCTATACATTTCACCAAATAGCGAAAGCTTTACAGATGGATATCAGAACAGTGAAAAAGATTTTATCCATAGGATTAAGCGAACAAGTAGAGTATCTGATGAGCACAATGAAAATATCTCATGAACACAAAAAGTTGCAGAAAGAAAAACAGATATGTGAAGCACGAGAGCTGTATAAACAAGGAAACTCCAAGCGAAGTATCGCACGTCAACTCGGGTTAGATCGCAGAACTATCTCCAAATATTTGAATCCAGAAACAACAGGAGTACATGCAAGCTTAGGGCAAACGAGAACGAGCATGCTAGATCCCTATGCAGAAGAAATAAAACAGTACGTAACCAATCGGTATACATCTGTTCAGATTGGTGCCATACTTCGAAAAAAAGGATACAAAGGTTCTGCCTCTACTGTACGCCATTATGTTTCCAAACTGAAAAAATCTTTATTTGAAGACCCTCGACTGTTACATGATACGGAGTTTGAATTCGTGAAACGAAAAGAGGTTATCGCTCTTTTGTTCTATTCAGAGAAAACAAAAATCAAATTATCTGAAGAACAAATAAAAGAAATTTACAAGTTGCATCCGAAAATCGAATCCGTCATAAACTTGGTGAATGACTTTAGGGAAATCCTGAAACAAAAAAAGAACGATGCACTGCAAAGCTGGATTGAACGAGCGACTGCGCTAGATATTCAACCGCTCAATAGCTTTATCAATGGAATAGAAAGAGATTTGACAGCTGTGAAAAATGCCATCGATTATGAATACAATAATGGTCTAGCCGAAGGGAAAATCAATAAATTAAAGTTGGTGAAGCGCACCATGTATGGTCGTTGCTTGTTCGATTTATTGAGAAAAAAAATCTTACTACTAGAATATGAGAAAACGGTTCTTTTCAACTAACTTTGGAAAGAACCATGTTTAGGTTGACATTTACATCAGAGCATTTTTGAATGATGGGCGCATTGAAATCGATAATAATCCAGCTGAAAACGCCATCCGTCCAAACGTTCTAGGCAGAAAAAACTGGCTTTTTTCGGTCAGCGAAGCTGGCGCAAAAGCGAACGCCATTTGTTTGAGTATCGCAGAAACAGCCAAAAGTAACGGCGTTGATTTCTACGAATACATCAAGAAACTTTTCACGGATCTACCGAATCTCGGAATCCATCAAAATCCTGAAACTTTAGATCAATACATGCCTTGGTCAAAAAAGATTCAGCTGGAATGTAGCAAATAAATGAAATTAGCCGTATTTTTGATTGAAAAAATACGGCTAATTCGTGATGCGTACCGAAAGGTGCGCTTATTTTTTTATAATTCGGGCTTACTCTCTACAAAATGGATTTCGATATCATCACTTAATACTTGTTGTGTTTTTGTATTCCATAATTGGCCGATAGTGTGAAATGAATCATCATCAGCAAATAATAAAAAATCTAATAAGTTAATGGTGATTGTTTTCCGAAGTGAACGATAGGGCATCCCTTCTTGCATTTGAGATGTGTAGAGTTTACTCCAATAGTATAAAGAACGTTTGACCATATCATGTGTATTTCGGAGGTCGGGTAAGTCGGAGTCCTCACGGACCCTTTCTCCCCTCAGAACCGGACTTGTCCGTTTCCAAACATCCGGCTCAAGCCTTCTTTTTATCCAAAACAGCTGGTCACTCTTCATCAATCACGTGCCATTCTATTAACTGAATTCTCTCTTGAGGAGTTAATGAGATACGTTTGTTCAATTTCTTGTAAATATACGCTCTCTCTCGAAAGATAGGATGTTTTTGATGATATTGGATGTGACATGGTATATGTAGAAGCTGGAGATTACTATATTCATTTGTTCCCCCATAAGCCTTAGGAACTTTATGATGTACTTCTAATGCTTCTCCGTTTTGTAGAGCCTCTTCACAGATTGGACAGATATATTTCTGTTTCTTTGCGATTTTAATTCGAGCTAGCGTATTATTGTTATCGAAATCTATTCTATCACGTTTGATAAAGTAATGAGTGAGTTCAGGATTATCGGGACTGTTCTTATACTTCACCCCAATGTGTCGGATAATCGGAGTCCAAATCATTTTAAAAATTTGATATTTTGTCTTTGGACAAGTAAGAACCCATTTATCATGACCACCATGATGAGGTTTTCGAAAATATCGTTTCATAATCCATTTCCAGCTTTTCTTTGGATGTAGCCTTTTTACATGACGTACAATATTCCCCCATATAAAATAATCCATTGATGAAAATACCCTTTTTGATACTACATGCATCCAGTAATACGCGTATCCCCTAATAATTGGATTTAATTCAGCAAGTAGTGTTTGAACAGGTTTTCCTTTTAATTTTTGAAAGGTAGTTTTCATCTTCTTCTTGGCTTTTTGTATGCTTTCTTTAGAGGGTTTAATTAACAATTTATTTTTGTCTTGTTTATATTGCTTAATATGAAACCCTAGGAAACGGAACCCCTCCGTAATGTGAGTGACATGAGTCTTATCTGTCGCTAATGTAATACCTCGTCTCTCAAGATAAGGTGTTAGCTCTTGATAAAGGGATTCGGCTTCCTCTTTCGTTTGACAAGCAACGATAAAATCATCTGCATAACGAATCATAGCCTTTGTACATTTGATATTTGTATGATAGGTAATACCTTGCCTTTTGGTATTACTCCTACTGTAGCTGATTCCCAGCTCCTTCTCCATACCATGTAGGGCGATGTTAGCTAATAGTGGTGAAATGATTCCTCCTTGAGGTGAACCCACTGTAGTTGGGTGGAAAGCCTGATTATCTATATATCCAGATTGTAACCATCTCTTGATAATCCTTTTAGCTGGAAACTTATCAGTTTTCTCTAAGATATGCTCATGACTTAGATTATCAAAACATCCGGTGAAATCCCCTTCGAATATCCAAACCTTCTTGCTTTTAGAGTTTAGTTTATTAAAAATATTCGCTATGGCGTCATGCGCACTACGCTTAGGGCGAAATCCATATGAAATAGGTTCGAATTCTGCCTCCCATTCCGGTTCTAGTGCATTTTTGGCTATGTTTTGCCACACTCTATCCTTGATTGTTGGAATGCCCAGTGAGCGTAATTTTCCATTCTGTTTTGGAATATATACACGTTTCACAGCTTTTGGGAGATGCAATTGGATGCTTTGATACATCATTTGGTGAAACAGTTTCACTCTAGATTTTGGTGTTAATACCCGTTCTCCGTCGATACCCGCAGTTCGTTTCCCTCGATTTACTTGTGTGACTCTTTTGATCGATAACAATAGGTTTGCTCTACTTCGAAGCATGAGCCTTTGTAACTTTCTCACTTTTCTTCTTTGATTTTGCTGTTTGGCACGAAAAATTCGTTGTCGTAACTTCCTTACATACCTCTCAATTTCTCCCCAATGGATTGTAAACCAATCTGTAAGTGAAGGAATAGCCGACGCCTTGTGAGCTGTATCCATAACTAGATTCCTTCCTTTCGGCAGAAGTTTCTTTTCGCTTTTTTTTCGTGTTGAAGACCTGTTGGAAGTCTGCACCCTGTCGGGTTACATCATTAGGTTATGCCCTGGATACTATTCGCACAGTTATGAATTCCTGTTGCCTTTCGACTTTGCGACCTTCGCTTTTTCCAACATCCCATACCCTCTATAACGTCATTTTGCCTTACGGCATCCTTACTGTACAACGTACAGATTATATAGGGCTTACCAAGTTCCACTTCACATAGATACGATGAGGGAAGGTACCTTCTCTACTCCGGCGGACATGTAGGTTGTCTCTCAGTGACATCCAAAGTTCACTTTTCTAATCCGCATTTCCAATGTATCAACGTCTTTCATTGGATTCATCGTAACGAAGCTTACAAAGATTCACTGTCGTTTACCTTTCTCATCTTTTCCTAGCACGGATTGAATGGACGTTCATCGCTTCCTTATGCGTTCCTTCATGCAACCAACCCTGCCATTACTAGCAACGCTGTTTCGGGTGGAAATATTCTTGACAACTAGAATAGCGTATCCTTATGGATGCGCACTATTATGAAGCGACTTCTTGTCGCGCCTGGATCTCAATATTCACTTGAGTTCCATTATCGAGTGTTGCTAGTAAATCTAAAATGGATAACTTATCATCTTCGTATGACTTATGAAGATGCGGGTCTTCCAATTGTAGAGATGTAATCGGTGCATCCAAAGATTCCTCTAAAATGGCATTTAAGAACCCTGTTAAAATCTCTTCATTTCCTTTGGTTCCAAATAACTGTTTAAAAGCAAAATCGATTCGTAAATTTACTAATTGGTTGGACATGGGTTTTCTCTCCCTGACGATCATTTCTTTTTATTTTATAAGATAATTCCTTACATATGCAAATACTACTATTGTGAGTCTACCTTATATTCATGGCTAAGAAGTATTGTTTCAGAAATTACGAGCAAAGGTACTTCTTCGCTAATTATTTTATCAACAATGAATATAGCTGCTATGTTCAACCAGTAATAACATTAAGGGTATATGATGGAGGACTCAACCAGTACAACCGCCACAGTACACTCATGTCAGCATATAAAAATGTGAAAGATGAGAAGTTTCGCTATTATATTTTAAAACAAAAAGCTGATGTGTTTCATGCGATGAAGAGCTTTTTCCGTGAAGAATCGAATGAGAAGATGGCCTGAACCCCTAAGTGTAGGGGTTTTTTGTCGTGGTAATATATAGGGAAATCAGTTAATTAACTTGCAGGAAATAAGTACTATTATATACCACTCTACCCTAATCACCGAGTTTGATACCCTTGGGAAAGAGCTTGAATCTTAAGAATACAGGGTTCGTCTTTGTTTATTATTATGGACGGTAATTTGGAGAAATAAACGTGTTCGGTGATTGGGATGAAGATGGTTTGTTTGTATAGTTAGATGGAGGGATAAGAAGATAAATAAGCAACAAAGTAAAAAATTTATCCCTAAAATGAAAGGATACGTTATTCTGTCTGAGTCTTCACAGGCATGATATGATAGGTTTCCCGATTCCTCACGTAAGTCTTTTTATTCAATGTAGAGTATAAAAATATAGGTTGCAGGTGGATTTTTAAGGACTATATGGCTGAGAGTTCAGTGACTATATACACATAATAAAAAGCTTTGCGGACTTTCGCAAAGCCTTTTTATTATGTGTATTACAATAGTAATTTTCGTATTTCTTCTGTACTTAGATCAGTGAATTTTGCAATGTCTTCTAACGGCATACCATTTTTATGCATACCACGGATTAATTGCATTTTTCCTTGTTCAATTCCTTTTTCTAGCCCTTTTTCTAGTCCCTCTTCTAATCCCTCTTCTCGTGCATGAGCTATTTTAGCTTGCTCATCTAGAAGTATTTTCTCACGAGCTTCATAAGCTGTTCGGAAAGAAGAATCATGACTCATATTTTCCCATTTATTCATGGCCTTTTGTAAAATTGGATCTTGGTTCATCGCAATCTCCTCCAATACTTGGGTTAAATGTTCATCTTCGTGAGCCGGCAACAGTAACATCCAACGGACAAATGTATTTTCCCATGGATTTACTTTTTCTTCACGCCATTGTTTCACTAAGTTTGGAATCTCTACAAAATGGATTTCGATATCGTCACTTAATACTTGTTGTGTTTTTGTATTCCATAATTGGCCAATAGTGTGAAATGAATCGTCATCAGCAAATAATAAAAAATCTAATAAGTTAATGGTGATTGTTTTCCGAAGTGAACGATAGGGCATCCCTTCTTGCATTTGAGATGTGTAGAGCTTACTCCAATAATATAAAGATCGTTTTATCATATCATGTGTATTTCGGAGCTGAATTTCTATATTCACTTGTGTTCCGTTGTCAAGTGTTGCTAGTAAATCTAAAATGGATAACTTATCATCTTGGTACGATTTATGAAGATGCGGGTCTTCCAATTGTAGAGATGTAATCGGGGCATCCAAAGATTCCTCTAAAATGGCATTTAAGAACCCTGTTAAAATTTCTTCATTTCCTTTGGTTCCAAATAACTGTTTAAAAGCAAAATCGATTCGTAAATTTACTAATTGGTTGGACATGGGTTTTCCTCTCCCTGTCTGTCATTTCTTTCTTTATTTTATAAGATAATTCCTTACCTATGCAAATACTATTGTTGTGAGCCTAATTCAGTTTATAAAGTGAATGCAATTGCTATCTTATATTCATATTTAAGAAGTATGGTTTCAGAAATTACGAGAAAAGGAACTTCTTCTTCAATTATTTTCCCAACAATGAATATAGATGCTATGTTCAACCAGTAACAACATTAAGGGTATATGATGGAGGACTCAACCCAACCGCCACAGTACACTCATGTCAGCATATAAAAACGTAAAAGATGAGAAGTTTCGTTATTATATTTTAAAACAAAAAGCTGACGTGTTTCATGCGATGAAGAGCTTTTTCCGTGAAGAATCGAATGAGAAGATGGCTTGAACCCCTAAGTATGGGGGGTTTTGTTTGTAATGACTGAGTCTCTTTAAGTGCAACTTTGAATCAGACCCAGTTCAATTTAGCAAATCATACTTTATAAAATGAAAATTTTTATATTGGAATCTCATGTTCTCAACTAACTCCATCTTTATACTACAACACAGAATTTATTAAAATATAATTTAGAGTAGCTTATAAAGGGGGAATTAAAGTGAACATACGTATCGAACAACTTCATAAAGGATTAGGTTATCAGGAGTTTATAAAAAATATTATAGAATTATGGAATATGAATGCTATAGAAACAGCAGAATGTGAATTAGACGAAAGCGATAGAATGGGCATTTATGAGCAATTAGAACAATTTGTCCAATCAAAATATGGCGCTGTTTTTGTAGTAACTGATGAATGCCAAAACATGATTGGTTATGGCATAGCTTCTATTAAACAAGACCTAGTTACCAATACACTATATGGTCAAATTGATGAGATTTATGTAAGAAAAGAATATCGAAGACAGCAAATTGCTAAAAATGTAGTAGAACATTTAATGAGATGGTTGAATCAAGAAGGGATTTCTTTCGTTCACGTGAATGTGGATGTAGAGAATAGATTAGCTTTAGATTTTTGGGAGATACAGGTTTTGAAAAGGAGTTTTTTCTTTTATTAAATAGTTAATTTCTAAGCAAAACGAAACAAGATTGAGTAGAAAACCTACTCAATCTTGTTTATACGATCAAATAATAACCCATCTGTCGCATGATTTTCCCCTATTACAAAATCTTTCATATAATAAGAAAGATAATCACCATATTTTGAATCTGTATTTAAAAGAAGTTCGTCTACAAAGTAACAGCCAAGTGGTAAATTGTCGAGTAAGAGGCTAGCAAGTGCACCGTAAACGCCGCATGCGACTTGAAAGTAGGTTGCGTTTGTTCCGTATTGTGTGTACACATGTTGGGTGGCAGTTGTATTGTACATATAGACTTCTTTGTCTTTATAGACAAGTAATACACCGATTAAATCTTCACCGAGGAGTTGTCCAGTTTCTGGATTTAATACGTGATGATCCCAGTTCCATAGTTCATCAATGTTCTGTTGATTATCATGAATTACTTGCGTCATATAATCATTAATACGATATAAAAAACCGACTTCCATATCGTACAATTTTCCGAGATTAATTACTTCTTCGTGTCCCATTAAACAACCGAAAAACTGTTTATCTCCTAACGTTACTTTAAATTCTTGTTCATAAGCAGTGTTACAGAAGAGCATCGGAGTTTGATGTTTCATAAAAAGAGGATAGTTTAAAATAGCTTCTTCTAAAAATCCCGCAGGCGACCATGTCGAGTATACAGTTTTTTCTTTAATAAGAGTTGGATCCTGGTAGAAAGTTGTATCGTGTTCGACGATGAAACAAGCTAGGGGGATTTCCTCAGGATTTTGCTTCATTAACTTAACGGCCATCCATTGGACAACGCCAGGATTCATACCGGAACAAATAATACCTGTCATTTGTGTGAAGGTAGGTTTATGCTTTTCAAAGAAATTTTGTCTTTCTAATAAACTGAAGCGTTTAATATGCTCATTCGCATCGATTGCCGGTGATTGTAATGCTGTATTAATATAATGTACATTAGCTTCATTGCAGCATGTTAGCATTTCTACTGCATCTGCTAAGGAAGCATCAATGACTATGCTTGTCCCCGTTTTCTGTAGATGATTTCGAAATAATGTGTTATCGCTTAGATCAAACACATGGAATGTAAAACTTTCGTATAACGCAGGATACATATCCTGAAAATAAGATTTTGGTTTTTGTTTTATATCAATTAAATGAATGGAACAGTTTTGCAACTGAGAGTATAACGGATTATGAATGTCTTTCACGGCATGATGTAATAGAGATAAAAATGCGCGAGCAGCGCCGCCACTGCTTCCAAGTATAGTAAGAATGAGTTGTTTTTCTTTCATGCTTTCCCTCCTATGTGATTAAGATATTCAGTTCACATGAGAAAGGATTATTTGTTTGTCCATACATGCATCAAAATCCACTGTCTATTTTCTTCATTAGTGGGATATTGTAAGAGAAATAGCTTCCAATATATACATGACTTTACTTTTTGTGTAAAATCTTGTATTATATAAATATACCATATATTAGTTGATTTTCAGGAGGAGGCTGTCACTATAGCTTT
This sequence comes from Bacillus sp. 123MFChir2, assembly GCF_000383235.1. Classification (GTDB taxonomy): domain Bacteria; phylum Bacillota; class Bacilli; order Bacillales; family Bacillaceae_G; genus Bacillus_A. The sequence continues at coordinate 9,617 of NZ_KB910941.1, forward strand.
CTCCTGTTCTTTTTTTGGGAGTCTGTAATAAGACTCCTTTTTCAAAAGTTTAAATGACTGAAATTTAAGACATCTAAAAGGGGGAGGGAATACATATTAAATATAACAAGTTTCACTTATGTTGAAAGGAGTGAAGCAGTATGTTATTTAACGTTCCAATTGAAACCATTTATTTATATGGACTTGTTATAACTGGAGCTATTGCCATTCTTTATTTGCTTTTCGGTGATATTTTAGAATCTCTTTTTAGTATATCAAGCGGAGCTACTTCGCCTTTTACACTCTTATTTAGCTTTCTGGCAATGCTATGTGGATTTGGTTACATATTAGAATATATATTTCCTTGGAGTAGTGTTGCTATTTTTGTTATTTCATTTTTCCTCGCACTTGTTGGTGTAATTACAATGAAAATGCTAGTTTTGGCGCCAATTTCTAAAGCGGAGCAAAATACAATGCACCGTATGGAAGAGTTTATTGGCTGCAAAGGAGAAGTGATTATTACGATTCCGAAAGAAGGGCTAGGAGAGGTTTTGTTAGCTTCTCAATTTGGTAGCAATGCGATGCCAGCTAAAACGATAGGAAAGAAAGATATTTTACAAGGATCAGATGTCATTGTTGAAGCAGTGGAAGATGGTGTTTTACATGTACAAAATTTAGCGGTTTCTTTAAAGAAACCGAAATGATAAGGACTAAATCAATAGTAGTCATTTTTATATAAAAAAGTATACAAACGTGGGCAAATATGCTCGTATACTTACTATTGATTCGGTTTCAAGCCTAAGTGAGTGCGTTTTGACGAAAGTTAAATTGCATGATGAACTACGATTGATGAGTAAGTTGAAGACTTACCCTCGGATACACGCTTTAGTCCGTTGCTCTAAGAGTGTGGAAGGATGACTGGTCAGAGATGACTAAAAATAAAAACAAAGAATATTGTTTTGTATTGGATGTAGAAGGAGGAAAATTAGCTCCTACAAGTGTCAACAATGGATGGTACTTAATTAGGAAGAAAAGAGCAAAACTTGTTGCAAAATACCCAATGGTAATTCAACTTCATAAGTCAGTGGAAGATGTAGATTATAAAATTAGGTTGGGGATAGACGATGGTAGTTTACATGTTGGGGTTGGGTTAGTACAAGAATGTAAAACAAAAAACAAACCAATCTTTAAAGCTACTATTGAACATCGAAAAGATGTATCAAAGCTAATGGAGCAAAGAAGAGGATATAGACGATACAAAAGAAATCACAAACGGTATCGTCAAGCAAAATTTGGTAATCGTGCAAGTAGTAGAAGAGAAGGAAGAATCGCACCTAGTATACTTCAAAAGAGACAAACGATTATTAGGTTTGTAAATAAGATTTCAAAATGGATAGACATTGCAAGTATTCACTTAGAAGATGTTGCGATAGACATACGAGCATTGACTGATGACAAGAAGTTATACAACTGGCAATGTCAAAAATCCAATCGGCTAGATGAAAACATGAGAAAGGCTGTAATTATACGAGACAAATATGAATGTATGGAATGCAGAAAATCAAACTGTATGTTAGAAGTACATCATATTGTCCCTAGGAGGTTAAGAGGCTCTAATACATTAGATAACCTGATTACACTGTGTAGTAAATGTCACCAAAAGACAGAAGGTAAAGAAGAAAAGTTTGTTGATAAGTATCAAAAACTGATTAACGGAAAGAGTTTACGGCTAGACTTTGCTCAACACGTTATGCAAGGTAAAAACTGGTTACAACAACACTTATCTCAGTATGGTACTTTGCTTTTAACAAGTGGTGGAGATACTGCAAATAGGAGAATAGATTGGAGTATTGAAAAGGCACATTCTAATGACGCTTTAGTTATTTGTGGGTTAGAGATCCATGATACAAACATAAAAGACTGGGTCATTAAACCAATCAGAAAGAAAACGAAAGCGATACATTCTGAAACTTATGGGTTTAAACATAGAGATATTGTACAATACACAGACACCAAAAAGGTAACTCATGTTGGCTATATTTCTGCAATGTACCCAGATAAGTTACAAATTAATATCCAAACAAAAGAGAAACATCTAAAAAGAGTAAATGCAAGAAAAAGTGTACTAAAGTGGAGATTTAGAGGGTTGTATTTCCTATGAATGACCACACATGAATACTTTTATGTATATTTTTTGAAGGAGGAGTTACTATGGTTCCATTAATTATTGGTGGTGTTTTATTAGCAATATTAGCGATTTTGATTTTAGTCTTTGTTACAAAATATCGTACTGTTGGTCCCGATGAAGCGTTAATTGTAACAGGAAGTGGACTCGGCAGCGGGAAAAATGTTGTGACAACAGATGATGGAAAGAAGATTAAAATTATTCGCGGCGGCGGTACGTTTGTTGTACCAATTATGCAACAAGCCGAACCTCTTAGTTTATTAAACTATAAGTTAGAAGTGGGAACACGCGATACATATACGAAGCAAGGTGTTCCAGTAACAGTAAATGGTGTTTCGATAATTAAGGTAGGTTCTACAATTGAGGAAGTATCAACAGCAGCAGAGCAATATTTAGGAAAAGAAACAGAAGAACTGAAAGTAGAGGCGAAGGAAGTTTTAGAAGGACATTTACGAGCGATTCTTTCTTCGATGACAGTAGAAGATGCGTATAGTAACAGGGAGCAGTTTGCGCAGAAAGTACACGAAGTTGCTTCCACTGATTTGAAGAAGATGGGGCTGCGCATCGTATCATTTACCATTAAAGAAATTAGTGATAAAAACGGATATTTAGATGCACTTGGTCAGCCGCAAATTGCAACGGTGAAGCGTGATGCGCAAATTGCAAACGCAGAACGAGAAAAAGAAGCACGGATTGAAAAGGCTCGTGCTGAAAAAGAAGCAAAAGAAGCAGAGTATCAGCGTGATGCGCAAATTGCGGAAGCAGAGAAACATAAAGAGTTAAAGGTGCAATCATATAAAAGGGAACAAGAACAAGCACGTGCTGATGCTGATCTTTCCTATGAATTACAGCAAGCGAAGGCTCAGCAAGGTGTAACAGAAGAGCAAATGCGAGTGAAAATTATTGAGCGTGAAAAACAAATTGAATTAGAAGAAAAAGAAATTGCTCGTCGTGAAAAGCAATACGATGCAGAAGTGAAGAAAAAAGCAGATGCTGATCGTTATGCAGTTGAGCAAGCGGCGGAGGCAGAAAAAGTGCAACAAATGAAAAAAGCAGATGCCCAGCAATATAAAATTGAAGCAGAAGCAAAAGCGCGTGCAGAAGAAGTACGAGTAGAAGGTTTAGCGAAAGCCGAAATTGAAAAGGCACAAGGGCAAGCAAAAGCAGAAGTACAAAAAGCGCAAGGTACAGCAGAGGCGGATGTTATTAAATTGAAAGGTCTTGCGGAAGCGGAAGCAAAACAAAAAATTGCTGAGGCATTTGAATTATACGGCCAAGCGGCAATTATGGATATGGTATTAAAAATGTTACCAAGCTATGCAAAAGAGATTGCAAGCCCGCTTAGTAATATCGATAAAATTACTGTTGTTGATACTGGCGGCGGTGGAAAAAACAGCGGTGCTGGTAAAGTTGCCGGCTATGCGACTGATTTAATGGCAACGATGCAAGAAACTTTGAAGGCTTCTTCGGGAATTGATTTAAAAGAGTTGTTAGAAAGTTTTGCGGGGAAAGGTGCAATGCAGCAGAGCGGAGAGATAAAGGCTGCTATTCCGAGTCCGGAATGGAAAAATCTGGAAAATAATGAAACCCTATAGGGATTTTTTGTAACTATTTAAAAGGAATTCCTGGGAATCGCTTTTATTTCATATTAGATAGAGGAGAACACATATTATTCATATATAATATGTGTTCTTTTTTGTTTTTAAGCTTTTTATTGGCAAATGGGCAAGTAGCCTATCTTCAAAATTACAAGGTATGGCAGCAATTTGTATATTGAAAAATTAAAATAGATATATGTAAATAAAAGAATTTTTAAAATATGAGTTGATTTTCATAACAATGTTAGAATAGGTGAGAAATATAACACTGAAATGTAATGAGGAGAAAAGTTTAGATGAAAGATGTAATTGAAAATGTTTATAGCCCATGCAATGGAGTGATTGAAGAAATACTTATTCAACAATCGTCTTACGTATATGAGTGGGAAAAATTATTTGTTATTAAAAAAAGTGATGGAACATTAGAAGAAGCCGCAGTTGGTTTTAGCGGTAATATATTAGCTGTCGAAGTAAAGTTAGGCCAGGAAGTAAATGAACAAACATTGTTGTGTAAATTAGAAGACGATTGGTTGATTACTGGCTGTGAATAAAGAAAGTAGATTATGAAAAACGGCATCATATATATAAATCCAAATTAAAAAACTGACATAAAACCATCTTTTTTAGGTGGGCGAGAGCATCTGGTTATGCATAGAAGCGGTCAGTTCCTTTTACTGCCACATGCGAAGTTTAAACAAAGTCAGAAAGCGAGTGGAAGCTCCTTTTTTTCTGCATAGCAGCAATCTATATGTCGGAAAATTAAAATGGCATCATATAGATGTCGTTTTTTGTATATTAATATATAAGTACAAATTGAAAAATTAACATAAACCATAGGGAAGAGCGAGAGTACCTGGCCAAGCGTAGAAGTGGTCAGGTACTTTTTTTGCCACATGCAAGAGTATGTCACTACTGAGATAGCTGCGATGTTAATCTCCTCATATGTTCTTATTTTATAAACATAAATTTTCGGAATATTAATAAAAAACATTTGTATATTGTTTTATAGTGATATAATGTATAAAATTTAAAGTAAGTTTTAAATATTTAGATAGATGGAGTATAGGGTGTGATTTTGTTATTTAAAAAAATAAAAGATAAGGAGTTGTTATGTATGAGGAGTTTATTGAAACGAATGGACAGCATAAGTATAACAAGGAAATTGATGATATCTTTCCTTCTTATTTTAATTGTACCTGGCGTTATTATTGGCGGTGTGTCATATCAAACGGCAAGAACAAATTTTGAACATCAAATTATTGCAAAAGCAAATGAAAATATTAATGTTTTAGATACCGTTATTACGCAAAATTTAGATGCGAAATCTGTGGATGCTGCTTACTTTGCGGATATATTAACAGAGGATACGTATAAAGATGGAAATGTAGAAAACGTAAAAGCGAAATTCACGCAATATATAAAGATTCATCCGGAAGTAGAAGGGCTTTATATCGGCACGCAAGATGGGATGTTTTTAAGAGAGCCTTATATGCAAATGCCTGAAGGATATAAACCAACGGATCGCCCATGGTATAAAGATGCTATGAAATCTGTGGATAAAGTAATTATTACCGCACCATATGAGTCTTCTTCTACAAAAAACATGGTAGTAACAGTTGCGAAGAAGACGAAAGATGGAAAAGGTGTTATTGGCGTTAACTTAAATCTTGAGAACATATTAAAAACGACAAAAATGTTTAAACTTGGAGAAAAAGGATACGCAGTAGTTTTAGATCAAAACAGACAAGTTGTCAGTCATCCAACTCGAAAAGGTGGTTCTAAAGTTACAGAAGCCTTCATTAACCCTGCATATGAGAAAGATAAAGGGTATTTTTCATACGATGATAAAGGAGAGAATAAGATCCTTTCCTTCAATACAAATAATAAAACAGGTTGGAAAATCATCGGTGTTGTGTATGAAGAAGAAATTACTAAGGCAGCTGAACCGGTATTCTTTAAAACAGTCATTGTAGTTGTCATTTCTATGCTGTTAGGTGCCATTCTTATTTACTTCATTATCAAATCAATAACAAATCCATTAAGAAAGATTGTTACTTCTGCACAAAAAATTAGCCAAGGCGATTTAACAGAAGAAATTGTAATTCATTCTAAAGATGAGATTGGAAGATTAGGAGCTTCCTTTAATGAGATGTCAGCTTCTTTACGCGATGTAATTTCTAAAATGAGTAACTCAGCAGAGCGTGTTGCTGCTTCAGCGGAAGAGTTAACTTCAAGTGTACGACAAGCAAATGAGGCGACAGATCAAATTACAATTGCGATGGAGCAAGTATCCATTGGTGCGCAGTCACAAAGTCAAGGAGTTGAAGAAGGAGCGTCGCTATTACAACAAGTAAATACGGCTATTCAAAATGTAACAGATAGTTCACAAACGATTTCAAATTCTTCAGCATATGCAAGACAAAAGGCAGAAGAGGGTGGAAGATTAGTACAACAAACAGCGACGCAAATGCAATCTATTCATCAGTCTGTTTCACAATCGGATACGATTATTAAATTATTGGATGAAAAGTCCAAACAAATTGGTGCGATTTTAGAAGTGATTCAAAATATTGCACAGCAAACAAATTTATTAGCTTTAAATGCAGCAATTGAAGCAGCAAGAGCCGGCGAACAAGGACGTGGATTTGCAATTGTAGCAGAAGAAGTTAGAAAACTAGCAGAGCAATCAGGAGAATCATCAGGAGAAATTGCCAAACTGATTACAGAGATTAAAGATGATATAGAATGCACTGTACAATCTATGAATGAAGTAAAAATAGAAGTACAATCTGGTCTTGAAGCTGTTGATGAGACAAAAATAAATTTTGCAGAAATATTAAAGGTTACTAATGATATCGTATATCAAATTCATACGATGGCAAAAACGGCAACAAATATGTCAGAAGATGCAAATGAAGTCACGAATGCAATTGATGAAATTGCAGCAGCAGCAGAAACAAATACAGCAAGTATGCAAAACGTAGCTGCTTCTTCAGAAGAACAAGTAAACTCTATGGTGGAAATTGGTTCTTCTGCTCAAAACTTAGCAAAAATGGCAGAAGAATTACAAATTATGATTGAAAAGTTTAAAGTGTAATATACTAGAAATAAGTAAGGCAATTGTGATTGTCTTACTTATTTTTTTGTTAACAAATATATATAAATACAAATTGAAAAAATGACATAAAAACCACTTTTTTTAGGGAGGGAGATCAGAGAAACTGGCCATGCATGGAAGCGGTCAGGGCCTTTTCCTGCCACGTGTAAAGTTTAAAACAAAGGTAGAAAGCAAGTAGCGGCCATATTTTGTTCTGCATAGCAGCGACTTAGATGTTAAAAAGTTAACTTGTATTTATATATACATTCGTTATCATATTTGATAATATAATCATAAGATGTAATAAAAGGGAGTAGGTTTTGCTATATGAAAGAAAAAAAGCTTGATATACTGTTTCATCCGATTCGTTTTCAACTGATTCAAGAGTTTATCGGAGGAGAGAAATTAACAGCCAAGCAGCTTGCGAAAAAGTTACCGCATATTCCACAAGCGACGTTATATCGTCATTTAGATAAACTAACGACAGCGCATTTATTGCAAGTTGCTCAGGAAACGCAAATACGAGGAACGATTGAAAAGTTATATGCCTTAAATTTCAGTATGGCTAGCGTTTCACAAAAGGATTTGCAAGACGTAACGAAAGAAGAACATATGCAGTATTTTATGATGTTCACCACCCAGGTTATGGCAAGTTTTAAAGATTATTTGCAGCAAGATCATGTTGATTTTGAAAAAGATGGAGCCGGGTATCGACAAGCAAGTTTTTATATGAGTGATGAGGAGTTTCAAGAGTTTGCACAGGAAATGAGTGGAGTATTTTTAAAAGCAATGGAGCGTAAACCATCTCCAGAGCGAAAGCGAAGAACGATTTCAACAATTGTTATTCCTGAAAGAAATAAGAAGGGAGAATAAACGATATGGGGAAAGAATTGTTCGTTACAATTGAAAGTGCAGTTTCACTTCAAGGAACGCTAACAATTCCAGCATATGATGCAGCGACATATCCAGCTATTTTATTGATTGGTGGAACGGGAAAAGGAGACCGAGATGGAAATGTTCGCGGTTTATCGCTACGTTTATATAAAGACTTAGCGGATTATTTCACTTCATTAGGATTTGCGACTTTGCGTTATGATAAGCGTGGTACGCATAAAAGTGAAGGTGATTATTATAAAACAGGTGTTACAGATTTAATTGATGATGGTGTTGCTTGCGTACGTTTTTTAAAGGAGCATCCACAAATTGATCCAAAGCGAATCGTCATTGTAGGTCATAGTGAAGGAGCATTACTTGCGCCAGCAATTTATGTAAGAGAATCCGTTGCTAATTTAATTTTACTTAGCGGTGCAGCTGAACCTTCGAAAACATTACTGCCAAAGCAAATGAAAATGGTAGTGAAAGAATTAGAAGAAGCATCCGGATTTCGAGGATGGCTATACCGTTTTTTAAAACTTCCACAACGTATTCAGAAACAAAATGAAGCGCAGATGGAAAAAATACAACAATCATCAAAGCCTGCTTTGCGAATCAAAGGGGTAAAGGTAAATGCAAAGTGGCTACGTGAACAATTTCAATATAATGTCGTAGAGTATTTAGAGAGAGTAACGTGTCCGGTTTTGGCAATTACGGGAGACCGTGATATACAAGTACCGCCAGAACAGGCAAGAGATATTGCGGAATATGTAGCAGGTGAGGCCGAGTGGCATATCATCCCTAATATGAATCATATTTTACGAGAAATCGAGAAAAATCATACCATGTTAGGGCTAATGAAAGAATATAAGGGGCTTGTGAATAAAGAGATTCAAGAGGAATTATTGAATGTTATGAAGGAATGGTTGGCAAAGTATAACCTTCCATAGGGAAAAAGAATGAATAAATATTAAATCAAAAGACAAACGAAAATGAAAATAGAGAAAAGGGATCCCTTTTCTCTATTCATTTTCTTCATGTAAAAACAGCATCATATGCTCTTCATCCCAATATTGGTCATTATATTTTAACGAACGCTCTTGTACACCAAATGTTTTAAAGCCTAACGATTCGTAAAGCTTTTTTGCACCTTCATTGCCAACGACAACATCAAGCATAAGTTGTTCTACTTCTAATTCTTTTGCTTTTTCAATTGCTGCTTGCATCAGAGCTTTTCCGGCGCCCATTCCGCGCGCTTTTGGAGAGACATAAACAGAACCAATTTTTGCTTTATGTTCTTGCTTTAAAAATGATTTTGTTTCTAAAGTTGCCACGCCAACTAAATCGTCGTCTTTAAAAGCACCAAGCGTGTAATTTTCGTTTTGGTCTAATATTTGCGCTTTATATTCAACAGGATCTTCCTTATTAATAATATCTTCATAAGAAGAACTGAACGCTTCTGGATTTTGTTTTAATCCCTCGACACGAAGTGCTAAATAAATTTCTGCGTCTTTTTTTGTTAATACACGAATTTCCAATTGTATCATCCTCCAATTCTTTGGTGGTAATGTTATATTTTATATTAAAATCCTAATACTTTCAAAAAATAGGCTTGATATATGAAATGTTTTAATATTTCTACATAAAAGTCGCTGCTATGGAGAAACATGTGGCTTGCACTGCCCGTGGCAGAAAAAGGCCCTGACCGCTATTAAGCATGGCCAGACGCTCTCACCCACCCATAAAAGGGGAAGTGGGTAATATATCAATTTTTATGTTTCAACATATAAGTTACTGCTATGTAGAAAACATCATGCCCTCCACTTGCATGCTCCCTTTGTTTAAAACCTCGCATGTGGTAAAAAAAGGCCCTGACCGCTACTAAGCGCGGCCAGACGCTCTCGCCCATCTAAAAAGAAAAAGGTTTTATGATAGCTATTTAATAGGCAGTTCTATCGTAAATGTAGTTCCGACTCCGATCTCGCTCGTTACTTGTATAGACCCACCATGTGATTCTACAATTTCTTTTGCAACAGCTAAACCAATACCTTTTCCTCCAGTTGCTCGTGTCCGCGATTTATCAACCCGATAGAAACGGTCAAAAATATGTGATAAGTCTTCACATGGAATTCCTTCCCCTTCATCTTGCACTTGTATAAGAAAAGTATGCTCCTTTTTTAATACTCGTACTGTAATATGAGTATTCTCGTGAGAATGCTGATGTGCATTATGTAATAAATTGAGCATAACTTGCTCCATGCGGCGGTCATCGATGCACACATATAAATCTTCTTGGCAATATAAAGAGATATCGATTTGCTTTTTTTTAAGAGATGGTTTTATTTTTTCGACCATACGCTCGGCGAATGGTAAAAGTGAAACTGGCTGTTTTTTTATCGAAAATTGGTGTTGTTCAAGCTGCGCCAGTTCAAATAAGTCTTGGACGAGTTCCGTAATATTTTCTGTTTCTTCTTCAATGATTTGTAAATATTCTTCCCGTTCTTCTTTAGATAAAGACTCTCTTTTGGCAACTTTTGTGTATCCTTTTACATATGTAAGCGGAGTGAGTAATTCATGTGCGACGCTGGCGAGAAACTCGTTTCGTTCTTTTTTCATATATATTAACTCACTAGAAAGCTGTTCGATTGTTTTTGCTAAGCTGCCTAATTCATCATTACTTTTAATATCTAACGTAATGGGTTCATTTTGTTTCATCAATTTTTCAGTTGCTTTTTTCATCTTTATAAGTGGATTTGTAATAACCCTTGAAAATAAAAATACTAAAATTGTTGTAAGAGCTACTGTCAATGCACCGACGGTAACGAATTGTTGTGTTAATCGACAAATCATCGCTTTTATAGAGGCAGTTTCTAAAAACATATGGACATAGCCAATTACGACTCCATGTTTTACAATGGGGCTGGCTGTTGAAATATGTTTTGATTCTTTCCAGTTATCTTCTGTGATCATGCCATCTCTAGGAATGTATGTAATCTTTTGTTTAAGCTGTTTGCGTATATCTTCTGTAACAGGATCAGAAGAGTCGATAATATGACCTGTTGCATCTGTTATGACAAGTTTTGTATGAGAAGGTGAATTTGATTCCATTGCTGCTACGCGTTCAAAGATGCCTTCCCTATAGCGTTTTTCGATAATGTTACGATACCAAGTTCCTTTTTCTAATAAGGCCGCAGTTTCTTCATCTACACGCATTTGTGCCAATGTTGTATGAAAGGATACAAAGAGTACGGATTCAATGCAAAAAGCTAATAATAAAAAGTACGTCCCAAGCTTTATAGAAAGTTTATTCATTATGATTCACAACCTTTTTCTGTACTAACAGGCAGTAAGACCCCCACTGACGGAAATTTCACTTTATCCTTACGAGGGCCCATTTTTCCATTTGTAACCTATTTTATAAACAGTTTCTAGATAATCTTCGATAGGAAATCCTGCTTTTCGAAGTTTTTCACGTATATTACGAATGTGAGAATCAACAGTACGATATTCAATATCTGTTTGAAATCCCCAAATGAGTTCGATAAGCTCATCGCGGCTATAAGCACGGTTTATATTTTGTAAAAAGAGTCCAAGTAAGGAAAACTCAATTGGTGTGAGAGAGAGTTTTTCATCATATACAGTTACGGTATGTCTCGTTTTATCCCACTCGATGCCGTTAAAATTTATAAATCCTTCTTTCTTCGTACGACGGAGGACAGCTTCTATACGAGCAATTAATACTTGTTCATCAAATGGTTTTGTAATATAGTCATCAGCACCTAATGTGAGTCCTTTCACCATGTCATAATTTTGATTACGTGCTGTTAGCATAATAATAGGAACATTACTGATTTGCCTAATTTGAAAGCAAGCCTCCCAGCCATCCGTGTTTGGCATCATTACGTCTAATAAGATAAGATCAAAATCTTTTTGCTGAACGAGTTCAAGTGCTTCTTGACCTGACGTTGCTTTCATACAAAAATGTCCACGCGGACTTAAAAATAAATCTAATAAGCGAAGCATGCGTTCTTCGTCATCTACTAATAATAGTTTGGCCATAACGATGTACACCTCAAGTTTTCATTATTTACTCTTGTATTAATGTTTGTATATCTGAATTTTAAAAACGACATAAAAACCTCTTTCTTCTCCTGCCACATGCGAAGTTTCAAGGCAAGTAGCGATCATGTTATATTCCGCATAGCAGCGACTTATATGCCAAAAATTTAAAATGAATTTATGTAGAAGGAAAAGATAGGAGAGTCAAACTTTCACGAATAGAAGTTTCCTCCTATTATTATTCTACATGAACTTTACAAAAAACACTGTTCATATGGTAAAGAAAAGGACAATTGCCATAAAAAATGCACTACTTTTGCACATTTTTCTTTTATAATAGGCAATGTAGCAGCACAAAAATACCCTATGTTGCGACATAACGTCATGTCATTTTGATTTCAAAATGGCAAATTCCATTCTATTGTGTACGTGGGATAGAGAACATTTTTCGTATTCACCTCGCATCGGATAAGAAAAATTTCTATCTCACGTCTTTTTTTTGATTGTAGATAAAAGGGGATTTAGATAGTGAACAAAAAAGATCTTGAAAAGCAGAAACAAGAACGAAATGTAGTTATAATCTGCATTGCGGTATCAATGATGATTATCGTTGTTTGTGCTAGAAAGTTTTTTTGGTTGTTATAAAATAAATTGGTTTGTTATAGATGAAAAGCCTCGCACTACATAGTGCGAGGTTTTTGTAATGTAAAAATAATGATACATGAGAAACACCCACTTCATTTGCAGGAGAGTGAGTATTTTCATGTTAAAAGAAGATTTAAGCATTGAGAAATAACATCATATGTTCTTCATCCCAATATTGTCCGTTATATTTTAAAGCACGTTCTTCTACACCAAATGTTTGGAAGCCAAGTGATTCATATAGTTTCTTTGCCGGTTTATTTCCAGTAACCACATTAAGCATAATCTGTTCTATATCTAATCTAGGGGCATTTTCAATGATAGTTTCAATTAACGCTCTTCCAGCACCAAGACCGCGTGCTTTTGGAGAAACGTATACAGAGCCAATTTTCGCTTTATGCTCCTGTTTGACAAGTGGTTTTATTTCAAGAGTGGCAATACCGATTAATTCCTCTTCTTGAAAAGCACCTATCGTAAACTTTTCAGGGTTATCTAACCGTTTTGCAATAGCAGCAACGGGATCTTTTTGTTTCATAATATCTTCATAAGAGGAACCAAATGCTTCTGGATTTTGCGTTAAACCTTCTATGCAAAGTTGTAAATATATACTTGCATCTTCTTTTGTTAATACACGAATATTCATATTAGTTAACCCCCTAATGGTTTTTATGTAATGAAATTATATATTAACTTTATTAACTATTCAATAGGTATATATAGATGCAAATTGAAAAACTAACATAAAACCCTTTTCTTTTTCGGTGGGCGGGAGCAACTGGCCATGCATAAAAATGGTCATGGCTTATTTCTGCCACATGCGCAGGTTCCTTTTTTTCATAGTAGCAATCTATATGTAAAAAAGTAAATTGGATTCATATAAGTAAAAAATGACATAAAACTCTCTTTCTTTTTTGAGAGGGAGAGAGCAACTGGCCGTGCATAGAAACGGTCAATGCCCTTTTCTGACACGTGCCATGTTTTAAACAAAGGGAGCTAGACAAAGATATCGAAAAATAAAGTGAATTTATATCAAAAGATTTCTCATATGAGAAACCTTTTGAGCGCTCTATTTATGCTTACTGATACCCTTCAATTCGTTCCGGGTGTGTGTAAATATTACAAGAATCACCGCGAATAAAGCCAACAACAGTAATTCCTAAATCATGAGCAAGTTCTAGTGCTAATTTTGTCGGAGCGGATTTGGAGAGGACAATTTCACAGCCGATTTTTGCAACTTTAAGTAAGATTTCAGATGAAATGCGTCCGCTAAAGGCAATTACTTTTCCTGTTATTGGAATGTTTCTTTGTAAGCAATATCCGTAAATTTTGTCTAAAGCATTGTGACGACCAATATCCATTCGTGAAACGAGAATTTGTTTTTCATCACATAATGCAGTGTTATGTACACCGCCTGTTTCTTTGAAAGTGATAGAGGATTGCTGCAGGTCCTTCATGAGACGAAAGCAATCTTCAGGCCTTAAGGTAATATGAATATCGTGCATCGTTTTTGCTTTTGCGGCATCATTTACAAAGACAAACCCTTGTCTGCTTTTGCCGCAGCACGATGTCACATATCGTTTGTTATAGCAAGTTTGATAGAGTGGATTTGTTTGCGTCGTTGTGACATGCGCAAATCCTTTTTCTTTTTGAATCCATAATTGTTCAATATGTTTATAGGAAGGAATAATACCTTCTGATACTAAGAAGCCAACGACCATATCTTCAATATGATCAGGTGTACAGACAATTGTTACATATTCTTCACCATTTAGTTTAATTGTAAGTGGATATTCTGTTACAACCTCATCATCTTTTTGATGAAACGTTCCACCCTGATAACGAACCATTGTATATGTGCTTTGAACAGACTCCATATGACTTTCCCCTTTATTATATTTGGCGAGAAGACCTCCACCTCACTTCTCTGAAACGATAGGTGGGGGTAGTTCAATAATTATTCTCCCACGTTTATCATAAGGCATAAAAAAAAGAAAAGCATTCGTTTTGTATATAAATCGATCAACAGCTTTACTAATTTTTATATTATAAGATATATAACGTAATATATAAATTAGTAAGGATGTGGTTTGATGTCAATTCTAAAAAACAGTAAAATTGGTACGAAGTTGAATACATTAATGATTACAGCTAGTATTGCATGTATTCTCTTATCCATTATAGGGGTTATCTCTTTAAAGAAAACGGCCGAAACTTCTACAGATATGTATGATGAAAGGTTACTTCCAATTTTTTGGATAGAATCTATAGAATCTAATTTCTACTACCGTAATTGTAATTTTATGGAACTTATGATTACAACTGATGAAACAAGAAACAAAGAATTAATAAATAATATAGCTCAAATGCAAAAAGAAAATGATGAGTTATTAAAAAAATTGGACTCTAAGGTCAAGTCACAAGAAGAAAAGCAATTGTACGAGAATTTCAAAAAAAACTTTCAAGAATACAGAACTCGAGCGCAAGAAGCGCAAAATTTAGCATTAAACAATAAAAATGAAGAAGCTTATACTTATTATGTAAAAAACACTGAACCCGCTATGCAAAGTACAACTAAATCTATTCACGAACTTGTGCACTATAATAGTAGCAAGGCAGAACAATTACAAAAAAATAATACGAACAGTGCAGATACTAC
This sequence comes from Bacillus sp. 123MFChir2, assembly GCF_000383235.1. Classification (GTDB taxonomy): domain Bacteria; phylum Bacillota; class Bacilli; order Bacillales; family Bacillaceae_G; genus Bacillus_A. Next base: position 24,706 of record NZ_KB910941.1, read on the forward strand.
AATACTGATGTTTATTATTATTTCCGTTATTGCGGCTGTAATTATTACATGTATTGGATATATCATTAAAATAGCGATTAAACGTCCGATTGATTTATTACAACATGATATAAATCAAGTAGCGGATGGAAATCTAGTCATACGTACTTCGTATCAAGCAAATGATGAATTAGGAGCTATTGTTACCTCTTTTAATAACATGTTAGATAATTTACAACAATTAATCGAAAGAATACAAGTAACAACACACGAAGTTACTTCCTCTACCGATAGTTTGTTACAGAATACAAAACAAGCATCTACCATATCTCACGAAGCTGTTCAAACAATTAATGAAGTAAACAAACAAATAGAAGGACAAGTTATTAATATTCATGAAAGTTCAACAGCAATGAATGACCTAACAAATGGCGTTCAAACAGTAGCTGAATCAGCAGCAACTGTTGCTGAAGTATCTGTTACCACAACAGATCGTGTAAATAACGGAAGTAAAGTAATCAAACAATCTATTACGCAAATGAATAATGTTCATACAGTTGTCGAAGAAACATCTGCAGTAATAGAACGCCTTATTATGCGTACACAACACATCGATAAAGCTTTACACGCGATTACGAATATTGCGGAACAAACAAACTTACTTGCTTTAAATGCTGCAATCGAAGCTGCACGTGCAGGAGAAAATGGAAAAGGCTTTGCAGTTGTTGCAGCTGAAGTGAGAGATTTAGCTGAACAATCCAAGCAATCCGCAAATGAAATCAATAATTTAATTAAATCCATCCAACAAGATACAAAAGATACGGTTCAAATCATGAGAAAAGGACACGAAGAAGCTACACAAGGAAGAGATGCTGCTAATGAAGCAGACGAAGCCTTTTCAACAATTATGAAAGATATTCATAAGATAACACGTCAAATCCAAGAAGTATCAGCTACAACAGAAGAAATGTCTGCTGGAACTGAAGAAATTAACGCTTCACTATCAGCAGTATCAGAAACTTCTACAAAAGTAGCGAAAGATACAAATCAAACCGTACAAGCCATTCAAACACAAGCATCATCCATTACAGAAATAACAAATCAATCGATGCGAATAAGGAAAAAAATCGAAGAATTAGAAGGATTAATTTCACAATTTAAAATTAAAGAATAAAAAGTATTTATAAATGGGGCCCCGCCACATTGCTATCAAGCTAAGATTTTAAAGTACCCCCAAAACGAAAAATTTGTGATTTTTAAAGTACCGAAATTCATTTTTTTGTTTTGGGGAACAACCAATTTCTTAAGTTGATGGGCATGCGCTCCCTCCCCAAAAAAGAAAAGGTTTTTTCATGCCATTTTTCATTTTGTATTCACATACATCCCTTGGTTATTATTTATATTCTACGATATAATAGAATCGTAGTCATATACATCAATTGTAAGTTTATTTTATACATCAAGAATCTACTTCTAAGAACTTTTTTCTGTTTTGAAAAAGAGCGTATAGCAACACTGTTTTGAAAACGTATTCAAAAGGTGTTGTATGGTTGGTTGTAAGGAGAGGGTAAAGATGTCAGAACACAAAATTCGTGTAACTGTCGATGGTACAGAGTATATTTCATCTAATGAGAAAACGATATTGCAGTTATTAAACGAAAGAGAGCTTGAACACCCGCAAATTTGTCACGTACCAGAAGTTGATCCAATTCAGACATGTGATACATGTATTGTTGAAGTGAATGGAAAGCTGATGCGCGCATGCTCAACAAATCTTGAAGAAGGCATGTATATTGAGAGAAAGTCGAAGCGAGCGGTTGAAGCCCAAACAGAAGCGATGGACCGGCTACTTGAGAATCATTTATTATATTGTACTGTTTGCGATAATAATAACGGAAATTGTAAAGTCCATAATACAGTGCATATGATGGGAATTGAAGAACAGAAATATCCGTACGAACCGAAAGTGAGCGCTTCGGAAGTCGATATGTCCCATCCGTTTTATCGTTACGATCCAAATCAATGTATTGCATGTGGGCAATGTGTAGAAGTATGCCAAAACTTACAAGTAAATGAAACCTTATCGGTGGATTGGAGTTTAGAGCGCCCGCGTGTCATTTGGGATGACGGCGCAAACATTAATGATTCTTCTTGTGTAAGTTGCGGACAATGTGTAACGGTTTGTCCATGTAATGCCTTAATGGAAAAATCGATGCTTGGAGAAGCTGGTTTTATGACAGGGATAAAACAAGATGTGCTAAATCCAATGATTGATTTTGTAAAAGACGTAGAACCGGGTTATAGCAGTATTTTAGCTGTTTCGGAAGTAGAGGCAGCGATGCGTAAAACGAAAATTAATAAAACGAAAACCGTTTGTACGTTTTGTGGTGTCGGCTGTTCATTTGAAGTATGGACGAAAGATCGTCACATTTTAAAAGTACAACCGTCATCAGATGCACCGGTAAACGGGATTTCAACGTGTGTAAAAGGGAAATTCGGATGGGATTTTGTAAATAGTGAAGAACGGATTACAAAGCCGCTTATCCGTAAAGGAGACATGTTTGTTGAAGCAACTTGGGAAGAGGCACTAGAAGTTGTTGCAGAAAATATGAGTCATATTAAAGAGCAATACGGCAGTGAGGCGTTTGGATTTATTTCTTCTTCTAAAGTAACGAATGAAGAAAATTATGTAATGCAAAAGTTAGCGCGCCAAGTATATGGAACAAATAATGTGGACAACTGTTCTCGCTACTGTCAATCACCAGCGACAGATGGTTTATTTAAAACTGTAGGTATGGGCGGTGATGCAGGAACAATTAAAGATATTGCAGAGGCAGGGCTTATCATTATTGTTGGGGCAAATCCGACAGAAGGTCATCCCGTTCTTGCAACGCGTGTGAAACGTGCCCATAAACTGCATGAGCAAAAATTAATTGTAGCTGATTTGCGTAAGCATGAAATGGCGGAACGTGCTGATTTATTTGTGCACCCAAGTCAAGGTACAGATTACGTTTGGCTAGCAGGTGTAACAAAATATATCATTGATCAAGATTGGCATGATCAAGCATTTCTAGCTGAAAACGTAAAGAACTTTGACGAATATAAAACAATGATAGAGAAGTATACGCTTGATTATACAGAAAGTGTAACAGGCATTTCAAAAGATACATTAATAGCAATGGCAAAAATGATTCGTGATGCAGATGGCACATGTATACTTTGGGGTATGGGAGTAACGCAAAATACAGGTGGAAGTACGACATCTGCTGCCATCTCTAATTTACTTCTTGTAACAGGGAACTATCGTCGCCGCGGTGCAGGCGCATACCCGCTGCGCGGACATAATAACGTACAAGGTGCTTGTGATATGGCAACATTACCAAACTGGTTGCCTGGTTACCAAGCGATAGCTGATGATGCACTGCGTGCGAAATTTGAAAAAGCATACGGCGTTTCGATTCCGAAAGAGCCAGGATTAAATAACATTGCGATGCTGATTGCAGCAGAAGCAGGGAAATTACGCGGTATGTATGTGATGGGAGAAGAAATGGCATTAGTCGATTCTAACGCGAATCATGTGCAGCACATTTTAGAAAACCTTGATTTCCTTGTTGTACAAGATATGTTTTTAACGAAAACAGCTCGTTTTGCAGATGTCATTTTACCAGCAGCACCGAGCTTAGAAAAGGAAGGCACATTTACAAATACAGAACGCCGAATTCAGCGTTTATACGAAGTTATGCCGCCGCTTGGTGAATCAAAACCAGACTGGTGGATTTTGCAGAAGGTAGCTCGTGCGTTAGGTGCAAATTGGAACTATGAGCATCCAAGTGAAATTATGGATGAAATCGCATCACTTGCTCCTTTATATTCGCAGGCAACCTATGATCGTTTAGAAGGATGGAATAGCTTATGCTGGGGTAGTCATAACGGAGATGATACACCGTTATTATATGTAGATGGATTTAATTTCCCTGATAAAAAGGCACGTCTATCACTTGATGAATGGGTACCGCCAGTCGAAGCGCCGGAAGAATATGATTTATTATTAAATAATGGCCGCATGCTCGAACATTTCCATGAAGGGAATATGACAAAGAAATCGGCAGGCATTTTATCGAAAATGTCAGAGGTATTTGTGGAGATTTCCCCGGAGCTAGCGATGGAGCGAAATGTAAAGGATGGAAGTCTTGTTGAACTTGCATCACCGTTTGGAAAAATAAGGGTTCCAGCGCTTATTACAGATCGGGTAACTGGAAACGAACTATACTTACCGATGCATGCAACAGTAAATGAAGAAGCAATTAATATTTTAACAGGAACGGCAACCGATCTTTTTACATGTACACCAGCATATAAACAAACGCGCGTCAAAATGCGTGTGCTGCGTGAAAAAGGAAATCGCCCACTTCCTGCTTCCAATCCGCGAAATAAAGAGCGTCATCCGCAAAATGGTGTCGAAGTGCAAAAGAAATGGCAACGAAAACAATACGTATCACTTGTGGATGAAAACTAGGGGGCGAGCATTGTGGCAAAAGAAATTACGATGATTCAAAAAACAGTTGTAACAGAGGAACAAAAGAAACAACAAGTTTCAGAGGGATTATTACAACAGTTAGGAGAGAATCAACAAGCAATTGAAGAAACGATTCATTTGTTAGCACAGCTTCAGAAAGCTGGTTTGTTAGATGCTGCCGTAAGCTTGCTGGCAGCGAAAGAAGATGTTTCGAAAATTACGATTGAACAACTAAACCGTGAACCAGTAAAAAATGCATTAAATAATGTGATGGGTGCAGGAGAAGCGCTATCTTCAGTAGACCCAGAAGTGACCAAGCAAGTAACATCTAGCTTAGTTACAGGTTTACAATACGCAACAGATGAACTGGCAAAAGGCAAGAGAACAGGTGTGATGGATTTCTTTAAAGTATTACGAGATCCAGACATAAACCGAGCGATTACATTTGGATTTAATTTTTTGAAAGCATTTGGTCAAGAACTAGAAAAGAAGAACTAATAAAAAAAGAGCGGTGGATTTAGAATCTATCGCTCTTTTACATGTTTAGTAGAATATATTATGATGAAAGAGATGAAATTTTAATATATAACTATTTTCATTTTTCAATATATATAAATACAAGTTGACTTTTTAACATCTAAGTCGCTGCTATGCAGAACAAAACATGGCCGCTACTTGCTTTCTACCTTTGTTTTAAACTTTGCACGTGGCAGGAAAAGGAACTGACCACTTCTATGCATGGCCAGTTTCTCTGGTCTCTCCCCTAAAAAAGTGGTTTTTATGTTGTTTTTTAATTTATATATAAATATATTTCGATTTAAAGATTTTTGCTATGTAGAAAAAAGGGAGCATGCTACTGTTTTTCTCTCTTTGCTTTTACTTGGCATGTGGCTGAAACAGGCTCTGACCGCACCTATGCGCGGCCAGATGTTCTCGCCCCCCTAAAAAAGGGTTTTATGTTTTTTAAACTTAAATATTGTTTCGAAATATGGAGGTACCTATGCTATATCGTAAAAAATTATCTATACCAGGGGTAATGAAACATTCCTTTCAGACAGTAAGATTTGCCTTTGGAAATGTACTATCGTTTCAACTCATGTATAAACTTTTAGCCGTAATTGCTTTTATTCCATTATTCCGTATTATTTTTAATAAGCTGTTATACTGGGGGGGATATGCCAATGCGACAAATGATGAATTGCTTGCATTTTTAAAAACACCCTACGGAATTGCAGTGATTGTCATTTTATCTGTGTTAGCACTTTTTCTTATTTTTATCGAATTTGCAGTGCTAATTATTATTTCATATTTTGCACATAAGCGACAAAAGGTGAAACTGCGTCCTATTTTATATAAAACGGTAACGTATTTACCTTCTTTTTTTACCTATTGTTTGCCAGGATTTATTTTGTATGTTGTCGTTTTACTGCCCCTTTTAAGCATCGGTTATAAATCTGCACTTCTTCCTGAAATCCAGATTCCTAATTTTATTACAGGCGAATTATTGAAAACAACAATGGGGCAATTTGGATATTATTTCTTTTTCGCCATAGTTGCCTATGTCAATCTTCGTTGGATTTTTGTGTTACCTATCATTGTTTTAGAAGAAAAGCCGTTTCGCGTAGCTGCTCGTCAAAGTGCCACGTTAGTAAGTGAAAACTTTTTGAAAGTCCTGTTCTTTTTCATTGGATTTTTTATTTCGATAGGCATTGTTTTTCTAATGTTTACAGGTGTTTATTTATTATTACTGCTTGGGATATATGAATTTACAAATCCAGAAGGGACATTTGCTTTATTAGCACAATCGACGCTATCTGCATTTTTAACGAGTACACTTTATATATTTAGCTTTATTGTTACTCCGTTTTATATTATGGCGCTGATCAGGTTATATTTACAAAAAGTTCCCCTTGAAGCTGTTTTATTAGAAGAGGGCCTTGATTATTCGAAAGTAAAAGCAGAGAAATGCTTTTTTCAAAAGCATCGATTGAAATTTATTGGTGTATATATTTGCGTGGGTGTTGTAATGGGAATGGTTTTGGCTTTTATTGTAACCTTTATTACGAACTCTTATAAAGAACCTATTATTATGGCACACCGTGGTTATATATCTAGGGGAGTAGAGAATACAAAAGAATCAGTACAAGGAGCGATTGATGCGAAAGCAGATTATGCGGAGATCGATGTACTGGAAACGAAAGACGGAGAATTAGCCGTTATACACGATTTGAAATTAAAACGTCTTGCGAATGCAAATGTACATGTGTCAGATTTAACGATGGATGAACTTAAAAAGCTTACGCTAAGGCAAGGTGAATTCTCAGGCGAAATTAGTACACTTGATGAGATTATTAAACTTGCGAAAGGGAAGATTAAACTTAATATAGAAGTGAAGCTCCATGGAAATGAAGATGAAAAGGATTTTGTAAAGAAGGTTTTAAAAACGATTGAAAAAAATGAATTTGAAAAGCAGTGTGTTATTCAAACATTGCATTACCAACTTATTAAAGAATTTAAACGTGCAAATCCAGATATAAAAGTAGGATATGTCCTATATGCAAATGCAGCAAATTTAAAAAATGTTCCGGCAGACTTTTATGTAGCGGAAGAATATATGTTGAATAAGCGCTTAGTACAATCGGCCCGTAAATTAAATAGACCGATTTACGTCTGGACTGTAAATGATATGGAAAGCTTAAAGAAGTATTATAAATTGAATGTGGATGGAATTATTACAGACTATCCAGAAGATGCAAGAGAAACGATTAAAATGCTCAAAGAACAAGAGGAAAATGAAACGGATATGGTTGAGAAAATTATGGAAACAACGGCAGACTTATTTTCAAAGCTATTTGTAGGAAGATGGAACTAAGAGTATGCAAATTTTTATACAGTTTTTCGGCTAATCCAGTAACAAACGGGAACCCTGAAACCCACGCAGGATAGGGATGTATAAAAAATGAATAGAGTCATAGAAAAGGAAAAGACGAATTCTTTGTGAGAGTAAGTATCCGGCTTTTTCTTGCTATTGATAATGTTACGTTATGTCAACCGAGTATGAATAGGGTATTCATACTCTTCCTATGTTAAATTTATATAAAAAAGGAGCATTCATTCATGGAAAAGTTACAAATCTTATTTAATAGTTCAATCCAATCGATAACAGAATTACATCCTGGATATGAAAATCACGCCAGTAATGTTTTGTTAATTAAGACAGAAACTGAGGAAGTCATTGTACGTTCCTCACAAATGATTCAAGAACCTCATAATGACTTCTGGTGGGGGTGTAAACAGCTATTTGGGATTGATCCTCGAAATGTATTTAGTTTAGAAGTTATTAATAACTCCTTAGCGGAACTAAGTTCATTTCCTGTACCAAGGGTTCTACGAAAAATGACTATAGATAATAAGGAATACGTGGTAGTAGAAAAGTTAAATGGGCATACGATACATACTTTTTTGAATCAACCATCTTCCATATTAGAAAGCTTGGGGAAAGGATTAGCACTCATCCATCAAAAAAGCTTTAATTACATAGGTAATCCATTAGGGACTCATCAAACATCTATTTACGATTTTCACAGTACACTTATAAACATAATGCAACAGCTAACTGAGAGATTTTATAACAATAACCAAAAAATACTAGAGGTTCTTCCTGAAATGCAATTGTTATTAAAAAGGATTCCTACTCCAACAGAAAGTAATTTTATTTTAGTCGACATGGATCCCACACAATTTTTAAGCAATGGAACTGAAATTACCGGATTAGTAGATACAGAAGCTTATGCTGTAGCACCTAGAGAGTTAGATTTTATTGCCTTAGAATATGTATTGGATAAAAAGAGTGCTGAAGACTTTATTAGAGGATATATATCTGTACAGGATATTCCTGATTTAACTTATGTTAGAAAACCATATAGATATTTATATCGTTTGCTATCAGTTCAAGGTTCCGTTGATATTGAAGAATGGCTAAACCATCCAACATATTTTTAAAAACAACTTCCGCTAACGAGAATTATGTAAATGAGTTGTCCATATGGGCGGCTTATTGTATTTTTTTTTACTTATTGTAGTCTTGAAAAAAATTGGAGTCTCCTATAGCGTATCTATATGTATTATTTACTCAAATCTCATAACAGCAGCATATAAAAGCGTTATCTACGTGGCTTATTAAGAAATATTGTGATAACTAATAACAATACTCCTATTATTGAAATCAAATATGGGAATTTCTCCATTTTCTTTTTCCACGTTTATCTTTGTTATAAACAATACATCTTTATTTCAAACCAACATTATCTCCTTTTTGTACATTTGGAATGTTGAATATTGTCGAAGTGTCGATATATTATTGAACAGATAAGAAGGAGCGAATTCAAAAGAAATCTACATCTCTTTTGAGTTCGCTCCATTTTTTTTGTACGGAGAGATCTGTACTAAATTGTTAGTCGTGTAAATAGGATGGTAGGAGAGGAGAGCAAAGGAGGCAGGGAATGGAACGGTATCGTGTCATAGGAAAAAGTGTGAAGCGAAAAGAGGGTGCTGATAAAGTAACGGGAAGAGCGAAGTATATCAATGATGAAATAGAGGTTGGTACGCTATATGTAAAACTGCTTACGAGCCCATATGCGCATGCTTATGTTAAGAGTATAGATATTCGCGGGGCGAAGAAAGTAGAAGGTGTACATGCTGTGGTAACGGGAGCGGATTATCCGATTCTTGTCGGTTCTAGTATTATTGATCGTCCTCCGTTAGCTTTTGAGAAAGTACGGTATTTTGGCGAACCTGTTGCGCTTGTTGTAGCGGATACAGAAGCAATTGCAAAAGAGGCAGCAGCACGAATCCGCGTTATATACGAAGAGCTTCCAATTATTCGTTCCCCTTTGCAAGCCTATAATGACACGAACATATTAGTCCATGAACATGTGGAACGATATAAATTAGAAGAAAAAGTATATCCAAAGCCGCACACAAATATTGCAAACTGGACAAAAATTCGTAAGGGTGATATTCAAAAAGGATTTGCTAGCAGTGACGTGACTGCCTGTGAAACATTTTCTTTTCGGCAATCTGATCATGCAGCGATGGAAACGCGGTGTGCGAGGGTAGAAATAAAGCCGAACGGAGATGTTATTGTTCATTCTACTTCACAGGCTCCTTTTGAAATAAAGAGGCAGTTAAGTAAAGCGTTTCAAATTGATGAAGGGAAAGTCATTGTACACGTGCCGCTCGTCGGAGGAGCATATGGCGGCAAAACAGCGGTGCAACTTGAGTTTTTAGCATACATTGCTTCAAAAGCAGTAGGGGGAAGACGTGTTACTCTTCGAAATAGTAGAGAAGAAGATTTTATAACATCTCCTGTTCATATCGGTTTACAAGCAAAAGTAAAGCTTGGATGCACGAAAGATGGAAAGCTGCAAGCAGCCGAAATTTTGTATTTATTTGACGGCGGTGCTTATGCTGATCGGGCGGTAACGATGAGTAAGGCAGCTGGGCTGGACTGCACGGGTCCATATGGGATTGAAAACGTATGGTGTGATTCACTTGGTATGTATACGAACCATACATATGCAACGTCGTTTCGAGGTTTTGGACATTCAGAGTATACGTTTGTAATGGAACGAACAATCGACATACTTGCAGAGAAGTTAGGGATGTGCCCGCTTATGTTTCGTCTAAAAAATGCGATTAGACCAGGGGATACAACACCGACACAAGTACCTGTAACGCGAAGTAACACCGGAGATGTGACGGCGTGCTTGCAAAAGTTAAAATCGCTTATCAATTGGGAAGAGGGAAATAAAGTTGTTCTATCAAATGGTATTGTACGTGCTAAAGGGGTTAGCTGCTTCTGGAAAAATTCGACTACACCAAATAATGCCGGTGCAGGTGCTGTGTTAACCTTTAACGGTGATGGTAGTGTCAATATTAATTGCGGCGCTGTTGAAATTGGGCAGGAAACAAAAACGGTGCTAGCGCAAATGGTTGCAGAGAAAATGAATATGAATACTGATGATGTCCATATCATGATGGAAGTCAATACACAAGTCGCTCCAAAACATTGGAAAACAGCAGCGAGCCGGACGACACTACTTGTTGGAAATGCTGTTGTAATGGCTGCAAAAGACGCAATGAGGCAGCTTTGCCAAACGGCTTCAAATTTACTTGGGTACACCGCAGAAGAATTAGAGATTGCAAGAAAACAAGTTTATGTCAAAACGAATCCGAACCTATACGTACCTTTTTCTAAAATTGCATTTGGATATGTAGATGCAAATGGACATGTAAAAGGAACAGAAGTGGTCGGAAGAGGGAGTTACGTGATTGAAGGAATTACAGACATTGATTATGAGACAGGGAAAGGTAGACAAGGACCAGAATGGGGAGTAGGAGCGCAGGCCGTGGAAGTGGAGTATAACCCTAAAGATTATACATACCGCTTGTTGCATGCTGTAACAGTTGCCGATGCAGGAACCATTTTAAATAGAAAGGGAGCAGAGGTGCAAATTATGGGAGCCATGAGCATGGGGCTTAGTTTTGCAACGCGAGAAACATTTCATTATGATGCGAAGGAAAGAAATTTGAATCATCAGTTTCGTTCTTATAAAGTCATCCATTATGGCCAACAGCCAAAGTATATAGTCGATTTTGTAGAAGTACCACATGAAGAAGCTGCATTTGGTTCTAGGGGACTTGGGGAACATGGAATAATTGGCATGCCGGCAGCTTTAGCGAATAGCTTATCTATTGCAGCTGGTATTTCACTGCGGAATTTACCGCTTACGCCAGAATTAATTTGGAAAGAGAAGCAAAAAGGAGAAGGGATGGAATGATACCATTTGATTTTGAGTATTATCGTCCAGATTCTATTCAAGAGGCAATTCGGTTATTTCATGAGCTAGATCAAGAGGAAAAGAAGCCGCTCTACTATGGAGGCGGCACAGAAATTATTACGATGGGACGCTCACAGCGCATTCGAACAAAGGCTGTTATTGATATAAAAGATATTTCGGAATGTAATGTTTGTGAATGGCAGGGTGACAAACTTTTACTTGGTGCAACATTAACGATAACAAATGTTCAAGAAGCGAAAGTATTTCCGCTCCTTGGGGAAACGGCAGGCCGGGCCGCAGATCGCACAGCAAGGAACAAAATTACAATTGGCGGAAATGTTGCAGGGAGGATTCGATATAGGGAGGCTGTGCTGCCATTTTTATTAGCTGATAGTACATTTGTCATTGCAGGAATAGAGGGCATTCGCTATGTCCCTGCACATCAAGCTTTTGCGGAAAAATTGCAATTACAAAAGGGTGAGTTTCTTGTACAAATCATTACAGAGCGGCAGTATGTGACAGCGCCGTATTATAGTGTGAAAAAGCGTCAACTGGAAAAGATTGATTATCCCCTTGTGACAGTTGCGGCAATAAAATATGGCAGTGAAATTCGGATGGCGTGCAGCGGTTTATGCGCTTTTCCATTTCGTTCATTTCAGATAGAAGCAGCTTTGAATAATAAGCAGATTCCATTTGAGAAAAGAATCGAACGTGCTCTAAATCATATTCCAGCTCCTGTATTAGATGATATAAGAGGTTCGCGTGCTTATCGGACATTTGTATTTCAATCTGTACTGCAAGATCTATTGCGAAATTTTGCAGAGGGGGACGAAGGATGAGGAACGTGCAACTTATTCTACATGTAAATGGAGAAACGCGAGAGGCCGCCTCAAGAATGGCTGATACGCTATTACATATATTACGTCACGAACTGGATTTAACAGGAGCAAAGCCAGGCTGTGAAAATGGTGATTGCGGTGCTTGCACAGTTTTTGTTGACGGGATACCGATTAAGTCTTGTATTATGCTGGCTGTTGAAGCGATTGGAAAGCAAGTTACAACGATTGAGGGGTTACAATCAGCTCCTATTCAACAAGCTTTTGAAGAGAAATGGGCGTTCCAATGCGGATACTGTACACCGGGGTTTATTATGAATTGCCACGGACTTGTTACAGGAAGGCCTGATGCAGACGATCACGTCATTGAAGAATGGTTAAGTTCTAACATTTGCCGGTGTACGAGTTATCAAGAGATTGAAGAAGCTGTAAAGTTTGCACTGCAAAAGCAGCGAGGGGAGTCAAAATGACTTCTGTATACGATGTATTAGAAGCGTTGTTATGTTGTGAGACACGCTGTGCGTTAGCGACGATTATTCATGTTGAAGGATCGGCATATCGAAAAGAAGGAACGATGATGCTTTTTCAAGAAGATGGTACAAAAGTTGGAATGCTAAGTGCAGGGTGCATTGAAGAAGAGCTTTTTTACTATGCGACGCATGCTATGGAGCATAAAACGTGGGCGATTCATACATTCAACACGAAAGCAGAAGATGATTTGTCTTGGGGAGTAGGATGTAATGGTGTCATTCATGTATTAGTAGAACATATAGATGATACCTATAAAGTTATTTTACAAGATTTGTATATTCACCTTACTGATGGTTCCTCTGCTTGGATGGTGAAAAACCTTTCGCTAGAGCAAACTGCGCTTATATTTAATAATGGGAATACGCTTGGGAATTGGGAAGGAACGATTCCACAGGCAACTGACTTGAAAAATGGGTTACAAGATGAATATTATAGCCAACATTTTATACCGAAGCCCCGTCTGTTTATTTTTGGGGCAGGAGAAGATGCAAAGCCGCTCGTGCGTTTTGCGAAAGAAACGAACTTCTTCGTAACAGTTTGTGATTGGCGGGAAGGTTTATGTAATACGGATCAATTTCCAAATGCTGATGCATGTATAGTCGGGTTTCCGGGAGAAATGATCAAAGACCTTTCACTACATCAAAGTGATTTTCTTGTCATTATGACGCATCACTTTGAAAGAGATCGGCAATTACTGTCACTCTTATTAGGAAAAAAAGTTCGTTATATAGGTATTTTAGGCCCTCGTCATCGTACGGAGCGCTTATTAGAAGGGAAACCAATTCCTCATTATCTCCATTTTCCTGTTGGAATTTCAATTGGTGCACAAGGTCCAAGTGAAATTTCCATTAGCATCATGGCTGAAATCATCGGACAATTACGGGGGAAGTGAGATGAAAATCATTGGTGTATATTTGGCGGCGGGAAATAGTAGACGAATGGGACCAGGAATTCATAAGCTTTCTCTTCCTTTCCATAATGAACCACTTGGTAAGGTAGCCCTCCAAACAGCTTTGTCTTCCAATCTCGCAGGTATCATTATTGTCGCAAATGATGCGAGTTGGGCCCTGCAATCATTACGACATAAGAACGTACACATTCTTTCTTGTGCTGATTCTAGTCAAGGACAATCACACTCACTTCGCTGCGGGTTGAAGAAAGCCATGCATATGAAAGCGGATGGGATTGTTGTCTTACTTGCTGACCAGCCCTTTATCAAAATAGAGATAATTAATGAATTAATAGATTGTTATAAGCAACATAAAACGGTCTATTATGTCGCAGCAAAGCATCGCGGCATTGTCAGACCGCCTGTTTTGTTTGCGAAGAAAACATTTCCTATCTTACAAACATTAGAAGGCGATCAAGGAGCGCGCGCTATTTTTCAACAGGTAGAGGGCATAACGATATCGTATGAAGAACCGGCCCTTTTTTATGATGTGGATAGCTGGAGTGATTATCAGAAAATGATAAAATATATAGATGCAAATTGAAAAACTAACATAAAAACCCTTTTCTTTTTCGATGGGCGAGAGCAACTGGCTATGTTTTGTTCTGCATAGCAGAGACTAATATGCAAAAACATGAAGCAGGAACATCATAAGTCATTAATTCCTAACTTATAGAGAGTATATGTGGTTTTTGTATAATATTTATTCGCTAAAAAACTTTCTAGAAATAATAAGTGTAGCGTGACAAAATAGAATAAGAATACATATATCGTAATAAAAATAGTTTCTATTATTTCCACTATTTTAAATATAAAAACTTTTATTTTTTCGTATGATAGCGTTTTCATGAGTAGGAAGTTATGCTAGAATAAATTCATAAGTTATTCATTATTAAAAAAAGAAAAAAGAATTACTTTTTTCTGTTAATTATAAGGGGGCATTTCAAATGCGTATTGGAGTACCAGGAGAAATTAAAAACAACGAAAACCGTGTAGCTATGACACCAGCTGGTGTTGTACATTTAATTCGTAACAATCACGAAGTATTCATTCAAAAGGGTGCAGGATTAGGATCAGGTTTTCCTGACGAGCAATATGTAGAAGCAGGAGCAAAAATCGTAGAAACAGCTGAAGAAGCTTGGTCTATGGAAATGGTAATGAAAGTTAAAGAGCCAGTTGCAAGCGAATATAAATATTTCCGTGAAGGTTTAGTTCTATTCACTTACTTACACTTAGCTCCAGAGCCAGAATTAACAAAAGCGTTAATTGAAAATAAAGTAGTAGCAATCGCTTACGAAACAGTTCAATTAGAAAACCGTTCTCTACCATTATTAGCACCTATGAGTGAAGTTGCAGGTCGTATGGCAGCACAACTTGGTGCACAATTCCTTGAGAAAAACAAAGGTGGAAAAGGTATCTTACTTGCAGGTGTTCCAGGCGTTAAGCGCGGTAAAGTAACAATTATCGGTGGTGGACAAGCTGGTACAAACGCTGCTAAAATTGCAGTTGGTTTAGGTGCTGACGTAACAGTTATCGACTTAAGCGCAGATCGTCTTCGTCAATTAGATGATATTTTCGGTAACCAAGTGACAACTTTAATGTCTAATCCTTACAATATTGCACAAGCTGTAAAAGAGTCTGATCTTGTAATTGGCGCAGTATTAATTCCAGGAGCGAAAGCACCAAAACTTGTAACAGAAGAAATGATCAAGTCTATGGAGCCAGGTTCTGTTGTAGTTGATATCGCGATCGACCAAGGTGGTATTTTCGAAACAACTGACCGTATTACAACACATGACAACCCAACTTATGAAAAACACGGCGTAGTTCACTATGCAGTTGCAAACATGCCTGGTGCGGTTCCACGTACATCTACACTTGCATTAACAAATGTTACAGTACCATATGCAGTACAAATCGCAAACAAAGGCTACAAAAAAGCTTGTTTAGAAAATACTGCATTATTAAAAGGTATTAACGCATTAGAAGGCTTTGTAACATTCGAAGCAGTTGCAGAAGCACACGGTGTAGAATATAAAGCAGCAAAAGAATTATTAGAAGCAGAAGCAGTATCTTGCTAATCTAAATATCGAACAATATTTTCATACAACAAGATGAGAGCTAAGAGAAGTGCCTCTTAGCTCTTTTTAACTAGAAGGGGGCAAGGGTCGTGGCCAACTTATTCAAAAAGAAATCCGTGACACAATTGTTAAGCCAAAGTCAAAGTAAAACTTTGACAAAAACATTAGGGGCATTTGACTTAACGATGTTAGGAATTGGAGCAATTATCGGTACAGGAGTACTTGTATTAACTGGATTAGTAGCAGCAAGAGATGCTGGTCCAGCTGTTATTTTCTCGTTTATGATTGCAGCAATTGTTTGTGGCTTTGCAGCATTATGTTATGCAGAAGTTGCCACAGCGCTTCCTGTATCAGGAAGTGTATATACGTATGCATATGCAACAATTGGAGAATTTATTGCACATTTAATGGGATGGACATTATTGTCAGTTTATGTGTTAACAACAGCAGCGGTAGCTGGCGGTTGGACGGGTTACTTTAATAACTTAGTAAGTGGATTAGGAATAGAGATTCCGAAACAATTGTTAACGATTCCATCTCAAGGCGGAATTGTGAACCTACCAGCGGTTGGCATTACATTAGTGTTAACATGGTTACTATCTCGCGGTACGAAAGAAAGTAAACGTGTAAATAATGCAATGGTATTAATTAAAATTAGTATTGTTGTATTGTTTATTGCAGTTGGTGTGTTCTATGTAAAACCAGAAAACTGGACGCCATTTGCACCGTATGGTATCAATGGGATTTTTGCCGGAGGAGCTGCAGTATTCTTTGCTTTCTTAGGATTTGATGCGTTAGCAACTTCAGCTGAAGAAGTAAAAAATCCACAGCGTGATTTACCGATTGGTATTATTGCATCACTTGCTGTTTGTACAGTTATTTATATTGCAGTTTGTCTTGTTATGACAGGAATGGTGTCATACAAAGAATTAAATGTACCAGAAGCGATGTCTTACGTATTAGAAGTTGTTGGGCAAGATAAAGTAGCTGGTGTGATTGCCATTGGCGCAGTAATTGGTATCATGGCCGTAATTTTTGCTTATATTTATGCGACAACACGTGTATTCTTTGCGATGAGCCGTGATGGTTTACTTCCAAAATCATTTGCGAAAATTAACAAAAAAACAGAAGCTCCGGTATTTTCAACATGGTTAACAGGTATCGGAAGTGCTTTAATTGCCGGATTTATCGATTTAAAAGAATTGTCAAATTTGGCTAATATTGGAGCGTTATTAACGTTTGCGATGGTGGGCGTTTCTGTACTGATCCTTCGTAAA
Organism: Bacillus sp. 123MFChir2; assembly: GCF_000383235.1. Classification (GTDB taxonomy): domain Bacteria; phylum Bacillota; class Bacilli; order Bacillales; family Bacillaceae_G; genus Bacillus_A. The sequence continues at coordinate 41,717 of NZ_KB910941.1, forward strand.
ACACATCCGACATTACAACGTGGCTTTATGGTACCTCTTGTACCAGTATTGCCGATTATTTCAATCGCATGTTGTCTGTTCTTAATGGTTAATTTACCACTTACAACATGGTTATACTTCGGTGCTTGGCTTGTACTAGGAGTTATCGTATACTTCGTATACTCTAAGAAACATAGCCACCTGCAACAAGATAAAAGTTCGCAAGATCATTTAAAACAAGCAAATTAAAGGGATAAAGCCTTATGCGTTGGGGAGCGCGTAAGGCTTTTTTATGCTTTTGAAGGAATTTTGGGAAATTTTGTAGAAACTTGTATGTCGAAAGGTGGGAGAAAGAATGAATGTAAAAGAAGAAGTAAAAGTTGTAGTAGGGGCAGAAGGATATAACAATAATCCAGGGTGGTTACATACACAAGAAAATGAACTAAATTTACTGAAAAGGGAAGATTGGACGAAACAATTTGCTCCAAACTCTATCGCAGCAATCTTGGGAGAGCATGTGTGGGAGCATTTAACATATGAAGAGGGAGTAGAAGCAGCAAAAATTTGTTATGAATTTTTACAGCCAGGCGGCCATCTTCGCTCCGCGGTACCAGATGCGTTTTTCCCAGATGAAGATTATCAAGCAGGCGTACAAGTCGGCGGACCAGGTCCATTAGATCATCCGGCAGCGAGCCACAAAATTGTCCATAACTATAAAACGATGACTTCAATGTTTGAAGAAGCTGGTTTTGAAGTGAAGTTACTAGAGTATTGTGATGAAAACGGAGAATTTCATCATAATGACTGGAATGAAAAAGACGGCTTTATTTATCGTTCCAAGCGTTTCGATCATCGCAATCAAGATGGACAACTTGGTTTTGTTTCATTGATTGTCGATGCAGTTAAGTCTAAATAAATGAAAAATCGCCGATATATCAGCGATTTCTTGAATATATCGACGATTCGACATGATATAAAGACTCTTCGGTGATATTCGATATGCTGAACGCATAAAAGAGAACCCTTTAGTATAAATCAAGGGTTCCTTTTTTCATTTTTTAAAAGCAAAATCCGATAATTACCATGAAAAATAGATGGTTCTTCATATTGAACGGTAAGCGGTAATGTTCCAATAATAACACTCAACTTGCGATTAATAGTCGTTCCAAGTCTCTCAGTAAATAGGTTCATTAATTTTCTAAATGGAGATAGTTGTTTTTCTTCAGAAAGAAATTTATCTAAGATAATGATGTTTCCTCCGTCTTTTATAACGCGTAATGCTTCTGAAAGTGCAATATGAGGATGTTCAACAACACTTAAAATGAGATTTAAAATAACAACGTCAAATGAATTGTCTAGAAATGTGAGCTCTTCAGCATTCATTTGTTGATATACAACATGAGGATAAGGATATTTCCGTTTCGCTTGCGCTAACATATGATTTGAGAGGTCGATTCCAGTGATGAGGGTATTGTTCGGAAGAAGTGGGATATCTTGCCCTGTACCGACGCCAACTAATAATATTTTTTGATGTTCTGTAAAAGGTACAAGAGAAAAAGCACGTTTTCTTGCTTTAATAAAGAAACGGTTTTGTATGAACAAATCATAAAAGGTAGACCATACTTTATAAATTTTTTGATTTTGCTTATTTTTCATAACGTTTCCCTCCATTTCTATATACAATGTAAAAAAATAAAAAGCAGAAATTATTGACACATATGAACGGTCACTCATATAATGAAAGTATAACATATATGAACAGTTATTCATATGTTCAAGTGAAGAGGTGAGCTATTGTGACTGAACAAAAAGTAGAAACTAATGAAGAAACATGTTTACAAAATGTCATTCATCAAGAGGTTGTTGAAAAAGTACAACAAACGATTCCGCAGGATGATAGCTTAAGTCAAGTAGCAGAGTTATTTAAAGTATTAGGAGACCGTACGCGCACACGTATTTTACATGCTTTGTTTGAAGCGGAAATGTGCGTATGCGATTTAGCATATTTACTCGGAATGACGCAGTCGTCTATTTCCCATCAATTACGTGTATTAAAGCAAGCGAAGCTTGTGAAAAATCGTAAAGAAGGAAAAGTGGTGTACTATTCACTTGCAGACCATCACGTTATTCATATTTTTGAGCAAGCATTTGAGCATGTAAACGAGGAAAAATAGAAGCAGCACAAGGAGGGAGAAATATGGGGGAAGCATTGGTAAAACGGAAACTTGTGTTAGACGGATTAGACTGCGCAAACTGTGCGATGAAAATTGAAAAAGGTGTAGGAGAATTAGAGGATGTATCATCATGTTCTGTGAACTTCGTTACGAAAACAATGACGGTAGAAACAGCGAAACAAAACGAAGAACATGTTGTCATGGAAGCAACGCAACTTGTCAATAAATTAGAACCGCATATTCATGTGAGAGAAGAACAAAAAACGAAAGTGGCCAAAGAAACTTTTATATTAGAAGGTTTGGACTGTGCAAACTGCGCGATGAAAATTGAGACAAAAGTAGGCGAAATGCCTACAGTTACATCAGCATCTGTTGATTTTGTTTCTAAAAAATTAAGAGTAGAAATCGCAAATAAACAAGAGATAGAGACAACTGTTGCACTTATAAAAGAAGTCGTACAGAAATTAGAACCCGAAGTGAACGTAGTGCGTGAAAAAGAGAAAACCGAACATCATCATAGTCATGATCACGGAGGAGCGAATACGAAAAAAATGATTTGGCGGTTATCGATTGGGGCGATTTTAACTGCTATTGCTGCATTAGTTTCATTGCCGCAAATGGTCACAATTCCACTTTTCGTGATTGCCTATATGATTATTGGCGGTGATATTGTTTTACGTGCTGTAAAGAATATTGTACGCGGGCAAGTGTTTGATGAAAATTTCTTAATGGCGATTGCAACGATTGGTGCTTTTGGGACTCAAAATTATTCAGAAGCTGTCGCGGTAATGCTCTTTTATCAAGTAGGTGAACTGTTCCAGAGCATTGCGGTGAATCGTTCCCGTAAGTCGATTAGTTCATTAATGGATATTAGACCTGATTATGCAAACTTAAAGGTAGGAAATGAAACGAAACAAGTATCGCCAGAAGATGTGCAAATTGGTGATTTTATTATCGTCAAACCGGGTGAAAAAGTACCGTTAGACGGTAAAGTAATCGAAGGAATATCGATGGTAGATACATCGGCGTTAACAGGAGAATCTGTACCTCGTGAAGTAGAGGTCGGCAGCGCTGTATTAAGCGGTTGTGTAAATCAAAATGGTGTCTTAATAATTGAAGTGACGAAAGAGTACAGTGAATCTACTGTTTCAAAAATTTTAGATTTAGTGCAAAACGCAAGTAGTCGTAAAGCCCAGGCAGAAAACTTTATTACAAAATTTGCTCGTTATTATACACCAGCTGTCGTCGTTACAGCTGCAATACTAGCCTTTGTTCCACCGCTTATTATAGAGGGAGCAACGTTTTCAGATTGGATTTATAGAGCGCTCGTCTTTCTTGTTATTTCTTGTCCGTGTGCATTGGTTGTTTCGATTCCACTTGGTTTCTTCGGTGGTATCGGCGCAGCATCTAAGAGCGGAATATTAATAAAGGGCAGTAACTATTTAGAAGCATTAAATGATGTAAAGCATATTGTATTTGATAAAACAGGTACGTTAACAAAAGGTGTCTTTAAAGTAACAGATATGCAGCCAAGTGAATTTGTGACGAAAGAAGAATTGTTAGAGTATGCAGCATTTGCAGAAGTATATTCGAATCATCCAATCGCACAGTCCATTCGATCTGCATATGGAAAAGTAGTTAATGAACAGATGATTGAAGATTATAAAGAAATTTCTGGTCATGGTACAGTTGTGAAAGTGAACGGAAAAGAAATCTTTGCTGGAAACGCAAAGTTAATGAACAAAGAAAATATTCCATTCCAGCAACCGCAAACGGTTGGAACACTTGTACATGTAGCTGTAGATAGTCTGTATGCTGGATACATTGTCATTTCTGATGAAATTAAAGAAGACGCGAAGAAAGCAATTCAATCGTTAAAACAACTTGGTGTAAAAAGAATCGTTATGTTAACGGGCGATTCCAAATTAGTCGGAGAAGCAGTTGGAAAAGAGCTTGGAATTGACGAAGTCCATGCAGAACTGTTGCCACAGCAAAAAGTAGAAGAAATTGAAAAAATTGATGCGACAAAACATCCGAAAGAAAAAATTGCGTTCGTTGGAGACGGTATTAACGATACACCTGTATTAGCAAGAGCAGATGTTGGGATTGCGATGGGTGGCCTAGGATCAGATGCCGCAATTGAAGCAGCTGACATTGTTATTATGACAGATGAACCTTCGAAAATAGGAGCGGCTATTCAAATTGCAAAACGCACGCGCAGCATTGTATGGCAAAACATCATTTTCGCCTTAGGGATAAAAGGAGTTGTTCTTTTATTAGGGGCATTCGGTATTGCAACAATGTGGGAAGCAGTCTTCTCAGATGTTGGGGTAACTTTGCTGGCAGTGTTAAATGCGATGCGTGTATTACGAGTGAAAGGTTTGTAAAGGGAGAGAAGCGATGCTTCTCTCCTTATTTTTTCATCGAATTTGCAATTTGATCTCGCACTGTTTGAATATAATTCATTTTATGATCCCAGCACGCTTGGCTTAAATCGACAGGATACTCTTCTGGGTTAAGTGTCCGTTTATACTCTTCCCATAAGAAGGATAAGCTGTTCTCTGCATGCTGTTGAATATGAAGGATGTCAGGTGATTCATAAGTAAGCTGTCCGTTCACAAATATATCATGATGCAGCTCTTTTGCTTCAAAGTCCGTAACAAATTTACTAATATACGTATGAACAGGGTGGAACATTTTTAAGCGTTCTTCTTCTTGTGGTTCTTCTGTTTCTAAGGCAATATAATCGCCTTCTGCATGCTGATTGATACGATTGATAATGCGATAAATACGCTTTAATCCTGGGGTTGTAATTTTTTCAGGATTGGACGAAATTTTAATTGTGTCGTTCAATGTATCATTTTCATCTTCAATACAAACCAATTTATAAACAGCGCCGAGTGCCGGTTGTTCAAATGATGTAATCAGTTTTGTTCCAACACCCCATACGTCAATTTTTGCACCTTGTGATTTTAAATGTAAAATTGTGTATTCATCTAAGTCACTTGAAGCAATAATTTTTGTATCGGTAAATCCAGCAGCATCTAACATTTTACGCGCTTCTTTCGATAAGTATGCCATATCTCCGCTATCGAGGCGAATGCCATAAAAGTGAATGCGGTCACCAAATTCTTTTGCGACGCGAATCGCATTTGGTACACCAGATTTTAACGTGTCGTATGTATCAACGAGAAAAACACATTTTGTATGTGTTTCTGCATATTTTTTGAAGGCTACATATTCATCACGATACGCTTGTACAAATGAATGAGCATGCGTACCAGCAACAGGAATACCAAATCGTTTCCCAGCTCGAACGTTACTTGTTGAAGAAAAGCCGCCGATGAATGCTGCGCGCGTTCCCCAAAGCGCTGCATCAAACTCATGAGCGCGGCGTGTACCGAATTCAAGAAGTTCATCATTACCAGCAGCATGTTTCATCCGCGTTGCTTTTGTAGCAATTAATGTTTGGTAGTTCACAATATTTAAAAGGGCGGTTTCAATAATTTGTGCTTCTCCAAGTGGTGCATCTATACGCAAAAGAGGTTCGTTATGAAAGACAACTTCGCCTTCTTGCATACTGCGAATAGAGCCAGTAAACTTCATGTTTTGTAAGTAGTCTAAAAAGCCTTCTTCAAACTGGAGTTCCTTTAGATAAGCAATATCGCTTTCTGTAAACTGAAAGCTCTTCACATACTCGATAATCTTTTCGAGTCCTGCAAAAATTGCATAACCATTTTCAAAAGGCAGCTTACGAAAGTATAAATCGAATACTGCGCGGCGGTTATGGATATGATCTTTCCAATATGTATAAGCCATATTAATTTGATATAAGTCTGTGTGTAAGGCGTAGCTATCGTCTTCATAATGTACCATAACGTAAACACCTCCATATTTTGGTTATAGTATACCTCTTTTTGGCAGTTTGTTGCTAATTATCTAATCTTAAATGTGAAAAACTGAAAATGAAAAATCATTCGGAATCTTTTTATTTATCAATTTATATTTTTGTGAATTTTATGTATTATTAAATTACTAGGGTATAACTTAGAATGGAGGAGGGAACTATGCAACAAAATCTAGAAAAGATGGGTAAGCAAATTTTTTATAAACGACTCCAACAAAAAATGACACAAGAAGAACTCTGCCAAGGCATTTGTTCCGTCTCATATTTAAGTAAAATTGAAAATGGGAAAATTGAAGCCTCAGAAGAAATATTGCAGTTATTATGTACGAGACTCGAGATTGCAGTGTCGGATTTAAGAGACATTGAAGCTGAGGTAAAAGAAAAGTTAGAGGAGTGGTTAACGGCACTAGTTCACTTAGATAAACATAAAGTTGAAGAGTTATATACAGAACTAGAAGCAGAAATGCAACAAATTGTCGACTTTGAAATTGTGAATTATTATAAATTGTTATATACACGATATTTAATTATGAAGCGAAATATACCAGCCCTTAAAGAGGAGTTGGAGAAGCTAAAAAAACTTTATAAAAAATATTCTCCATTTCAGCAACTGTTATATCAGTATAGTCAGGCTTTGTGTTATTGCCTTCAGCATAAATGGCAAGAGGGATTACGGTTTTTAATTCAGACAGAGATAATGGCAAAAGAACAAGATTATTATGAAACTGGAATTTATTATAATTTAGCACTTGCATATACTCATTTGGAAGTTCCACATTTGGCACTTCATTTTGCTAATATTGCTATGGAAGGATTTCGAAATGAGTATAAATTTCGAAATGTGATCAATTGTCAAATCATCGTTGCGTTAAGCTATAGTGAGAAAGGACAGTATGATGAAGCGTTAAAAATTTATGAGAGCATACTGCGTGAAGCGGATTCTTTTTCTGAAAAAGATATATTGAGGGCAATGGTATTAAGTAATATTGGCAATGTACATTATAGAAAGAAACAGTATGAAGATGCTAAAAAGTATTATACAAAAAGTTTACAATATCAAAAAGAAGATGCTGTAAATTATGTTGATACGTTGTATGAGATGGCGTTGCAATGTATTCACCTTGAACAGTTAGAAGAAGCAAAAGAGTGGATTGACAAGGGTATTGCTTCTGCCAAGAAAGATGAAAGAGGTAATACAGAATTGTACTTACTTCTTATGCTTCGTTATAAGCACTTTACAGAACCAAGTGTATATAAAGTATTTTTAGAAACAGAAGCAATCCCTTTTTTCAAAAATACAGGAAATAAAAAAGAATTAAAGAAAGTATATATAGAACTCGCTAAGTATTTCGATAATTCCTTACGATTCAAAGAAAGCAATCATTATTATAAGTTAGCAATTGAAGCGCTCGAAACCATACTGGAGGGATAAGGATGAAAAAAGTAGTAATCGGTATGATTTTAACAATGGTGGCATTAGTTGTTATAGCTAATCCTCAATACGCGAATAAACCAGATGTTTTTGGACAAGCTGCTGACATAGTTGAAACAGTAAATGTATAAGGTAATTATTAAAAAATGACTCGAAAAACCGTTACAAAACGGGTTTTCGAGTCATTTTTTTATCTTTGTTTTTAATTGTGCATCAAAACTTGAGAAATAAAATATTAAGATATTAATAATACTACGATTTATTTCATGAAACAAAGTGAATATGAGTATTGAAATTGTATGGAGTAACTGTGAAACCCTTTATCCTGCTGAAAAGGGGGTTCTAAATAATTGTAATGTAAAATTTGCAAATACTTGAGAAATTAATTGTTTTAATTTTCAGTATTTTAATAGTGGAAACTTAATGCTACTATAAATCTACTCTCTTTAAAAAAATTGTTAGGGGGAAGAGAAGATGAAGAAAAAGAGTTTAGCGCTCGTGTTAGCAACTGGAATGGCAGTGACAGCGTTCGGAGGGACAAGCTCTGCCTTTGCAGATTCAAAGAATGTACTCTCTACAAAGAAATACAATGAGACGGTACAATCTCCAGAATTTGTATCAGGTGATTTAACAGGTGCATCTGGGAAAAAAGCAGAATCTGTTGTGTTTGATTACTTAAATTCTGCGAAAAAGGATTATAAACTAGGGGGGAAAAGTGCAGAAGAATCCTTTAAAGTACAGCAAGTTATAAAAGATCCTGTAGGGGAAACAACAGTTGTACGCATGCAACAAATGTATGAAGGTATACCTGTGTGGGCGTCTACTCAACTAGCTCATATTGGAAAAGATGGTGCATTAAAGGTTGTATCAGGAACAGTTGCTCCTGATTTAGATAAGAAAGAGAAGCTGAAAAATAAAAATAAAATTGACGGAAAACAAGCAATTGCAGCTGCACAAAAAGATTTGGGACTAAATCCTAAATATGATGTAGAGTCATCAGCGGACTTATATGTATATCAAAATGGTGAGGAAACAACATACGCATATGTTGTAAAATTAAATTTCTTAGATCCAGAGCCAGGAAACTATTATTATTTCATTGAAGCAGAGAATGGAAAGGTATTGAACAAATACAATACAATTCATAATGCGAATGTGGATAATAAGGCACCGGTTAAACCTGTAACAGGAACAAATAAAGTTGGAACAGGTAAAGGGGTATTAGGTGATACAAAATCTATTAATACAACATTATCTGGATCTAGCTATTATTTACAGGACAATACACGCGGTGCAACTATTTACACATATGATGGGAAAAATCGTACAACTCTTCCAGGAACGTTATGGTTAGATGCAGATAATATTTTTAATGCTAGTCGTGATGCAGCGGCAGTTGATGCACATTATTATGCAGGAATAACGTACGATTATTATAAAAATACGTTTAACCGCAATTCTTTTGATAATGCTGGTGGAGCATTAAAATCAACGGTTCATTATGGAAATAATTATAACAATGCCTTCTGGAATGGATCACAAATGGTATATGGAGATGGAGATGGATACACATTTGCTCCGTTATCTGGAAGTTTAGATGTAATCGGGCATGAGTTAACGCATGCAGTGACAGAGAGAAGTTCTGATCTTATTTACCAAAATGAGTCTGGCGCATTAAACGAAGCAATTTCTGATATTTTTGGAACATTAGTAGAATACTATGATAACCGTAATCCAGATTGGGAAGTTGGAGAAGACATTTATACACCTGGTACATCTGGGGATGCTCTTCGTTCAATGAGCGATCCAACAAAATATGGAGATCCTGATCATTATTCTAAACGCTATACAGGAACAAGCGATAATGGCGGTGTTCATACAAACAGCGGTATTATCAATAAATCGGCGTATTTATTAGCAAACGGTGGCACACATTATGGCGTAACAGTGAATGGTATTGGCAAAGATAAAGTAGGGGCAATCTACTATCGTGCAAATACACTATATTTCACGCAATCGACAACATTCAGTCAAGCGCGTGCAGGTTTAGTACAAGCAGCTGCTGATTTATATGGTGCAAATTCCGCTGAAGTAACAGCTGTGAAGAAATCATATGATGCAGTTGGTGTGAATTAGGTATCACTCCCCTTTATATAGTGAAAAAGGAGCATAATGCTCCTTTTTTCATTTTTTCTTCCATGTTTTCCACAAATAAAACAAACCAATAGAGCCGGCAATTGTAATAATCCACTTTGCTTCATTTGTTCCATTCATCACTTGATAGGTGGAATATACTTCAATGAGTAACGCCGGTATTTTTCCAAGAGTACTAGCGATGCTAAAAGTTAATATAGACATCGTTCCAAGGGATGCAAATAGTGTTACGATGCCAGATGGAATAAAGGGAATGAGGCGAAACGATAAAACGAGAAAGAATGCTTCTTTTCCTTGTACATAAAGAAGTTGCCTTACTTTTGGATGATTATCTATATTTTTTTGAGCAACTTTTTGAAAACCAAGCCGATATAAATAAAAGGAGATAATCGCTCCTAATGCTTCGCCAGCAATGGAGATGAGCGTTCCTGTTGTTATTCCAAATAATGAAATGTTAATGGCTGTTAAAAAAACACTAGGAATAACTGCTCCTAGGCTAATAAGAATATTGATTAAGATACTAAGTGGGATAGCCATTGTTTGATGATCTATGAGAAAAGACTGAATTGTTTCTGACATATGAATTAGTTTTCCTTTGCTTTTTTAGATGTAAATTTAAGCCCAAAAATGAAATCCCCCTTTTTTAGGTGGGCGAGAGTGCCTGGCCATGCATAGAATCGGTCAGGGCCTTTTTCTGCCACATCCAAAGTTCAAACAAAGGGAGCATGTTTTATTCTGTATAACAGCGACTTATATGTTAAAAAATTAACTTGGATTTATTCTGCTATTTGCGGGTAGTAAGACTCCCGCTGATGGAAGTTTCACATTATATAGCATTACACCATAGTTTTTTTAGTAAGACAATAGAATTGTGGAAGATCATGGATTTATTTAAAGAAAAGTCATATTTTAATAGAAAGAATGGCTAGGGGATAACAGAATATATATAAATCCAAATTAAAAAACTGACATAAATCCCCTTTCTTTTTAGATGGCCCTGAGCGTCTGGCCGTGCGTAGAAGCGGTCAGTTCCTTTTCCTGCCACGTGCAAAGTTAAAACAAAGATAGACAGCAAGTAGTGGCCATGTTTTGTTCTGCATAGCAGCGACTTATATGTTAAAAAACCAACTTGTATTTATATATACAATAGAATTGACTTTTTCTAAAGATAATACAATAATCATGAAAGAGGTGATACGATGAAAAAGTTATGGAATGTTGTTATAAGCATGATGCTTATGATGATACTTGTATTAAGTGGATGTTCAAGTCAAGCGAAGCCGAAAGATAATCAAGCAGCATCAGCTATAAACGTTAGTGACAAAATTTTAGATGAAATGGAAGGACCACCGAAAAATGGTCATACGATAGAACGTCACGTTGGGAAAACAGATGAGCAGCTGAAAGAACGATTACGTACAGATAATGTGTCTGCTGCAAGTACATATTATGATAAAGAAGCGGCAACAAAAGCAGTAAAAGATACGATCAAGCAGCATGAAAAAGAAATTGAAAAATGGTTGAAAGAATCCAAGGAAAATCGTCTTGTATTGAATACGAAGCATAACTTTGCAGTTGGAAAAACGGTATTAAAAAAGGATATGCGTGTAAAGGATGGGCTTCAGAATACAGTGACTGTTTTGCAGAAAGATAAAGGGAGCCAGCTCGGTTTTAAAATTGTTACTTCTTATCCTTCTGAGAAATAAGAAAGGCGGGGAATTTATGTATTCAACATTTCAATATTTTCTTAGAGCGTACTGTACATTAAGTATATATGAAGAAGAAATGGTGCATCTTATGCAACAATTTAAAGAGCAGGAAGAACAAGAAATGCAGGAAAAGTTGCTACAAGAACTTGTTCAAATAGAGCAAAGAGCAGATTGGGAGAAAGTACAGCAAGAAGTTGAACAGTATGGAAATCGTATGTGGACAATAGAAGAAGTAAAAGGGCATATCAGTAACTTTATTTCTATATTACAAAACAAAAAGGCGTGAATCACGACGCCTTTTTGTATGTGCTTTTTGAAATTTGACCGTTGGAAAGCACTTGCCCATTTTGGGTTACTTTTTTATATGTTACAGCCACAATGCTTTTATCAGTTTCACTAATTACTTTTGAAGAAACCTCTACATTTTTACCTGTATTTGTACCGAAAATACGAGCAGTTACATTACTGCCACTTGTAAATGCTTGAATATAAATATATTTACCCGTATTATTTTTGAATTTTAAATCAGGACCATAGTCAGCAACTGCTGCATCTTGACCAAGAGGTAAGTAATGAACCGGTAAAGAGTGGTTACTTCGCGCTACAACTCCTAAGTCAGCTCGTAATATAGCACCATATAATGTGCTACTTACTTGGCAAACACCGCCCCCAGCACTTTGTTCTACTTTTCCGTTTACATATACAGCTGCTGATTTATAACCATGTGCAGCATTCGTTATGCCAACGCGACCGTTAAAACTAAATGTTTCATCAGGTGCAACAAATACTCCGGTTAATGTATTCACAGCGCGTTGTACATTAAATGTTTGACTTGAGTTTCGCCCAGCCAAAGGAGTAGAGTATTCAGCGATTACTTCTTGAATCCCCATATTTTTCACATCCTCTGTTGAGCGTTCTGGTTTCACAGCTGTCATTGGAACTTGGATATCTTGCTTATTTGTTGTAATAGCTTCTGTTGTGAGAATTTTTAATTTCTCTTTATCAACTTTTTCGCCATCTTTACTTTCGCTAATATTAATGGTTGTTCCAGAGATAGATAAGTTGGCATTAACAGGCTCTACTAAGGAATCATTATATTTTTCCTTAATAAATGCATCATATTTTGCGGTGTTTATAGAAGGCTCTAGCTTATAGTCACGTTTTAATTCACCTGTTTCAGCTTGTTTTTGCATGTTATAACGATTAGAAATATTGCCTTTTTGTTCTTTGAAAATTTTATCTGTAACATCCGTACCGTTATATTCAACCCCTAATTCCTGCCAAGTATATGTCTGTTTGTCATCTTGCAGGGCATAGTTCACAGATTTTTTATTTAACTCATCAACTTTTTGTTGAATGATCTTTTGAACATCTTCTTTCGTTTTGCCGTCTATGGAAATACCTTCGAATGTTGTGTGAGGTAAAACGTATGTATCTAATTGATGATTTAATTTGGAAACATATTGATAAGCACTAACACCACCAATACAAAGGACGATTCCACCTGCAATCGCAGAACCAATAATTAAATTGCGTAATTTCATTCATTTCCCTCCGAAAAGAAATTTTAAAGTATAAGTATGATTTCTAATGTATAAATGTTAAAAGTAGTAATTCTTATACATTAGTATACTATTAATTTTATTGTATGTGTAATATTTTGATAAAAAATGTTACATTTTTGTAATATAATTCCCTTTAATTAGGTTCATCACCAAAAGATGGGGATGACATTTAGATATATAAATACAAGTTGATTTTTAAACATATAAGTCGCTGCTATGCATGGCCAGTTGCTCTGGTCTCCTGCCCTAAAAAAAGTGGTTTTTATGTTATTTTTATTCCGCTATTCGTGGACAGTAGAACTCCCGCTGATGGAAGTTTCATTTTATTGAAAGGCAAAAGAAAAACAGCCGTTGTATTACAACAGCTGTTTTTCTTACAATTTCTTATGATCTAATTTACCTGTAACACCAAGATGATTTTGTAGTTCCTTAGAAATCTCATGAACACTCTTTTCGTTAGGGACGTAATAGTATAAACCATCAATATATTTGTCGTCGCCTTTTACTTGCAATTTATCAATCTTCAAACCAGAGTCCATTGAATTTTTCGTAATGGCCATCATATCGTCGAAAGTTAAGTTTGTTTTTAAATCATGATCGACTGAATCAAGTAATTCGCCAAGTTTACTAATTGAATTTACAGATAATGATTTTTTAGCAACTGCTTCTAAAACAAGTTGTTGACGTTGACCGCGCATATAGTCGCTATCAATATGACGCGTTCTTGCTAGTGCAAGCGCCTGTTCACCATTTAAGTGTTGATGACCTTTTTCAAGGTGGATAGCACCTGGTTGGTCTTTACTGTCTTGTTCAGTAAATGAAACTGGTACGTCTACGTCAATACCGCCAAGAGAATCAACAATTTTTATAAATGATTTAAAGTTAAATTTTACGTAATAATCAACAGGAACATCTAAAAAGCGTTCTACTGTATTAATTGTACTATCCACGCCACCAAATACGTGGGCGTGTGTAATTTTATCTTCTTTCTTTTTTGATGGAATATATACGCGAGAATCACGAGGAATGCTTAATAGTTTCACAGATTTATCGTTTTTATTAATCGTTGCAAGTAACAATGCATCTGTACGAGTTGCAGTTCCGTATTCTTTTGCTCGTGTATCACTTTCATCGACACCCATAATTAAGACTGAAATATTATCAGTCATCGGTTTTACTGCTTTTTCGCGTTTGTCCGATTTATCGCCACGTCCTAATTCTGAGTAAGCATCATTAGCAACAGCCTGTGCTTTATTATATATATGGAAGCAATAGCTGCCTCCTCCAATAATCAAAAGGAATAAAGGAATCAGAACAAACCATAATACACGTTTTTTCTTAGAGCGTTTTCGTGCTGCTCTATTTATCGTTTCTAAATCAGGTTTCATTAATAATTTCTCCTTTAAACAATCAATTCAGATATTTTCTGATAATCTTAAAAAAGACACACTTCCTATTGTACATAAATAAAATGAGTTTTCACTATTAAATTTTAATTGACATGAAAATGAAATATATGAAACATATCGCTTTATAAAGATATGTTGTACTTTTTGTTATTTGTACAAAAAACAAAAAATATGGGGAATTCCATAGTAACGCTATTTATAAGTGGTTTTGTATATAGGTTTTTCATTTCAAAGGAGAATATACAAGAAAGGAAGAGAGAAGATGAATATTACCGATGTTCACCACGTTGCCATTATTTGTTCTAATTATGAAGTATCAAAAAAATTCTATACAGAAGTACTTGGTTTTCAAATTTTACGCGAAGTATATCGAGAAGAAAGAAAATCATATAAGTTGGATTTGTGTGTAGGGGATACATATCAAATTGAATTATTTTCATTTCCAAACCCTCCAAAGCGTACAAGCTTTCCTGAAGCAGCAGGACTAAGACACTTAGCGTTTTCTGTTTCATCTATAGAAGAAGCTGTGGTGCATTTACAGCAGCACGGTATACAAACGGAAAGCATTCGAATTGATGAGATTACTGGAAAGCGCTTTGTATTTTTTCAAGATCCAGATGGTTTGCCCCTTGAACTATATGAGAGATAAAAATTTGTGAAATTTATACAGGTTTTCTTGTGAGGAAATGAGGGAAATTAAAAAGAGTTAAACTTATCTTACGGGAGGTGTAACTTTAGCTGCTTACAGCTAAGGGAGATATTTGGAAATAGGGAATTTAATACTAGTTGCAGTTTTAATTGCGTTAACGGGCTTTTTTGTTGCAATTGAATTTGCGATTGTGAAAGTACGCAGTAGCCGCATTGATCAACTTGTCGGAGAAAAAAAACGGGGAGCAATAGCGGCGAAAAAAGTAACTTCTAATTTAGATGAGTATTTGTCAGCGTGTCAGTTCGGGATTACCATTACAGCACTAGGACTGGGGTGGTTAGGTGAACCAACCGTAAAACATGTATTAGAGCCTGTATTGATTACGTTTCATATTTCTCCTCCAATTGCGAATACCGTATCTTTTATTATTGCATTTGCTGTTATTACGTTTTTACATGTTGTAGTTGGGGAATTGGCACCAAAAACATTTGCCATTCAAAAAGCAGAGCAAGTCAGCCTACTGTTTTCAAAACCGTTGATGTATTTTTATCGCATTATGTATCCATTTATTTGGACATTAAATCATGCAGCTCGTTTTGTAACAAGTTTATTTGGATTAAAACCTGCTTCTGAACATGAAGTAGCGCATTCAGAGGAGGAACTTCGCCTCATTTTATCAGAGAGTTATGAAAGCGGAGAAATTAATCAAGCAGAGTTTAAATATGTAAATAATATTTTTGAATTTGACAATCGTCTTGCGAAAGAGATTATGGTGCCGCGAACAGAAATTGTTGGATTATATGCGGAAGATTTATTTGAAATCCATATTGAAATAATTCGGCAAGAAAAATATACAAGATATCCAGTATTCGGGGAAGATAAAGATGAAGTGCTTGGAATGGTGAATGTGAAGGATTTCTTTATTCGTTACATGGATGGAGAAAAACAAGAAGCAAAATCAATTATGGCATATACAAGGCCGGTTATTGAAGTGATGGAAAATATTCCTATACATGATTTGCTGTTAAGTATGCAAAAAAAACGGGTTCCACTGGCCATTTTATATGATGAATATGGTGGAACAGCAGGACTCGTTACGCTTGAAGATATTTTAGAAGAAATTGTGGGAGAAATTCGTGATGAATATGATGAAGATGAACATCCGCCTATTCAACATATTAGTGACGATTGTAAAATCGTTGACGGAAAAGTGTTAGTCAGTGAAATTAATGATTTGTTTGGTTTACATTTGAATGAACAAGATGTAGATACAATTGGAGGATGGTTAATGATGCAAGGACAACCAATGGCAGAGGGGGATGTGACTGTGGTTGGGGAATGGACATTTACGATTCTTGAAAAAGATACTCATCAAATTAAGCGAGTAGAGATTAAAAAAATGGAAACGAAAGAAAAAGGCTGATGAACGAGTCATCAGCCTTTTAAATTAGAAAATATTAAACACTGCGTTAAGTTGAAGTAAGCTAATAATTAATAAGAAGATTAAGCTATATTTCATTGTCATTTTAAATAGCTCTGATTCTTTACCAACGATACCAACTGCTGCACAAGCTACAGCAACTGATTGTGGTGATACCATTTTTGCCATTGTGCCACCTACTACGTTTAAGGCAACAAGAGTAGAAGGAACGATATCTAATTGAGCGGCTGTAACAGCTTGAAGAGGTGCAAATAAAGAGCCGCTTGATACTACAGAACCAGTTAAGAATACGCCAATCCAACCTAAGATTGGAGAAAGAATAGGGAATGCATCACCAGTAGATGATAGAGCTAATCCAAGAGTTGAAGACATACCAGAATAGTTTGTTACATATGCTAATGCAATTACACTACAGATTGTAAAAATTGGTGTTTTTAACTCTTTTAATGTTTCAATAGTTAATTCTTTTACTAACTTACCGCTTACACGGAATACAAGTAAAGATACGATAATTGCAAGTACAATCGCAGTAGTTGTAGATGAGAATACATCTAACTTAAAGATTGCTGGAAACGGTGTATTTGCTTTAACGATTGGCGCTGTTTTAATCACGTGATTGTGCAGGCCGGGTACTTGAATATTCAATACTAAGTTACTTAATGCACCATTTGGAAGGAATAAGGCTTTTACTGCTTTTAAGTTGAAAATTGTTACAAATGCAGTTAAGAATACAAACGGTGACCAAGCGTATAAAATTTGTTTCATTGTATAACTCTGTTTTTCTTGTTTATTTGCTGTTTCTTTTGTTGAAGATTTTGGTTGCCATACACGTAAGAACAATGCTAATGCGATCATGCTGACTACAGCTGCGAAAATATCAGTAAGTTCTGCACCAAGGAAATATGTTACAACGAATTGAGTAATAGCGAAAGAACCACCGCTTACAACAATACCTTGCCAAGTTTCTTTAATTCCTTTGAAACCATCAACGATTGCAACAAGTAAGAATGGTAAGACGAAACTAATAAATGGTAAAATTCCAACTACATGACGACCAACAGTTAATGCGTCAAGTTGTGTTAATTGAGCTGGTACTGTAACTGGAATACCCATTGCACCCATCGCACCGCCGGCAATGTTAGCAATTAAACAAATACCTGCTGCTTTTAATGGATCAAATCCCATACCTACAAGTAATGCTGCTGTAATAGCAACCGGTACACCAAAACCTGCTGCACCTTCTAAGAAAGCTCCGAAAGAATAAGCAATCAATAGCACTTGAAGACGAGGATCGCTTGTAATGCTCGAAATGCTATCGCGAATTACGTTAAATTGTTCAGTTTTTACAGTTAGTTTGTAAAGAAAAATAGCTGCAATAACAATTGTACAAATTGGATAAAATCCAGCGGCTACACCGAAGGCAGCGGAGGATACAGCCATAGTTGCTGGCATTTTATAGACGAAAATAGAAAGAATGATAGCTAAAATAACACTATAAAATCCAGATACGTATCCTTTCATTTTAAAGACTGTTAAACATAATACGAAAAATAAAATTGGTATTGCGGCTACAAGTGCTGAAAGCCAAATGTTGTGTAATGGGTCATAAATTTGTGTCCATGTATTCATAAGTCTGCCATCTCCTATATATAATTTGTGAGTTTCTTCACATTTATTTGTGAAATGATTCACAATCAACTTGCATTTTTAGTATAGTCCTCATCAGCACTATTGTCAACGTGGAAAAGTGTAATTGTTCCGTAAATCGTTAACTGTAATAATTTTGCTACATTTTATGAAAAAATTGGAATAAATAATGCTACTGCACAGCAAAAAGTGTATACGGGTAGGATATGCTATATGTTCTTTATATATTCTCGGTTTATCACCGTAACATGGATTGATTTTTTTGAAATGAATCATTTTTAATACACTTCACTGTGAGTGGCGACTCCTGCGGAAATAGCGAGGAAAGCGTCCACTCGGAGTGGGGGAGATTCTATATGTTACCCCCTGTCTTTTGGTGGTGAACCTTATTTTTTCATGATTTGTAAAGATATTTATGAAGAAGCAGGAGAATGATCAAGGAATACCAAATAGTAAAAGTGATATACAAAAAATATAACAAAAAGGTTGAGAAAATTATTTTCGAAAGCAAGGAAATGCTTTGTGGATACTTTGCTTTTTGTCTTAGCTGTATAGTATAATATTCAGACATCAAAAGGGAGTTTTCTCTCTATATAAAGGAGGAATGTGGTTTTTATTAATAGGAAGTAATTGAATATAGAATGGAATAGTGAATAAGAAATATAAAAATAACACATGTATAAATATAAAATAAATAGAAAAAATGAGGGGAAAGTATGTATCAAAATCAATTTGATTGTCGTATATCAGAAGAAGATGTACAAATGTTACGTGCATTAGCCCATCCGCTTCGTCTTCGTCTTGTTATAGAACTAATGCAGCGCGGCGTTTGTAATGTAACACAATTGCAGGAAGTATTAGAAATTCCACAATCTACAGTATCACAGCATTTAACAAAATTAAAACAAAATAAAGTCGTCCGTTTTGAAAGACGTGGTTTAGAAGTATATTATGAAGTGCATAATGAGAAAGTAAATAAAATTTTAGAGACATTATTTTCTTAAAATTTCAAAAAATGTAAAAAATAGGTATGTACTTGTACATACCTATTTTTTATTACTGGATTATGGAGAAATATATAAATATCAATTGAAAAACAACATAAAAAACCCTTTTCTTTTTTGAGGGACGAGTGCACCTGATCATGCATAGAAGCGGTCAAGGCCTTTTCCTGCCACGAGCCGGAATAAAACAAAGGGAGAGAGTGAGAGTGGGTCATGTTTTGTTACGCATAACCGCGATTTATATATACATTCAACTTAGAAACCTTACATAAAACCCTCTTCCTTTTAGCTGGGCGAGAGCGACTGGCCATGCGTAGAAGCGGTTATGGCTTTTTTCTGCCACATGTGAAGTAAACGCATAGAGAAGCAGGGATAGAATTCATCCAGACACGGCAAGATAAAAAAGAATAGGAGGGAACAATGATGGATTTAAAGCGAGTAAAACAAATTTTATCATCATCAAGTAGAATTGACGTTACATATCACGGTATGCCTGTTTGGATCGAAAGCTGTGATGAGACAAGTGGGCTTGCGAATGTACACGATATAAAAACACCACATGAAACAGTACAAGTAGACATCACTGCATTAGGAGAGCATTAAAAAAAGCGGAGAAATTTCTCCGCTTTTTCTTTATTCCATCATATGTGCAATTTTTTTAGAGAACATAAGAAGGATTAAGCCTAATATAATAACGATAATACCGATGCTTGAGAATACTTCTAAATAACCTAAAGATTGTGTGTAAGCTGCTAAGATACCAGCTAGCTTGTTTGCACATCCAGTACCAGCCATCCATACGCCCATTAATAAAGAAGCTAACTTTACAGGAGCAATTGCACTTACCATAGATAAACCGATTGGTGATAAGAATAGCTCACCAATTGTATGGAATACATACGTGATAACGATGAACAGTAAGTTTGCTTTTGCAGCAATATGAGCTTCATCACTACCTGTTTTTAGAACTGCTAATGTTAATACAAGGTAACCGATTCCTAATAGAATCATACCAAATGCCATTTTTGTTGGGATTTTTAAATCACCATTTTTTGATTTAGAAAGTTTTACCCATAACGCTGAAACAACTGGTGCTAATAAAACGATAAACAATGGGTTAACAGATTGGAACCAAGAAGTTGGCATTTCCCATCCGAAAATAGTACGATCAACAAATTTATCTGTATAAAGTGTTAAAGAACTACCTGCTTGCTCGAAGCCTGCCCAGAAGAAGACAACGAAGCAAGTTAAAATAACGATTGCCCAAGTGCGGTTCTTTTCTTGTTTTGTTAAAGGTTTTTTCTCGATCACTTTTGCAGTGCTATCTTTTGATTTTTTACCAACAACTGTTGTTCCGATATCACCAAGATAACGTTTAGCTAGTAAGTTAAAGAGAACTTGACCAATAATCATACCAATACAAGCAACTAAGAAGCCGTATTTGTATCCTTTTACCATAACGCCGTTAACAGTTGATGTGAAGAAATCTTCTGCTAAGAAACCACAAAGTAACGGTGCAATTAAAGCGCCTAAGTTAATACCCATGTAGAAAATTGTGAAAGCAGAGTCGCGACGCTTATCATTTTCACCGTAAAGTGAACCTACAAGAGTTGAAATGTTTGGTTTGAAAAATCCATTACCGATAATTAATAATCCTAATCCTAAATAAAGGCCGGTTGATGTATTCATTGAGAAAAGAACAAAGTTACCAATTGCCATGATGACACCACCAATAGTAATCGCATGGCGTTTTGTGATAAAGTGGTCAGTTAACCAACCACCAATAATTGGCGTGAAATATACGAGCATTGTAAATGTACCATAAAGTTGTACAGCGGATGCCTTGTCAAACCCTAATCCACCGCCAACAACTGCAGTCGTTAAATATAGAACTAAAAGACTACGCATTCCGTAGTAGCTAAATCTTTCCCACATTTCTGTAAAGAACAACAAATATAATCCCGGAGGATGTTTCTTTGGTGATTGTTGTTCTTCAGCTTTGTTTAACTTCACAGCTGCATCCATTTTCATTCCTCCTAATCTTGTTAAACGGATATTTATGTAATCATTTTAATTTACAAAATATTTAGAAGTCAATAGTATTATATGGAAATAGAATAAAAAATTTTGTAAATTCTATAAAAACATCTTCCGTCATCGTATTTTTCCCCTAAAAAATTGAAATTAAGCGTTTTCAATCCTAATATTTTCCGTTCGGAAAGCACATAAAATAATTACTAATCAGAAAATTTTAACTAGGTAAACTTTTCTGATATACAAAATTATTATAAGGGATACTTTTTGAATATAACATATTTTGAATAAGAATACAAAATAAAAAACAACTTCTATTAAAGAGAAGTTGTTTTTTATTGAGATATTTTATCCCGCCACTTTTGAACAGTAAGAGCTTGATTGAGCAGGCTTTCCATCGGTGGGGAATAAAGAAACCCTACCGATGGAAGTTTCACTTTATTTTACAAATCGTTTTTCGATGTCATCTAGCATTAAGTTCGCAGCCATTACACCGCCAGCTGTATTCCAAATGACATCGTCCACTTTGTATACTTTACCGTTTTTGGAAGCATTTAAGTTTTTGAATAAAGGATCGTTGATATATTCTTTTTCTAATTCAGAACCTTTCTTTTCGTTCCCTTTATCATATGTGAAGTAGAAGATAATATCACCATCCATTGCAGAAATGCGCTCTTTAGATACATTCCGTTCCGCAAAGTCATCTTTGTTTTGATCACCAGGACGTTTGAAACCAAGTTCTTTTAAAATAACACCAGAGAATGTATCTCCGTGATAAATACGAACATCACCAGGCATAAAACGCACCATAGAAATTTCTTGATTTACTTTATCTCCAAGTTTACCTTTTAAGTCTTTTATACGCTTGTCGTAATCAGCTAGTACCTGTTGACCTTCTTTTTCTTTATTCACTGCTTTTGCATAAAGCTTAAAATTATCTTTCCATTCACCGCGTAGTGTTTCTGAGAAAACAGTAGGAGCAATGCTTTTTAATTGCTCGTATATTTTTTCGTGACGCAGTTTATTACCAATGATTAAGTCGGGTTTTAAAGCAGCAATTGCTTCTACATTAGGTTGAAGCTCAGTACCGACAGTTTTTACACTTTTTAGTTTATCCTTTGTATGTGGATACCATGGGTTACCGGTCGGTGCTTCAGCAGCACCAACTGGTGTTACCCCAAGGGTAAGTAAAGCTTCTGTTCCTTCATTTGTTAAAACAACGACACGCTTTGGATTAGCAGGAACTTCTGTTTTACCCATTACGTGTTCTACAGTAATCATTTCTTTCTTTTCTTCTTTTTTAGGCTCAGCTTTGTTATCTGATTTCCCACATGCCCCTAAAAGAAGGGTAAAGGACAACACGAATACAAATAATGCAAATGATTTTTGTTTGATGAAATTCATTATGTATCCTCCTAGATATTGAGAATATTTTTCAATTAACAAAGTTGATATTAAGGGGTTATAAATAGATTGTCAATAGGTGCAATTGAAAATAATTATTACTATCATTGATGCTGCGAATTAAGTTACAATACACTAACAACGTATCATTATGTATTAAAGGAGAAACGTTACATGTTATTAAAAACAAATCAAGCAAAATGGGTTGGATTATTTGTTGGAATCATTGCAGTTATTACTTGTATTTGGGGGAGTATTATTTTGGGATATACAAATACAAGTGGGAGATTAGCATTGGATGCTTTTTTCCATTTCAATGGTTCGAATGAACATATTATTATTCAAAATGTACGTTTACCTCGGGCGCTTATTGCCGCTAGTGTCGGGGCTAGTTTAGCCATTGCTGGTTGCCTTATGCAAACTTTAACAAAAAATCCACTCGCTGCTCCGGATTTTATCGGATTAAACTCAGGTGCTGCCTTTTTCATAGTTGTAGCGATTGTTGTTTTTTCGACTTCATCTTTGTCAGCATTTACGTGGATTGCCTTTTTAGGTGCAGCAGTTGCTGCCGCGCTTGTATTTGCTTCTAGTTCTTTAGGAAAAGAAGGGACAACTCCCCTTAAGTTAACATTGGCAGGGGTAGCGATAAGTGCCTTATTCTCTTCTTTAACACAGGGACTGCTTGTATTAAATGAAAAAGCGTTAGAAGAAGTGTTGTTCTGGCTTGCTGGTTCTGTACAAGGGAGAAAGTTAGAAGTATTACAATCCGTATTTCCTTATTTATTAGTTGGTTGGATTGCCTCTCTCTTGATGGCAGGGAAAGTGAACACGCTAATGATGGGAGAAGATGTAGCGAAAGGGCTAGGACAACGAACAGTGATGATGAAGGCATTTGTACTGCTTATTGTTGTTTTATTGTCAGGTGGATCGGTTGCTGTTGCAGGACCAATTGGATTTGTTGGAATTATTATCCCTCATTTCGCAAAAGCTCTTGTCGGTGTAGATCATCGTTGGAGAGTTCCGTATAGTGGATTGTTAGGTGCCATTTTGTTATTACTTGCAGATATTGCTGCGAGATATGTGATTATGCCACAAGAAGTACCAGTAGGGGTTATGACAGCATTTATTGGTGCACCATTCTTTATTTATATAGCACGTAAGAGAGGACTTAGCAAATGAAGAAGTACATTCCGTTTCGTATAGGAAAAGATGGTCTCTCGTTTTTAATGTATAAACGAGCTTGTTTCGTCTTGTTAGGTTTATTAGTTGTTTTAATCGGATTATTTTTTGCAAGTGCGGGTATGGGAGAGATGAAAGTAGCTCCATATGATGTATGGCAAGCAATTATTGGAAACGGTGATGCAATGTCTAGTATGGTTGTAAATAAGTTTCGTATGCCACGTATTCTCATTGCAATTCTTGTAGGAATAGCTCTTGCTGTAGCCGGATGTATTTTACAAGGGCTCGTTCGAAATCCGCTTGCATCTCCTGATATTATTGGCATTACGGGCGGGGCAAGTGTAGCAGTTGTATTATTCCTAGCTATATTTAGTGATAAAAACAATGCATTAACAGTAAGCATCCATTATATGCCGTTGGCGGCCTTTATTGGGGCAACCATCGTTGCAGTTTTTGTATATTTATTTGCGTGGAGAAATGATGGATTATCGCCGATTAGTCTTGTTTTGATTGGTGTTGGATTTTGGGCACTAACGAAGGCAGCGACAACATTATTTATGTTGCTAGCACCAATCTACCAAGCGAGCCAAGCCAATGTGTGGATTACCGGTACTGTTTACGGAGCTTCCTGGCAAAACGTAGGGGTGTTAGCACCTTGGGTTCTTATTTTAACAGTGGTTGCATTTATAGCTGCGAGACATTTAAATGCACAAGAACTTGGTGATGATATTGCTGCCGGACTTGGTATTCGTTTAACGAAATCACGTCTTTTCCTCTTGCTCCTTAGTACAGCGTTAATTGGAGGAGCGGTTGCCTTTGCAGGTGGAATCGGATTTGTTGGTTTAATGGCACCACATATTTCAAGAAGGTTAGTAGGTTCTTTATATGGTGCGTTAATTCCAGTAGCAGCTGTTGTAGGTGCGATTTTAGTACTTGCTGCAGATTTAATTGGGCGCACAGTCTTTGCTCCGCTTGAAGTACCAGCAGGTGTATTTACATCAGCAATCGGTGCTCCATATTTTATTTATTTACTTTATAAAAGTCGAAATTCATAAAGGTAAAGAAAAATATACATAGATGATTTACTATCTATAAAAAAAACGGAGTAAAGGAAGATAAACATGCAAAAAGCATTAGAAACAAAATCATTAACGTTGTCTTATGGTGAAACAATTATTATAGATGAATTAGATTTAGAAATTCCAAAAGGAAAAATTTCCATTTTTATAGGTTCAAATGGCTGTGGAAAATCTACTTTATTACGTTCGCTTGCACGGTTATTAAAACCTGCATCTGGAGATATTTTATTAGGAAATCAAGTTATCCAAAATATGCAAACGAAGCAAATTGCTCGTCAGCTTGCAATTTTACCACAAGGTCCACAAGCGCCAGAAGGGGTAACTGTTCTTCAGCTTGTTAAGCAAGGACGTTATCCATATCAAACATGGTTAAAACAATGGTCAAAGCAAGATGAAGAAATGGTATGGAAAGCATTAACTGCAACGGGAATGACCGAATTTGCAGAACGAGATGTTCATGCATTGTCTGGTGGACAACGTCAGCGTGCATGGATTGCAATGACACTTGCTCAGGATACAGATATCATTTTATTAGACGAGCCAACAACATATTTAGATATGACCCATCAAATTGAAGTGCTTGATTTATTATTTGAGTTAAATGAGAATGAGCAACGCACAATCGTAATGGTGCTTCATGATTTAAATTTAGCTTGTCGTTATGCAGATCATATTGTAGCAATTCGTGATAAACAAATTTATGCACAAGGCAAACCAGAAGATATTATTAATGATAAACTTGTACGTGATGTTTTTCGTATGAAGTGTGAAATTATTACAGATCCGTTATTCGGTACACCGCTTTGTATCCCGCAAGGAAAGGGAAGACGTATACTTCCGCAAGCGATTAATTAAAAGGAAAAGTAAAAAGGCGATGATGATTCATCGCCTTTTTACTTTGTACACGAAAATAATAGAAACAAAGGAATGCGCAGTCTGCGGTTATATTCTTCCTCACTTTGAAAGTGCTGCAACTCTGGTGTTGCTTCGCGTAAACTAGTAATCGTAAAACCAGCTTTTTGTAAAGATAGGAAGTATTGTTCAATTGTTCGGTGGTATTTAATCACTTCTTCATTAATCCATGGCTCAACGCGTTTGCCAGTTTGAAAATAGTCATCAACAAGCCAACTTGTTCGTTTTCCAGTAGTTTGCAAGCTTTCGAATGCAGAGGTGATAACGGGGTGTTGAACACTAAAAGCGAAAGTCCCCCCAGGTTTTAACGTTTGAAAAATTTGTTTGAAAGTATCATCAATATGTTCAATATAGTGAAGGACAAGTCTAGATGTAACGATATCAAAAGTAGAAGATGGGTATGTATAGTCTTTGAGGTTTAAAAGGTGAACAATTCCATTTGTATGTTGTAATTGTTTCTGAGCTTCTTCATGCATACGATGAGAGCCTTCAATGCCGGTATAAGAGTGACAACCTTTCTGTAGTAGCTCTACTCCAAATTGTGCATCACCGCAGCCAAGATCAAGAATACTTTTATCTTTTATATGGCCAAGTAATTGTAAGAGAGCAGGCTTTTCGATCGAATCGTTTGGGCTATCAGTGCGATGCCTGCGTTTCATATATTGTTCAAAAAATAAGGACTCATTGTAAACATCAGATTCTGTATAAGACATTGTATCCTCTCCTTGAAAACGTTTTTTTTATTCTACCAAAATCTAAATAATAATAATAGATTTCCGACATTATATAAGATATAATCAATAAATGAAAGCGTTTACTTTAAACTATTTTCCTATAATAAATTTTTGAAACGTGTTAAGCTTGTAAAGAGGTATTATTATGAATCCATTTTAATTTTTTGACATAAAGATTGCTGCACTTGCTTTTAATTCGCATGTGGTAGAAAAAGGCTTTTATGTCCTTTTTAATTAGGATTTATATAGGAAAATACTTTCTTTATATGAACGATAGGGAGGTTTCACGATGTCTAGCAAAACACTTGACAATTTTTTAGTAGAAAACCTAGAGGATTTAAAATCAAAGGGGCTTTATAACGTTATTGATCCGCTTGAAAGTTCGAATGGACCAATCATTACAATTGGCGGAAAAGAATATATTAACTTATCTTCAAATAACTATCTTGGGTTAGCAACAGATGAGCGTTTAAAAGAAGCAGCAATCGGCGCGATTCATAAATATGGTGTTGGTGCAGGGGCTGTTCGTACAATTAACGGTACACTTGATTTGCACATTAAATTAGAAGAAACAATTGCAAAGTTTAAACATACTGAAGCAGCAATTGCATATCAATCTGGATTTAATTGTAATATGGCAGCGATTTCAGCTGTTATGGATAAAAATGACGCGATTCTTTCAGATGAATTAAACCATGCATCTATTATTGATGGTAGCCGTTTATCAAGAGCAAAAATTATCGTTTATAAACATTCTGATATGGAAGACTTGCGTAAAAAAGCAATCGAAGCGAAAGAATCAGGTCTTTACAATAAATTAATGGTTATTACAGATGGCGTATTCTCAATGGATGGCGACATAGCAAAACTACCAGAAATCGTTGAAATTGCAGAAGAGCTAGATTTAATGACGTATGTTGATGATGCACACGGTTCTGGTGTACTTGGAAAAGGTGCTGGTACAGTAAAACATTTTGGACTATCTGATAAAGTAGATTTCCAAATTGGAACATTATCGAAGGCGATTGGTGTAATCGGTGGATATGTTGCTGGTAAGAAAAACTTAATCGATTGGTTAAAAGTTCGCTCTCGTCCATTCTTGTTCTCAACAGCGTTAACACCAGCTGATGCAGCGGCTTGTATGAGATCAATTGAAATTTTAATGGAAAGCACTGAGCTGCATGACCGTTTATGGGAAAATGGTCGTTATTTGAAACAAGGCTTAAAAGAGCTTGGTTTTAACATTGGTGAAAGTGAAACACCAATTACACCGTGTATTATTGGTGATGAAGTAGTAACACAACAATTTAGCCAACGTCTAAACGAAGAGGGCGTATACGCAAAGTCAATTGTGTTCCCAACTGTAGCAAAAGGAACAGGACGTGTTCGTAATATGCCAACAGCAGCACATACGAAAGAAATGCTTGATGAAGCAATTCGCACGTACGAAAAAGTTGGAAAAGAAATGGGTATTATTTAAGGCATTTACATCTATGAAAGCTTGCTAATGAGGAGTGGGGAAAATGAAAAAAATTCTAGTAACCGGTTCTTTAGGTCAAATTGGTTCTGAACTTGTAACGAAACTTCGTGATGTATACGGTGCATCAAACGTTGTTGCAACAGATATTCGTGAAACAGATAGCGAAGTTGTAAAATCTGGCCCATTTGAAATTTTAGA
This sequence comes from Bacillus sp. 123MFChir2, assembly GCF_000383235.1. Classification (GTDB taxonomy): domain Bacteria; phylum Bacillota; class Bacilli; order Bacillales; family Bacillaceae_G; genus Bacillus_A. The sequence goes on from NZ_KB910941.1 coordinate 69,807, forward strand.
TGTAACGGATGGTCAAAAATTACATGATATTGCAAAACGTAATGAAGTGGATACAATCATTCATTTAGCAGCATTACTTTCTGCAACGGCAGAAAAAAATCCGCTATTTGCTTGGAACTTAAACATGGGCGGTCTTGTAAACGCGTTAGAAGCGGCACGTGAGTTAAACTGTAAGTTTTTCACGCCAAGCTCAATTGGTGCATTCGGCCCAACAACGCCAAAAGATAATACGCCGCAAGACACCATTCAGCGTCCAACTACGATGTATGGGGTAAACAAAGTAGCTGGAGAGCTATTATGTGATTATTACTATCAAAAGTTTGGTGTAGATACGCGCGGTGTTCGCTTCCCTGGCTTAATTTCATACGTTGCACCTCCTGGAGGGGGAACAACTGACTATGCAGTTGAAATTTACTATGAAGCAATTAAAAAAGGTGCGTACACTTCTTACATTGCAGAAGGAACATACATGGATATGATGTACATGCCAGATGCATTGCAAGCGATCATTTCGTTAATGGAAGCAGATCCAAGTAAGTTAAAACACCGCAATGCATTTAACATTACAGCAATGAGCTTCGAGCCAGAACAAATTGCGGCATCTATTCGTAAACACATTCCAACATTCACGATGGATTACGCGGTTGATCCAGCTCGTCAAACAATCGCAGATAGCTGGCCAAACTCAATTGATGCAACAGCAGCAAAAGAAGAGTGGGGCTTCAAAGCAGACTACGATTTAGACAAAATGACAGCAGATATGCTTGAGAAATTAAAAAAAAAATTAGCAACTGAGCTAGTGAATAGCTAATAGGGAAGAACCGATTCAATGTGTTGAATCGGTTCTTCAGGCTGTGGAGAAAGCCTTCTCCACAGCCTGTTTTTGTGTCTGAACATCTTTTCATCTGTCAACACTGATAAAAAAGATGCAAAGGAGCGATGCCCCATGATGGGAGCGCTGAAAAATCATCGTGATGAGCGCGTAACAATTTCTGTAGAAGAGTTAGTTCCGCAAGACCATTTCCTTCGTGCCATTGAGGCAACAATCGATTTTCATTTTATTGAAGAAAAATTACGTCCTTATTATTGCGCAAACAATGGAAGACCGTCGATTCATCCAATTGTTTTA
>NZ_KB910942.1 GCF_000383235.1 Bacillus sp. 123MFChir2
GTCGTGAGATTTTTAGCTCTTCTGCAATTTGTGCAACTTTAAATTTCTTCTCATGTAATTGACGAATTTTCAAGTATAGCATTAACTTCTCCTCCAAATCCCCAACCTCCAATAAACAGATACTTTCAGTTTACTAGAAAATTGGTTTTAATGAGCTAAAGTGTAAAAGGTTTCTTAGCGAAAACTGTCAATTTTATTTTAGCGTTTACAACTACATTGACCATTCAATTCAAACACTCCTATACTTAACAGAAAAGAACTGATCTCTTCAAAAGAAGAATGGCAGCCCTCAGCAAATCCTTGTATTTCCTTCACAACATTAGGATCAAATTCAGTAAGTATAGGTTTGCATGCCTCTCCAAATTTTAATTTTTCTTTAGTTACCTTTGGAAATCGAAATCCATTTTTATAAAGGATTTCTGCATAATGCTTTCCAGCTTCATAAGCATTTCCTTTTAATCTCGGATGATACATAATAAATCCCTCCATTGTGCATTTCTTTGTATATATAAATAATAAACCCTCCATTAACTGGAGGGTTTACCCTGTTTTTGTAAAAAAATTGCTAGTTAACTCTAATTCTTGTTAACTGGTATACATATTTTGGTGATAAATTCTGAAGGATGTCTGTTTAAATTTGGCCTTATATCTCTTATATTAGAATTGGACGGAACAAGTCCTTTTTCATAAATCTCTATCCCTTTTCCTATCTGGGTTAGATTCTGTTCTCTTATCCAACTTTCCAACATTTTATATCCTACATCCAATTCTGAATAAGAACCTTTAACTGTCGCGCACGCGTATATACCACTAGCCAAAATTTTACATCCATCTATCTTGTTTGCATCTTTTACTGGCAGAAGTAGTTCTACATCTGCCTCTTTTTGATTCAAATCTCTTTCGTGAAAGGTGGACATTAACTTTCCGTTAACTACAAGATTAAAAGCATAAACTCGATCAAATAAACTTTTAACGAATTGATCTATAAATTTTATCTTTATTTTCTCACGAATAGCATAGACTGTTATTTCCTTTCGCTTTTCAATATAACAGCTAGATAAAACAGGTCCTGGGATTATAGAAGTTTCTTTTTCTATTTGCATTTTTAACATTTTCATTTCTTCTATTTGTTTAGAAATTTGCTCTTTTTGACATTCAAGGTCACAAATTTTATGCTCTAATACGCTTGTCCATTGCAATTGATTAGCGCTTTCAATTAATTCCTTAATAGTAGTTAATGGGAATTGAAAATTTTTAAAAAGTATAATTTTTTTCATGACCTGAATTTTTTCATAATCGTAATACCGATAATTTGTTATAGGATCTATGTATGAAGGTGTTAGTAAACCAATATCATCATAATAGCGTAATGTTTTAACAGGGACATTACATATTTTCGAAAATTTTCCTATAGAGTACATTACGTTCTTCCTTTATTAGTTAATAATATAACATTTATTGTAAATTAAAATCTCAATACATTATTACTTTTCCTCTAATAACTCCAACTCTTTCTCCACAAATTCCAGCAACTCTTTAATTGTTTGTGCCGAAAAATCAAAACGAATGCCTGCCGCCTCATACACTTCTTTTACTGATTTTGCACTTCCTAAAGATAGCGCTCCTTTATAATTGATTAAAGTTTGTTTTGGACTTTCTTTATACTGCTTATACATCTGCAGTGCGCCTATTTGTGCAATTGCGTACTCGATATAGTAAAAAGGAGCTTCGAAAATATGTAAAATAGACAACCACTTTGTCTCTAACCAACTTTCATACCCTTCCCAATTCACAAAGTTAGAGTCATATGTTCTTGCTAGTTCTTTAAATTTTTCTTTTCTTTCGGCATGTGTATGGTTTGGATTTTCGTACATCCAATGTTGGAATTGATCGACTACAGTAATTATAGGCAAGTATTGTATTATCAATCGGAGTTGCTCACGCTTTGCCCTTTTGAAATCTTCCCCACTTGGATAAAATGTATTCCAATACTCCATCGTTAGAAGTTCCATTGTCATGCTGGCAAGTTCTGCTGATTCCATTGGGATATTTCGATATGGCCCTAGTTCAATGTCTTTCATAAGTTCATTATGTATACAATGACCCATTTCATGTAACAGAACCACGACATCGTCTTGTGTGTTACAACAATTCATAAATATAAACGATTGTTTAGAAGTAGGTAAGAATTCACAAAAACCACCCGGAGCTTTTCCTTTACGACTCTCTAAATCTAAGAGATTCTTTTCTTTCATATCATGTAGTAATGCCGAAAAACGAGAATCAACATTTTCTAAAATATGAAAAGTACCTTTTACTAACTCGTCGACATTTTGTACTGGTTGTAAAGGCTTGTCGTTTATTGGAACTGCTCTCATATCCCAAGGTCTAAAAGTATGTAATCCTAAAAGTTTTTGCTGTTTTTCTTGAAGCTTCTTCTGTAAAGGAACAACATATTGACGCATTGCTTCTGCTAAATCAAAACAATCCGCTGCTGTATAATCAAACCGTTCATACTTTTTAAACATATAATCACGATAATTTTGCAAGCCTACATTTTGAGCTTTTTGATGTCGCAACGCAATTAACTTATCCATAATAATCTGAAGATCCTCTTCAACCGATAACATACTTTCATGAATAAGAGTCATTGCATTTTGTCTAACCGTACGTTCAGGATTTTGAAGATACACCTGCATGTCGCTTAACGACTTTTCTTCATCTTCCCACATTACCGTTAAGTTACCTGTAATCTCGAAATATTTTGTTACTAACTCATCTTCGGCAATTTCTAAATCTATATTTCTCGCATTGAACAAATGAATTGCACTTTCTACTTTTTTATTCAATAAACCGTAAAAGTTAGGATCTAGCTGCAAACGAAATGGAGATTCGTAGTACTTATTGTCTAGTAAACTTTTATATCGTTTCACTAATGGTTGCACATGCTTTTGATCGAAGTCAGAAGTTTCTTTCACTTGCTGGTTATCAGTGTTACATTGAAATTGAATATAATGTTGTTTAAGTTGTTCTTCCACTTCATCTAAAAGACGCGACTTCCTTTTCAACCAATTTTCAAGTTCTTCGCTACATTGAATCTCTGTTTCTAATAAATCTATAAATTGTTTTTGCAACGTTTCCAAATTATTAATAACGAAATATTCAGTATTATCCATACGTAAGACATCCTTTCATACGATATTCTTCGCAACAAGTTTCAAATGCCCAGCAGGAATAATTTGTTTTACTGTTTCCTGCAAATCCTCTGCCAACACTTCTTCAATATGTTCCAAAGCGACTTCTAATATGCAGCACTCCATCGTTTCCACATTAAGCAGAGAATAATGATCATTTTTCTTAATCACTAAATATCTATGATCCTCTGTGATTAGTAAAGAACCAAGCTGAATTCCTAGTACTCTGTTATCTTCAAACTTCATATATATTCCTCCTATCTAAATAGATTTTACAATAAAAGGATATGATAAGATACAAAAATTGTAACTACTCAGCCATACATTGCATTTAAAAGTTTAGGAAGGGGTATAATTCCAGCGAAAATACGCTTACTTATAATTGCTGCCATGAAGGTAAAAATGGACCTACACCTCTCGCTGCCATTCTTTGTTTTAAACGTTGCGTGTGGCAGGAAAAGGCCCTGACTGCTTCTATGCATCGCTAGTCCCTCTCTACCATCTAAAAAAATGCTTTTCTTCCTTTTTTACAAAGTAGCTGAGTAGTTACCAAAAATTTATATGTCGAGAACTCAAAGTGGATTTTATAGTTTACAATATTTCGATTAACTTCATAATATTTACAAAACTCTAAACTTTCAGTATATTATAAGTAGGCATGGAATAATAAAGTAGGATAGAGTAATTTCCGGGTGGAAAATAAGAAAAAATTAGTAGTAGTGTTTTAGCAGGAACATTTTTATTTGGAGTTTCAGCACCTCTTGCATTCAATGTAAAGGAAGGAATTGCTGCTAAAATAGCGGCAAAACAGTAAAAGCATATTTAGCTTATGAAGCTGTTATGAAAACTTTGAACGTTGTTATTAATTTTGAAGGAACGATAACAGATGGTTTATATAAGCAGCTTAAAAATGGGATGTCCTGCTTGGTTAGCTGATATTGTAGCAAGAGCAATTGTTACATTTTTACTATAATTGTTTGAATTAGATGAGGGTAAAATGAAGGGATTTTTGCGAAATGCGATTTTAATATTTGGGATATATACACTAATTCACATTATTTTCGGTCTTGATTTCAACCCTACTATTAGTCTAATTACTAGAATTTGTGAACTATTACTTGTAGTTTGTGTATTAATTTATGTTAATAAATTTGTTAATACAAGAGATTAAAAATAATCGAAAAAGCATTAAAAAATGTGGTTGAAAGAAAAATCGCAGTACTAAAAATAATGAAGATTAGAAAAAGAAAAAAGTCATGATACTGAGCTATAAAGGAGCGATTATTTATGATTATTTTAAAGTTTATTAAGTTGATTCTTAGGGTAATTTTAAAGCTATTGATGATTACAGTTATAATTTCATTTGCAGTCATTAAGTTTCTGATTTCTTTTGCTTTAATGCTTTTTACGCTCGGAGCTTTTGCATCGAATGACTATTATCGAAGAAGGTTTTGAAGAGGAGCACAGAGTTTGACGCTTACTGATCTATTGTATATAAAGAAAAGAGATATACATTCATATCTCTCTTCTTGCTCCTCTGTAGCTAGTTATCCCAATTAAAACTGTCCATTTTGTTCAAACTTCTTACGTACTTATTTAGTATATAACTAGCCTTTTTGTATATTTCACGCATTGACACAAACATCTCAAGTGGTTCTTACTATTAAGACTTTACTTCTTCTCCAATAATTTTCACTTCTGTTTCTAATTCTACGTTAAATTTAGATTTTACCGTTTCTTGCACATATCTGATAAGTTTTACATAATCACTCGCTGTACCTCCACCTACATTCACCATAAATCCAGCATGCTTCGTAGATACTTGGACACCACCTATTTGTTTACCTTGCAACCCGCTATCTTGAATTAACTTACCCGCAAACATACCTGGAGGACGTTTAAAAACACTTCCACAAGAAGGATATTCTAATGGCTGTTTTGATTCACGTAAAAATGTCAATTCATCCATTTGTTCTTTGATTTTATTGTAATCTCCTTCTTGTAAAGCAAATGTCGCTTCTAACACAAGGTACCCTTCTCTAGAAATGGAACTGTTTCTGTATTCTAATTCTAAATCATTTTTATTTAGATTAAGAATTTCGCCATCTCTAGTTAGAACTAACACACTTTCAATAACGTGTGATACTTCGCCACCATATGCTCCTGCATTCATATATACTGCTCCGCCAACTGTTCCTGGAATGCCACAAGCAAATTCTAATCCAGTTAGATGATTTTCAAGTGCAAATTTAGAAGTATCAATAATAGTTGCTCCGCTTTGAACAATAACCTTATTATCTTTTAATAAAATATCAGTTAACTTGGTTAAATTCAGAACAATCCCTCTTATGCCGCCATCTTTAATAATTAAATTTGAACCATTACCTAAAATAGTAAAATCAACATCATTTTGATTTGCATATTTTACTACATCTTGTACCTCTTGATACGTAGTAGGTAAAACAAAGTAATCTGCATTTCCACCCGTCTTAGTGAAAGTATATCGTTTTAACGGCTCATCTTTTTTAACTTTATTATCATCTAATATATTTAATAAATCGTTGTATACTTTATCCATTTCTATAACCTCTTTACCTAGAATCTGTCCTATCCATTATAATGCATTTCAATTCAAAAAGACTAAAGTATTATTTTTAAAAAGATTCAAATAATAGTTTATGGTTAGGAAAGACCTAAATATTTTGTGAAAACAATCAATTATTGCAGTGAATATATTCTACATCAGTCTCTTTCCGTGTACTCTACTTTGAATGTATTGCAAATTTATAGGATAACTACTCTCTTTCAATAAGCGCCTCTCTCATCATTTCCACTGGATACTTCGGTAACTTCAGCATAATTTGCTCGTTCAGCCATTGATTCATTGCTGCTAAATCTATAAACTCTTCCTTCTTTTCTACTAACTCATAATAAAAATAATGATCTACAGCGAAAATAGACTCATTTATTTGTGAAATAATACTACGATTATTTGTTGCTGCATATTGTACAGTTGAATCTTGATTTAAGTATTGTTCAATTATTTCAGGATCAACGCCATCTAATAATAAATTTGTTGTTAAATTCTTCTTAAATACAAGGTGTAAGTTTTCTAAATCCTTCTTTAGTACACCATAAACAACAAAGTGATACCTTGTAACATTATTCATAAACATTACACATTTTTTTCGGCCAATCTTAAAAAGATTCGCATGCCAACAATATAGCGGATTGAAATCAGCAGCATCTACCTTTTGAACTTTTATTTTCATTTCATCGGCTAATTTTTTTGTACATTGGATAAGTTGCATATATTCCTCATTCTTTCTTTTAATTGATAACTGAGTTTTTATCTATATTCTACAAAAAATACAGTAACTTTGGAAAGAATTTGAGAAAAAACATCTCATAACATTAGTTCTGATTGTATTTATTTTCAAATTCCATTTTTGCAATTTTAGTATATTTGTTAACAAATTCTGTTTTTGCTTTCATATATCCGTCTCTGTCATGTTTATATTTATCTATTAAGCTCATTTTTAAGTTACCATATTCTTGGGCAACATCTTTATGTAATTGTAAAAAATCTCTAAAATACAATTCATTCCAGTTCCCCATATACCTAACATGAAGATGAAATACTTTTTCAGCAAATCCTCTCTCTGTATAACCTTTCATAAACATCATATGAGGCGCTGGTTTTTGTGGTTGCTTTTCTAAGATATATCCGTTTTTTTCTAGTGCATTCACTAAAAGTTTCAAATTACAGTCCTTAGTTATTTCAAGCAATATATCAATCGTTGGCTTTGCTAATAATCCGTTAACAGAAGTACTTCCTATGTGATGTATTCGTTCGATATATTGATTACCGATTATATTGTTAAATAGTTTTTCTTCTTGTAAATACCAATCTTTCCATATTGGATTATGTTCTTTCAATATTATTGGAAACAGTTCCCACAATTCTTCAAGTGACATTTCTAATAAACTCTTAGCCACAATACACTCCTCCATTTTACTAAGTAAACCATTTTATCAAACTTTATTTCAAAGCTACATCTACATTCTCAAATGTTGAGTAAAATATTTCTCGCTTTTAATCCTGAATTTTTTCCAGCTTTGTAACCCGTACCTTCGCAGGATAAGATTCAAGTATTTCACTACATTCTATTCTAACTTTGTCACCTGTTTGTAATTCCTTTTCTATATTTAGATAATTAAAGTGTAAAATAGCGTCAGCAGGAATTCTCCTTTTTAATCTCTCTTCTAAGTTTTTTCTATCGTAATCATCTTTTATATGTTTCTCTTCAATGAAAAACACAGTATCTCCCTTTAGTAAAATATAGCCATCTATTCTATTAGAAACCGCATTATTATCTATTTTTGTTATAGATTGGTTTAACTCATTACTTGTATTTGCCTTCCACATTAAAGTAACCATAAAAATCATTACAAAAACTACAATTATTCCAGCTATTTTTATACCGTTGTTCATCTCCATCACCTAAAATGCCTTTTCTAAAAAAGCTATTAACAAACAGTTGGAATACCGGAAGTGAAATCTCTACACTTTCATTTCTTTTGAGACACGCAGTAAAAATGCAATCATATATTCGCATGCTTTCTCACAAGCTAACATTTTAAACACTCTTTGTTCTTCGACTGTTTTATCATCCGCTTGATCTGAAGCGGCTTTTAAACAAAGAAACGGTTTTTCATTCACATAACAAACGTAAGAAAATGCTGCAATTTCTTGATCTACTGCAAGCGCTCCGTATACTGTCTGAAGTAATTCTCTCGTTTCTGAACTACGAATACGCTGGTCACCTGAAACAACAGTACCATAATGAGAAGGATAAACGAATTGCAACTTTTTCATTTCTTTAATCAACTGTTTTGAAGGATGAATACTTGCTGCTCTTCCTGTATATAAATCAAACGGATCCGTTTCCATTCCTGCCCCTGTTACATCATGTTGCATAACTTTAGTAGCGACAACAATATCACCGTTTTTCAACTTGTTTGATAAACTTCCGCAAATCCCTGTCATAAATAGCTCTTTTGGTTGAAATTCACTAATCAGAAGCTGAACACAACTTGTACATTGTACCTTTCCGACTCCAGTTATAACAGAAATCAATTCAACACCGCTCAGATTATGAAAATGAAATTCCCAAGCTGCTCGTTTTTCTTTTTTATAGCTTGGGTAATATTTATGTAAATATGTAAGCTCTGGCTCCCATGCCGCCACAATAGCAATCCGCTTCATAGATCGATGTCCTTTCCTACTATTTTTTCTTAAATATAGTTAACGATAATATAATTATGTATTTTTAATATCATAATGTAACTTTTTTCATAGAGACTAATGATATACACAATCATTTACTTCGCTTTTTGTAATCAATAACCTTCTTTTTCCTTTTCAACATGACCTATCTCACAAAAAAAAGACCATCAAATTAAAAATTGGTTTATATTAAAATTAGTGTATGTACACTAATTATTGGAGGTGTTGAATTAAATTGGAAAAAGAATTCTTAGTAATTAATAGCTTCTCTGGTGAAAATTTAACTGGAAATCCTGCTGCTGTTTTTTTTGATCCTAGCGGTTTAGAAAATCATACTTTACAAAACATCGCAAAGCAGATAAATCTTGTGGAAACAGTATTTGTCTATCCATCTGATAATGCGGACTTTCTATTTCGTTATTTTACTCCTCATAAAGAAGTATCGCTTGCTGGACATCCAACAATAGCAGCGTGTATCGCATTAGTGAACGCCAAGAAAATTGATCCTTATAAACAGAGTATATATCAAATTGAAACGCAAAATGGACTACGTGAAGTTGTTATTGAAATCATTAAAAATCAAGTACTTGTAAAAATGAAACAAAGCTCTCCTAAATTCATTTCACCGTTAATAAGTAAACATATAATCGCCAATACTTTAGGAATTCATGAAGCAGATATTGCTTCTAATCTTCCCATTCAAAAGATTGATTTATGTCTTCCATGTCCTCAATGCGAGGTCTCCTTATCTCAACATTGCTCACCGAAAATCACTCCTCATTTTTTAAAGTTCTATTTTTATTTCAAACTAACCCTTAATTCATCAAACCAGCGAGCACAAGCCATTGTTTCTTTATGTATTCGTCCATGACTTTCAAAGTACCACCAAGATGAAAGGATACAGTGAGATAATCCCCACGCGATGATTCTTTCTTTGTCGAGTTGAAGTTTCTCTGCCAATTGTTGCACACGATTTGCTAATATCTGCTTGGGATTTGTTTTATTGAATAAGTGATTTCTTAAATACGCAATAGTTTCATATTCTGCTTCACCGATAACTCCCTTTGGATCAATTGCAAGCCATTGCTCCTCTCCCATACATAACACGTTGTCATGATGTAAATCACCATGAAGCAAAAGCGGTTTGGAAATTGTTTTAATTAATTGCGGAAATAAATCTTCTGCTTTATCGACAAGATCTTTTGGAAAAGGTCCTGTATCACCATCAAAATGTACTCGTATTCGCTGCAATCCATTTGACCATTGTTCAATAGAAGGGAATGTATGCTGAGCAGGAACTGGTTTCCAAAGTTTTTTCATCGTTTGTCCTATAATAGTCGTTGCTTTTTCTTCATTGTCTATATGTGCAAGTGACATACCTGGTTTTATATATTCTAATAGTAAGAATCCATAGTCAGCATCTGAATCAAGTAGTGTCACCACCCCTTCTCCTTGAAAATAACGAAGCGCTTCGATTTCATTGTTCAATTCCTCGCAAGGTACACCGAGTTTTAATACAACCTCTTGTCCATTTTCCTTTCGAGCTAAACTAACATAGTTATAAGAAAGATTTGGGAACGTCCGAATGAATTGTAACGATAATTTAACTTCCAGTTCTTGAATCGTATTTGGAAGATTTTCAACCCATTTCTGTCCTCGTTCTTGGTGAACATCTTGGATAGTTGTTTTGAAAGATGAAGGAATACATAACATTGTTTACTCAACTCCTAGTTTCTCTTTTAGATCAAAATAAGAATCCTGTAACCATGGATGAACAACTTTTAAATTCTGTTTTCGCTCCCATAAGTATGAAATATAAGCAAAACAAGCGTGTTCTAATGATAATTCTAACGCTTCTTTAATTTCTGTAATATATGGAGGTGTTCCACTTTGGTCCCATTCAATTTTATCTGCAACAAATAACACCATATCTAAAGGTGTTGCATTTTTTCTTAATGTTGTATGACAGCTAATTGCATCTAATATCGTTTCGTTTTCCACTTCAAAAAAATCTTGTGCAATTCTTTTGGATAGTTTTTGATGAATAATCATCGGAAATATTCTTTCTTCTTGTAACACTTCAATTTGCATTTTCTCTGCTACTTCGATACGTTCATCATTTGGAATAATAGCACTAATATCATGGAGATAGCCAGCAATCACTGCTTCTTCTTCATCTAATCCAAATCTCTTGTTAATTCTTTTCGCTTCATTTGCAACCCTAACAGAGTGCTCATAAGTGTGAGGTTTATTATATTGTTCTAGCATATGTTGAATGTCTAGCTCCCAATTTCCTGTTAGAGAAATGGAATTTATCATTTGGTTCATTCTCTACTTCCCCTAAAAAATTGCTTATAGTTTCTTACTTTTTTATTCTAGAAATATAAAATTTATCCTTTTTAATACGTTACATGAAATTTTAAAATGGAGAGTAAGTCTCCTACACACTAACAAATGTATATTTCTTTTTATTTGCTGTAAAAATTAGGACTCATATGTCATTTATTTTTACAATCAGTCCTTTAAACACTATTCAGTAATTGATATTATGTAAAAATAGAGAAATGCTTTATTCAATGTTAGGATGTGTTTTTAGTCAATGGTTTTAAATTCTATCGATTATGAAATCTTTCAGTGGATCAACTCGTATGTTTACAAATACTCTTTCCTAGATAAAATGATGATTTTTTTCGCTGAGTATGCCCAGTACATATTGATTGTTGCTTTATTCATTTTATGGATTACAAATAAAGAAAATAGAGTGCCGGTTTTTCAAGCTTTATTCGCCTGTTCCTTAGCATTTACTATGAATCGAGTGATTGAATTATTTTTCTATCGCGATCGACCATTCGTTTCCCATCACATTAAACAATTGGTTGATCACGCTGCAAATTCTTCTTTCCCAAGTGATCATGCTACAGCTGCTTTAGTCATTACTGTAACAATCTGGCTTTGTAGTAGAGGAAAGACATTTATGTGGGTCATTTTTGGAATTTGTATTGCTTTTTCAAGAGTTTGGGTTGGCGTTCATTACCCTCTTGATGTATTGGCAGGTATAATCCTTGGCGTATCTATGGCACTATTTGTCCACTACCGAATTATGAAAATGAATCTATTGAACAAAATAACGAGTTATTCTTTATTTCAAAAATAGAAGCTAATAGCAAATAAAAACGCTTGGAAAACCAAGCGTTTTTTACTATATATGTAGGCTCTATTAAAAACTCCTGTTAACTAAATAATAATTTACTTAACAGGTATCTCCCATAGTTTCCCGCAATTATTTAGCCGTTTACAATTCTCCCGCCATTCACATGAAGAATTTGCCCGGATATGTAAGATGCATCATCAGAGGCCAAAAATACATATGCAGGCGCTACTTCAAACGGTTGACCGGCTCGCTTCATAGGAACATGGTCTCCAAATGTCGCAAGCCATTCTGGAGGTAAGGAAGATGGAATTAATGGAGTCCAAATTGGCCCTGGGGCCACACCATTAACTCGAATCCCTTTAGATGCCGAGTAGTCAATTGCATCTTGATCCCCATCATATGCACTTAGAGATGTTGTATTTATTATGGAGCTCCCTGAATTCATGTATGGCAAAGCAGTTTTCGTTAAAATAAACTGCGAAAAAACATTTGTGTGAAAGGTGCTTTCTCGTTGATTCGAATCTACATCAAGCAGACTGTTTCTTATGTATAATACACCGGCATTATTCACCAAAATGTCAATACGACCAAATTGTTGAATCGTCCGCATGACAACTTGTTGGCAATGCTGCTCATACCCAATATCACCTGAAATGGTAATGCAACTACGGCCGTATTTTTTGACATAGAACTCCGTTTCTTTTGCATCGCTATGTTCATTTAAATATGAGATCGCGATGTCTGCACCCTCTTTCGCGAAGGCTACAGCGACCGCCCTCCCAATTCCACTATCCCCACCAGTTATAAGCGCTACCTTATTTATAAGCTTGCCGGCTGGTTTGTAATTAGGGTTATCAAATATAGGTCTGGGTATCATTAATGATTCAATACCAGGTTTATTTTGTTGTTGAGGAGGGAAACCCATCTCATACACCCCTCTCGACATTTTTCTATAATGTATTATGATATTCAGGGAAATATATCCTTTTCAAAAAATAAATAGAGGGGGTAAGGTTATAAAAATGAGTTTTTGCTCCCTTTCTAAAATAATTCTTCAACGTCTCTGCATAACTAAACTGCCAAATTTCCTTGTATCTTCTAAACTATCGAATCCAAGTTGTGAGTCCAAACTGTTAAAAGCACGTACATTTACACTTTATGAAACTCTGATTCTTTATAATGTTTTTCCACCCTATTTAATACAACATCCCGTTCTTTATCCCATACCGAATGCCACTCAAATGTTCCCTGTTCAAAGAATAGCGGAAACCTTTTTTTAAACCAATCTTGCATCGGTAAATTTAATGCATCTTTTATATCCACCCATACTAACTCTCCTTCAGGTGGCTCTTCAAGTAGCTTTCCTTCAAAAGATGTTGCCAAATAATTAAATACCATATAACGTAACTTTGTGTTTGGCTCACAAAACTCGGTGATCCCTTTAAAGATTATGTCTTTTACGATTAAACCTGTTTCTTCACGTACTTCCCGGATCGCTCCGTCTACAATACTTTCTGGAAAGTCGACTTTACCACCAGGAGCAATGTACCCAGGAAAACCTAAACGATCTGGACGATTCATTAGTAAAACTTTGTCCCCATCTTGCACCATACACATCGTTAACATTTTGCATTCAAAATTACTCATCAAAAATTTCCTCCCTTATGTGAATTCATTGCTGAAAAATATATTATAAAAAAATCCCTTATCATCTTTTTCTCGCTAAATATAACGCAACAAACTGTGGTTTTTCAATTTTTCCACCATGTTTTTCAATGACGTTTTGAATACTATGAAACAATTTTTCTTTTACCTCTTGTGAAAGCAAACGATGTGCAGATTGCGTGTGTAATAATGCAATGTAATCGTCACTTGTATATGTATCAGTCCATTTATAAGTTTTTACAACTAAATCTTGGAACAAATCATGCTGCATTGTAAGTTTTTTTCGTTCTTCAATTAGGTCTTCTGGCGTCGGTAATTTGTTGGGATGTAAATGCGGTGCATACTTTTCATAACAATTTGCAATCTCCCGAAAAACATCTGCACTAGGTTGTATGTGATATGTCCAAAAGAAGGCCATTGTTCCATTTTCACGCAGCAAATTTGCTATTTTCGGATAGCCAATTTCCGGATTAATAAAATGAAACGCTGTTGCTGAAATAGCAAGTGAGTATGAATCATCTTGCCGATCCCAATTTTCAAAATTCCCTTGATACACGTGTATACCATTCTCACTTTGAAATTTAGAAGCTGTAAATTGAGCTAATCGTTCTCCTAGCTCAATACAATCAATCTGCTTATATCCTAATTTAACAAGTCCTTCCGTTGCTTTACCTGTACCACAACCAATTTCAAGAATTCGATCTTCCTTCTCAATATTTGCATACATGAACAAATCTTGAAAAAGTTCCTTTGGATATGTCGGTCTTATTTTTTCATATTCTTCGGCAATATCATCAAAAGTATATTTTCTTTCTTCAAAATTTACATCCATTCTTTTCTTACACCCCTTCCTAAAAAACTGTTACTTCACTTATAATTTTATCTACAATCATTGAAATATCTGTCTTTTCTTGTTTCGCTTGTACTAACTTATTTGACTCATACCATTTTCGCCCTACAGCAATGCCAATCGGACAATCTTGCTCCCACGATTGTAGTAATCGAACTACATCATGTCCTCTCCGCAACACAAAATCTGTCTTCAGAACAAATTGTACAATTTCAAGTTCTTTATGCGGACCTGAAACCTTCATATTTTTCCCTTGTAAATAGGCATTTCCATCTTTTAAATTGGTTGCTCCGACCACCTTATCTCTTGCTGCATAATGAATATTTCTAATCCCAGACATAACAATAGCCCCAAAACATAAAGGACATGGTTCCATCGTAGAATACAGTTCATATTCCTTACGCGTTTCGTTTGTCTCTAAATTGTTTATTTTTAAAATCGCATTTATTTCTGCATGAGCAATTTTGTTATTACATATTTCATTCGGCACCGCTTCTGTCTCGTAAACTGTATTTCTACCTTTTGAAATGATATTTCCACTTTCATCTACAATTACAGCACCAATGGGAAATGAACCGTTACAATACGATAACCAAGCTTGATTCAAACATTCTTTCCATGGCCCAGATAATGTATGCCACATATTATATTGTGACCTCCCTTCATTAATTTTTAATTTGGTTCTGTAGAAGAGATATTACTTGCTTATATAAATCATCTTTCTCACCCTCAGGTATACCTTCAATTAATCTTGCTGCCATAATTGGTAAAAACCACATTTCTATATCTTTCCACGTACCTTTTGATAAAGTTAAATATTCGTTTACGTATTCCTCACAAAATGCATGGCGCAGCGCCATAATACCTTGTTTCACTGATTCTGGTATACTTGTCGGTAGATGGGCATATTTTAATATAATAACCGTACGTGCTACATCGGCAAATCGATTACCAAAGCCCGCTGTCATCCAATCGATAACAATCGGTCCCTGCTCTGAGATTAAGATATTATCAGGATGAAAATCCATATGACACACTACTTGATCCGTTGGTAATGTTGTCATATAGGTTACGATCTTTTCTTTTTGCTCTGACGTAAAACGATTACAATGATTTACATGCGACGTTAAAGTTTCACGAATATCCGAAAATGCATTAGATTTCTGGCTATGGATTTGAGAATGCAATTCAGCAAACCTTTTTGCTTCTTTCTTTACATTCATCGGGTTTTTAGCTAATTGCTCAGTTAAAGTCACGCCATCAATTTTCTCATAAATAATCCCTGTTCTATTTTGATAAGATATCTTCTCCGCTACTTTAGGCACGGGTAACCCAAGGTTTTGGACTTCTTTACTTACAAAAAATTCCCTTTCAATAAGTGATTCTTGAATGTGGTTATGAAATATTTTTACAATTTCTTTGTCATTCCATAAATAAATTTCTGCAGTAATTCCTGCTCCCATTTTTTCTTTCATTGATTCATCCTACTTTCATGAATTTGTTATACACCTTCTATTTATTTCCTTTTCATTAACTACTTTTCCTTCCTTATTCGACAAAATTCACACAAGAAAAAAGGCGGACCCTTACTCTCGTAAGAAATTCACCTTTTTCTCATTCTATTACTTTATATATCTTTTATACCTTTGCACTTTCTTTTCCTTTTTCAACATAACTCATATCACCGACAGATTCGATTTTATACTCTCCATCTTTATAGAGAATTTTAGTTACACTTGCATTTTCTAGTCCAAGTTTTATTTTACTATTATCAATCATGTCTACTAATGCTGTGATTGTAATTCCATGAGATACGATTAAAACGTTACCTCCACCATTTTGGGCAGTCTCTTCACTAATTTTATCAAGTTCTCTTTTTATACGGGTGGAAAAGGTGTTCCAATCTTCAGCTTGCTTCGTATCGTCTGCCGCTACAATGAAGTTTACAATTTCTTTAAGTGATAACCCCATTAGTTCATCTGCTGATTTCACACCAGCAACAGCCCCAATCATTTTTTGCATATTTTCATTCTTATCGCCTTCAAAAATCCCAAAATTTAATTCACGTAAGTCTTTCCTTTGTTCAAGTTTTAACGTTGATTGCTCACTATATTTTAATACTAAGTTAGCAGTTTCAATTGCACGCCCACTATCACTACTATATGCATTAACAAAATGAATATCTTTTAAGCCATTTCCTAAATTTTTAGCTACTTCAACACCCGTTTCTACTAATGGAGAATCTGCCCAGCCTTGCACTCGTCCACTAGCATTTAACATTGTTTTACCGTGTCTAGTAATATATAACGTAACGGTATTATCTAATGTATTACTGCTCTTTTCGATCTTATTCATTTCTTTCTCCCCTTTTGAGTATAGCCTATCTGTTTAAATTACTAGATTTCATAGACGCAAAAAATTGAAATCTAACTTAATCCTCTACTACTTGAGGAGTTTTATAATCAGTATTAACTTATATTCTCTAACAATTATACCATCTATAGCGTTAAATTTTCTATTCTGTACGCTAATATAATACAATTGTTACCATTTTCCTATTAGTTTCACTTAAATTATGTCCATATAACAATAAAAGGAGTGAAATCCTGTATTAATAATACAGGATTTCACTCCTTTTATAAAAAATCAGATTTTATTTAAAAGATACTGCCAAAATTTTTGATTTAATACTCATTTAAACTGGATACTGGAACTTCTTGTTCATTATTCGGCTCATTGAGAGGGTAAATTCTTGCTGTTTCGTTCGTTTCATCTACATTTTGTATGTAGATTTGCGCCCCGTTATAGGTTACATTCGCCATTACTGGTGAAGCAGCAATCTCTTGTGCACGTTGTGTGTTCATAATTATAAACCTCCTTTTCGGTTAACAATTATAATATTGACATCCATTCCCTCAAATATTCTGGTGAATTCATACTAAGTAAACAAGAAGGGAAATGAAAAAGCATAGTTTGATGAAATTATCAAACTATGCTTTCGTATTCGTTATATACTTCTATTTACTTTGCAACAGATGAATTGGTTTAGCTGATAACGATTGTTTTGCTGCAATCCAAACAACAGTCGCTGTTGTTAAAACAGATAACAGAATGCCAAAAATAGACCAAGTTACATCGATTTTCATTGGCATTTGAAATAAGAATCGTAAAACAACACCTGAAAAAGCTAATGCAATTCCAGCCCCAACGAACCCAGCCGATAAGGAAATGATCGTATTTTCTAATAAAATGGATTTCATTAAATTACTCGAAGACATACCAACAGTTTTCATAATGGCCACATCCCGTGTTTGTTGAAGTAAGCGAATGACCACTTGATTTCCAATTGTCAGAACAGCGGTCAAAAATGCAAATAACGCTACGATAGAAAAGAAAGTACTTTGCATATGAATGATGTATTGTAGACTATCGATTGCTGTAGCAGCAATCGAATAGGCCATTGCTGAATTAGGAAGTTTATTATTTAACTCTGTTAGAATCGTATTCGTTTGTTTTGGATCGCTATCTAATGAATAGGTAATGCGATTCGGCTTTCCATATGTAGCTAATGTTTTTGCTGGAATACGAATACCAACCGTTTTTACAATACCTGATTGAAAGAAACCGACAATTTCACAATTTACCAATTCATTTCCTATTTGAATATCAACTGTATCACCTGTTTTTACCCCAAGCTTTTTATAACTATCCAACAGGATTGCTTTTTTCCCTCCTGCATCCGCCGATGTTAAATCGCGCCCTTCAGATATGGTATATGCTTTGGAAGTAAGAGCGGTATCTATACCTTCTACTGAAATTTTAGTTGAACTAAAAAATTTATCTTCTTTTACTTTTTGAGCATATTTCGTTGCCGCTTCTTCACCGTTAATATTTTGAAGTCTTCCATCTAATTGATAACCCTTTTTCCATGCTTTTATTTCCTTCATCGATTGAATTTGTTTTTCAACTTTTTCTTCGTCGTTAACTGAACTTGTAATAAGAAGATTTCCCATTGCTTCTTTTTCTAATTGCCCTTGCACAGATTCAATTAAATTATCAGCAAATACGTGACTAGAAACAACAGAAACAACCCCTATTGTTAAGGTAACTGCTAATAATCCATTTCGTTTATTCGTAGCAGCTATATTATGCAGGGCAAGAAAAAGACTTTGTGGCACCCTATTTTTCAAAGCGCCAATCATTCGGAATAATAAAGCGTATATAAACCCAATCAAACGAACGAAAGCAACAAGACATAACACAACTCCAGTTGTAAGGAGGAAAGCAAGGAGCGACTTAAACATCACACTACCATTCGCACTTGCTGTAAATGCTATTTTGTAAACATAAACAGAAAGAATACCACAAACTAAAATAAAAAGTTGAAGTTTTTTCCTAAAAGGTAACGAATAATTAACACTAGTATTCTCTGTATCTCGTAACATTTGAAGAGGTGACACACGCATTCCACTTTTTACTGGTATCCATGATGCTAAAAAGGTTACGACAAATCCGACGATGATTGTAGTACCAACAACAGACCATGACATTCCCCACGTAAGAGGCAAGGAAAGTACACTTGATAAATATGAGGTGAGCCAACTACTTGCTAATAATCCAATTCCAATTCCACCAGCTGTTCCGAGAATTGCTAGCCAGAATGCTTCTAGCAAAAAATAGCGAATAATAGATCTCGTTTTCATTCCTACCGATTTCATGACAGCGATATCATGTGTACGCGAAGCAATGATTACTTTCATTGTATTTGAAGTTGTGATTGCTGCGATTCCAAGAGCTAATACGCTAAATAGTTGAAGAAATGGAAGTAACATATGCAAATCTTTTTGTTTTTCTAATTCTTTATCATGAATGTCAATTACACTGCTTTGCGGTAATTGTTCTTGCACTTTATTTTTGAAAGTAGAGACGTTAACTTTATCATCCAATCCAATTAAAGCTTCATTAACTGTATTTGCTGGTACATGTAAGAGCTTTTGAGCTTGATCTAAATGCAAATACGCTGTTCCGAAGATAGAAGCGTCACCGTAAGATTCTTGCACACCTTCAACGAAACCACGAATTTTATAAGAAGACATTTCTCCAGTAGAACGATTCGGAGTCTCCACTTTATCTCCGACTTTCACTTGTAAACGATCCGCAGTACTTTTTGATAGAAGGACTTCATTTTTTTGTAAATTGCGAACGTTAGGAAACTGTTTATCTCCATACAGCGGATATTGCTTTGGCTCTATCCCTTTTATGATTAAACTTGTTGTTTTTTTATCAGATTTCACCATACTTTGGCCTAATAAAGAAGTTGTAAGTGCTTTTTGCTCCTCTTTAGGAATAGAAGAGATCAATGTATCGCGATTAATAGGGTTTAAGTAGGATTGAATAGCTACGTCTCCTCCTAGAAGAATTTTGGAAGATTCGTGAATAGAACGAGGTACTAATTCGACTAACATTGACATTGAGAAAAAGCTAGCTACTCCAACTACAATACTAAACACAGTAAAGAGGGTTCTCAAACGATTTCTCACTAAACTACGTAATGCCGATTTTAATAACATGACGTTGTTTCACCTTCTTTAATTAGCAGTCCATCTTCTATTTGTAAAATACGATCTGAAAGCTTTGCTACGTAAGAATCATGTGTAGCAATAATAAAAGTCATGTTGAATCGATCACGTAGTTGAAAGATTAAATTCAAAATAGTTTGTCCTGTTTTCGTATCTAAATTACCGGTAGGTTCATCCGCAATAACAATAGCGGGATTATTTACTAATGCACGGGCAATAGCCACGCGCTGCTGCTGACCTCCTGACAGTTGACTTGGTAAATGGTGATAACGTTCTTTCATCCCAACAAGATCGAGCATCTCTCTTGTTTTTTGGATCATTTCCTTTCGACTCTTCATCCCAGCGCACATAAGCGCCATCATTACATTTTCCTCGGCTGTCATTGTTGTCACTAAATTATAGGATTGAAAAACAAAACCAATTTTTTTCGCACGAAAATCTGCTAAATTTTCTTCAGATAGGGACGTGATATCCTCATTATCGATTATAATATGTCCTTCGCTAGGAATATCTAAAGAACCTAGTAAACCAAGTAATGTAGACTTTCCGCTTCCGCTAGGGCCTATAATACTAACCACTTCTCCGCGGTAAATTTGTGTATCAATTCCCTTTAAAATACAGATGATTCCTGCTTCTGTTTCATAATTTTTCTTTACTCCCTGTACTTGAAGAATCGGCTGTTTAACTACCATACTTTTTTCCTCCAAATTTTTATTAAAAGACAAGTATAGTTCTCATGAAAACCTCTTTTAACTCTCTATTATCATGCACGCTCTTCACTTCTTCCTACCTTCCACGCAAGAAATAAAATCGATCCTGTCACTAAAATTGCTGTTAAAATACCCACAGTGTTCCTCCTCCCTTAACTAGCTTCATATCCACATCTCATTTTGTCATAAACACACTAAATTTTCTATATTTAGGAAATGATATTTTCTGTAAATCTCTATTTCACAATTAATACTCGTACATAAAAGAGGTTGCTAGATAAAACAGGGTAAATCTATATTATTTCTTCTTAAAATTTCTTAAAGGACTCTTATCACTTAATTCGACGAAGAAAGGAAAAAGTAATAAAAAGAGGCAACGTAAAATTTCACTGGAAAAGCGAAAGGTTTCATCTGGAAAATATTGTCTTTTATTACAGTACGGACAATCTTTCCCGTCATTTTTCATAAAAAGTGACCACACATCTTTTGCTTTCCACTTTGTTTTACAATTCGTACAGCGAGTCATAGTACCCCTCCTATTCTTATAATCCACTTTTTGGATTACTGTTTTTAAACTTATAAAACAACCCATTTTTATTTTACGTAAAATAAATACTTTAATAAATGCAACCGTGTAGAAGTCTACAAAGAAAAAAGTACACCACTTTCCAACAAGTGATGTACTAATAATTAAATACTGTGTAACATTGTATAATTATACTGTTTTTATAACTATTAAAATTACAATTGTTTCTGCGATTGTATCCCTTGAATATATGCTACAACTTCAGGATTGACAAGTGAAGATAAATCTCCAAGTTCTCTTCCTAGAAACGCTGCCTTTATAACGCGGCGCATCACTTTTGAATTACGTGTTTTCGGTAAATCTTCGACAACATGAATATCTTTCGGGCACAACGCCTTCCCAATATGAGTGTTTACTAGGCTTAGTAATTCTTTTTTCAGTTCTGATGTAAACAAAGTGCCTTCCCGTAATACAACAAAGCAATGGCATACTTCACCTTTCACTTCATCTGGAACTCCAATTGCTCCGGCTTCGACGACATCATGGTGTTTTACTAGAATGGACTCATACTCCGCAGGTCCAATACGTTTTCCAGCAATATTTAACGTGTCATCAGAGCGACCTGTGATGATGTATTGTTCTCCATCATATAATACCCAATCACCATGCACCCATTTGTTTTCAAAACGGGACCAGTATGTACTTACATAGCGATCGTCTTCTTCCCAGAAGCTTTTCGTCATACCGACCCACGGCTTTTCAAGACATAATTCTCCGACTTCATTTTGAACTGGTGCACCGTTTTCATCTAATACAACAGCGGCCATTCCTGGCAGCGATGCGTTAAAACTAATTGGCGCAATTGGTTTAATGAGGACGTTGCCAAAAATACCACCAGAAATTTCAGTGCCACCTGAGTAGTTACAAATTGGCACTCTTTTTTTGCAAACTGTTTCAAAGAGCCACATCCATGGATCTGGATTCCATGGCTCACCTGTTGAACCGATTACTTCTAAACTTTGCAGGGAATGTTTTTCTACCCACGAATCACCTTTTGCCATTAATGAACGAATTAACGTTGGCGAAATACCGAGGTGCGTTACTTCATAACGATCCACCATTTCCCACAAACGATCTGGTTCTGGAAAATCAGGAACACCTTCATACATTACCATCGTCGCACCGTTAAGAAGTGAACCAAATAGTAAAAACGGTCCCATCATCCAGCCCATATCCGTAATCCATAACACACGGTCACCTTGTTTCACATTCATACCAAAACCAGCATCAAATGCAGCTTTTAGAGGAAATCCTGCGTGCGTATGCACCGTTCCTTTCGGCTTCCCAGTTGTACCAGATGTATAAATAAGCATAAGCGGATCATCACTTTTCATTTCTTCTGCGTGCGTAAATGGTTTATCTTTTTCAAGAACACTCCATGAAATGTCATAATCCTGCGGTGTAAATTTATTACCCGCATGACGAACAATTACGACCTTTTCCACACCCTTGCAATGCTCACATGCTTTGTCTACTTCGTCTTTTAAAGAAACGGTTTTACCGCGGCGAGCAAATCCATCTGCGGTAATAATCATTTTAGATCCCGCTGCTTGTACACGTGTCATCACTGCATCAGAAGCAAATCCTGAGAAAATAGGAGACATGATTGCACCAATTTTCATGACAGCTAACATAGCAACTACTGTTTCTGGAATCATTGGCATGTAAATGGTTACACGATCTCCTTTTTCAATTCCTAAATGTTTTAAGCCATTTGCAACGCGGCTTACCCAATCATCTAACTCTTCATATGTAAATGATTTTGATGTACCGTTTTCACCTTCCCATATAAGAGCCTGCTTTGTTTTCGTATCATCTTCCGCAATCCAACGAGATAGTGCAGATTCAGCAACATTGCAAGTTCCATCGACATACCACTTAGCAAATGGAATACCGTTTGCTAAATCTAACACTTCTGTGTATGGACGCATCCATTGATAACCTACCGCACGCTCTGCTTCTCCCCAAAGCCACGCCGGATCTTCAATAGACTTTTCATAAAATGTTTCATAATCATCAAACCCTAGCGATTGCATCCATTGAAATAAACGCGTATTTGCTTTATATTCCTCGTCCGGAAACCAAACTGCTTGCTTCACGATTTGTCCCTCCTTATTTTTTCGAAAAAGAAGGCCCTTTGGCAGGGCAATCTCACGCATATATAAATCTATTTCGATGGTTCAACATATAAGTCACTACTATACAAAACAAAAGTGACCTGCACTCGTTTTCTCTCTTTGTTTTCATATCGCACGTGGCAGAAAAAGGATCTGACCGCTTCTATGCACGGCCAGACGCTCTCGCCCATCTAAAAAGAAAAGGTTTTTATGATTTTTATACCGGATAAACTGGATGCTTACGATCTGTAAATACTTGATATTTACTCATATACATTTCAAAACGTTGCTTCAATTCAGTGCGTAATTGATTTGGATGAACGATACCATCAATAACCATCTCTGATGCAAGACGATAAATATCAATGTCTTGCTTATACTCTTCACGCTTTTGCGCGATAAAGGCTGGGCGCTCTTCTTCTGGCAGTGCTGCAATTTTATTTGCATACACTGCGTTTACCGCGGCTTCCGGTCCCATTACCGCAATTGAAGCTGTTGGAAGAGCAAGGCAGCAATCAGGTTCAAATGCAGGGCCTGCCATCGCATATAAACCAGCTCCATATGCTTTTCGTACAACGATAGAGATTTTCGGCACAGTTGCTTCACTCATAGCGGAAATCATTTTCGCACCGTGACGAATAATACCAGCTCGCTCTACCTTCGTACCAATCATAAAGCCTGGTACATCAGCTAAGAATAAAAGCGGAATGTGGTAAGCATCGCATAGTGTTATAAATTTCGCTGCTTTATCAGCAGAGTCATGGAATAATACGCCGCCTTTCATACGAGGCTGATTCGCAATAATCCCAATTGGAATACCGTTAATACGCGCAAATCCAGTAATAAGTTCTTGTGCAAATAGCTTTTTCACTTCAAAGAAAGAGTCTTCATCAATTACACGTTTAATTAAATCGTGCATATTAAAAGGTGCATTTTGATTTTCTGGGATAATTTGTTCTAATGTTTTTTCGAATTCTTTCGGTTCTTGAGGTTCTGTCATTGGAGCTTTTTCTAAGTAGTTACTTGGAAAGTAAGAAATATATTGACGTGCTTTTGAAATGGCATCTTCTTCTGTTTTGCAAAGTACATCTCCGCAGCCAGATACAGAGCAATGCATACGTGCTCCGCCCATTTCTTCTAATGTCACTTTTTCACCGATGACCATTTCAGCCATACGAGGCGAACCAAGATACATAGATGCATTTCCTTCTACCATCATTACAACGTCACAAAAGGCTGGAATGTATGCACCGCCTGCAGCAGATGGACCAAATAATAAACAAACTTGCGGTACCTTTCCTGATAATTTTACTTGGTTATAAAAAATGCGCCCTGCTCCGCGTCTTCCTGGGAACATTTCAACTTGATCTGTAATACGAGCACCAGCAGAGTCAACAAGATAAAAGAGTGGTACACGTAATTTTTCAGCTGTTTCTTGAATACGTAAAATTTTTTCTACTGTACGAGAGCCCCATGATCCTGCCTTTACAGTAGAATCATTTGCCATTACACAAACTGTGCGTCCGCTTACTTTACCAGTTGCGGTAACAACCCCATCTGCAGGCAATCCTTCTTGTTCACAGTTTGCAAATAATGCATCTTCTACGTATTCACCGTTATCAAACAAAAGTGCAAGACGCTCACGAACAAATAATTTCCCTTTTGCTGCATTTTGCTCATGATATTTAGGCGCCCCGCCCTGCTTTATCGTTTCTACACGCTCTTCTAATGTACGAGATTGTTGTTTTTGATCTAGCATATTCATTCCCCCTTATAAATCGGCTTCCGTTTTTCGCGAAATGCTTGTAATCCTTCTAAGCGGTCTTTCGTATGAATAACACCTTCGTACGCTTGCTTTTCCATTTGTAAACCTGTCTGCAAGTCAACTTGCATCCCATTTGTAATTGCTTCTTTTGCACGGCAAACTGCAATTGGACCATTCGCTGCAATTTTCTTGGCAATTTCAATTGCTTTTTCTTCTAATTCTTGAGTAGGAGTAACATATTCAACAAGTCCGTATTCCTTTGCTTCTTGGGCTGATATACGTCTTGCTGTATAAATTAATTCCTTTGCGCGTCCCATTCCAATTAAACGCGGAAGACGCTGCGTTCCGCCGGCTCCTGGAATAATCGCAAGCGAAGTTTCTGTTAAACCGAGACTTGCTGTTTCTGAAGCGATGCGAATATCACAAGCAAGGCTTAATTCTGTACCGCCTCCAAGCGCAATTCCATTAATAACTGCAAGTACAGGTTGTGACAATTGTTCTACCATATCCATAGTAGAGCGAATCATTCCTACCGCTTCTCGCACTTGTTCTTCATTCATAGTAGCGCGCTCTTTTAAATCTGCACCTGCACAAAATGCTTTTGTACCTGCCCCTGTAATCATTACGACACGAACATCGTTTTCTTCATTAATACGACTTAGTGTATCTTGTAGTTCTTCTAAAAGAGCGAGTGATAAAGCATTTGCTTGACCTTCACGATTCAATGTGATTTTCACAATATGAGGTGTTACATAATCAACTGAAATATTTTGCAGCTGTAACATAAGATCACCTACTCACAGTTTTATGTTGCAAAGCGCGGTATACATGACTCGGAATCTGCGTACCTAGCTTGCTTTGGATAAATTTTGTTGCTTGTAATAGCTTTTCTTCATTTACATTTGTTTGTACACCCATTTTATGAAGCATGTGAACTAAATCATTTGTTGCGACATTCCCAGATGCGCCTGGTGCATATGGACATCCACCAAGACCACCACATGAGCTATCAAAAGTTGTAATACCGCATTCTAATGACTTTACTACATTCGCAAGTGCCATACCGTACGTGTTATGGAAATGCATCGCGAACTTAGAAGAATCATAATTTGGGAGCAGGCGCTCTAGTACACGCTCTACTTGCACCGGATTTGCCACCCCGATCGTATCCCCAAGCGATACTTCATAAATGCCATATGAAAATAATTTGTTACAAAGTTCATCAACCGTATGAACGTTTACTTCGCCTTCGTATGGGCAACTA
Source organism: Bacillus sp. 123MFChir2 (assembly GCF_000383235.1). Lineage (GTDB taxonomy): Bacteria > Bacillota > Bacilli > Bacillales > Bacillaceae_G > Bacillus_A. Next base: position 26,172 of record NZ_KB910942.1, read on the forward strand.
AATACAGTCGACACGTAACCACGTACTTTTTTCCCAGCAAATAATGATTGTTTCGTTACCTCTTCAATAACAGAAAGCGCTTCATCAATTGATTTATTAATATTTTTCTTATTATGTGTTTCACTAGCGGATAAAAAGACGTTCACCTCATCTACATCTTGCAGCAGTGCCCGTTCCAAACCATTTTGATTTGGAACGAGAGCTGCATATGTAACATGCGATTTCCGCTCAAGCGCAGTAAACACATCTTGTGCATCGGCTAAAGCAGGAATCCATTTAGGGTGAACGAAAGATGAGACTTCAATATAAGAAAGACCTGCGTCTGCCAACATATGAATCCATTGCACTTTATCTTTTGTACCAACAACTTTCTTTTCATTTTGCAAACCATCACGCGGCCCGACTTCTTTAATAGAAGCAAAAGAAGGTAATTTCAATCGATTGCACCCCATTTCTTACTATTCGATTTCTACTAATACATCTCCCTCATTAACAAAATCGCCTTCTTGCACAAGAATTTTCATAACAGTGCCACCTTCTTCTGCAGCGATTGGAATCTCCATTTTCATAGATTCTAAAATGACGACATCTTGATCTTCCTCTACTGTATCTCCTACACCCACCACAATTTTCCAAACATTTCCTGCCATCGATGCATATACTTTTGTCATCATTTATTTCCCCCTTTACATTTCGTAACCTTTATTTTTTCACAAGCTGCTTCGTTACAAAGCTTGTTGTGTAAATACCACTTTGGAATACTTCATCTTCTAAAACTTGCAGAAGCATCGGCGTATTTGTTTTAATACCCTCTACTTTTAGTTTTCCAAGTGCTGCTTGCAGCTTTTGAATTGCTTCTTCTCGCGTTTCCCCATGTGCAATTACCTTTGCAATCATCGGATCATAAAACGGTGTAATTGCTACACCATCCTCTAGGAAATGATCAATGCGCACTGATGTCGGAAGAGACAGGGAGGTAATTTTCCCTGGTGATGGGAAAAATGTTTTTGGATCTTCAGCATAAATGCGTGCTTCAATGGCATGACCACTACGTTTTACTTCATTCTGTGTAAACGAAAGGGTTTCGCCTGATGCAATTCGCAATTGCTGCTCAACTAAATCAAGACCAGTAATTTCTTCTGTTACCGGATGTTCTACTTGTAATCTCGTATTCATTTCTAAGAAATAGAAATTTTTCTCATCATCAACAAGAAATTCAATCGTTCCTGCATTTGTATAACCGAGCGCTTTCGCCGCTTTTACTGCAACCTCCCCCATTGCTTTGCGTGTTGCCTCATCTAAAAATGGAGACGGAGCCTCTTCAATTACTTTTTGATTACGGCGCTGCACTGAACATTCACGTTCCCACAAATACACCGTATTACCTTGTTTATCAGCAAGAACTTGAATCTCAATATGATGCGCGTTTGTAATCAATCGTTCCATATACATTTCTCCATTGCCGAAGAAATTTTTAGCACGCGTTTGATTACTTTCAAACGCTTGAGTGAGCGCTTGTTCAGTTTCGATCACTTGCATACCAATACCGCCGCCGCCAGCAGATGCCTTTAACATAAGTGGATAGCCAATTTGACCTGCAATTTCTTTTGCTTCTTCAACTGTCGGAATGCTTGATGAAATACCAGGTACAATCGGAACTTCAGCCGCTAACATTGCTTTGCGAGACTCAATTTTGCTTCCCATCTTTGCAATGACATCTTTTGAAGGACCGATAAAGACAATGCCTTCTTCTTCACAACGAGCTGCAAATGTTGTGTTTTCTGACAACAATCCGTAACCTGGATGAATTGCCTCTGCTTTTGTTTCTTTGGCAATTTCAATAATTTTTTCGAGATTTAGATAACTATCTTGAACGCGTGGTCCACCGACAGGATACGCTTCGCTTGCCATCTTCACATGAAGGGCAGACTCATCAGCTTCTGAATAAATTGCTACAGTTTGAATCCCCAGTTTTTCACACGTTTTTATAATACGAACAGCAATTTCACCGCGGTTAGCAATTAATATTTTCCGAAACATAGTGAACCCTCCCTTTAGCGACATCCTAAATGTCTTGAAATAACGAGACGTTGAATTTCAGAAGTACCTTCACCAATTTCTAGTAGCTTTGCATCACGAATATGACGCTCTACTTCATACTCACGCATATATCCATAACCGCCATGAATTTGCACCGCTTGGTTAGATACACGGCTTGCTGTTTCAGATGCAAAAAGTTTTGCCATCGCAGCTTCTTTTCCAAATGGTTTATCATTATCTTTTAGCCAAGCAGCCTTATGCACCATATTGCGTGCTAATTCAATTTCTGTTGCCATATCTGCTAATTTAAATTGAATTGCTTGAAAGTTTGATAGAGAACGACCAAATTGTTTACGCTCTTTCGCATATTGCAGTGCACGCTCAAATGCAGATTGAGCGATTCCTACTGCTAATGCAGCAATCGAAATACGACCACCATCTAACGTATATAAAAATTGTTTAAATCCTTTATTTACATCCCCAAGAATATTTTCTTTTGGTACACGAACACCATCTAAAACTATTTCACATGTATTGGAAGCACGAACGCCCATTTTATCGTATGGACTAGAAATTGTTAATCCTTCGCTATTTGTCGGAACGATAAAAGCAGAGATTCGTTTTTTACCACTTTCCTCCACGCCATTGATAGCGGTTACAATGATTGTATTTGCATACTCAGCGTTTGTAATCCAGCACTTCTCGCCGCTAATGACATATTCATCTCCATCCAATACCGCTTTCGTTTGTGTACCACCAGCATCAGACCCAGCATTTGGCTCCGTTAATCCGAATGCACCAAGTGTCTTTCCAGATGCCATTGGAACTAAATATTTTTGTTTTTGTTCTTCTGTACCAAAATAATAAATAGGAGAAGCACCAAGTGAAATTGTTGCCGCATAACTTAACCCTGTGCCACCACAAGCACGGCCAACTTCTTCAACTGCTAGTGCGTACGATAACGTATCGCCGCCAGAACCACCGTATTCTTCAGGGAATGGGATTCCTAACAAACCAAGTTCGCCCATCTTTTGAAACGTTTCATATGGGAATTCTGCCGTTTTATCGTAATACACAGCCTTCGGAGCGATTTCCTTTTCAGCAAAGTCGCGCACCATTTCTTTGATCATTTGTTTTTCTCTAGTAAGAGTAAATTCCATTTGTCACACCCCTTATCGAATTCGTTATTTCGACAGCGTGCGCGTATATAGTACAAACATTACTCTAAAAAAGAATGAATAGTAGTAAGATAATTGCTACAATTCTGTCACAATTTAATTGTAAAACAGAATTTGTACTAATGCACAAAAAAATTCCTACATTGTTCTACAACAACATAGGAATAAAAAAGTCGAATTATGCGGTTTTTTGTTTAATAATCCCGACCTTTTCCAGAATCTGTGATTTCTACTAACATTTCTGGATATGGTTCAAAATATGTTTGTCTCAGTAAATATGTTTCTTCAAATCGGATTGCCCATGATTTTAAAATAATCAGTAAACTGCTTAATGGTATTTTCTTTTCCGCATACTTACTGAGTAAAGAAAGAAAATGATCTTTTTCTTCTTTCTTCAATTTATTTTTAAAATACCCGAAAATATGCTGACATACGTTGATATTTGATGTATACCGCGGTGTACGATTTAACAATACGTACAATATCTCCTCATATTTTGCAAACACTTCATCAATCGAATGCTTTTCCTTATTCGCGATGATACGCCCTAATTCTTTTTGCTTCGTTTGATTATATGCCATGAATAAATACTTTTGATCAGACTGAAATTCAATTAATGCTTTCATGTTCTTATTTTTCTTCAGTGTTTTAAAATGCGCAATTGTAAATAGTTGCGTCAAAAAATGTTCGCGGATGATAAAATTCGACAACCTTCCTTCTTCCTCAATTGCTAAATGTGAAAATCCCGCTAAAACTGCACTACCAAATAACCCGGCTCCCTTGCCTTTTGTGGGTGCCTTTCCTAATCCAGCATATATTTTCACATCACGCGTTCCGCAGCTTGGCGACCTATTTTTCAATATAAAACCATCCACATCCGGTAGAGAAGATAAAAATACATTTGAAAATTGCTGCATTTTCTCCGTTAAATCAGCACCTGTTGATGGTTGCACTAATTTTTGTGTTCCATCATGTTCCACAATACGAATCGTTTCTCTTGGAATACCAAGTCCAATCTCCACTTCTGGACAAACTGGAATGAATTCTACATATGGCTGTAAATTACGTACTGTTGCATCGGAAAGCTTATCGCCGTTATAACGACATGCTTCAAATTCTAAACATTTACTTACGACAACTGTTGGTTTTACAAATTGCCTCATATGATTACCTCCGAGGTGTTAGCCCGTATAAAATGAATTGAACGGTAGATTCGATCTCTGCCTCATCATCCCATTGTTCTTCTGGTAATAATAAAAAACGAGTTAAAATTAAGCCAATAACAGCTGATAAAGTGAATCGTAATACTGCTGGTGTTGGGAGTTCAATAATTTGTCCTTGTTTCTGAAAGTGATTCACAATGTTTTCAAAACGAGAGTAAATTTCCTTTGCGAGTAACTGCTGGATTTCATCTTTCAATTCAGGTTGAAACGGTACTTCTTGAATTAAAATTTTCAGCATTGGAAAATGTTTTCTCGCAAATTCAAAGCGATTTCGGATCATCGTACGTAAGAAATTTTCATATGAATCATACGTATTTTCAAATATTTCTTTCGCGAAAGTTTGCACGAAGAACGGAGCAGCAAACTTCGTTAACGTTGGCATCACAACAGCAAACAACAAATCTTTTTTCGTTTTATAATAGCGGAAAATCGTTCCTTCTGCTACACCAGCACGCTTCGCAATTTCGCTTGTTGAAGTTGCCGAATATCCTTTTTCACTAAACATGTCTACTGCCGCTTCTAAAATGCGCATCTGCCGTTCATTGCGCTTATCTGTTCCTGTTGCGGCAATTAGTTCTTCTAGCCAATCCTCTTTCATAACATACTCCTTTTTTCTTTCCATTATATTCTTCTATGCTTCTTCAAAGCAAACACGTTACCTAATGTAAATACAATCGCAAATAATAATAAAACACCAAGATCGCCAGCAATTTCGCTAAATCCTTGATTTCGAATCATAACTTGTCGCATCGCATCTGCACCGTATGTTAATGGAAATAACTTTCCTAATAGTTGTAACCACTTATTCATAGACTCAATCGGAAATAAACCAGAAAAGAAAATTTGCGGTACGATAACTAATGGGATAAACTGAATCATTTGAAATTCATTGTTTGCATAAGCCGATAAAAATGTTCCAAGCGTTAACGCTGTTAATGAAAGCATGCATGTAATGAGTAGCGTGAGCCAAGGTGAACCCGCAACATATAAATCAAGAACATACACAGAAAAACTAACAATTAGTACGGATTGGAAAAACGCAAAGATGCCAAATCCAATTATATAACCCGCAACAATTTCCCAGCGCCGAATTGGAGTTGATAATAAACGTTCCAATGTACCGCTTAAACGCTCCCTTACAAATGAAACACCTGATAAAATAAAGACAAAGAAAAATGTGAAGAAACCAATCAATACCGGCCCTAATCCATCAAACATCGTAAAATCAGCCGAGCCGTGTAAATAAGAAATATCCGGTTTCATCACTGCCGATTCTGATTTTTCCATACTCTTTTGCATAACTTGCATAACCGCACGATTTTTTGATGAATCACTGCCTTCTAACGTTACTTTCATCTTTCCATGCTCCACAGCAACGATTGCATCAATTACTTGACCTTCTAATTTACCTTGTGTCTTTTCTTTATCGTACTCATAAAAAGAAGCATCTTGTTTTTTCATTGCATCTACAATTGGTGCCGGCACATCAACTAAAGCAATATGAGGCTTGTAGTCTTTTTGTGTAAATACAAGTGAAAGCAGCCAAAGAAGTAGCATCGGTGCTCCGAACATAAGTGCAAGCGACCGTTTATCTCGGAAAAACTGACGAATAATACGGATAACAACTCCAAATACTCTCATCGTTCCACCGCTCCTTCCAGTAAAAAGACATCCTCAATGCGTCCAGATGTCGTTCTCTCTTTTAATTCAACAGGAGAACCAGTTGCGATTAACTTCCCTTCACGAATTAAACCGAGACGTTCACAAAACTCTGCCTCATCCATAATGTGCGTTGTCACTATAATGGTTGTTCCTTGTTTTTTTAGCTCATAAAACTTACCCCAAATTGATTTTCGTAAAACAGGATCAATCCCCACAGTCGGTTCATCTAAAATGAGAAGCTTTGGTTCATGTAAAAGTGACATAGCAAGTGATAAGCGTTTCTTCATTCCACCTGAAAAATGTTGCACTTGCTTTTTGGCATCATCAGATAATTGTACAAGCTCAAATACTTCAAATATACGTTCTCTCTTTTGTTTTCCCTTTAATCCATACATTGTCGCGATAAAATCAGCATTTTCATAAGCAGATAACTCCTCGTACAATGCGTCAGCTTGCGCCATATATCCAATATGTTTCATGCCATTCAAATTCGGCATAACTGTTTGCAGTGCCGTTACTTCTCCTGATGTCGCTTCGCTAATACCAGCGATCATCTTAATAAGAGTCGTCTTCCCAGACCCCGAAGGGCCAACTAAACCAAAAATTTCAGCTTCGCGGACAGAAAATGAAATATCTTGAATCACTTGTTTCTTTCCAAAATACTTTGAAACACCTTTAAGCGATACTGCCTCATTTTTTAGAGACATAAATTTCCCTCCTCTTCACATTTGTGAGTGAGTACTCACTTTTATTTTAAACTGTTATTCATGTATGTCAAATGATTCTTTTGATTGTTCGTTACAAACACTGCTTCAACCCAAGTAGTAACAGTGCTGCCTTTTTTATTCATATTTTACTTATTTGTTAATAAAATATGAAAGTCATTTCCCTTAAAAGAAATTATGAGAAAGGAATGATCAATTGATGAAGGCAGGCAATCAAAAGGTCGACACAATACCGGGGATGCAGCTCTTTGATGGAGAAAAGCTGCTCGTAATTATTACCATGCTTGGCTTTATGCTTGCAGTTAGTATTGCTGTATATATTGAACTATACGGGGCAATCATTTTTCCAGAAGGCGACTTGGAGCGAGCGTTTTCTTTTAATGCCGCGATCGCATTATTTATTTTGTCCATAGCAGCCATTTTACCGATAGCAGGGCTGAGTTCCCGCAAACGGGCAGCTATTCGTTGGACTTTCGCACTGACAACTCTATATGCCTACGCCGTCGAAACGATCCAGCATTTTCGCGGGATTAATCCACGGTTTACGCGCGCTGGCTCTGCTATTGATTCGATTGCTGGCACTTTGTTCGGGCTTGATTCACTATTGATCATCATCGTGACTGTACTGCTTGCCATCCCGTTTTATCGCAAAAGACAGACGAATGAACGTCCGCTGTTAGTATTGGGCATCCGCTATGCACTTTTCTCGGCCATTATTGCCTTTATCTCAGGAATATGGATGATCGCGCTGCAAAGCCGATATACGGGCGAGGCAGGAAACTTAATTGTCCTTCATGGACTCAGCTTTCATGCTTTGCAGGCACTAGCATTGTTAGGATGGGTATCGGAGCGGGCATATACATGTAGTAGGCATGCCCTGCGGCGAATTCATTTTGGAAGTTTCTCCTGGACGCTTTCTATCATGCTGATTGGTTTACAAACCACTCTCGGACGTTCCGTTTTTGAACTGACAGTGCTGCCGGTTCTTTCCGGCGCCATGCTGCTCATTTGGTTTGCCATATTCGTTTCCGCTGTATTAAAATTGCTGAGACCGAAACCGATATCTGCCAATCCATCATCGCATAGAAATTAAAATAATATTTTCCTGGAGAGGAGAATTGTAACGATGTATGAAAAGCTGTTTTCTCTTGCAGGCATAGCTATACTGCTCTGGCTTCTTCTAATACTGTTGCCGACGTGGCGAGTCACAAGGTTTCTCGCGAGCATAGCCATTTTCCCTATGTATCTTGCTGCACTTTATGCTACTGGAATCATCATGGTTATCGTAAGTTCAGGCTTTGGATTCGTTCAAGATTTCGGGTCGGCGGAAGGTGTCATCCGACTGTTGTCCAAACCGGACTTTGCCTTACTCGCCTGGATTCATTTACTTTGTTTCGATCAGGCGATCGGCCATTACGTTTATAGGGATAACATGGAACATCGGTATGTATCTATACCCTTGCAATCTATACTCTTATTCCTTATCCTAATGTTCGGCCCGCTTGGGTTGTTATGTTATCTTGTGCTACGGCAGGTAAGGAAACGGAACAAGGTAACTTTATAAAACTAAGTAAGCTATCGAAAATATAACGTTCTTTTTGAGATTTTTATAAGTAGAAATATTATAAGGAGATATTTTTAACAAATATATCTAAAACATCAAAAGAGATAGTCCCTAAAAAATTCACATAATGTAAGGAGGAATAAAAATGGACTCTAAACAGAAAGACTATAATGTTGAATATCAATGTCCTAAAGGAGTTGTATATTACAAAAAAGTACAAGCGAGTGATGTTAAAGAAGCAAAACAACAAATATTAGCTCAACAACCTGACATGAAAATTAGGGCTGTTAACCTTATTGATTCTGAATAAACGAAAATAGCTAGAGTTGAAATATATAACTACTACGAGCTCTAGCTATTTTTGCTCCATTCACATAACTAATGTTAGCGGAAGTTAATCATACTATTTTTCAACTTGCTTTATAAACGCAGATACGTTTCCTAGACAACAAGATCCTTGAGGATTATTTACTTCGCATCTTTAATATGCATCGATATCTCTTGTACAGCTTGGCTCTTACCAGTTTGCTTTATTTCTTCACGAATACGTGCTCGTGTCCAATTAAAACAGTAACAAGCAGGCACATCTTCTTCTATATCTTTTTGAAAAAGAGGAACTTTAAGATCGTTTTTGATAAATACTTGCTGTTCTTCATTAAAGTACACTACATTACATTCTTGCTCTGCACAAAAATAATATGTTTTATCATTTTGATGTAAATATAGTTGTTTCATCCCAGAAGAATCACGTAAATAAAAATAGACTCTGTTTACACAAAGTCTATTATGGATAATTATTTTTTTTGGAAAATCATCTTGAAAATATCTCTCTATTAACATGAAATAATAATATACATACGCTCTTTATCTTACTAATCCATACTCTCTTCTTTTAAAGAGTTTCATTCTTATCTTATTTCGTTACAGGCGGCAATGCTGAATATTCCTGATCTTTTGCAGTCAATGTTTCTTGTTTTTTTAACATAAATAACTTATCGCCAACTCCGTAGCATTTCCCTTCATCAGTTAACCAAATAAAACGAAGAGCTACTTTCGCAGTTTCTCCTTCAAAATTTGGCAAATCCACTACATGATCCAAATATAATATAGGGTCTTGATAAGGATGCTCATTTTGATAAGGTTGTTTCCAGGTATATGTATTTCCTTTTTCATCTTTTAACTTCCCTAAAATAAAAACTGGCCACGGGTTTTTCCTACTAAAAGAAGCAGCCATTTTATATTTACTAGGGAGTGGACTTATTTCTACTGTTTCGTTTGCGAAAGCTTGATCAATATCAATATCATTTGTTTGAATTTGTCCTTTATAAAGTTCTCCTTTTTTCGATTGATTCCAAAATACTTCTTTAAATAAACTACGATGAGTTTCTGTTGGTAATACAACGGTATGGCGCTCTTTCTTTGTTTTCTTCGAAATGTCTGTGATATCAAGTCCAGGGTCTGGCGCTTCTTCATCCATACTGATTTGTCTGTCGTTTTGATTTTCTCCAAATAACTTTTTAGCTTTTTGAGTAGGTTCTTCTGCATTCACTAATGAAATCGCTGATATAGAAATAACGGCAGTAAGCCCCAATAGCGACCAACGATACGATTTTTTTTGAAATTGTTTAATCATCACAATTCTCCTTTTTAGTGCTAGCTTGTTCCTTGTTAAATTTGCTAAGCTAGGAATCTGATAACGATCTGAATAGTCTTCTAATAGATTGATAATTGTATACCCATAATTAATTCTCTGTTTAAAATCGATATATGTAAGTGCAAGTGCATCGCATGCAATTTCTTGATCTTCGCGCATTCGGTAATATGCATACCAAAGAATTGGATTAAACCAATGCAAAATAAGTAAACTATTCATCAAGCAATTCATGCCAACGTCTTTTCGTTTCACATGTGCTAATTCATGATAGAAAATAAAACGTAGTTGATCATCATCTAGCATTCTCATATGATTTTCAGATAGCAAGATTCTCGGTTTTATAAACCCAAGAACTGTTGGACTTGAGATGTTACCAGATACAACTATAGGAATATTTCGTTTAATAGACATTGTACGTTTACAATGCTCCAAAAGATTGATAATTCTTTTCTCAGTAATAAGTGGTTGTTTCTTTATATACATATAGACACGCTTGTTTAATACAATCATAAAAATTCCAAAACAAACAACGCCAAACAACCACACATATAGTACAATTTTGTAAACTGAACTGTAATTTTTATGGTGCGATTTTGATTGGGTAAATGATCCTTTTCCCCTTTCAATAGTGACTGCTTTACCGGAAACGTTTGTCTTTTCATAATTCACAGTAGAAACATTGACAGTAGGAGGAATCTCACGATTAGGTAAGAAGATGTTATATATACTGTACGAGCTTTCAGGTGCAGACGGTAAAAGTAACCGAAAAATAACAATAATCCATACTATATACTGCCATCTCGGCGTTAACTTGTTTTTAAGCACAAGTTTAATAAATAAAATGATTCCAACTAAAATACTAGCCATTAATGAAGATTCAAGTATCCAATTGAAAACTTGCGTAAGTTGACTATTTAAGATTTCTACACTCATCGTTCTTTTCTTTGCTCAGCTTCACTTTTATCATCAAGAATACGTTTAAATTCATTAATTTCTTCTTGTGAAAGCTTTTCTTCCTTTAAAAAGTTTACAAGCAATGGTTTCATTGCTGCACCATAAAAACGTTTAAGAAATGACTTTGTTTCTACTTGCAAATAATGATCTTGAGAAACTAAAGGAGTATATGTATACATTTTTCCGATTTCTTGATGAGCTGATATTGCTTCTTTTTGCGCTAATCTGTTAATCAACGTTCGAATTGTTTTTGGACTCCAATCCATTTTTCCTTCAAGGGCTTTAATAATTTCATTTGCTGTTTGAGGCGCTTTTGACCAAAGAACTTTCATTATTTCCAACTCAGCTTCAGATATTTTAGGAATTTCTTTCATATTTATGCTTTCTCCTTTCCGATATTACAAATGTAGTCTAATGAATATATTACATTTGTAGTCTAATATTGTCAACCATATTTTAGGCATGAAAACAAGTGCAATTTTCATATTAAAATTGCACTTGTTTAACATAAAAACTTTTTCAACAACGAAAAAATAACAAATTATAATTAGCTACGTTTTTGTCTCTTATTTGATGAAGGAACTTTAGCGGAACCCGTTTCGCTCGTAGTCGTTCCTTGACCTTCAACTTGAGAAGAGCCAAGACCTGCTCTTGAAGGATTCTGTTTAATTTTTCGACCCATTTTGCTCACCTCCAACGTTACTTTTTGCTTTGAGACGTGAAACTATACAGAGCAAAGGAAAAGATCCCCAACATTGGTTGTATATTTAAAGTAAGCTATTTCTTTATAATTTGAATTCAACTGAAACTGGAGGGATTTTCAATAAATCTTTATATGTTAAAGGAGAATTATTAAATAAAAGAAAGGGGATTGAGATGAAAATAAAAATAGGAGTATTTGGGTTAATTTTACCTATTGTTTTATTGTGTTCTTGCCAACAGACCGATACGGAGAATAGTAGTGAAGACTCAAAAGTTATGGACACTGTCCTTCTTGTTGTGGATAAAGAATCTTTTATTGGGGCTTCCATAGATGAAAAAGATAAAGTAGTCGATTTAGAAATAGCAGACGTTGAAAACGCAAGTAAGGTACGAAGCAAAATTAACGAGCAATTAGAAAAACAAGGTATCCAACCACGTACAATTCATATTAACCAGAAAAATATGGCGCAAGTAAAACAAGAACATAGATGGGATGAAATTCAAAGTAGCCTGTTTAATGAATTATTTAAGTCAAAAGGGTATAAGGAGTTTACACTTCAACAAATTTCTATGAGTTCGAATCAACCTATTACTCTAGGTGTTCATACTCCTGTAAAGAATTCAGATGTAGAAGCACATGCATATGCAAAAAAGGTTGAAAATGATATAAAGGAGTTTCTTAGCACAGAGAAACTTAAAAGTTGGGTTAAAGCTGATTCTTATATGATTAAAGTATATAACCAGGATAAACAAGTAATTAATTAACACATAAAAGTACCATCGGCATACACCGCAACTCCTAATCCACTAGTTCTATACTTTGCGTCTACCCAGACACTTTGAGGGCGATAAAAATTAGTGCCTTTTCCAATCCACATGTTACTTCTGAAGGACATTGCACCGAAATCATAAGTATTCATGCTGTAAAGAATGTTGTTCTGTTTATGTTGTTGCATCTGTTCTATCTCGGTTTTAGAGTAAGTTTTAACTACCTTACCGTCTTGATCGATTTCCTGCATAAATACTTTATCAGTATCTGATGGGCGATTTATATTTTTTGTAGGTGAAGTAGAAGTAGATGTAGTAGCAGAAGAAGTTGGAGTTTCGGCGTATGCCTGAAGGGATACAAATAAGGCAAGTTAAATATCTCAATAATATAGTGAAACAGGATCACCGTTTCATTAAGAAACGTGTGCGTTCTATGTTAGGATTCGAGTCATATGAACCAGCCATATAAATGATTAAGGGGAGGAAGAATTATGTCCAATAACGTAATCCAGTAATGAATAAAAATGATCTATTTCAGGATAATCTTCCAAAGCTATCTCCAAACTTTTGGAAAATAAAGCGTGATCATCTATTAATAAAATATTCATAGGAATCATCTCCCTTCATAGGAAATAGCAACACATACACCAGAAGGATTATATTCTGAAATTGTCATTTTACCGTTTAATAAAAGCAGCTGTTCCTTGATAGAATTCAATCCTCTATGGTCATTAGAAATCTGCTTTTAATTATACCAAATATTAGTATTCCTTCCTTTTAACTATTTTATTAGACGTTCTATATAGCACGCTTGCAGCTATGCATCCATTTTTTATATTTCTTTATTTTTTTATATAATTTTTAATACGGTATGTGAAATTTTATAAGAAGTCTTGTTATTCCTGCAGCAAACAAAAGAGATGCTTTCAATGAATAAGCATCTCTTTTCCCTCTTACATACGTTTAAACTAATGACTTTGTTTCTCGCAATACTTCAATAAAATACTCCCAGTTATTCACAACAGAGGGGATGTTTACATGCTCATCTGGTGTATGAACATGAAACATATCTGGTCCAAGAGAAATTGCATCTAATCCTGGGATTTTTTCCATAAATACACCACACTCAATTCCAGCATGAACCGCAAAAATCTCTATATCTGTGCCATACTTTTCTTTATGCACCTTTTCAAATAAGCTGCGAATTGAGGAATTTGGATTGTATGGCCATTCTGGATATTCAGATTCTTTTTCAAACTGCGCTCCCACTACTGCTGCAATATGCTTAATTTCCTCTACAATATGTTGTTTTAAGCTTTTCACAGAACTTCTTACTTCGTTTCTTAATTTAATTTCATTATGTAACGTTTCAACAACACCTAAATTTGTAGAACTTTCCACTAGTCCTTTTATTTCCATGCTCATGCTTTGAATACCGTTAGGAATTAGGAATAATGAAGAAATGAGTTGTTTTTGTGTTTCTTTTGCAAATACATTTTCAACTGTTTCTTCTAATTTCGTAAGAGAAACAGTTACATCTGGGTCCACAGCGCGCAGTTCTTCTTGTAAAGTGCTTGTCCACTCTTTTACTTTCTCTTCGACTTTTTGCATATCACTTTCAGAAAGTAAAATTGTTGCTGCACTTTCACGCGGGATTGCATTTGTTTTTAATCCACCATGAACGTCACTCATAGAAAATGCAATTTCATTGGATAAATCATAAAGGACTCTGCCTAAAAGTTTATTGGCGTTTCCTCTTTCTTTATCAATTTCCATACCAGAATGTCCACCTTTTAATCCGCCAACAAAAAGACGACACGGTAATACGTTAGCTGGCGTTTCTTCCCAAACAATAGAAATGGTTTCAACTGCTTTGGCGCCGCCCGCACTACTTACTAATAATTTATGATCTTCTTCTGAATCAAGATTTATAAAGATTTTACCGCTAAAATGACTTGGATCAACTGCAAAAGCGCCGCCCATTGTTGTCTCTTCTTCTGTCGTAATTACAACTTCAAGAGCAGGATGTGGAATATCAGTTGCGTCTAATAATGATAATGCATAGGCAATTGCAATCCCATTATCCGCACCTAACGTTGTATGATTCGCATACAGCATATCCTCCTCAATTCGTAATTGAATTGGATCTTTCTCAAAATCATGAACAGTTGCTTGATTCTTTTCACATACCATATCCATATGCCCTTGAATAATAATCGTTGGCACATTCTCATATCCAGCTGTCGCTGGTTTCTTAATAATGACATTTAACGCATAATCTTGTACAACTTCTAAATTTCTCTCTTGCGCAAATTTGACTAAATAATCACTAATTGCTTTCTCATTTCCTGATCCTCTTGGAATCTTTGAAATTTCTGCAAAATGATAAAATATAGGGTGCTTAACTAATTCCGTTACACTTGTATACATACGCTTCCCCTCTTTTCATTAAAATAAAATTGCATTTTGATTTTACCTACACCTTATTACCATGTAACAAGGTGTAGGTTTATATAAGTATTGTATCATTTTCAAATGATATATGACCGGTTTGTACTTCTTACAAATTTCGTAACTTTGTCCATTAAGATTTATAATTTATACCCTTTTAATACTACACTGCCTAACTAAATTCACATTACATATAAAATAAAAAAGCCTTTAAAGCAATGTTATTTTTCAATATACTATAGGGGGCACTCACAATATAAATCATCTAGAAAACCCAAAATAGATGTGCGTTATGACACATCTATCCATTTTTTATATTAAAGTTGTATATGCTTCGGAATTTCCCCTTCTGGCACTTCTCCATCCATGCTCAAATAATAATGCCGAATTGGTTTTAAGTTATCATCTAATTCATAAACAAGCGGAATGCTCGTAGGAATATTTAATGTAACAACGCCATCATCGGATAAATGATCTAAATATTTTACAAGCGACCGGATTGTATTCCCATGCGATGAAATAATTACTTTCTCGCCCTTTTGTAATACTGGCACAATTTCTTCATGCCAATACGTCAGAACTCGTTTTGTTGTATCTTCTAGGCACTCGGTAAGAGGAAATTCTCCTTCTTTTAAATGTTTATATCTAGGGTCTGAAAATTCATAACGCGGATCGGCTTTCGTAAGTGCTGGCGGTCTTACATTTGTACTTCTGCGCCATATATGTACTTGTTCTTCTCCGTACTTCTTCGTCGTTTCATCCTTATTTAAGCCTTGCAGTGCACCGTAATGACGTTCATTTAAATACCATGATTTATAGACAGGTACCCAGGCAAGATCCATCTCATGAAGAATAATCCAAAGCGTTCGAATTGCTCGTTTTAATACAGAAGTGTATGCTACGTCAAACGTATAGCCATTCGCCTTTAAAATTTGTCCTGCTTCTCTTGCTTCCTGTAATCCATTTTTCGACATATCAACATCGGTCCATCCAGTAAACCTATTTTCCACATTCCACACACTTTGACCGTGACGAAGAAGCACAAGCTTAATCATAACAATATCTCCTCCAAGGAATAAAATGTTTACATCTATCACGCACTACTCTTATATTGTTCTTAGTTTCAATTTAGATAATTCAGTGTCAGAAAGGTCGCGATGTTTGTAATCCATGAGTTGAACCTGGCCCCCACCTTTTACTCGAAATGTCATCGTCTCTTCTCCATACGGCGGATTATGGGCCCCTTTAAACGTAATAACTTGAACAATAACATAAAATTCAAAGCTCGCTTTATCTTTCTCAATACTTAATATTCTTTCGCTTCCTCTGTACCATAGCCTACTTTCACCATAATAATCTTTTACAGCACCACCGATATACTCTACAAGTCGTTCGATAAGAACTTCCTTTAGCAATTCTTTCGGAACAGGTATTCTATTTATAGTCTTCTTTTCTTTTCGTAAAATCGTCCAATTCTCATGTATGTTCTTCATATGATAAAGAGCATTCACACCATTTTGTTTTACAATATGAACATATCCAAAATTCCCTTTTACATACACTCTCGGTTCTAATACCCATTGTTGTTCTCTCCGTAAAATTTCAAAAAATATTTTTGTTAAGGAAGTAACTTTTCCTACATTAATAAGTTCGACAAAATCGTCTAGAACATACAAATGATATCCATTTATATTCACATCAAAATAATCTTGTACTTTGTTCTTTTCTTCACCGTGTACGAAGCTAGTTAAAGAAAACATAAATAAAGTGAAAATAATGATTACAACAAACTTCTTCATCAAATCACCTCGCCTGTTAGTATGTCCTAAAGTTTTTATGCACATAAAAAAAACATGAGTCCCCTTTTCAAAAGGTACTCATGTTTAATAATTACTATATTTCTATCGTCCGCGCTTTTTCTGTCCCGGCTTTGCACTATGCTTCTTTTTGCTCGGTTGACCAAAACCAGATTTCTCTGTTTTCGGTCCTTCTTTTCTATCACGGCGTCCAGATTGACTAAATTGCTTCTTCTCTTTAAATGGTTTCTTTTCTTTTGGCTTTTGCGATCTTTGTTCTTTGTTCTCAGATTCTTGTTTGTTAGGTAGTTCTACTACTTGTCGTTGTAAGGATGCGTTAATTCCTTTTTCAATTTGCTGTAAATACATTTTATCTTTTGGCGCAACTAATGTAATCGCCAATCCACTTCCACCAGCACGGCCTGTCCGTCCAATGCGGTGAATATAACTTTCAACATCTTCTGGAATGTCGTAGTTAAATACATGCGTAACACCTTCTACATCAAGTCCTCTTGCTGCTACGTCTGTTGCGATTAAATATTGACTTTCAGCATCCCGAAAACGCTTCATAACACGCTCGCGTTTTGCTTGCGATAAATCACCGTGCAGTTCATCACAGTTATATCCGTATCCCTTCAGCGCCTCATACAAATTAGTAGCTCTTCGTTTCGTACGGCAGAAAATAACTGCTAAAAATGGTTGATCTTGTTCCATCAGTTGACGAAGTGTATCTTGTTTTGCCCTGTCTGTCGTTTCAACAACGCGTTGTTGAATATTATTTACTGTAACCTCTGCACTTTGAATTTTTATGATTTCAGGTTTGTTCATATAGCGCTTTGCAAGCGATTGAATTTGTTTAGCCATCGTCGCAGAAAACAACATCGTTTGTCTTTCAACAGGTGTTTGTTCAATAATTTCTTCTACCTCTGGTAAAAAACCAAAATGCAGCATTTGATCTGCTTCATCTAAAACGAGCATAGATACATGCGATAATTCAATTGTCCTGCGGCGTAAATGATCTAATAAACGGCCCGGTGTCGCGACAACAATATGTGTATTTCCTTGTAATTTCTTCATTTGCTGTGAGACATCTTGTCCGCCATATACCGCAAGCACATGAATATCATTTACATGCACAGTCATTTTTTCAATTTCGCTTGTGATTTGCAGTGCTAATTCTCGTGTTGGCGCTACAATTAACGCCTGGACATGACTTGACTGCGGATTTATTTTTTCTAATATCGGCAAAATAAATGCTAATGTTTTTCCTGTTCCTGTTTTTGCTTGTCCAATAATATCTTTTCCTGCTAGTACTACTGGGATTGCTTTTTCTTGAATCGGTGTTGATTCCACAATTCCATTTTCTCTTAATGTATCATTTAACGTAGTGCTAATTCCTAATTCTAAAAAACTTTTCAAATCGATCACTTCTTTTCACTATTTTTCATATCAAATATTGATTGTACCATTTATTTTGCTAAAGATGAAAAATAAGATTACATTCATTCTATTTTTCAAATATAAAATAACCCCTCACTTCAAAACGTACTACCATTTAAATGAAGGGTTACTAACAATTGAATTATTTTTTTCTTATTTCTTTTTGTATTTTTCTTAATGCTTTTTTAGAGCCTCGTTCTATATCATGTTGCAGCTTTCTCTCTTTATAACTTACAAACAAAGTATTTAAATCATAGCCTTCTGGATACAACTCTGCTGCTTTCAGTTCCAAAATAACACGCTTATAATTTACTTCAATAAACTCTTCTTTGTATAGTACTACAATATTATTGAAACTATCTTTTGTCTTGTATACAATACCAGAATCATTGTGATCCAATAATGTTACTTTGTCTCCAATCTCATACTCATAAGTTTCTTTCGTTTTCACCGCGTTCACTTCAGGCTTCTTTATTTTATTTTCTTTTACAAGCTCTAAGTTATAATCTTTATTTTCCATATAACACTGTGCTCGCTCCAAAACATGTCCCCGTAAATTCATCTTTCTAGAGATCCAAAGTGCGTTACTATCCCCAGATTCTCCAATCATTAATTGATACATCGGCTCTAATGTTTCATTATGAAATTGCATAGCCGCATTCATAAAGTCACTGTGAATTTCTGAGAATCGTTTAATTTCACCATAATGAGTCGTCGCAACTGTAATACAACCCATTTGATAAAACTCTTCTAAAATGGCAATCGCAAGTGCAGCACCTTCATTCGGTTCTGTACCACTACCAATTTCATCAAATAACAACAACGTATTATTGTTAGATATTCTCATAATTTCTGAAATGTTTTTCATATGTGAAGAAAACGTACTTAAAGCATTTTCAATACTTTGATTGTCACCTATATCTACAAAAATAGAATCAAAAAGGGCAATTTCAGTCTCTTCATCACCATGAATATGAAACCCTGACATTGTTGCTAAAGTTAATAATCCAATTGTTTTCAAAACAATTGTTTTTCCTCCAGCATTTGGTCCCGTAATGACTAAACTGCGATATTCTTTTCCAATCTCAAAATGTAATGGAATAATCTCACCTTGTAAAAGAGGATGTTTACATTCAACTAGTTTTATATATCCATGACTATTTAATTTCGGTGCGATTCCACCTATACTCTTACTAAATTTAGCTTTCGCGAAAATCATATCGTATTGACTTATAAGCTCAATATTAATTTTGATATCACTAACATTCTCAAAAATCATTCCTGATAAAGTGGCTAATATTTGATACTCTTCTATCGCCTCTTCCGCTTTTAAACTCGCTAACTCACCGCTTAATTTTGAAATAACAGCTGGTTCCATAAAGACTGTTGAACCTTTAGAAGACATCTCTACAATGGTTCCTGCAACTTGATTTTTATAAGAAGCCTTAATAGGAACAGTAAATCGATCGTCTTTTTTGCTAATAAAGAATTCTTGAATATACTCCTTATTTGCACTACTTTTTAAAAATTTATTTAAGCGATCTCCAATCTTTCCTTCTGCTGTTTCGATATGATTGCGAATTCGCTTTAATTCTTTACTCGCCGCAGAATCAACTCGATTCCCTTTAATTGAAAAATGAATCTCTTCCTCAATATTTTTGAACTCTGACATCGAGTATGCGTAAGAACTTAAAACAGGTGCAAAAAATGCTTTACTTAACATATATCCCTTAATTTTTCTGCATCCTCTTAAAAAATCTGATACGTTCACTAATTCAGCTGGTTCCAAAATCATTCCTTTTTCCAGCTTCCCAATTATGCTTTCAACATTGGAAATTCCAACTAATGGAACGTGACTTTCGGTATTCAATATTTCTTTCGCTTCGGTTGTTTCATTTAAACGATTTTTAACCACTTTTATATTCGAACTTGGTTGTAGTTTATCTAATAATTGTTTTCCTAATCCACTTACACAATATGACTTCACAATTTCCTTCAATTCGTTATACTGCAATTTTTCAAAAGTCATTGTATTCATTTTTTGTTCTCCTCACTATGATTTATTGATCGAATCATGTATGAAGATACCTAATAATCAGATTTCAATAAGTTTATATAAGAAAAAACTTCTCTCAGTGAAGATCGGTCCCCATCCATCTGGAAGAACTCTTCCTATCCAAAAGCCGTAAAAAAATAAAAAAGCTGCGGGGATACCACAGCTTTACATACATTTACAAGACAAGTGTAGAAACAAATATTTATTATTAAACAAACCTTCTCAAAATAAAGGTCTAGGTCTTTAATAACAAATACCGCTACATGCTTTATAAAGTATTGTAGGTATCTTCATAGGTAACTTAAATAAATCCACAACCAAATACAGGGTATAAATTGATATAAAAATACCCAATGGCATTAGATTTATTTCATTAAATTTTTGCCTATTTAGATACTACTCCACTCACAAAAAGCACCTCGTCTAATTTATTTTTTATTCTCATTGAAATCTAAATTATGGAATTATTATACTATATGTACAAAATCAAGTAAAGGTACATCACATTACTTTTGAACTACCCGCCACTTAACGTCCTTGTGGACTGTTTGAAGTGGGGGATTCCTACGAACACCAAAGTATTCTTTAGTTATCTTAGTAGGCTATCCCCGTAGTTCCTACGGTTAGAAGTCTTACAGCTTCGTTTTTAAGGTTTTGTCCTGCGTTAATATCCCTGTCATGATGTGTGCCACAAGAAGGGCTATCCCATTCACGAAGATTTAGATTCTTAACGTCTTTGTTTTGGTAACCACAACAAGAACAAAGCCAAGTTTGGGTAATTTTATTTTATCTCCTGCAATCGCAATATTTCCGTTTGTTTGTTTTGTTGTATAGGATTGGATTTTATTCTTTTTAGACTTAAAGCGAGGTGCTTCTGTTTGTTTTTTTAAAAAACGAGTGAACGCATCTGCAAGGTTTTTGAGTACAGATTGCAAGGAAATACTGTCCACTTCTTTTAACCACATGAATTCCTTTTTCAATTGTGTTAATTCTGCTGAACAAGAATGATATGTCAATCCTTTTCCTGTTTCCTTGTATGTGTCATTCCAACGTGCCAAAAATCGATTGAATACGAAGCGAGAACAACCAATCGTCTTAGCGATTAAAATTTCTTGTTTTTTGTTTGGGTATATACGGAATTTGTACGCTTTATTGACAATCATGACCTTCCCCTCACACGTTACAATATACATATTATACCAATTTTAATATATTTTATATGTCATTTTAGAGGTGAAGACATGGAAAAACAAACAGTAGTATTACGATTTCCCAAAATTCTTTTAGAGAGAGTGGATACATACAAAGAGCAAAAGGGTTTTGGCACTCGTACACAAGCTATTTTCACTTATTACAAGTAGCAGTCGGACAGTCGAGATGGTAAATAGCCATCCCTTGTCCGAAGGCGATTCATCCCACACCTACTCATTGGGCTACGCCCTTCACACTCCTTGAGGTGGGAGTGTTCTCGCCTATTTTAGATAAAATTGTTCCGATGAAGATTTTTATAAAAATAATTTCCCTATTCTGTTGTAAGCTGTACTTCAAACTCTATAATAGATTCCCCGTTTTCCCCTATACTTTCTACCGTAATTTTATTAATTGTAAACTCCATAGTATCTCGAAGTGGAGGAAGATCTTTTATTACACGCAAGGCCATTTCTTTATCATTTTTTCTTCCTACTGTAACATGTGGAAGATAAGGGATCTCTTTACAAAGAAACGGTTGAAGAAAATCTGAATACAACTTATTATGTAGCTCAATTATGTTTTCTTTTCCTTCTTCTATGAGTAAAAATAAGTATTCCTTTGCATTGGTAACCAATGAACTTAACGTAATATGAAAAGAATTCATATTACTTACATTTGTTATTATATGCTTTTTTAAACGCTCGTTTGACACTTCACTTATGAAAGGAAATACTAATGTAATGTGAGGAGGAATTAAACCAAATAAAGGATCATGCTTTCTTCTTATTTCTTCAATTTCATACAAATCATCACTATTTAAAAAAAGTAATATTGTTCTTTGCATCATAACTATAATCTCTTTCTAAACAGCGCTGTCCAAAGAAATGCTTCTCCAAACACATCATTCGGTTGCTTAATTTCATTCATTTTACGCAGCTCAATAACTTCAAAATCTTGAAAAACGTTACGCAGTTTCTCTTCTAAATACGCAATTCCTCCCTGCAAGCCCCACCCTCGATATACATCCCAATCTGATATTTCCGAACCATTTTTTTCGTCTAGTTCTCCCGCAGCAAAGCACGTTAAACCAAAATACCCGTTTGGTTTTAATGCCTTCTTCACTAATTCGACATAATGGATTCTTCGGTGAGGCGGTATATGGTGTAAACAACCAGAATCATATACGAAGTCATATTGGTTCCAGACTTGTAAATCGAATATAGACTTACAGATAAAATGAACTGACACATTTTGCTCAGCCGCTCTTTCTTTCGCCCATTTTATCCCTTCTTCTGATAAATCAACTGCATCTACTTCACAACCTGTTTTTGCTAAATACAAAGCATTTCTGCCAGGACCACAACCCAGCTCCAACACTTTTCCTTTCTGAATCATCTTTCTATCAAAATATGAAACTAAATTTTCATCGGGCACATCCGCAAAGAAAGGGACTTCTTTATCGCGATTAGAATAGAACTGATTCCAAAATGGTTCAGGAGATCTTAATAGAGAATCTAACATTGTTATTACATCATCCATACTATGTAACGTTTCATTTTTCATGAGTGAACTTCCCCTCCCATAAATTATAAGTTCCCATATTATTATACCAAATATTAACTTCACTACGTTCGAACATTCAAAATATTAAAATGATTTAAAACCCTTAAAACATACATTTCAAGAACAGGAAGAATAGATACAAACGAATCGCTTAGAAATATTAATCATCCTAAATTTTCATCTCTAAGTTTCATTGATACAATTCTTCATCAACTTAATCCTATTTGTTTAAGGAAATAGTACAAGCCTCCTTCTATTCTCATTCATAACCTATTAATGGAATCCACTTTCATAACCTACTTCCTCTATCAGTAAAATACATAATAATCATTTGGAAAGGTAGGTGAATTTACAAATCATTCGTTTTTTGATTAGTATTGAATTTAGGGTAACAACAGCCCTAATTGTTATTCTTTCTTTTTATTTAGGTAAAGGTAATTTTATGGATGGGTTTAACGAGTTAGCAAATATAAAACAAAATCTAGACTGGTATGTTTGGGCATATGTGATTTATAGATTACATCATCATCACGCCTTATTAGAAGAGATGAAAAGTGATAGTGATAAAGAAGATACAAGTTGAGTTATTTTTGCATACTGTAATGAAATATTTCCTGTATCTGTTTATTTAATTATTGAGAGTCAAGTTTTTTCAATTCCCCCTCACCTTTAAAGGGCTAAACCATACGTTTTATGAAAGCTCGTCTTAATTTGTAACCTTTAACATCCAAGTACCTCTTATAGCACCTTCCTTAAAAAGAGCATTTGTAAAATGGTGTTCTTATTTATTGTACTCGATATAATACACAACTCTTCTTATATTCCTACTAACTTCCTAAAAGCCGCGACCAATTATATTTAAAATACATGTAATAAAGTAAGGGTTGTCTACTATTCAGACTACTCAAATCTAATTAATGAAAGGGTGTTATATATGGGTTGTTGCCCTGATCCTCAATTTG
The DNA here is from genome assembly GCF_000383235.1 of Bacillus sp. 123MFChir2. Taxonomy (GTDB): domain Bacteria; phylum Bacillota; class Bacilli; order Bacillales; family Bacillaceae_G; genus Bacillus_A. Next base: position 50,101 of record NZ_KB910942.1, read on the forward strand.
TCACTTTTTCTACATGTGATGATTTTACTACAACTGCTGCTGATGTAGTTGGTGGAGTTACTGTATTTGATAATACTGGTGGGCCAATACTTTCTGGTTACGTTACTTTAACTAACTTTTCTACAAGCAGTAGTACTACTTTTTTAGCAAACAATGGTACAAACATTATATCCGCATTGAACCAAGGAGACAGCAAGACTGTTTATGTAGCAAATATAGGAACATTGGTTGCTTTTTCCGGTGCTGCTGGTCAACCTGTTACTGGTAGAGTTTGTGTTGATGCTTCTAGACGAGTAGCGTAACCTACGAAAAGATATTAATCCATTTTTGGGTTAATATCTTTTTTTAATCACTGTGTTTTTCTAAATTTCTTACTAATTATTCCCTATTATTTGTAAACGTATATGTGATTTTTAAATATTATATATAATACGTATTTATATTATTTAGAAATGAGGCATTGTACATGACAAGAAACCTTTGTAATTCTATGCCAATTCACTATCCAATTGGAATACCTTGTTCTTTTCCTGTTCCGATTTATGATCCACCTCAAAATCCGCAAGAAGAATGCAAAGTTGTATGTAATGACATTTGCGGTAACTTTTTACTTAGTGATCATTTTACTTTTCTTGAAGTTTGGGAAAAGAAAGTTCATAATTCTATTACTGGTACTGTTACAGTTTATAACGATATACAAAGCTCACTTGTTGAAGTTAATGTGGAACAAAATACAGGAAACCCTATTCTTTTCAAAATTCCCCCTGGAAATTCGGTTTCTAAAACAATTCAAAATATCAAAGCAGTTACAATTCGTCTTATCCAACCTGGTAGTGCGAACGGCAAATTCTGCTTAGATATATGTTTTGCTATAGACAGATAAGAATGGTAGGATAAATAGATTTGTAGTAAACGTCAAGCAACTCCAAAAGCAATCTTCATTGTATATTTTGGAGTTACTTGACGTTTACAAAGATGATACATTCATCATCAGCGTGGATTTGTCAGCCGCGCCCTATTTCACTTTCATGTGTATAAAAGAGTGGCTCTTTTGTATTTAATGTCGTTCTTCGAAATGAAGTAGTATGTTACAAGTTAACCATTTCATAACCATTTACAAAGTACTCTATTGTTTCTAACTCATCTTCGTTTAATTCTCTATCAAGTTCTTGTTTATACGCTGTTTTTATTTTTTCGGCATCGCCTTTATATGTTTCCGTGTAGGTACCTACTGTTTTTAACAAACGAATCTCTTGCAAAAACTCATTTCGATCAATTGCTTTCCCGTGTGAAAGAATATAGGTCTTTGCATCAAACTTCTCTAATTCTTGTATTAATTCAAACGTTCGTTTCGTTGTATAGTTCCACTTCGTAGAAAAAATATCTGCATAGATACAATCTCCTAAAAACAATATCTTTTCTTCTTTAATATAAATAACAACGGAGTCATGTGAATGGTCACCTCCCACATGCTTTAACACACATGTCACATCACCAAGATCTAATTCAAGTTGTTGCTTAAATGTTAATGACGGTAAGACAATTTGAATATTTCTTGGTCGTTCACTGAATTCTTTTTTAATACAACTAGCACAAAATTCAATTTCTGTACCTTCTTTTACTCGTCTGTCCAAGGCCTCGTCTGTCCATTCATAAGAAACGAGTGTACTCATCTCTTTTTTTGTTTCACTATGTGCGATAGACAAAGCATTTTTTAATACAGGTAATCCAAAAATATGATCCCAATGCCAGTGTGTTAATGCGACGAAATCAGGACTTGAGATGTTCTGTTCGTTTAGCATTTCTAAAAACAAATGTATATGTGCTTCTGAATTACCTGCATCTATCATCAAATTCTTTTCTTTTCCAACTACCATTCCTAAGATAGGTCTATCTGTTTCAGAAACAGGTGTCATATACCAAAATGAATGTCCTATTTTTTTAATTTGCTGCATAACTATTGCCTCCATTTATAACTGTGTAAAAATTGCCAGCCTAGAAATTTCTTAACTTTTTATTTTGATTACTAATAAACCAATATTTTAATCTTTTTTGTCTTACGAACTCACCTTTCAATTATATTGATTATATAACAATTAAATTTATTATAAAGTTTATCATTTTATCCCCTCTAAAATAAGTATATACAATTGAAAACTTTATAATTGGCTTTAATGTTATAAGATTAAGGAGTAAGTAATAAAAAATGATGGAGGGATCTAAATGTCAAAATTAAACATCCAACCCGAAATGTCAATTGAAGAGTTAGGACAAAAAGTATCTGATTATCTAAAGGACCATTGGGAAGAAGTTCTTGCAAATACCTATTGAGGAACTCCAAAAATTATTTCCTGAGTATGAAGATGCTACGTATGGTATGTACTTAGATAAACTACTTCCCCCAGCATGGAAAGAGCTTGAGAATGCTGGTTTTCAATCTGCTGAAAAAACAAAGGAAGATGACTTTATTATTGCGGGGTGCTTAAATTTTAGAAATTCTATTAAAAAAGCAAAATGGGGAACGCCTGATCATGAAAAGCGTATCTTTTGGATTGTCATTAAAAACCAAAACAAACAATTAATTGGTACTTTTCTTTTTGAACTATCTCATTCTCATGTAAATTTCAACCTCCCTTCAGCTCCAAAATTAAAGACTTTTACAAGTACTGAAAGAAATGAAATTATCCAAAAAATCCTAATCCTAAACAAAAATTCTTGATGTTTCTAAAATCAGACGCTAATGCAACATAATTTAAGAAATAGGAATCACCATATATGCTCCTTAACTTAATAGATTTTAATACCCTTAAATACAAAAAAATGTTATTCTTTTTGTAGAAATATACAGAAAGGATAACGTCTTTTTTGCTTTATGGATAGTGCAAAATCTTAATTTGATAGTAATGTGCCGCTCCCTATATACAATGTTATGAAAAAGGAATATTACTTGAATTTACAGAACTGTAACTTATCTAAATCTAATCAGTTTTGGAGGGTTTACATTGTTTCTTAATTATCATAGTAATACAGATTTTTCTCCTATATTAAATCACGTTTTAAACACATTCACCCAAGTAATTTGTTCGGGAGCCTCAACTATAGTGATTCATAATGATTCTATTGTGTTAGAAGAATATATAGGAAAGCAATCAGATAAACCTAATGCAAGAATTGTACAGCCTGATACTCAGTTTCATGTAGCTTCGGTAAGAAAAAGCTATATTGGATTTGCCGTGGCATATGCCATTTTTTATGGTTATATAAAAAGTATAGATGACTTTGTATTAACCTATTTACCAGAGCTTGAAGAAGAAAATAAGCAATTGCGTGAAAAAGAAAACGAAAAGCTTACTGATTACTTCATGAAGTTATAAAATTAGGAACGTACATATTAGACATATCTAAAATGTACGGTCCTTTTACAATTTGAATTTCTTTTTAAGCTTCTTATATTTTCTATATGAACGTCTAACAATGTTTAACATGAAATACGGTATTTTAACAGGGAAAGGCAATTTATAAATGAAAGGTAAGTAAAATGTAAAATATGCCTTTTCTAGGTCTCTCCACTTACTATCTTCTTTTGTTTTTAAGAAATCAGATACATCGACTACATATCCCCTTCCGTTTTCCATCATCACATTTTTCCCGTGAACATCACAAGGAGTTAATCCTCGTTCCCTTGCATACTCTAAAGCTTCATTGATGTCAAGGATTACCTGCTTAGGAATTTTAATACCCTTATGAATAGCATCGTATAAGGTAATTTCTTTTAAACGATTCAATACTATGAAATTTTCTCCTTTATATATAAGCTTCGAATAAGAAGGATGATTTCCTATTCTTCGGTATACTTCTGACTCTTTTTCAATTCCTTCTCCTTCTCGTGCGTAAACTTTCACTACCCAATCTTTGTATTCTTTGTGCATAAATACTGCAGCATAATTACCTGTCCCTAAACACTTCCAAAGTCTAGGAATATCTTTAACTACTACAGGCTCGAATTCATCCTCACTTCTTATGCTTACCTCTTTTAATAATTCGTCCTTTATCAATCTCACAAAACTATTTATACTCATCATTTCCACTCCGGTTTTGTTAAAAGGGGTCCCATCCACATTTTAAAATAAATATGTCAAAACATATACAATTTAATTTTCCTCATACTGTTTGGCAAGTTTATAAAATGAGGAACGTTTGATGCCATACTTTTTCATAGCTCCTACGGCTGTAATTGAACCAGATTTCCATTCCTTGTAAGCATCCATAAATTCTTCTGTTATTTCGACAGGCGGACGTCCTAAACGTTTACCTTGCTTCCTGGCAAGAGCAATTCCTTCAGCTTGACGTTGTTTAATATCAATTGGCTCCTTTTCTGCAAAGACTGATAATATTATAATTTTACCAATTATGTCTGTAAAGGTATACTCTAATTGAATTTTGACTCCTGCCGTATGGCTACTTCCACCTGAATCTTGATAATGTGAAGAAAACTTATCTGGAAGCTGAAATGTTGTAGAATCTAGAATCCGAATGTGTTTAAAGGCCGTGGCATATTGATGAATTATTTCTTTTGCTGAACGAATCTTTTTTCTTTAGCTAGGTGTTCTAGAGCATGAGGAAACATATGTCGTTGTAATTCTTCGGCAATCGATTAAAGTTCGTCAAGAATCGAAAGACCCATAAAAAAACGCCATCCTTTCCTATAATTCTACAGAAAGGATAACGTCTTTTTTGCTTTATGGATAGTGCAAAATCTTAGTTCCTTTTATATAATCAGTGAACTCAGAAGTCAATGAATCTCCTAGTTTAATCAGCTTATATGTTCTTGTCATAAAAAATCTTTAAAATGGTTTTATAATCTGGAATTTGTAACTTTAAGTATTGATTTATAAAGTTTTCGTTATCATATGGTACTTTTTTCAATTCAACAGAGAATTGCCCAGCATCAAAATTAACAATACCGTATTGAGCGAATGGTTCATGGTTACATCCTAGTGAGCCTGGATTTAAAAAAGTTTTGTCCATTGCTTGAAAAAAATGAACAGGATGATGATGCCCAAAACAAATTAGTTTTTCTCCATAGTCATGAAATAAGTCTAAAAGATGTTCTTGCGTCGGCTGAACAATTTGACTGAAAGGATCTTTACTTATATGTTCAGATAGTTTGTTATGGTTAATATGGTAGTGAATTAATGCTGTAGGTGTTTGTTCAATGGTTGTTTGTATATATCTTGAAAGTTTATTTAATTTAAGAACAAAGGATTTATCTAGATCTTGCGCAATCCATTCATGATGATTACGTAATTCCCCAATATTATGACTTTCCGGATATTGCTCACCGTTAATTAAGGCCAATATAGCTTCATCATGATTACCTGTAATCATTGAGGTATCATTGCGAGAAAATAGCGCTTCTAAAACCTCGTTTGTTTGATGGCCAATACCAATCATATCGCCTAGACAGTATATGTGTTCTATATCTTCTCGTTTGTCTATTTCCTGTAGGACAGCCTGTAATGCTACAGCATTTCCATGTATATCTGTTATGAACGCTATATTTTTCCCCATAAAAATTCTCCCTCATAATAATTCTAATCTCTATTTCATCATTGTATATCATATTTATTTGAGGTTAACATAAGGTACCATTGTTGGAAGTGGAATGAGCTTACACATCCAAACTGTTGATGATAGCTAACATTTGATGATCTGTCCATTTGCCATTAATCTTTACATTTTCTTTAGCTATCTCTTCTTTTTTAAACCCTACTTTTTCTAATACACGAATAGATGCTATATTGTCAGGCATAGCTCCTGCTTCAATTCTATGTAATTTTAATTCTCTAAAGGCAAAGTCTACAACAAGTTGAAGGGCTTCTGTTGTATAGCCATTTGCATTATACGCCTTATCTAAAGTAAATCCCGTATTACAGCTTTGGACGTCTCCTCTAGCGATTTGAGTTAATGAAATGTCTCCGATAAGTTTATCAGTTGCTTTTAAAAAGATTCCAAAAGGATATACTTGCCCTTCATCTGTCTTTTTTAATGCCTGTTCAAGGCGTATTTTTTGATGTTCTTCTGTATAAAAGACTTCTGGGAGTAATGGGCAAACTCGTTGGAAAAACTCGCGATTTCTGGTATGTAATTTAGCTAACTCGCTGGCGTCAGATATCTTGTAAAGTCGAAGATATATTTGTTTCCCTACTAGTTTCATAAAATCCCTCCGATATCTTTTTAATACAATTTTATCATGGTTAATGAAAGAAAAGATTGATGAATATCATATTCACGTAAAGTTGACATAACGTAACATAATAAAAAATTGAATATCGTCTAGAATCCTTTTATAACAAGGGATTCACTCACTCTCCGATATTATAAAACATGCAGAATTTTATACATTACCGCAATGTTGGCTATACTCCATAGAAAATCTTCTCCTTACTTTATTTCAGTAAAAGTTTTAAAGTGACCTGTAGTTTTTTAAATTTAACCATCATTACGGTATATGAAATTTTACATTTTTTTTGCTTCTAAACTAAAGAATCGAGCATTGACATATCAATGCTCGATTCTTTAGTTCTTAAATTTTTCTTTAGCCGCTCGCATCTTCACTTGTAAATCGTGATCGACAGCGTTGCGAATGTTTCGTTCTACTGCTTCCATTTCTTTTTGAAATCCTTTTAGATAGATCGTAAGTTCTTCTTCTTTCTCTGAACGCTGCGCCGGTGGTATTTGCGCAATGAGTGATAACATATCTACTAAGTCTTTCATTAAGAAAGTTTCGAGTTTATGTTGCTGTTCAAACATACGATTTTCTTGATAGTACGGAATCGCTTGCAGCACAGAGATTGTCACATCATCAATACTTCTTTGCAATGATGGATTTACGGAACGTTTATACATTTCAATACGTTTTAATGCATCTGGATAACGGTCATAAAAGTACAACTTGTAAAACGAGAAATCTTGTGGTTTGGATGGCTGCTGTAATTCTCGCTTCAAGAATTCTTTTACTTTCATCGTTGTCATTTCCATATCTTCACTTGTAACTTGCTTTGTTGTTTTTACAGTGTAGTGAAGTTTTTTCTGTTTTTCCTTCGGTAGCATGGAAAAAACTTGTTCTTTTGTGCGCGCGTTAGTTGTACAAAAAAGAACGGTGAACGCTTTTTGACTACTGCTTCCTTCTGTACGAATCCAGCGGTAAAACAACGGATGCTGTGTGAATTCTTGCAAGAAAGGTACTGTGCTGTGCGATAAACGCTCCATTGAGTCTGTCGCTCGTTTATACGGTTTTGTCCATGATACATAAAATTTCCGGCCAAAATAAGCAAGTAAAATTACTGCTGTAAGTCCTATCAAAAGGACTATGCCGATAAGTAACAAAATAAATTCAAAGAAACCCATGTTTTCACCTCCTCTATTGCAGTCTATTTAGACTACCGCTGAATGAGCTTCTTTTTCATTTCATCGTTGAACGTGTCTAGTTCTTTTACAAACATTTTACTTGATTCAATAATACGTTCTGTTGATTTTTCAGACGCTTCAATCGCCGCGAATACGTTTTGGAATGATTCGCGAAGTTTCTCCATACCGATTGCTGGATTTTCTAATAACTTAGTCGTTTCTTCTGTATTTTGCTTTAATGCTTGTGAATTACTTAATATCATCGATTCGATTGCTTCGTTTGTTGCATTCACAGCATCAATTGTTTTCCTTTGATTCGTTAACGCCAATTGAATAGCTGCTGATACTGTGACAACATTTTGCGTCATTGTAATTGCATTTCGAATCGCTTCTGTTAACTTTTCATTATTTTTCTTAATAATATCAACAGAGGCTATTGATTGTAATAACACACTCTTTGCTTGCTGCATATTACGCGTACGTACAAGTATCTTTTCTAGCGCATCGTTAATTAATGGAATATCTTTTTGCCGCTCTGGATTTTGTTTTTCTACTTCCAGCATATCCGCAAGCTTCTTACCTAAATACACTTGTTTGTCCAGCGCATGAATCTTTTGCTCGGATTGTTCTTTTAACATTTCTAAACCGACGCTGTCTTCTCGTAAATTATCACGACCGACTAATAGCGCCTTTATAATCTCTTCAATTTGTTTATCAATGGATTGATATTTATGAACATACGTTTCCATCGGATTTTTCTTAAATACTTTGAACATAATTCGTTTCATACCAGATGCATTAAGTGAATTCGGATCTAATTCTGAAACAACTTTACGTAAATCAAGCAATGTTTTAGGAATATCTTCATTTTTCCCATTCATCATCGCCGTTACTGGACGTTTTAATGCCGTTAATGTTTGCCCTGCGTCGCGTTGTTCTTTATCTCCTAAATCAGCAAGTTGTGCCAGTACTTTTGAAAGATCTGCATTATGTTCACTATTTAACTTTTGTACATACAAATCTGCTTCTTTATTTAGTTCAGCTAATTCTTCATCTTTAATGACTGAATCTACGACTACTTCGATATTGTCCTGTGATAAGATTTCCTTCTTTTGCAATTCCGTCAACAAAATCGCTCCTTTATATACATACACTTATAATTATGGTTAGGTGACCATATCTTGAAACGGTCTTTGTAGCATTCATTCCCCGTTTTATATTATAAGTATACCTATTGTATTTTTAATTGTCCTCAGACTTAAGGCTGAGAAACATCCATTCTTAGGGCGTATTCTTTCTTTTACAAGTTAACAATTCTTCTTGTATATTCTATTTAAGTATTTTTCCGCATGACATAAGCGCCCATCTTAAAAGGCAATAACACTGTTTCGAACTTCTTCTCTTCTTCGACTAAACCAAAAAAATTCTGTAATTCTTCTGCATGTGAAGTTGCATTATCAACGACGATAATACCTTTAGGCATTAAAATGCGTTTCATGTCTTCCCACCACCACATATATTGCGTACGTTCTGCATCTAAAAAAATAAAATCATACGACTTGTCTAGCTGTTCTGATAAAAATGCCCCAGCTTCTTGATTATGGATATGAATATAGTTTGCGAGGTTTGCCTTTTGGAAGTTTTCATTTGCTTCTGCCACTCGTTTTGATGAAAGTTCAACTGTTGTAACAGTTCCCTTTGTTTCCTCAGCAGCATTAGCAAGCCATATTGTAGAAAATCCATTTGATGTTCCAATTTCTAATATGTGTTTTGCGTCACGCATTTTCACCATAATGGATAAAAACTGCCCCATTTCTTTAGAAACATTACGCAATCTCTCTTCTCTCGTTTCTTTTGTGTGATCATGTTCTAATCCGAATACTTCAAGATCTTGCAGTAATTTTTCTACTTCTATTCTCATACATATTCCCCTTTCATCTCTAAACATGAAAAATAGTATATGGATGATGTCAAAAATGTGATGTAGGTCTACCTACAATTATATGCTATTAGAAAGGCTTTTTCCTGTGTGAAGGCGAACTATTATTCCTTAATCAAAAAAATAAAAAAATGAAGGTGAATTCGTGAAAGAACAACTTATTCATAAAGCTACTTATTTAACCCAAAATGAATTCGAGCAGTTTCAGTTTGCCATCTTGTTTGCTGAACAAGCACATGAAGGACAGTTTCGCATATCGGGAGAACCTTATATTTTACATCCCTTCGCAGTGACAGACATACTACTTGACTGCAAAGCCGACTGTGTAACATTAATTACAGCATTGTTACATGATGTCGTAGAAGATACCAATTATACATTGGAAGATATACAAAAACACTTTGGAAAAGAAGTTTCTTATATTGTCGACGGACTAACGAAAGTAGATAAGAAATCTGTACAAAATAAAGAAGAATATGAAGCAATTAATTTTAGAAAGTTACTTATGGCAGCACAAAAAGACATTCGAGTGATAATTATAAAAGTAACAGACCGCCTTCATAATATGAGAACACTGCAAGTAAAAAATAAACATAAACAAGTTCCTTATGCAAACGAAACACTAAAGATATTTGCTCCACTTTGCCATAAGCTACATTTAAAAACGATACAATCTGAATTAGAAGATCTTGCATTTTTTTATCTCCATAATCAAAAGTACAAAGGCATGAAACAACTTTTACAAAATTTTAATCAAATATTACGCAATCTAACAGATACGATTTCTACAGACATGCAAAGCTTTCATGACGAACTATTAACATGGCATCTGGATTATGAAATAAGTCCTATTTATACTGCTTATTCTCGTCTGCAAGTCATTCAAGATGTAACTATGATTTCAAAAATTCTTATAACAACTTCATCCATTTTAAATTGTTATAAGATTCTTGGAATGGTACATCAATTATACGAACCAATTCCACATCAATTTGAAGATACCATTTCCATCAATAGCAGTTTATTTAATAAATGTTTGCAAACAAAGGTCAAAATCGAAAATCACGAGATGACTATCTGGATTCAAACTGAAGGTAGTAAACGAAGAAATGGTTAAATTTCGCTAATACTTCTAAAGCACAGTTAGCAATTCATAAAGCATTTCACGGTGAATAAGTTCTTTAATAAACAAAACAATTGTTTCCTTGTATAGCAACATGAAGTCTTTGTTTCCATAACCTCACTAATGTGAGTAAATTGCATAATAACATATAAAAGGTGGTACAAATTTAGAATTGCACCACCTTTTATAAAAAATATATTCAAATAAACAAATTCTACTAACCTCTCATACGTTTCCGAATATCTGCTGCTATTTTAGTAGGATTATCAATTTCAAAAACAACATACTTATATTTTTCGTGACCTTCTAATTCAATCATGACAAGAGGTACTCTATTTTCATAGGAAAGAAAATACCATTCATCAGCATATTTAAAACTTCCCTCGAAAATGTTAAGAGCAGGAATTGATGTTCCAGGCATGCGAAGCATCCATTGTGGAGCATCAAAATAGTCTACAAATACACTCTTAATTGTATGAAATGGCATTTTTAACGATAATTTCACCGCAAAGAAACCAGTTACGCCATTTAATTTTAAAATTACCCCTTCTTCATCAAAGCACACTTCTCTCCCCATGTTCTCCCTCCTACCTTTTTATAAGTCCATCATCTAAATTGTAACACAGGAAGAAAAAACAGGAAATTCAGAATTATTAAAAATACATAACGACAGGTGAAATGATATAGTTATTCGCTGCAACTACTCCAAATCCCCCAAGCAAATTTGTAGGAAATCCTAAAAATTCATGTAAAATTTCGCTTGGTTGCTTATCTACCAAGTTCGAATAGTCTAGAGAATTTATTTCTTTTTTATTTATTTTTTTTGTTATTTTTCCAATAAGGGTAATTTCAACTGATGCATCTGCTGAACCATATTTAAAAGCGAGTTCTCCTATGCTCTCTGTTAAATAGCACTCCTTAACTGGTATTAAACAATTATCCATCTTTATAAATGAGCTATATGGAATAGCCTCTTTAATGTATACCAACATATCTTTTACTGAATGAATCTTATTCTTTTGTACACTCACCATATTCTCGTAAGTTTTTTCAAGTTCATTCAGAAAAACAGTCCTTTGTTCGAGTGTTAAAGTTTGTTCAAGGATAGTTTGTACTTCTACATTTTTTGCTTCTTCTAATTTATTAAAAAGAAATTTAATAAATTTATCGTTTATCATTTTTTGAACAACATCAAAATTTATTGGTTGAAAACCTGAAGTAAACTTGACATATGTACCTGGAGTCAATTCTTCACTATCTTTCTGCTCATTAAAACTAACTAAAGAAGAATTTTTATGAAGATAATCTTCAAATTCTTTTAAAGCACTATACTGCTGCCTTAGCGTATTTTCCTTTACCTCTATACTTCTCGTCGTACCGATCAATTCATTATTTATTTGTGCAATAAAAGAATGGATAACATCCTTATCTAAGTATACCAACTCTTTCAAAAATAGTTCCCCCTAAAGAATATTTATTTATTCAGTTATTATAATATCTTTTTGTGTACATAGATATAGATTTATCAATTAATATATATGTGTTTTAATGAAAAGTTTTACGCATATACTCTTATATTTATTAATTTTATATAAAGAGGCATCAGTATATCCATCAACAAAAGAACATTTTGTTAAGTGACAAAAAAGGCGTTTAACAAAATGCGGGTCATTCTATTCAACAATCGGGACAAATTGTTGAACAAAACCTTATAAAAAATAAGATTTCTATGTAATAGCTTAGAAGAGATTGTGAAAGTTTGTACTTAAATTAACGGGACAGCTTGAATGAGTTCCATAAAATGCTAAAATAAGAATATAAATTCTATTTTGATTATACTGTCAATATTAAGGGGAGGACAAATGAAATACATGAAACATAAAATTGCTTTACTAGCAGATGTCCATGGAAATGCAAGTGCTTTAAAAGCAGTTATCGAAGATTCGATTAAAGAAAGTGTCACTGACTATTGGTTTTTAGGAGATTTAATCATGCCTGGGCCTGGGGCAAATGATTTATTTGAAATATTAGATAGTATTAAAGTTGCTACTTATGTTAAAGGAAACTGGGAAGACTGCTTCCTTGACGTACTGAATAAAGAGATTGACTTTGATAATGCTTCTGATATCTATGTTTCTAGGTTAGTTCAGTACCAGTGTGAAAATTTAGATGAAAACTATATTAATCTTATTAAGAATTTACCATTACACCTAACAAAACAAGTTAATAATCTATCTATCAGTATTAGTCATAATCTACAAAATAAAAATTATGGCGGGGATTTATGGCCCACTAATAATCAGAAAAATTTTGATCAGTTATTTGAGCATGATTACGATATTGCGATTTATGCTCATACCCATCACCAATTGTTACGCTATAGTAGCAATGATCAATTGATTATTAACCCAGGAACTATAGGACAGCCTTTTTATAAATGGGACAAGTTACATTCTGACCTACGTGCTCAGTATGCAATTCTTGAAATTGATGAGACGGGGATTGCTGAGGTGAAATTCAAAAAAATTTCCTATGATGTAGAAAAGGAATTAAAAAACGCTATTAATAATAAACTTCCTTATGTTGACTTATACCGAGAAATGCTCGAGACAGGGAAAACTCATACCCATGATATTGAATTATTACAAAAGTTCAATGATAAATTTAATTATAAAAATGAGGTAATTAATTTTTTTGAAAAAAATTATTGGAAATTCAAGGAAATGAAATGAACCCTCTTCAACCAACCTGTCGTTAGTTGAAGAAGACACATACTTATAATAATCCACAATCGAACGCTATTGTGAAATAAAACTTAGATTTTTAAATGATTGTATTGTTATATTTTTTAGTGTAGTGAAGGATCTTACATTAAGATTAAACAACTATATTTTTAACCCCGTCCTATATTTAGAACGGGGTTATACTTGTTTGAGTTTTTAAAATCAAATAACTTCATTGTCATTTTACACATTTCAATTTACATCCCATGTAAATTGAAATACGCCGTAAATATATAAAAAGTATATTAGCTCTAACTCATATACCTTGAAGTTTGTCTATCATCTATTTTTCCATTCTATATTTCTGTATTTTCCAAAGTTCTCCTTCTTTTCTAAGCACTTCTCATCATTCAATACGCTACAGTAAATTATTCATCCTATATCTTACATGTATTATTAAATAAACCACATACTAAGTTTGAACTTATTTACAATAAAGTGAGGCTTATTACATGACAAAAACTCCTAAAGCTATTATTGTTATTTTTGGTGCGACGGGTGATTTGGCAAAACGCAAATTGTTTCCTTCCATTTATAGACTATATCGAAGCGGCAAAATCTCTGATGATTTCGCTGTTGTTGGTGTTGCTAGAAGACCTTGGTCTAATGAAATATTTCGTGAAAATGTTAAACAATCTATTCATCATTTTCCAGACGATAATGACTGTCAGGATACATTTACTTCCCATTTCTACTATCACCCTTTTGATGTAACAAACCTTTCTTCTTATCAAGAGCTTAAAAATTTGTTAAGCACACTTGATGACAGATATAACACGGCGGGAAACCGCATTTTTTATTTAGCAATGGCACCTAATTTTTTCGGAACAATTGCCGCGAATTTAAAATCAGAAGGATTAACTTCTACAGAAGGATGGATTCGATTAATTATAGAAAAGCCATTTGGACATAACTATGACTCAGCTCAAAAACTAAACAATCAGCTGCGCCTAGCCTTTACAGAAGAACAAATTTATCGGATTGATCATTACTTAGGAAAAGAAATGGTCCAAAATATTAAAGTGATTCGCTTTGCCAACGCTATTTTTGAGCCTCTTTGGAATAATCAATATATAGCCAACGTGCAAATTACTTCAAGTGAAATATTAGGAATTGAAGATCGAGGACGTTATTATGAGTCATCCGGCGCTCTTCGTGATATGGTACAAAATCATATGCTGCAAATGATCGCTCTTCTTGCGATGGATCCGCCTATTAAGTTAACCTCAGATGAAATTCGCAGCGAAAAAATAAAGATTTTCCGCGCTTTAAAACCGCTTTCAAATAATGAAGTCGAACAATATTTCGTTCGCGGACAATATGGTCCTGGCATCACAAACGAAAAAAAGGTCGTTGGCTATAATGAAGAAAATGAGGTAGATCCAGCATCGAATACAGAAACATTTGTTGCGGGTAAGCTAATGATTGAAAATTTCAGATGGATGGGAGTTCCTTTTTATATTCGAACAGGCAAACGTATGCAAGAAAAATCTACTGAAATTGTTATACAGTTCAAAGATTTGCCAATGAATTTATATTTGGGTCAAGAAAGAAAAATCCATCCTAACTTACTCGTTATACATATACAGCCAGATGAGGGAATTACACTGCATTTAAATGCACAAAAAACAAATAGCAGTGTAACATCAACTCCCATTAGATTAAGTTATTGTAATAACTGTGCAGATAAAATGAATACACCCGAGGCCTATGAAATACTCTTATATGATTGCATGCGTGGTGACTCAACCAATTTTGCACATTGGGAAGAAGTGGCCCTTTCTTGGAAATTTGTTGATGTTATCTCAAATGTCTGGTCAAATAATAAAACTACAAACTTCCCGAACTATGAATCCGGATCAATGGGTCCTAAGGATTCTGATGCACTATTAGAAAAAGATGATTTTCATTGGTGGCCAACTATAACAACTCGTTTCAAAGGAGAAAGTGACAATGAAAATATATGATATAACAGCATCTATTTTTGAAGGAATGACTGTTTATAAAAATAAACCTGAAAAACAGCCGAAATTTTCTAAAGTCACAAATGCTCACGTAACCGAATCACGTATTGAATTAGATGTTCATACGGGTACACATATTGATGCACCTCTTCATATGATTAATGAAGGAAAAACGTTCGAAACCATTCCATTAGAAAAATTAGTTGGAACTGCTAAGGTGTTTGACTTAACAGTAGTGAAAGATGGAATTACAAAAGCTGATTTAGAACATCTTGATATTCAAGAAAATGATTTTGTTCTATTTAAAACACGAAATTCGTTTGAAAATGAATTTAACTTTAACTTTATTTTTTTAAAAGAAGACGGTGCAAACTATTTAGCAGCCCGAAAAATTAGGGGGATTGGGATTGATGCACTTGGTGTTGAGCGTAGTCAACCAGGACATCCAACTCATAAAATATTATTTGGCGCAGATATTATCGTTATAGAAGGATTACACTTAAAAGAAGTCTCACCTGACAGCTACTTTATGGTGGCAGCACCATTAAAATTAGTTGGTACAGATGCCTCTCCAGCACGTGTTCTTCTTTTTAAAAATATACAAGTTTGAACTATTTACGTAATCAATAAACAGCCCTATTTCCATTGGAATAGGGCTGTTCAAAATACTTAGATTGGCACAGCTTCAATAACACCAACTATTTAATCTTCTCGTTTTTTTCCACAGCATGACCACCAAATTCATTGCGCAATGCTGCTACTACTTTCCCTGTAAATGTATCGTTTTCTAACGAACGATACCGCATTAGTAATGACATAGCGATAATAGGCGTTGCCGCTTGTAGATCAAGAGCTGTTTCAACTGTCCATTTTCCTTCACCTGAAGAATGCATAATCCCTTTAATTTCATTTAATTTTGCATCTTTAGAAAATGCACGTTCTGTCAGTTCCATAAGCCATGAACGAATAACTGAACCATGATTCCACACTTTCGCTACTTTTTCATAATCATAATCGAATTCACTTTTCTCTAACACTTCAAATCCTTCACCAATGGCAGCCATCATTCCATATTCAATGCCATTATGAACCATCTTTAAAAAGTGACCGCTCCCCGCTTTCCCTGCATATATATAACCATTTTCTACCGCTGTATCCCGAAAAATAGGTTCTACAATAGCCCAAGCTTCTGGATCTCCACCAATCATATAGCAAGCCCCGTGACGCGCCCCTTCTGTTCCGCCAGATGTTCCTGCATCCATAAAATGCACTCCAGCTTCTTTGAAGTCATTATAACGTCGAATTGATTCTTTAAAATGGGAATTACCCGCTTCAATTACAATATCTCCTGGACTTAAAAATGGCTTAATTTCACTCATCACCGAATCAACAACAGCATGTGGAACCATAATCCAAATTATCCTCGGTTTTTCTAATGATTGAATAAGTTCGGCTAATGTAGCTGTTCCAATAGCCCCATATCCCTCTATTTCCTTCACCGCATTTGCATTTAAATCAAACGCGACTACCTCATGCTTTTTATCAATTAAATTTTGTCCTAAATTAAGTCCCATTTTCCCTAAACCAATTAAACCAATTTTCATGTTCATTTCCTCCTAAAAATAGAAGTTTTCCTATGTACTTATCTTTCTCCATATTGATAATATATAGTTACTTGAATACATAAAATCTCCCTAAAACTGCTCATCACAAATTACATAAAAATAAACACTTTCCAAATATATTTTGCACAAATTCGTATTAGTAGATACACTGTAACTAAGGATAGGAATTTGAATTTTCAAACATTTAAAAGGGTATTACCATGTTCAAGAAACAATTCATGCATTCCAATAACATCAATTATTTATTATTTGAGCCTACATATGATAATAAACACGTTACAATTATTCTTTATCATGGTTGGGGTTCAAGTATATACAATCAAACGTTTCTCGCAAGTATATTAGCTAATTTGGGGTACACTGTATCATTCCCTAAATTATATACCATGACTCTAGACAACCTTTATCGAATTATTTTTCCAAAAATATAATGGAAAAATATTTTTGGAAAACGATTTTGCAATCTGTTGAAGATGTACAAATGTTTATTCATGAGCTTTCCCTTTCTGATCTCGGCAGTTCTATGGGAGGCTTTATTGCATCCGGTGCTTTTGTTCAAGAACAACAAATTGATGCTCTAATCAATATAAATGGTTCAGGGGCTTGGTTAACTTCTGAAGAAATGTTTCAAAAACAAGGTTCTAACGCTTATAGTGATATCGATGTTATCAAACAATTAGACCCTGTTAACTTTTTACATAATTTGAGAAATAGACCTATCCTGTTACTTCACGGCCTGGAAGATCAAATTATTTCTCCAATTGGACAGCAAACTTTTTATGAACATGCTCTAGCATCAGGAGAAATTAAAAATTCTAATCTCTCTATTACTCTCTATCCTCACATAAACCACTCTATTAGCTTACCGATGCTTGAAAACATCGTAAATTGGATGGAAGAAAAATTCATTATAACAAAAAACACTCATCAATTATGAAAAGATGAGTGTTTTTTGTTATTTATGTAAAATACTGTTCTATTAAAACCATACTTTATATCTTATTTTAGTAATCAATGTATCTCCAAAAAATTTAACATATTAATGATAAAAACTGGAAATAATAGCGCATACAATATTTATTATTCCGGAATTAACGTTATGTTCTTTATATTTCAATAATTCTAATAAAAAATTAAAATTCAGCTAGGATTGGAAACTTAACCTCATTAAATTCAACAGGAAGTTCTCCTCTTACCATTAAATGTTTCTTTGATTCATATAATTTTAAATCAGTACCCTCCACCCCTAATTGATCAGGAGAGAAGTAAAACTCAATTGTGTGAAATGTTTCTGGAATTACCGCACATAATTCATCTAAAATAGGCATCAATTCACTTATTACTCCGTATAACTTTAATACACCTTCTTCAATTTCATAAACAAGTATAGCGTTAAGTTCCTCTGAAAAATAAAGTTTCTTGTTCCATTTTTCATCATACATATTCAAGTAGAAAGATGACTGATAGTGTAACGGTGCAAAAACTCGTGAAAGACATTCTTTATTTTCAAATATATCTTTTATAAGCTGCACATTTTTTTCATCAAAAAAATCTAATTTTCGAATAGATGATAACCTTTGTTCACTCTTTTCATACTGCATAGTCGATATATATTCTTTTACCACTTTAAAACCGAATGGTAGATATAACTCTGGTGTTTCTGTAAATAAAAATGAATAGTTATATTCCTCATCAATCTTTTGCAACACTTCACCAAACAACTTCTTCATAAAACCTTTATTGCGATAATTAGGATGTGTCATTACAGATTGAATACCAGCTGCTTTTATACGTTCTCCCCCTACCATCATTGGCATTGAAAACATAGATACATTTGCAATTGCTTCATCTTCTTCAAATAAAGTGACTGGTGAGTATGTTTTATCCCAAAAACCTTTTTTATAAAAATCTTGTAATGTATGTGTCGGAATTTGAAATACTCTTTCAAACAAATCGTATAATCGCTCTCTTCGCTCATTTTCAAACGTATAATTAGCACAAACCATAAATTTATCCATGTTGTTCCTCCACTTGCAAATTACTACTTATTCCCCTTACTTTTCGGCTAAAAATATTATGAAGTGATGTAAAGAATAAGTGCTATCTTTCAACATATTATCACAAATTTTTTAAAAAAGTTTTATATTAATAAAAATATATTTGTAATACTATAAAGTCGAATAGAAGGATATTTTTATATGTTAATATAAAAATATTATAAAAATGCTGTAAACACTTGGTTTTAAGCGGTACTTCAAGCTAAATATAATTGATCTAATATAATTTTTCATTTTTCTATTTTTATTTTTAAATTTTTATTTTCATTTCCATAATTCTTTACATCTCATTTTTTTAATTTTTTTAATAAAACTTTCTGCTTAGTTCTCCATGTACGACAGCTATTTAATTCACAATATTATTTGATGTGATTATTAACAAACACGAATCATATCGCGGGGCAGAAGTAAACAGAATTTTAAAACCAGACGGTATTTTTATTACTCAACAAGTTGGTGGATTAGATAATTTGGAATTAAACCACCTTCTTCATGCATATACTGAAAGTGAGTACAGTTATTGGAATATGCCTCCTCACAACTGAAACAATCTAGATTTCAAATCCATAAACAACAAGAATACTTTCCCAACCAGCGCTTTTACGACATCGGTGGCATTATATATTATTTAAAAGCAATCCCATGGCAAATTCCCAATTGTTCGGTATCAAAATATGCAAAGCAATTGCTTCATATACATAACCGCATTCAACAAAATGGATATATTGAGGTAAAAACACATCGATTTTACATTGTAGCTTCTTTTTAATTCATCGTCTCTCCAAGCTAAATCACTCTGCATGGAGGGCAGTATGCGAGTAAAAACCAAAAATGTTACCATCACTTGCAATATTTCTCATTTCATTGTAAAATGAAGACATAGAACACGATATGTAGACAAATCCACTTCACATATTATCAAGCATCAATAGGGATGATATGCGTTCCTTATGGGTTTTTGATAATATGTGAATTTTTATTTTCCTTAGAAATAAGACGGATCATATTACATTTATTTTCTTTATTTTTAGGAGGCAATTACCATGACATTAACAGGTAAAGTAAAATGGTTTAACAGCGAAAAAGGTTTCGGATTCATCGAAGTTGCAGACGGAAACGACGTATTCGTTCACTTCTCAGCTATTACTGGCGATGGTTTCAAATCTCTTGACGAAGGTCAAGAAGTAAGCTTCGAAGTTGAAGAAGGCAACCGTGGACCTCAAGCTAAAAACGTTGTAAAGCTATAATTTAGACAATAAAAAGGTTGTTAACATGAACGGTTAACAACCTTTTTAATTATATAAACACTTATTTCACATAAAAGGAGTGATCTCATGTATCGTAATAAAAAGAACGATGTTGCAGAAGTAGCACCGGAAGAAATCCCAGTTTGGGAATGTGAGTCAGAGGAGTGCTTAGGGTGGATGCGAAAAAACTTTGCATTTGAAGAACACCCAAAATGTCCTTTATGTGGAAGTGAAATGAAAAGCGGAGAACGTTTATTGCCTCGATTGGGATAAATTTTTTTGTAAGCACCTTGCAGAATATGCTCTGCAAGGTTTTTTTATATAAGACGAATTGTATTATTAAGTGCGACACTTAAAAAAAAACAAAAAAGCCCACCTCGCTTCGTGTAAAATAGAAGTTACCACACAACCTTTTACACGGAGGACGAGTATGAGCTATTCACATTTTACCACGTTTGAACGTGGACAACTAGAAGCACTTTATAAATTAGGGTATTCCACAAGAAAAATTGGTGCGATTTTGAAGCGGCATCACTCTTCTATCGCACGAGAATTAAAAAGAAATGTCAAAGAAAACAGTACGTACTGTAGTGAAAAAGCACAAAAGGAATATGTACAGC
>NZ_KB910943.1 GCF_000383235.1 Bacillus sp. 123MFChir2
GGGCCTATAGCTCAGCTGGTTAGAGCGCACGCCTGATAAGCGTGAGGTCGATGGTTCGAGTCCATTTAGGCCCACCATATTCCGCAGTAGCTCAGTGGTAGAGCTATCGGCTGTTAACCGATCGGTCGTAGGTTCGAGTCCTACCTGCGGAGCCATATAATATAGAGAAGTACCCAAGTGGCTCAAGGGGCTCCCCTGCTAAGGGAGTAGATCGCTTACGCGGTGCGAGGGTTCGAATCCCTTCTTCTCTGCCAGAAATTGGCCCGTTGGTCAAGTGGTTAAGACACCGCCCTTTCACGGCGGTAACACGGGTTCGAATCCCGTACGGGTCATATTAAAAAAGATAGCAGATTCTGCTATCTTTTTTTGCGTTTAAGAAAGACTAGTATTATGGTGAACAAAAGAACAGCCTACCAAGTTGACTTTTTAACATCTAAATCGCTGCTATGCAGAACAAAACATGGCCGCTACTTGCTGTCTATCTTTGTTTTAAACTTTGCACGTGGCAGGAAAAGGCCCTGGCCGCCTCTATGAATGGCCAGTTGCTCTCGCCCACCGAAAAAGAAAAGGGTTTTTATGTTAGTTTCTTAATTTGCATTTATATAGCTGAGTAGTTACAAAATAAGTATAATATTATATATTTTATTTTTCACAATCTAAAGAAAACGCTGCCATTGAGATTGATTCCATGCTTGGTATTATAACTTTCTCCTATCTGTGAAAAAGTTCACAAATAGGTCATAAAATGTGAATACATTCACAAATAAACGTGCTACAATATGTGTGTAAGGAAGTTAAACAATATAAAATCAGTATTTTAATTTTTTACTTAAATGACAATGCTAATAATGATATTAGAAAATAGAGAGGGGATTTTACCATGAAAAAAGGTATCAACCGCGTAGTATTAGTAGGAACAGGAGCTGTAGGTTGCAGCTATGCATACTCTATGATTAACCAAGGTGTAGTTGAAGAGTTTGTTCTTGTTGATGTAAACGAAGCAAAAGCAGAAGGCGAAGCAATGGACTTAAGCCATGCTGTTCCATTTGCACTAGCTCCAACAAAAGTTTGGAAAGGTAGCTATGCAGATTGTAAAGATGCAGATCTCGTTGTTATCACTGCTGGATTACCACAAAAGCCAGGTGAAACTCGATTAGATTTAGTTGAGAAGAATACAAAAATCTTTAAACAAATCGTTCGCGGTATTATGGATAGCGGATTTGATGGTATCTTCTTAATCGCAACTAACCCAGTGGACATTTTAACTTATGTAACTTGGAAAGAATCTGGATTACCAAAAGAGCGCGTAATCGGTTCTGGTACAACTTTAGACTCTGCTCGCTTCCGTTATATGTTAGGTGAGTACTTAGATATAGACCCACGTAACGTGCATGCGTATATTATTGGTGAACATGGTGACACAGAGCTTCCTGTATGGAGCCATGCTTCTATCGGTGTACAAAAGCTAGAAACAATCTTAGCGAACAATGAGCAGTACAAACAAAGTGACTTAGATGAAATCTTTGCAAATGTACGCGATGCTGCTTATCATATTATTCAACGTAAAGGTTCAACTTACTACGGTATTGGTATGGCACTATTACGTGTAACTAAAGCGATCTTAAACAACGAGAACAGCGTATTGACAGTATCTGCATATCTTGAAGGACAATACGGACAACGAGATGTTTACGTAGGTGTTCCAGCAGTTATCAACCGTCAAGGTGTTCGAGAAGTTGTAGAGCTTGAATTAAATGCAGAAGAAGAATTGAAATTTGATCATTCTGTAAAAGTGCTAAAAGAAACTATGGCACCAGTACTATAATCCAAATTGTATAAAATCCCTTTCCGGCCTCCCCTGTATTTCACCCCTTTGCCGGAAGGGGTTTTTTTATGTATTACTTTAGTGGAAAGTAATAACAATATAGCGGTAAATTCCTTTTCTTTTCCACTAAAAAAATTATTCTAAAATAAAACGCTTACAATGAATATTCGTCAAAATTCGATATTTTTTAATTAAATTCCATGAAATTACCACGAATTCCTATAAAAAAACGTATGTTTTTTTAGAAATTCGCAAGGATATTTCAATTTACCGAAGAATAGTAATAACATATTTAAAATTCTGTCATCTTGTGAGGTGAACATAGTGATTGAGACAAAGTGTAATGTGAAAGACATGTTATTGTTCCATGAAGAAAAGTTTTATGATAGCTACGAGATTCTTGGTGCTCATTTGACGGTGGAAAATGGGATGGAAGGCACACGTTTTTCCGTATGGGCACCTCATGCACAAGCTGTGAGTATTGTAGGAGATTTTAATGAGTGGGATAGCGAGATGCATGAAATGATACGAGTGACAGAGAAAGGGATTTGGTCTTTATTTATACCGAATATTCCTCAGCAGAAATTATATAAGTATGCAATTCAAACGAGAGAAAGGCATACGATTTTAAAAGCTGATCCGTATGCAATGTATGCTGAAGTTCGGCCAAATACGGCATCCGTTGTTTACGATATAAAAGGTTATAAATGGAAAGATCAGAAGTGGTTTCAAAAAAAGAAACGAAAGTTAATCTATACTGAAGCATTAGCCATTTATGAGATTCACTTTGGTTCTTGGAAAAAGAAAGAAGATGGGTCTTTTTATTCTTATAGAGAAATGGCAGATGAGCTTATTCCGTATGTAGCGGAGCATCAATTTACTCATGTTGAAATTATGCCGCTTGTTGAACACCCGTATGATCGTTCTTGGGGGTATCAAGGAACGGGATATTATGCACCGACAAGTAGATACGGAACACCACAAGATTTTATGTATTTTGTCGATGAATGTCACAAATATGGGATCGGTGTCATTTTAGATTGGGTACCAGGACATTTTTGTAAAGACGCTCATGGACTTTATTTATTTGACGGAGAACCGACGTATGAATATAAAGATCTTGATGTGCAAGAAAACCGTGTATGGGGGACGGTAAATTTTGATTTAGGAAAACAAGAAGTGCGAAATTTTCTTATTTCAAATGCTTTGTTTTGGATGAAGCATTATCATATTGACGGCTTTCGAGTGGATGCGGTTGCGAATATGTTGTATTGGGAGCGTAGTGGAGGGCAGGGAAGCAACGAGAATGCGGTATCATTCCTGCAGCAGTTAAATGAAGCTGTATTTGCAGAAGATCCCACTTTCTTAATGACCGCAGAAGATTCAACGGCATGGCCGCTCGTAACAGCACCGACTTATGAAGGCGGACTTGGCTTTAATTATAAATGGAATATGGGCTGGATGAATGACATTTTAAAATATATGGAATGTGCGCCAGAGTATCGGAAATATATACATGACAAAGTAACATTTTCGCTGCTGTACGCGTATTCTGAGAATTTTATTTTACCTTTATCGCATGATGAGGTTGTACATGGGAAGAAGTCACTGTTAAATAAAATGCCGGGTGATTATTGGTCGAAGTTTGCTCAGCTTCGTTTATTGTACGGCTATTTATTTACACATCCAGGGAAGAAACTGCTCTTTATGGGTGGTGAGTTTGGTCAATTTGATGAATGGAAAGATCTTGAGGACTTAGATTGGAGTTTACATGATTTTGAGATGCATAATTGTGTGCATGATTATTTTAAGGAGCTCATAGCATTGTATAAGCGCTCTAAGCCGCTTTGGCAGCTTGACCATACACCGAAAGGCTTTCAGTGGATTGATGCGGATAACCGTGAGCAAAGTGTTTTTTCGTTTATTCGCCAAGGCGAAAGAGAAGAAGATGTTCTTGTTATCGTGTGCAACTTTACAAGCGTGGTATATGAAAACTATAAAGTTGGCGTACCGGAATTTCGCTATTATAACGAAATTTTAAATAGCGACAGTTCTGCATATGGCGGTTCAGGGAAAATTAATAAGAAGCGATTAAAGGCGATTATGGCACCTTACCATAATCAGCTTGCACATGTCGAAATGACAATACCACCATTTGGAATTTCAATTTTACGACCAGTGAAAACACGAAAGGGGAGTAGTAAACAGGATGGTTCAAAAGCAGAAGTGCGTAGCGATGTTATTAGCAGGGGGAAAAGGTAGTCGTCTAAGTGCATTAACAAAAAATTTAGCTAAGCCAGCTGTTCCATTTGGGGGGAAATATCGCATTATTGATTTTACATTAAGTAACTGTGCGAACTCTGGTATTGAAACAGTCGGGATTTTAACACAGTACCAGCCGTTAGAGTTGCATAGTTATATCGGTATTGGAGATGCATGGGATTTAGACCGTGTAAATGGAGGGGTTACTGTACTTCCTCCTTATGCGGAGTCTTCAGGTGTGAAATGGTATACAGGAACGGCAAGTGCCATTTATCAAAATTTAAACTATTTAAAGCAGTATGATCCAGAACATGTTCTCATTTTATCTGGAGATCATATTTATAAGATGGATTATGCCAAAATGATTGATTACCACATAGAACGAGAAGCAGATGTCTCTATTTCTGTTATTGAAGTACCTTGGGATGAAGCGAGCCGCTTTGGTATTATGAATACGAATGAAGCGATGGAGGTTGTTGAATTTGAAGAAAAACCACAATTTCCAAAAAGTAACTTAGCTTCAATGGGAATTTACATTTTTAATTGGGTTATTTTAAAAGAGTATTTAGAAATGGATGCAAGAAATCCAGAATCTAGTAATGACTTTGGGAAAGATGTGATTCCACTTTTATTAGATGAAGGTAAAAAGCTTGTTGCGTACCCATTTAGCGGATATTGGAAAGATGTTGGAACAGTGAAGAGCTTATGGGAGGCAAATATGGATCTACTTCAGGAAGATTCGTCGCTTAATCTATATGACCTTGATTGGAGAATTTGTTCTGTAAATCCGAATCAGCCGCCGCAATATATTGCACCATCAGCAGAAGTGGAAGAATCATTAATAAATGAAGGTTGTGTTGTTGAAGGAAACGTACAGCATTCTGTATTGTTTCAAGGGGTAATTGTAGAGGAAGGGAGTAGGATTGTTGATTCAGTTATTATGCCAGATGCCAAGGTTGGAAAGAATGTTGTGATTGAGCGTGCTATTGTGGGACCAGGAATGGTTATTGAAGATGGAGCGATTATTCGTCCAGAAAAAAATATAGAGGACGTTGTGTTAATTGCAGAGGAAATGTAAAGTGAGACGAATGATTTGCAAGGAAAGGTATATATATTGAAAAAACAAAATGAAAATCCCCTTTCTTTTTAAGGGGGATGAGAGCATCTGGCCATGCGTAGAAGCGGTCAGTGCCTTATCCTGCCACATGCAATAGTTTAACACAAAGGGAGTAAGCGAGAGCAGGTCTTTTTTTGTTCTGCATAGCAGCGATTTATATGTTGAAAAGTCAAAATGAATTTCTATAAGAGGTTTTTATGAATGATTATTTTACTTTCTGTTAGAGCGTGACGAAAAGGGGATGAGATGAGTGAGAGAATCAATGTTAGGAATTATTAATGCGACAGAGAATTTTCCATCACTGCAGCAAGTAACAAATCATCGATCGTTGGCGGTATTGCCGTTTGGTGGGCGCTACCGTTTAATAGATTTTATGCTTTCTAATATGGTAAATTCTCATATTCATAGTGTAGCTATTTTCACAAGTCATAAAAATCGTTCGCTCATGGATCATCTCGGTTCTGGGAAACAGTGGGATTTAGATCGGAAACGCGACGGCTTATTTTTATTTCCTCCAAATTGCCAATGTGCTCAAGATGAGTTTGGCTCGTTTGCTCATTTTAGCAGACATATTGATTACTTTTTACGTAGTAAGCAAGAATATGTTGTCATTACAAACAGTCATGTTGTAACAGCGCTTGATTTTCAAGCTGTATTAGAGCGTCATTTATATACAAACGCACATATTACGGAAGTATGTCACCGTGGTAAGTCGCTTCAGACATATGTATTAAAGAAGGAGTTACTATTACACTTGTTTGAGACGTATCAAGATATGGGCTATTATAGCTTACTTGATATTGTCAAAGAAAAACGAGACACTTCGTTGCGTATGGAAAGTTATGAGCATACTGGTTATGTAGCCGTTATAGATTCAATTGAAAGTTACTATAAGCATAGTTTAGAAATATTGCAGCCGGAAATTTGGAAGCAAGTCTTTCAGAAAGAGGCGCCAATTTTTACGAAAGTAAAGGATGAGCCGCCAACAAGGTACGGAAAAGAGGCAAGTGTACATAATGCGATGATTGCTAACGGCAGCATTATCGAAGGGGAAGTAGAAAACAGCGTTGTCTTTCGTTCTGTAAAGATTGGAAAAGGCTCTATCGTTCGTAATAGTATTATTATGCAAAAGAGCCAAATTGGAGAGAATTGTATACTAGATGGTGTAATCCTCGATAAGGATGTAAAAATTCAAGATGGAACAATATTAACAGGTTCAAGTTATCCATTTGTTGTAGAGAAAGGAAAGATTCAAAGCAGTAATGTAACAATACAGTAAGATCAGAAATTGAGAGGAGGAATCTGCATGCTAGGCATAGGTAAATGTTTTACCTATGCCTAGCTATTGCGGAGAGACGATTACAGTGAATATTTTATTTGCAGTATCAGAGTGCGTACCATTTATTAAATCGGGTGGATTAGCAGATGTAGCTGGGGCACTTCCAAAGGCGTTACAAAAACTTGGGATGAACGTGCGCGTTATGCTTCCCTATTATAGTTTAATTCCAGAGAATATAAGAAACAAATGTGTGCTTCATAAAGTGATTACGGTTCAGCTTGGTTGGCGTAATCAATATTGTGGTATTTTGAAATTGGAACAGGGAGGAATTACGTATTACTTTATCGACAATGAGTATTATTTTAAACGTGATTCCATATATGGTCATTATGATGATGGCGAACGTTTTTCATTTTTCTCAAAGGCGGTATTAGAGTGTATTCCGCATTTAGATTTTGAAGTGGATGTTCTGCATTGTCACGATTGGCATACAGCGATGGCAAATTTTTTATTGCGGGAGAAATATCGTGAGCAGCCATTGTATGAAAAGATAAAGACTGTTTTTACGATTCATAATTTGCAGTTTCAAGGTGTGTTCCCGCGCATTGTTATGCATGACTTATTAGAGCTTGGTGATGAGTATTTTCATAGTGAACAACTTGAGTTTTACGGAAACATTAACTTTATGAAAGGCGGAATTATTGCCTCTGATATCATTACAGCGGTAAGCCCGACATATAAAGAAGAAATTCAATATTCGTTTTTCGGAGAGAAGTTAGATGGTTTATTACGTAAATATAACGATAAACTTATTGGGATTGTGAATGGAATTGATGATGTTTTGTACAACCCAAAGAATGATAAAACGATAGCGGCAATGTATGATGCAAATTCACTCTATAAAAAAAGAGAGAATAAACGAGCTCTGCAGCGTTATTTTGGATTACCAGAAAAAGAAGATGCACCAATTATTGCAATGGTTACTCGTTTAACGAAGCAAAAAGGATTAGATTTAGTGCGTCATGCTTTTCATGAAATGATGCAAGAAGATGTGCAATTTATTGTACTTGGGTCAGGTGATAAAGAATATGAACAGTTTTTTGAACAAATGGCATATGAATACTCAGATAAAGTGAAAGTATATATCGGATTTCATGAAGAATTGGCACATCAAGTATATGCCGGGTCTGATTTATTTTTAATGCCATCTTTATTTGAACCATGTGGTCTTGGACAGCTCATTGCCCTTACGTACGGGGCGATTCCAATTGTACGGGAAACAGGCGGTTTAAATGATACTGTTCAATCGTACAATGAATATACAAATGAAGGAAATGGTTTTAGTTTTACGAGCTTTAATGCGCACGATATGCTGCATACAGTGCAGCGAGCCTTGCACTATTACCACGACACCAAGGTATGGCAATCTCTTATGAAACGTGCGATGACGGAGGATTATAGCTGGAAGCAGTCTGCCGAGAAATATAAGGAGCTATATGAAAGCTTGTTCGGTTCAAATCAAGAACCGCAATCTAATGAGGAAGAAAAGATGAGTAATCAGAAGCAACCGATTTTTTCTGTTAACAAGTAGTAGGGTAGAGCTAACCAGCAGTGGAAAAACCATTGCTGGAAGTTTCACTTTGAAAGAGGTGAGAAAGTTGTTTTCAAATACAGAGGATTTTAAAGCTGCTTTTTTAGAAAAACTAGAAACAATGTATGGAAAAAGTTTTAAAGATTCGACTGTGCAAGATCAATATAATACGCTCGGTCATATGGTACGTGAATATATTAGCCAGCGCTGGATTGGGACGAATGAACGGTACCGAACAGATAATCAAAAGCAAATGTATTACTTATCTATTGAGTTTTTATTAGGGCGTTTGTTAGGAAGTAATATATTAAATTTAGGAATACGCGATGTATGTGAACGAGGATTAGAAGAGCTGGGGATTTATTTGCAAGACCTTGAGGAAATGGAAGCGGATGCTGGCCTTGGAAATGGTGGGCTCGGTCGTTTAGCAGCCTGTTTTCTTGATTCGCTTGCTTCGTTAAATTTACCAGGGCACGGGTACGGGATTCGCTATAAGCACGGTTTGTTTGATCAAAAAATTGTGGATGGTTATCAAATTGAATTGCCAGAGCAATGGCTGCGGCACGGGAATGTTTGGGAAGTGCGAAGGCATGACCAAGCAGTAGAAGTTAGTTTTTGGGGACAAGTTGATACTTTTCAGTCTGGTGGGCGTCTTGAGTTTCGGCATATCAATGCGGAAACGATTGTGGCTGTACCGTACGATGTACCTGTTGTTGGGTATGAAACAAGTACCGTCAATACATTGCGACTTTGGAGCGCAGAGCCTGTTCCGTTTCCACCGAATTGCAAGGATGTATTGAAGTATAAACGGGAAACAGAAGCAGTTTCGGAGTTCTTATATCCAGATGATACGCATGATGAAGGGAAAATACTTCGTTTGAAACAGCAGTATTTTCTTGTGTCGGCTAGCTTACAAAATATTGTGCGATTGCACCGAGAACGAAATGGTACGCTTCGTAATTTACATGAGAAAATTGCTATTCATATTAACGACACGCATCCAGTTTTAGCTATTCCAGAATTAATGCGTATTTTGCTTGATGAGGAAAAGATGAATTGGGAAGATGCATGGCATATTACAACACATACGATTTCTTATACAAATCACACAACCTTATCGGAAGCGTTAGAAAAATGGCCAATTCATATTTTTGAACCGTTGTTACCGCGTATTTATATGATTGTCCAAGAAATTAATGAGCGCTTTTGTCATGAGTTATGGGACCGCTATTCGTATGATTGGAATCGCATCGAAAACATGGCGATTATCGCTCATGGGCTTGTGAAAATGGCGCATTTGGCGATTGTGGGGAGTCATAGTGTAAACGGCGTTGCGAAAATTCATACGGAAATATTAAAGCAGCGAGAAATGCGCTTGTTTTATGAATTTTATCCAGAGAAGTTTAACAATAAGACAAATGGAATTACGCATCGGCGCTGGTTATTAAAAGCAAATCCGCAGCTATCGAATTTAATTTGTGACACGATTGGAACGGATTGGATGAAAGAACCGGATCAGCTGCAAGCATTAGGAAATTATAAGTACGATGCAGCGTTTCAGGAGTCGCTTCATAATGTAAAACAAGTGCGAAAAGAATTGTTAATGAAACGGATTGAAAAACAAACCGGTATTGTTGTCGATCCATATTCTATTTTTGACGTACAAGTAAAACGTCTGCATGCTTATAAGCGGCAGTTGTTAAATGTACTGCATATTTTATATTTGTACAATCGATTAAAGGAAGATGCTAGTTTTTCCTTTTATCCGCGCACATTTATTTTTGGGGCAAAGGCATCACCTGGATATTATTACGCGAAAAAGATTATTAAACTTATAAATGAATTGGCACGGAAAGTAAATGATGATCCGTATGTCAATCAATATATGAAAGTTATATTTCTAGAAAACTATCGTGTTTCACTTGCTGAAGATATTTTTCCAGCCGCAGATGTGAGTGAACAAATTTCAACCGCAAGTAAAGAAGCATCGGGAACTGGAAATATGAAATTTATGATGAACGGTGCGGTGACACTAGGTACATTAGACGGTGCGAATGTTGAAATTAAAGAGGCCGTTGGGAATGATGCTATTTTTATTTTTGGTTTAACGGCCGAGGAAGTACTGCATTATTACCAAAATGGTGGTTATCGTGCTAGCGATTATTATCATCATGATATGCGTATTCAAAAGGTTGTCAATCAGCTGACAAATGGTTTTTTTGAAAATGCAGGCGATGAGTTTGAAGCTATTTTTGATTCTTTTCTTATTCAAAATGACGAATATTTTGTTCTCAGAGATTTTGCACCATATGCTGATATGCAAGAAAAAGTTGGAGAAATATATGAAAGTCGAAAAAAATGGTTGGAAATAAGTACAATGAACATTGCAAAATCTGGTCATTTTGCAAGTGATCGAACAATCTTGCAGTACAGCCATGATATTTGGAGGATTACAGAAGGGATGAGGGCTAGGTAAAGAAACGACTGCTTCAAGCAGTCGTTTTTTACCTAGCCCACCAATATAATATATCGGCGACTTTTTATGAGATATCGGCGCTTCGACACAATATAAAGACCCTTCGACGTTGTTCGACATGCAAGAAACGACTTGGAACATTCCAAGTCGTTTCTTGCATAGTAGGTCCTCTTCTCCAAAGTGTACTTCGAAAATATTATGATAATTTTTCTAATGTATTCCTTTAAAAATGAGAAGAAATTGCCATTTTATATGTTGTAATATGATGGTTTTTGATAAAGGAACGCATATTTTTTGTAAATGTCATACTTCGATGCGTATGAGAATATTCCCATTCATTTTCTTCAAATTGTACTTTACGGGGAGGAAGAAGTGGAACAACATCAAATAAATTTACGAAACGAAAGCTATTGGCAACTTGCATTTTATAATAATTTCGGAAGGCGATATCACCGACTTTTGGAGAGCCGAAACTGTAGAGTGTGTAATGAGGGAATGAAGTGTTTACGCGGGCATCTAGTATATGTAAAGTAGCAAGGGCTCCTCCTAAACTATGCCCTGTAACGAAAAGAGCTTTTGAGGAAGGTAAGGAAACGAGAGTGTCCATAATTGTATCTCGGCATGATTCATAAATAGAAAGAAAACCACTATGAACGTTCCCGCTAT
Organism: Bacillus sp. 123MFChir2; assembly: GCF_000383235.1. Taxonomy (GTDB): domain Bacteria; phylum Bacillota; class Bacilli; order Bacillales; family Bacillaceae_G; genus Bacillus_A. Next base: position 11,217 of record NZ_KB910943.1, read on the forward strand.
TTGCGGTAAATGGGTACGACTTTTGTTGGACGATCGAATCAGCAATCCAATCACGGTCTGATTGTGTCCCGCGAAAGGCTACAATAATTTGCTCGTCTGATTCCAAAATGAATCCAAACCATTCTGTCATTTGAATAGCTGTTGCTTGAAAGCCCTGTACATAATTGAAACCTTTTGGAATAGTAAAAATGCCATTTTGGTTATATTGCTCATATGTTAATTCACAACACGTAGCTAACAATATAGCGGTATCCTTATGAAAGGATACGGAAGTTGGCATAGAAAAATCCTCCTCATGATGAAATATTATTTATATAAATCCAATTGAAAAAGCGACATAACACCCCTTTTCTTAGATGGGCGAGAGGATCTGACCGTGCATAGAATCGGTCAGATCCTCTTCCTGCCACATGCCAGACAAAAACAAAAAGTGAGTGTAAGTCAATTTTTGTTTTGCATAGCAGTAACTTAATGTTGAAAAATCAAAATGGATTTATATAAATATATGAAGAGGATGTATGTTTCATTCTTTTATTCCGCTATCTGCGGTCGGTAATACTGTCCACGAATAACCCGATGGGTGAGGGTTAATAATCAGTGGGGGATGAAGAAAAACCCCACTGATTAAAGTTTCACTTTATAGATTATTCGTTTCCATCAAGTATGCGGCCGATCCCGCCAAGAACGCTTCCTTCACCAGAAGTTTTTGCTCCTGGTCCAACGATGCGCTGTGCTAAGCGGCTTAATGTTAAGGATTGCACCCAAACGGTTCCAGGCCCTTGTAGTGTTGCGAAGAATAGACCTTCGCCGCCAAAGATAGCGCTTTTTACATTCCCAACAAATTGAATATCATAGTCAACATCTCTCGTCATAGCAACAAGGCAACCTGTATCAATTCGTAACTTTTCTCCTGGTTTTAAATCACGTTGATAAACAGTTCCACCAGCATGCATGAAGGCAAGACCGTCACCTTCAAGCTTTTGCATAATAAATCCTTCACCGCCGAAGAAGCCGCTGCCAAGTTTTTTTGTAAATTCAATGCCGACAGAAACACCTTTTGCAGCACATAGGAAAGAATCTTTTTGACAGATTACTTTTCCTTGATATTTCGTTAAATCAACAGGAATAATTTTCCCAGGGTACGGAGCAGCAAATGAGACGTGACGTTTTTCATATCCTGTATTTGTAAATACAGTCATAAACATGCTTTCACCTGTCACGAGGCGCTTTCCAGCACCAACAAGCTTACCAAAAAATCCACCTGTTTGGGCGGAACCGTCACCAAATACGGTTTCCATTTCAATATTGTCTTCCATCATCATCATAGCACCGGCTTCAGCGACTACGCTCTCCTGTGGATCTAATTCAATCTCAACAAATTGCATATCATCGCCATATAACTTGTATTCAATTTCATGTGCTTTCATCATTTCACCTCAAATAGTAAATATGTAGTAATACATTTATATTGTACCGAAACATTTCCAAATAGAAAATACAAGTTTTGTTAATTTTTAAATGAAGTATTCCTGTTTTGTTTGACGTTTTATTTCGGGCATGATATAGTAAAAGAACTATTGAGCTACATAATGTGGTACGGAAATAAAACGTGTTCGTTTCAAAGCATTAGCTTGTGAGAAAATCATGATATTTATCTCGACCGTTGTATGTGGTTTCCAATAGATAAATTTCTTTTTTATTTTTAGGAGGTACATGCAATGCAAACAGGTAAAGTAAAATGGTTTAACGGCGAAAAAGGTTTCGGTTTCATCGAAGTTGAAGGTGGCGAAGATGTATTCGTACATTTCTCTGCAATTCAAGGCGACGGATTCAAAACTTTAGAAGAAGGTCAAGAAGTTTCTTTCGAAATCGTTGAAGGTAACCGCGGACCTCAAGCTGCTAACGTTACTAAAAAGTAATGATGGCAAAAAGAAACATTCCTGAATAAGGAATGTTTCTTTTTTTATGGCCTTGAACTGGACTCGTCTGAGGAAAGTTCGCCTTTAAAGGTTCTTGCTTCGTAGTCATCTAGCATTTGTTCATATTCCTCATGTTCTTCTGTAGCGTATACTTGTACGTTTTTTCCGTACATATCTGTTCCGATAAAGTTTTCGAAATCCTCCACATATCCGCGGGGCTCTTCAGCATCTACGTACATCTCATTAAAATTTTTAGAGTCGCGGCGCTCTAAATCAGCAGGTGTTTCTGATGTTCCGTATAAAGCAACGTCTTGCCAAGCATCTTCAGCATCATATCCAACGGCACTATCCATATCATATTTACCAAAAGGCGGTTCAATCAGTTCTTCCTCAATTGGACGCGCGCCTAGGATTAGCTTATTATGTGTATGTTCGATACAAGTCGTTGCGGTTGGCATTGCTTCTAAACGTTCAACTGGAATGGGTTCGCCTGATACTTCACAAATTCCATATGTTCCAGCTTCTATTTTTTCTAAGGCATGTTTTACATCTGTAAGTTGTTTATGCCAAAATTCTACTAATCCTAAGTCTTTTTCGCGTTCATACAATTCTGTTCCCATATCTCCAGGATGATTATCATATGCCGAGAGTTCACCAACTGCATCGCGTTCAGAAGCTTGTCCTTTATCTTCATGATTTTGCAGCGTTTGTTCCAGCTCTTTCTTTTGCTTTTGTAGTACAGATTGAAAATGATCCATTTGTTGTGGAGTTAGCATAAAATCCACCTTCCTACAATTCGGTTTCTTTAAGTAGTATGAGCTCAATTGCAGGAATTATTACGTTAATATAACGGCACGTTTTAGAACTATCGGTGGGCCATGCATAGAAGCGGTTAGGGCCTTTTCCTGCTCTGTGCGAAGTTAAACTAAAGAGAGAAAGCAAAGGAACTTTTTGTTTACATATAACGGTGCTTCGGCGCAATATAAAGACGTTTCAACAACATATGACATGAATACATGACAAGAAAAACGCAAGTGCTTCCACACTTGCGCTTTTCTCATAGGAAATATCCAAGTAATAACCCAATTCCCATTAAAAATCCAAAAATTGTATTTGTTTTTGCTGTGGCAATCATTGCAGGTGCCATTTCCATTGGAATACTCTTTCCGATAAAACCTTTTGTTGCTTTAAATGCCTTTGGAGCGCTTAGAAAGACTACAAGCATCCACGGTGAGGCGATACCGACAAGAATAAGGGCAATCGTCCATATATAAGAAATGATAAACATGGATGCTAATACGCTGATTGCATTGTTTCGCCCAACTAAAATAGCTAATGTTTTTCTGCCGTTTTCTTTGTCGCCATCTAAATCGCGAATATTATTTGCGAGTAGAATGGCTCCGATTAAAATTGCACTTGGAATGGAAAGTAATACAATTTCTGATGTTACGTTTCCGGTTTGAATAAAGAATGAAATTCCAATAATAATAACACCCATAAATAACCCGGCTGTTAATTCACCAAACGGTGTATAGGCAATTGGAAGTGGACCGCCAGTATATAAATAGGCAACAGCCATACAGATAAGACCAATTGCTGCGAGCCACCAACTGGAGTTCATGCAAATGTAAACTCCTAATAAAATTGCAATGCCAAAGAATCCAAACGCCAAGTTCAATACTGTTTTCGACTGAATTCCATCGCGAACAATTGCACCGCCAATCCCAACAGATCCTTCATGATCGAGCCCTCTTTTGTAATCAAAGTATTCATTAAACATGTTTGTTGCTGCTTGTATGAGAAGGCAAGCAAGAAGCATGATAAGGAAAAGAGGTACATTTATTTTGTTAATCCCATCAACTTGCATCGCATAAGTTGTTCCAATAAAAACAGGCACAAAGGCTGCAGTTAATGTATGAGGACGTAATAAGCTCCACCAAATACGCCAGCCTGTTTGTTTACTTGGTTTTGGCTGCATGGAAGAGGAATTCATTTCAACTTTTGCTTCCATATGGAATCCTCCTATCTGTTTGTTTTATAAGGTAAAAATGAGTTCTTATTTCCCATTAGAGCGGGAAACGTACACAAAAAGTACACAATTAAGTGTAGGAAAAGTGTCATATAGTGTCAACGTTTATTTTCTAGGAATGTGCTCGGATTTTCTCAGAAATGCTAAACATTGACACACCTTTCATATGAGGTGTATCTTAAAATCAAGCGTATTTATGACTATTTTTCGCCCATAGGGGGGAGATTCTGTGATTCAAACGAAACAACATGATATAAAAGATGTGATTCTGACTGCAATTCAACGCGCAGCTAAAGGGCAAGTACTTGTTAGTTGTGTAAAGCAAGTGGAATGGATCGATCCACTCCTTTTTTATGCAGCAGGAACACAATTTAGATATAGAGATAGATGTTACTTTGCAGACCCAGCGCAGCATGTTATTTTCGCTGGAGTAGGCTCTGCTTTTACTATAGCAAATTCTTCTAAAAAGCGCTTTCAAAATGCTCGTGAAGAATGGGAAAAGGTGAAAGGAGAAGCGGTAATTCACCGCAGTGCTTATGAATTTGGAACGGGACCGCTTCTATTTGGTGGTTTTTCTTTCGATCCGCAAAAAGAAAGAACAGATTTGTGGAAGGCATTTGACGATACAACGCTGCAATTACCAGCCTTTTTATTAACGGTAAAGAATGAAAAAGCTTGGTTAACAGTAAACCGTTTCGTATCTGGAGATGATTGTGCGGAAAAGATTTACGAGGAATTACAAAGTGCTGAGAAGCAATTGTTACAGCAAAGCAAGCATTCCTTCGCAGAAGAAAATGTACCCATTCTTTCAAAAGTAGAAGTAGAACCGGAGAAATGGCTTACAGCAATTGAACAAGTACAGGAAGAAATGAAGCGAGGAGCTGTTCAAAAAGTTGTGTTAGCTCGTGAAATGCAACTTGTTATGGATAAAGATGTGGATTCGACTTCTGTTTTGGCAGCACTTCGCATGGGGCAACCGGATTGTTATGTATTTGCGTTTGATTATAAAGGAACGTGCTTCTTAGGAGCAACGCCAGAGCGGCTTCTTCGTAAAGAGGGAGAAATATATGCATCCATGTGTCTTGCCGGTTCGATTGGACGAGGTGCTTCAGAAGAGGAAACGAAAGAGAATGGATATGAACTTTTACATGATAAGAAAAATTTAGCAGAGCATAGTTATGTAGTAAACATGATTCGCAGTGTGTTAACAAAGCATTGTGAAACAGTTGCTATTCCATATGAACCAAGTTTATTAAAGACAAAAAATTTACTTCACTTATATACATCGGTAGAGGCAAAGGGAAATGGTAATTTGTTATCAATAATTGAAGAACTTCACCCAACACCAGCTCTTGGAGGAACGCCACGAGAAGAAGCACTAAAACTGATTCGTGAAGTAGAGCTATTAGACCGGGGTTTATACGGAGGGCCAATTGGCTGGATTGATGAGCAAGGAAACGGTGAGTTTGCGGTAGCGCTTCGCTGCGGGTTATTGACTGGCAAACATGTTTCATTATTTTCCGGTTGCGGTATTGTCATCGATTCGAAGCCGCATTTAGAGTATGAAGAAACAAGATTGAAATTTAAGCCGATGCTTTCTGCTTTGGAGGGACTATCTAGATGAGCGATCATATAGAAGCATTATCATATTACTTAGGCGCGTTTGTTGATGAATTGGCGCGCCTCTGTGTAGAGGATATCGTTATTAGCCCGGGTTCGCGGTCAACGCCGCTTGCCTTATTAATGGCGCAGCATGAACAAATTCGCACATATTTACACGTAGATGAAAGATCAGCGGCCTTTTTTGCGCTGGGCATTGCCAAAGCAAAAAAACGCCCTGTTGCCTTGCTATGTACATCAGGAACAGCGGCAGCAAACTATTATCCCGCTGTATGTGAAGCATTTCATTCGCGGGTGCCGCTTCTCGTATTGACAGCGGATCGTCCGCATGAATTGCGAGATATTGGGGCACCACAAGCGATGAATCAAATTCATTTGTTCGGTTCGTTTGTGAAACAATTTATAGAAATGGCACTTCCAGAAGCAGCAGAACCAATGTATCGGTATGCACGAATGACAGCTGGGCGCGCAGTTGCTCAGGCGTTGCAAACGCCAAAAGGACCTGTTCATCTCAACTTTCCGCTTCGTGAGCCGTTAATTCCCGATTTTTCTTTAGAGGAATTATGGGAAAAAGGTCGCGGAGAATACCAGGCAACTGTTCATCAAGGGACAATAGCAATGACGGATGAATATGCAGCATCTTTACGAGAGCGCCTTTTGCATATGGAAAAGGGGCTTATTGTATGTGGTGATGATAGTCATCCGGATATCGCCGAAGCTGTCGTGGCTTTTTCTGAAACATATGGCTATCCGATTCTTGCAGATCCGCTTTCTGGCCTTCGCAGTGGTGTGCATCGTAAAGAGACAATCATTGATTGCTATGATACTTTTTTACGAAATGAGCAACTTCGTGATAGCTGGAAACCAGATGTGATTATTCGCTTCGGCGGTATGCCGGTTTCCAAAGCAATTATGCAATATTTGAAAAAGCAAACGGAAGCCTTGCATATTGTCGTTGACGAATCTGGAAACTGGCGAGATCCGATGCTTACGTCCACAGAAGTTGTGTATGCAAGTGATGCTACATTTTGTGAGCAACTTGTAAATGGTGCGAAGCAGAAAAGCGAGCGAGAGTGGCTTCATATGTGGAAACAGATGAATGCCGTAGTAAAAGAGAAACTTACGGAAATAAAATCGTATGAGTATGCATTTGAAGGAAAAGTAATTACAGAACTTGTAGATGTTTTGCCGGAAGATGCAACTTTATTTGTAAGTAATAGTATGCCGATTCGTGATACAGATACGTTTTTCTTCACAAATGAGAAGAATATTGAGGTATCAGCTAATCGCGGTGTAAACGGTATTGATGGCATTGTTTCGACGGCACTTGGCGTAAGTGTAGCTCGCAAGCCGCTCGTATTAGTTGTGGGAGATTTATCATTCTACCATGATTTAAACGGATTGCTGGCTGCAAAGCTGCACAATTTACATGCGACGATTGTGGTTGTAAACAATGATGGCGGTGGTATTTTCTCATTTTTACCACAGTATGAACAAAAAGAACATTTTGAAGCGCTATTTGGCACGCCGCTCGGACTTGATTATGAACATGTCGTGAAGATGTATAGCGGTTCATTTCAGCGTGTACATACGTGGGAAGCATTTCGTCATGAAGTAGAACAAGGAACGAGAGAAGATGGCCTGCATGTCATTGAAATAAAAACGGATCGTGAAGAAAACTTGCAGCTTCATCGTGATATGATGGCAAGAGCAGCAACAGTTGTTTCAAGGGTACTGCAAGGTGAAGAGGAATGAAAGTAAACGTGCATGGTATCTCTTACGAATATGAAGTAATCGGAAGTGGCGAGCCGCTTCTTATTCTTCATGGCTTCACTGGTAGTATGGAAACGTGGCGTTCGTTTGTTCCGGCGTGGAGCGAGCAGTTTCAAGTCATTTTAGTTGATTTGATCGGACACGGTAAAACAGAAAGTCCAAAAGAAGTCCAGAACTATCATATAGAAACGGTAGCTGCGCACCTCATTGCGGTGCTTGATCATTTACAAATTGAGAAAGTGCATCTATTAGGGTATTCTATGGGAGGGCGCCTTGCCCTTACGCTTGCTTGCTTATATCCAAAGCGGATTTCTTCTCTTTTATTAGAAAACTGTACAGCAGGACTGATAACAGAAGAGGAACGTAAAGAGCGCAGACAAAAGGATGAACAGCTTGCAGACAAGATTGAACGAGAGGGCGTTGCTACTTTTGTTGAAAAGTGGGAAAACATTCCGCTCTTTGCTACGCAAAAAAAATTATCTTTTCATGTACAAGTTCGTGTACGTGAAGAAAGATTAGCGAATCATCCTCGGGGCCTTGCCAATAGCTTACGGGGCATGGGAACAGGGGCGCAGCCATCTTGGTGGAATGAACTGGAGCACTTGCAAATGCCAGTCTTACTTATGAGCGGAGAATATGATGAAAAGTTCTTTTACATCTTAACAAAGATGAAAAAACAGATCCCTCATGCTGAACTTGTACAAATTATTGGAGCGGGCCATGCAATTCATGTGGAACAACCGCAAAAGTTTGATACAATAGTAAGGGGCTTTTTGCAAAACATTAAAAGGAGGTAGAAATACATGACGATTGAATGGATAAAAGAAGGAAATTACGAAGATATTATTTACTCCACATACAATGGAATCGCAAAGATTTCGATTAACCGTCCTGAAGTACATAATGCATTCCGTCCAAAAACGGTAATGGAGTTAATCGATGCGTTTGCACATGCACGCGATGATCAAAATGTTGGTGTTATCATTTTAACAGGTGAAGGTGGCCGTGCGTTCTGTTCTGGCGGTGACCAAAAAGTTCGCGGTCATGGCGGATACGTTGGCGACGATCAAATCCCACGTCTAAACGTATTAGACTTACAACGCTTAATTCGCGCAATTCCAAAACCAGTTATCGCAATGGTAGCAGGTTATGCAATCGGCGGCGGACATGTACTTCACATCGTATGTGATTTAACAATCGCAGCAGAAAATGCAGTGTTTGGCCAAACAGGTCCAAAAGTAGGTAGCTTTGACGGCGGATACGGCGCTGGTTATTTAGCTCGTATGGTTGGTCATAAGAAAGCTCGTGAAATTTGGTACCTATGCCGTCAATACAATGCGCAAGAAGCACTTGATATGGGCTTAATTAACACAGTTGTACCATTAGAACAACTAGAAGAAGAAACTGTGAAATGGGCAGAAGAAATTTTAGCAAACAGCCCAATGGCACTTCGCTTCTTAAAAGCTGCATTTAATGCAGACACAGATGGCCTTGCAGGTATTCAGCAACTAGCTGGTGATGCAACGCTATTATACTACACAACAGACGAAGCAAAAGAAGGCCGCGATGCGTTTAAAGAAAAACGCAGTCCGGACTTTGGACAATTCCCTAGATTCCCGTGATAAAAGCGGAGCCGACTGTCTAGACCTGTCGGCTAAGGTTCTCTCCCGCAGAAGGCGCTTTTTGTCTTCTTGCGGGGGAGGTTCTTAGACGGAAGGGTTTAGGAGGCGTAGCTGGATAAGATAAAAGCGGAAGCGGCTCGTTTAGAACAAGAGGACGTTGGAGCCCCTGACGTAGAGGTGCTCTATGCCTCGCAGGAAGGTGCGAAACGACCGACTGTTCTAGCCGCCGTAGCTAGATAAGATAAACGTTATAAAAGGACTTGATGAAATTTCATCAAGTCCTTTTATTGTATGCGTGTCCAGTTAAAGTGGACACTGCTTACTCGCGAAAATACAGTCTAGGTAAGAGCCAAGTCACTTAGTAGTGATAGGCAACTGGTTAAGAAATCCTAATCCTAAGGTTGAATCCTCTCGCTCACAAAAAAGTGTTTTTCACTTGTGCATAGTTACAATTTGATATAAGCGCAAGAGAGAGATAAGATAGAATTAACGTAAACTTAGTTATATAAATTTATTTTCTGATATGTAAGTTGCTGCTGTGCAGAATAAAAAAATGACATGCACTTACTTTCTCTTTTTGTTTTAAACTTAGCCGGTGGCAGAAAAAGGCCCTGACCGCTTCTATGCATGGCCAGATGCTCTCGTCCGTCTAAAAAAGAGGGGGTTTTTTTATGTTGTTTTTCAACTTATATAGAGGAAGAAAAAGAGTGATAAGAAGCTATGTAAGTGTTCTATATTTTGAAAGGAGAATATGATATGGAAACAATGCCGAATTGGCTTATGCAACGTGCTTTTTTAACACCGGAGCGCACCGCAATTGAAACGAGGAATCGTACATATACGTTTTTACAACTTCATGAAGAGGTTCTTTCAATGTGTGAGCATCTTGCTTATTTGCAAGTGAAAAAGGGAACAAAAGTGGCTGTTCTGATGAAAAATAGTATGGAGATGGTGATTGCGATTCATGCTCTTTCTTATATAGGGGCAGTCGCTGTGCTATTGAATACACGTCTTTCAAGAGAAGAGCTACTTTGGCAAATGGAGGACGTAGAGGTGTCTTGTTTGCTTACAGATGAAGAGTTTGAGGGAGAGCGAGTGCCTGTATACTTATTTGCAGAGCTTGCAGCATTGCCGAAAGAACAGGTAACCGTGCAAAACGAGTTTGTTTTAGAAGAGACGATGACGATCATTTATACGTCAGGTACGACAGGGAAACCAAAAGGCGTAATGATTACGTACGGAAACCATTGGTGGAGTGCAGTTGGTTCTTCGCTAAATTTAGGGCTTCGTGATGATGATTGTTGGTTAGCGTGTTTACCATTTTTCCACGTGGGCGGATTATCGCTGTTAATGAAAAATATTATGTATGGCATGAGGGTGCTGCTTGTTCCGAAATATGATCCGGATTTCATTCACGAATCGCTGCAAACGAGAGGCGTAACGATGATTTCTGTTGTATCGAAAATGCTGACGGATTTATTAGAGCGGCTACAAGAAGATACATATCCACCGTCTCTTCGCTGCGTATTGCTTGGCGGAGGGCCAGCTCCAAGGCCGCTTTTAGAAACGTGCGTTGTAAAAGGGATACCTGTGTATCAAACATATGGTATGACGGAAACGTCTTCGCAAATTTGTACATTGGCCACTGATTATATGTTAACGAAAGTTGGCTCGGCTGGAAAACCGTTGTTTCCATGTCAAATTCGTATTGAACAAGATGGAAGGGAAGCGAGCGTAGGAACTGCTGGGGAGATTGTTGTGAAGGGGCCGAATGTAACGAGTGGTTATTTCAAGCGTGAAGAGGCGACGAGAGAGAGTATTGAAGACGGATGGTTACATACAGGAGACATTGGCTACTTAGACGAAGATGGTTTTCTTTACGTGCTAGATCGCCGCAGTGACTTAATTATTTCTGGCGGAGAGAATATATACCCAGCGCAAATTGAGGAAGTCTTACTTGCACATCCTGCTGTTTTGGAAGCGGGCGTTGTTGGAGTGACCGATGAGAGATGGGGACAAGTTCCTGTCGCATTTGTTGTGAAAGTAGAAGAGGTAACGGCAGAGGAATTGCTTGCTTTTTGCGCGAGGAAACTTGCACGGTATAAAGTGCCAAAAGAAGTTCATTTTCTTTCTAATTTGCCGCGAGGTGCCTCCAAGAAATTACTGCGCCGTGAACTGCGGCAGTTGCTGGAGGAAATGTAAATGCACATAAAAAAGGCAATCCTTTATGTAACAGAAATGCCGCTCGTTATTCCGTTTGCTGCAAGTTACGGTACGTATGAAAAGCGCGAAAGTATTGTAATTGAATTAATAGATGAAGAAGGACGAAGCGGTTTTGGCGAAGTGGTTGCTTTTTCAGAACCGTGGTATACAGAAGAAACAGTCCAGACAGCGTTTCATATGCTGCAAGACTTTTTGTTGCCAGTGTTATTTGAACAGAAACTTGCCCATCCTTCTGATGTGACGTCTCTTTTTCGACATATAAAACGCAATAATATGGCGAAAGCAGGCATTGAAGGCGCATTATGGGATTTGTATGCAAAGTGTGAGAATCAATCGCTTGCTGCGCTGCTTGGCGGTGTAAAACAGGAAATTGAAGTCGGTGTCGTGATTGGCCTTGATACAATTCCTAATATGTTAAAACGAATTGAAACATACGCTGAAGAAGGGTATAAACGTTTTAAAGTGAAAATTAAACCAGACAATGACTATGCTTTGCTTTCCAAAATTCGCGAAATGTTTCCGGAAATTCCATTGATGGCAGATGCCAATTCTGCCTATACATTGGCGGATGTAAAGCAGTTACAAAGGTTGGACGAATTTCAGTTAATGATGATTGAACAGCCGTTAGCAGATAACGATTTTCTTGATCATGCTCGTTTGCAGCAGCAAATGGAAACAAGCATTTGCCTAGATGAAAGCATTCATTGTTTAGAAGATGCAAGAGTTGCCATACGACTTGGGAGCTGCCGTATCATCAATATAAAACCGGGCCGAGTTGGCGGATTAACAGAATCCATTCGTATTCATGATTATTGTCAGCAGCATCGCATTCCTGTTTGGTGCGGAGGTATGGTAGAAATGGGAATTTCTAGGGCGCAAAATATTGCGCTCGCATCGCTTCCAAACTTTACAATTCCCGGTGATATTTCCGCTTCTAGCAGACATTGGAAGCTAGATATTATCTTGCCGGAAGTAACATTGCAACATGGAAAAATTGTCGTTCCTGAGAAAGCTGGGTGTGGCTATGATATAAACCGGGCAAGACTAGAAGAGATAACGAAACAATGCATTGTATGTGAGAGGTGAACAGATGCAAAAGCATGGCTAGCCACTCTCGCCCACCGAAAAAGAAAAGGATTTCTATGTTAGCTTTTCAATTCGCATCTATATATATCCTAACTATTTCGGTCTACTAATAAGTAACGAAGTGGATATAGTAAACCATAAGAAAAACCTCATTTGAAACAAGCCTGTTTTTAAAAAGAACAAGCTTCTTATTTCCGTCCGAAACATAGGATAAATGGAATCCACTGAAAGGATCCTGCAAGGAAAAAGGATTTTTATTAAAGGAGGAATAGAGCAATGGGTGAAAGTTGCGAACACGGACATGGGCATCGTCATCACGGTAATGGCTTTGCGCTTTTAATCGTATTATTTATTTTGTTAATCATTATCGGTGCTAGCTGCTTTGGTGGCTGCGGTTATGGCGGTTATGGTGGCTACGGTGGTGGTCCTGGCTTCGGTTACGGCGGTTATTGTTGATAATATGTTAAAAACTATTAGAAATAGCCTTGTGCTCTGCACAAGGCTATTTTATTCACAGTTTAATATGTCGTGACAGTTTTTGAATGTAAAATGAGCGTATAAAGAAAAAGAAAATAATTTCAATTATGCCAAAGAGACTTAATATTCGCAGTTCTTCTTTTAATAACGAGAAAGAGAACATACTTTGTAAAAATTTAATTGCAAATATTGTATGAATACAAGCAATCACATAAGGAACGAAAAATAGGATTGCTAATTGAATCGTGGACGAACGTATCATTTCAGCTTTTGTTAAACCAATTTTTGTAATGGTCTTATATTTCTCTGTTTCACTAGTAAGATCAGTATACATACGGAAATATAAAACACTTCCCGCTCCCATTAAGAAAATAATGCAAAGAAATGTACCGATAAAGAAGTTTGCAATGTTCTCGCGTTTGTTAACGTATAATTCATCACTTGATGTAAAAATTTGAAAAGGGGCTTTCTGATCCTTCTCATTCTGCTGATCTGTATAGTATTTTGCATCTTCTGTAGTCATACGCAAAATACGCTTTGTGAGCGGTAATGTATTTTCCCAATCATCAACTTGAAAATTATAAAACGTCATTGGTTCAAGATGGGGAATTTCATTGTCGATAACAGGGTCTTGCAGTACGATCAAGTACGCATTGGCATTCTCCGGTATAATTGGATTTTTGGCTATTTCTTTTATATAAAATTCTTTTTTATTAGACTGTAACATAATCTTTGTTTGTATAAGAAACGGATTTGTTAATAGTTCTAATGGTACTGGTGAATATCTTGGAACTATATATGTTTCCTTTTCTGCTAATTGAACTTGAGGACGGTTTAGCAATTGAGCGAGACTATTATAGTCACTTTGTTTGATAATCCAAATGTCTTCATTAACAGCTCTATCTTTATAAATAATGGTTGTACGCTTTTGGTAAGTAAATTTGTCCGTCTGTAATTCTTTTTCCAATGCTTCCATATGCTTTGTTTCTAATTGATTCCCTTCATGAGATACGTAAGCAAATGGAAAAGGAAATGCTTCTTCTATAGAAGCCCTTGTGTATTTATTAAAAGCATATAACGGTGTAATAATTGTAAAAGCAATTGTAGATAGTATCGTTACTACAAAAAGCATATTAATATTGAGGCGGACCCTCGATGGTAAGTCAGATATCCAGAGCATATTCGTTTTTTTCATATAAAAGCGTCGGCGTTTTTTTAATATTAAAATGAAAAGAAAGCTTGCTTGTGAAAATAGAAAATATGTCCCCATTATAACAAGAGGGATAATAGATAAAATAATAAGCAAGCCGGTTCCATTTGTTAAATTTTTTTCTGTTATATAACTTTGTGGATATGCCGCAAAAATATAACCTGAAAGTAAACACAGTAAACTAAAAATTGAAATGACAACAGAAGGTGATGTTTCCTTTTGTTTGTGAACTTCACTTTTTATAAGATGAATTGCTTTCTGTGTACGAATTAAAACAGGTGTAAAGAGCGACACACCAATAAACAGTATGAGAAATGTTTTTACCGTTGTCCAAATTGCCTCTGAAGGCCAATATAAATAAAGGCCGTTAACACCGGAAATTTTTGATGTAATTAATAAGAAAAAGTTAGAAAATACAAGACCAGCTTGAAGACCGAAAATAATAGCTAGAAGCCCAATAATCATATTTTCTAGAAAAATAAGCAATTTCATTTGCCGGTTTGAAATACCTAAAACGGTTAAAATACCAAACTGTTGTTTACGTACCTTTAAAAATGTTCCAATCGAGTACAATAAAAAGAAAAGAGAAAACAGTACAATTACAACTTGCGTAAACCCAATTAAAGTGAGAAGGGGCCCTGTTTCACTAAAACCTTTTATGTTTTGTAAACGTGGATGATACCGATACACGGCAAATGAAAAGAACACCGTAATTGAAAATGAACTGCTTAAAAAATAAGCAAAGTAAGCTCTTGAGTTGCGAACGACATTCTTTAAAGCAAATTGCCAAAAATTCATCCACGTCTTCCTCCTAGTAATGCTAATACATCTAATATTTCTTGATAAAACTTTTCACGATGCAGGCCGCGGTGCAATTCATTATAAAGCTCACCGTCTTTAATAAAAATGACGCGGTTGCAATAACTAGCAGCAAATGGATCATGTGTCACTGTTAAAATTGTTGATTGTTCTTCTTTATTTAACTTCGTAAATAACTCCATTACATCAATTGCAGCTTTTGAATCTAAGTTTCCAGTTGGCTCATCGGCAAGTAGTAACGAAGGTTTATGGATAACCGCACGGGCTACTGCTGTGCGCTGTGCTTGTCCTCCGGAAACTTCGAAAATTCGTTTATTTAAAATATGATCAATACCGAGTTTTCTGGAAATGGTCTCTAGTTTTTCGTCCATTTCAGAAAGTGAGACATTATCTAAAGTTAAAGGCAAAACGATGTTTTCGCCAATTGTTAATGTATCTAATAAATTAAAACTTTGAAATACAAACCCTAATTCTTGTCGCCGAAAGATCGCTAACTTTTCACTACGAAATGTATGAGGCTGTTTTCCGTTAATAAAGACTTCGCCTGCTGTAGGAGAATCAATGGTCGATACAACATTTAATAAAGTTGATTTCCCACTTCCTGACGGACCCATAATCGCAACGAATTCCCCTTTATCTACATGTAAATTAATATTTTTTAAAGCAGTATGAGGGACCTTTCCCTCATACACTTTCGATACATTTTGAATGTGCAGTACTTCTTCCATATATCAATCACCTTTCTAACGCTATAAATTCATTTTCATTCTTCTAAAAAGGGGGATTTTTCCATTTTATATTTATATATCTTTATATTTACCTATAGTTTAATATGCTGGGACAACTTTTGCATATATAATGAACGAATTAAAAGGAAAAAGAGAATTTCAACCGTTCCAAAAATGGTAAGGACAACACTAACTTCAGTAAATAAGGATAGTTTTATTACGCCTTTCCACATTTTTGCAGCAAACATCGTATGGATGGAAGCTATTATATACGGAACAAAAAATAAGATAGCAAGCTGAATGGTAGCGGATCGCTTCATTTCTGATTCTGTTAATCCAATTTTTGTGATCGCAATATATTTCTCTTGTTCATTCGTTAAATCCGTATACATTCGGAAATATAGTACGCTTCCAGCGCCGATAAAGAAGATTATACCAAGGAATGTGCCGATAAAGAAAAAGGAAGCATTTTGTAGTTTCGTTTCATAGAGTTGATTACTTCCTTCAAAAGCTTTGTATAACGGTTCTTTAGAAGGAATCTGTTTGCGATCCGCCTCAAGTTTTTTGCTGAATGTGACTGCGATTGCATGTGTATTTTCCCAATTTTGTACTTGGAAATTGTATAATGTCATATGCTTCATAACATTGGATAGTGATTGTACTGTATTGTCTGATAAGATGAGTACATTTGAAACAGCTCCAGACGGTAGCATATTCTTATCACCAGCACCCTTCACTTTTAATTCTAGGGAATGCGTGGAAAGGACAATTGTCTGTCTTCCGTACAATGGATCCCATTCGCCAATCAGATTTTGGTAAGCATGCCCGGGAATTAAATACGTTTCATCATCTTTTAAGAAAACCTTTTGACGATGCAGAGCGGTAGCTAATTGATTATAATCACTTTGTTTTAATACATACACTTCAGCTTCATAGGGGGAATTTGTTTCTTTTTGAAACGATACCCCGTATAAGTCTACTTGTGTTTTAGTGTATTCAAATTTCTCAGCTTTTAGTTGCTGTTCTAACCAATCAATATGCTGCGAAGCGATTGGATTTGCATCAAAAGAAAGATAAGTGAATGGAAATGGAGTATCTTTTACAATTTGCGCCTTTGTAAATTTCCCGAAACCATAGATAAAGGTAATCATCGTAAAGGCAAGAGTGGACAACATTGTTACTACAAAGAGCATATTAATATTGATCCGAATACGGTTTGCTAAATCGGAAATCCACAGTAAATTAATTCGTTTCATATAAAATTTCCGTCTTCTTTTCAACGTGTGAATGAGCAGAAAGCTAAATTGTGAAAAGAAGAAGTAAGTTCCAACTGCCACAAGTGTTGGAATGACAAAAATGCTAGAGAAAATGTACAGGACACCGATCGTATCGCCTTGTGAAATAAAGTACTTTGGACATCCTGCTAGTGTATATCCAGAAAGTAAGCATGAAATGCCAAACAAGGAAACGATTATGGATGGTTTCTTTTCTTTTTGATATATTTTTCCTTCTTTTAAAAGACGTACAGCTTTTCTTGTTCGAATTAAAACAGGTGTGAAAGCTGATACGAAGATAAAGAGTCCAAGAAAGGTTAATATTGTTAACAGTATTGCGCCTTTTGGAAAATATAAATATAATCCAGGCATATGCGTAATTTTTGCTGTAACTAATAAGAAAAGTTGTGAAAACACAATCCCGATTTGAATTCCGGCAAAAATGGAAAGAAGTCCAATTAGCATATTCTCAATGAAAATGAGTCGTTTTAATTGCTTTTTTGATATACCTAAAACAGTTAAAACGCCAAATTGCTTTTTTCGAACTTTTAAAAATGTACCGGTAGAATACAGTAAAAAGAAAAATGAAAAGAATACAATAACAGCCTCAGATATCCCCATTAAGGTGTCGATACCGGAAGTTGTGTCAGCATTTTGCAAACGAGGATGAAATAAATACACGGCAAATGAAAAGAAAATTGCAATGGAAAAAGCACTGCTTAAAAAGTAGGCAAAGTAAGCACGAGAGTTGCGTGTTACGTTCTTAAATGCAAATTGCCAAAATGTCATATTTTTATCCTCTCAGTCTTAAAAGCATTCTTATATGTTGCAAAAGTGTATAAGGAATCCTTTCCCCATACACTTTGTTATAAAGCTATATAAATTTATTTCTATGCAAATCAAAAAAATAATCGCTACTTGCTTTCTTCCTTTGTTCCTTTGTTTGAACTTTACACGTGGCAGAAATAGGCCCTGACCGATTCTATGCATGGCCAGTTGCTCTCGCCCACCGAAAAAAAAGGCTTTTATGTTAGTTTTTCAATTTGCATATATATAACTTAATCTGCATGTTCACCTGTTTTGTTTAGGGCGGCATTATGGAAAATGATTTTGATACTTGTCCCTTTGCCAACTTCAGAGTCTAGTTTGACAGAATGACCTAAATAGGAGCAAATTTTACTCACAATGTACAATCCCATACCAGTAGACTCTCCAAACGTTCGACCATTTTTTCCTGTATAAAATGGTTCAAAAACACGGCGAATATCTTCTTGCGGAATACCGACACCTTCATCGCGCACTTCAAAAATAATATCTTTCCCGTTTTGAGCAGCAGATAAGAATACTTTTTTTCCTCTTTCTCCTGAATACCGAACCGCATTTGTCATTAACTGATAAATAATGAATTTTAGCCATTTTGCATCAGAAGTAACCATTACATCAGAATGCACTTCTAAAACAGGAAAGACACCGTTTCGGATAAACAGCTCTTTTAAACTATTTATATTTTTGGTGACTGCGTCTTTTAACGAAATAGTTTCCACATGAAAGTCCTCATGGAAATTATTTAAACGTGCCATATATAATGCCATATCTAGTCCTTGGTTTAACTTTTCAAGCTCTTGTTTGAATTTTGGAATTAGATGCTCATCTTCCATTTCAAGTACCATTAACTGCATAATAGAAACGGGCGTTTTCATTTGATGTACCCATTGGTTAATAAACATTTGATGTTCTTGCTGTTTTACTTCATATGCTTGCAAGTCTTTTTGAAACAGACGATATTGTGTACGAACAAGCTCATTTACACCATGTGGCATAGGGGCGGTTGCTCGCTCAATAAACGCATCCTCTATTTTGTCAGGCAGTTCACTTAGTCGTTTATATAATCTGCGATTTCGAACATAGCGATAAACGAGAAAACAAATGAATAAATACATACTTAGTACAATAAAATAAAATTTATTGTTTTTAAATCCATCAACGGCATCATATAAAACGAAGATGATGGCAAAGTTTAAAATATAAAGAAGAAAAAAACTAATATGATCACGTAAAAATAACTTCATGCTCTATTCACTCCAAGTTGCATTTAACCGATAGCCTAAGCCACGTACAGTCTCGATTGCATTTTCAATCCCAAGTTCAGTGAACTTTTTACGAAGACGTGTAATGTTTACGTTTAATGTGTTTTCTTCGACAAAACTTTCATCATCCCAAAGAGCTGATAACAAATCTTCTCTGTTGGCTGTGCGAGGATGTTTAGAAAGAAGCATCTCTGCTAAAATGGCCTCTTTTTTTGTGAGTAATACGTGCTCACCTCTATAGTGAAGCTCTGGGCGTTCAGGGTATAGTTTTAATCCTTCTACTTCAACGATGCGTTCGGTCATACTCGGTGCATAGTCACCGTAGATGCGGCGTAATTGTCCTTTAATTTTTGCCATTACAACATCATAATGAAACGGTTTAGTAATATAATCATCAGCGCCACTTTCAATCGCCATAATTTGCTCCATTTCACCAGCGCGAGCAGAAATGAAAACAATTGGACAAGTGGATTCATGACGAATTTGACGGCACCAGTAGAAGCCATCAAACTTCGGTAAATTTACATCTAATAAAACAAGGTGTGGTTTTGTATGATGAAATGAAGCCATAATGTCATCAAAATTATCTGCAACAACTGCTTCATAACCGTATTTTTGAATGTGAGATTGCAGCAAAGATGAAATACTTGGATCGTCTTCTACAATTAAAATCTTGTACATACGTACATGCCTCCTCTAGCTTTGTGTATATATAGTGTAACATGTGTTTTCGTTGTTTTCATTATGTCAATCCTTATTATATATACAAGTTGAAAAAACGTCATAAAAATCGTCTTCTTTTTAGGAGGAGCGAGACATTTCAGCGACTTAACAGCGGGAGAAATTGCCGATCACTTCAATATGACAAAGCCGAGTATCTCTCATCATTTAAATGCGCTCAAAAATGCAGAGCTCATTCATGATGAGAAAAAAGGACAGTTTGTTGTGTATTCATTAAATATATAAATCAAACTTGACTTTCCAACACACAAGTCGCCGCCATGCTAAACAAAAAATAACCTGCTACTTTCGTTCTCTCTTTGTTGGAACTTCGCACGTGGAAGAAAAAGGGTTTATGTCAGGTTTTTAATTTGTAATTATATAGAATATATGTATGAGTCCCAATAAAGAAACAAGAGTTCTATTCTAAAAGGGTGTTTCTTCTGATGTATAGGTGAATTATTATATTGAAATAATTATAAAAAGAGTGTAATAACAACATATACTTTATAGTAGTAATCTACTTATTATATGTTATTTGAATAAAAAAATAACTACTCAGTCACCCTATGAAAAATCGATAGAAAAGCATTTTTTTTAATGGCCCGGAGGAACTGGCTATGCATAGAAGCGGTCAGTGCCTTTTCCGGCCACGCGCAAGGTTTGAAAACAAAGGTAGGCAAACAGTGCAGGCTCCTTCCCTGTTTGCATGACAGTAGTCTATATGCCCAAAAATGAATGTATAAGTAATAGAGAGACACATCTTTACTAGAATCATACCCTTCTCTAAATTTCTAAAAGGTATAGCTGAGTAGTTACAAAATAAGAAGAAAGAAACCGTTCTTTCACTTGGAAAGAGCGGCTTTTTAACCTTACAGAAATGTAAGGTTTATGTAAGAGAAATAGATAGTCCGTTATTATGGTAAATGGTATAGTAACAAGGTGCTTCGGGAAAGAATTCTAATATAACAATTTATAAAATAAAGTTTCTTATATAACAATTCTAATTGTGTAAGGAAGTGTAATCGTGGCAACAGTAATGATGAGATAGGGTAAAGTGAGGGATATCGTAATGAAGACAGTACTAGAAGCGAGGGGTATTCGAAAAGTATATGATACTGGTGGAAATACATATGAAGCATTAAATGACATTAACTTACAAGTGAAGGAAGGCGAGTTTGTTGGAATTATGGGGCCGTCTGGATCGGGGAAAACAACGTTATTAAATGTTCTTTCTACAATTGATCATGTAACGAGCGGTGAAGTTTTAATTGATGGAAATGACATTGTGAAAATGACTGATGATAAATTAGCGTTGTTCCGTCGTGATCACTTAGGATTCATTTTCCAAGATTATAATTTATTAGATACGTTAACAGTACAAGAAAATATTGCGCTTCCACTTGCACTATCAAAAGTCAAGGCAAGTGAAATTGACCGTCTAGTTCTTGAAATCGCGAAAAAATTCGGTATTGATCATATTTTAGATCAATATCCATACCAAATATCTGGTGGACAAAAACAGCGCTGTGCAGCTTCTCGTGCGATTGTTACAAATCCAAGTATGATTTTTGGGGATGAGCCAACGGGGGCGCTAGATTCTAAGTCTGCAACTGATTTATTGGAGAGTTTGAAAGCATTAAATGAATATGACCAATCGACAATTTTGATGGTTACGCATGATGCACTCGCCGCAAGTTATTGTAAGCGCGTTATTTTTATTAAAGATGGTGAGTTATTTAAAGAACTGCACAGAGGAGAATTAACACGTAAACAATTTTTTGGGCGGGTATTAGACGTAATGTCTACAATCTCTGGAGGTGCAGTAGATGACGTTATCTAGTATTGCCCTTCGTAATATAAAGCGTAACTTTAAAGATTATGCTTTATATTTTATGTCGATAATTTTTAGTATCGTCATTTATTTTACATTTGCATCACTTCAACATAATACGCAAATGGCAAAGGCAGTGGAAGGGTCAAAGAAAATTAGCGGGGCATTCCAAGTTTCTAGCGCGATGCTCATTATTTTCGTAGCGATATTTATTATTTATTCCAACAGTTTTTTTACATGTAAACGAAAAAAAGAAGTTGGTTTATATTCTTTGCTCGGCATTCGAAAACGTCAAATTGGGAAAATGCTGTTTTACGAAAATATGTTAATGGGATTCATGTCTCTAGTAATCGGGATTGTAATTGGCAGTGTGCTGTCTAAGTTATTCCTTGAATTATTAGTAGACTTAATGGGATTTGATTTCCAAGTTTATTTTGAGGTCCCATTAGCAGCAATTATTGATACAACAGTTGTTTTCTTTGTCATTATTTTATACACATCGCTGCAAGGATATCGTTTAATTTATCGTTTTAAACTGATTGAACTCTTTCACGCTAAACGTGAAGGAGAGGGAGTACCGAAAGAATCGATTATTATTGCATGTGTCGCTGTATTCTTAATTAGTTCTGGGTATTTCTTATCACTTATGTTTACAAAAGTTATTAAATATGCAGACTTCATGATAATCGTATTTTATATTTTATTTGCGATCGTCCTTGGCACATACTTATTATTTATGTTCTTTGCAGTTGTTGTTTTAAGAAGAGTAAGAAATCATAAATCGTCTTTTTATAATGGAATGAATATGGTAACAACATCTCAGCTTTTATACCGCATTAAAGGAAATGCAAAATCTTTGGCGACAATTGCTATTTTGAGTGCGTTAACATTAACGGCTGTTGGTACAACTGTTACGACGTATTATAATACATTTACTCAGGCGAAGGACATTGCCCCGTATAGTTTTTCTTATGAGAAAAAAGATGCCGCTTTTGAACAAAAAGTGAATGCAATCTTCGCAGAAGAGAAGAAACACAATCCGATTACAGAGCAATTTGAAATTGAAATGGTACCGGTGAAAGGGAAATTCGAAGGTGAAAAAGCAAATATAAGTATGAATTCTCGTTATATAATGACGGAACAATATCAACTGGTGTCACAGTCCGCCTTCAAGGTAATTGCGAAAAAAATGGATGTAGATGTGGTAAGTTTAACTGCTGGAGAAGCATTTGTATTTGATGGTATGTATATCGAAGGACACGAGTTTAGTACAGCATATAAAGGAAACAAAGCAGTGTTTCCTATTGGGAATGAAACGAAGGCATTAACAATTAAAAATGCTGAAGGTCGTAATGTTACGAACTTAGGAGAATTAGTTGTTGTTGTGCCAGATGACGTATACGAGCAAGCGAAAAAGACAGCTGAAACAAGAGTTGTTAAAAATATTAATGTGAAACATGAAAAGGACAGTAAAGTATTAACAGAGAAGCTAGTAAAGACTATGCCGAAGGAGTCTGAAGCTGAGCTGATCTTTAGTGATTTCTATACAGGATTTAAAGGCGAAATGGAAGCAACGGGTATGATGATGTTCATCGGTGTTTTCTTAGGGCTTGTATTCTTACTTGCAACAGGTTCTATCATTTACTTCAAACAGTTAACGGAAGCGAATGCAGACCGTGAACGCTACGTCGTTCTAAGGAAAATTGGCATAACGAAGAAAGAAATGAAGAAAGCAATTGCAAAGCAGACCTTCTTTATTTTTGCAATTCCGTTGGTAGTTGGAATTTTGCACAGTTTATTTGCACTAAAAGGATTATCCAACTTATTGCCGTTTGACATTTTCATTCCGTTATTAATGAGTATTGGCGTGTACAGTGTAATCTATATTGGTTATTACTTCTTAACAGTTCGTTCTTATTTTAAGATTGTGAGCGGGGAGTAGTAGAGAAAGAAGCTGCTATATAGATGCAAATTGAAAAACTAACATAAAAACCCTTTTCTTTTTCGGTGAGCGAGAGCAACTGGTCATGCATGGAGGCGGTCAGTTCCTTTTCCAGCCACGTACAAAGTTTAAAACAAAGATAGACGGCAAGTAGCGGCCATGTTTTGTTCTGCATAGCAGCGACTTAGATGTTAAAAAGTCAACTTGTATTTAGATATATTAAAAACTCAGTCCAATTACATTATCTTTTCTCCCCTAAAATAGAAATAGCCCCTACTTTGATGATCGAAGTAGAGGCTATTTCTATTTTAAATAATGCTGACGTAAATTAAAGTTTTATTCGGGTTTCTTGCCTAATTCTTCGCTAAAATTGCCATATAAGGCATTGTTGTAAATTCATTTGTCTTCAGTAAAGCGAGTACATTTTTTAGATAAACTGTGTTATGTTCAACTGTTTTTGCGAAAGATTGGATCAGTTTGATTACTAAATCGATCGTTAATCCTTTATGAAAGCTTGCCCAAAAGTTCCACTTTTGGGACAACCTCGTTTTTCGTTAAGTATAATTATATTATTTATCTGTTGCAACTGATGCGATATACGGCAAGTTACGATATTTCTCAGCACAGTCAATGCCGTAACCAACGATGAATTCATCTGGGATAACGAAGCCAACATATTCAGCTGTTAGATCCACTTTACGGCGTTCTGGTTTATCAAGAAGCGTACAGAATTTTAATGTTTTTGGTTTATGCATTAAGAAATGGTCTTTTAAGAAGTGAAGTGTTAAACCAGAATCGATAATATCTTCTACTACAATTACGTTTTTACCAGTAATATTTACATCGATATCTTTTAGTAATTTCACTTTTCCAGTTGTTGTTGTTTGGTTTCCGTAGCTAGATGCAGAAATAAAGTCAATTGTTACCTCATTTTTAATATGGCGAATTAAGTCTGCTGCAAATACGAAAGAGCCTTTTAATACAGCGATAACAAAAATTTCTTCTCCTTCAAAATCACGTTCAATTTGCAGTGCTAATTCTTTTACTTTTTCTTGCAACTGCTCTTGTGAGATTAAAGTGTCTTTTAGTTGAATGTCCATTGAGAGCCTCCTACATTGTAAAACTTGTGAACAGTTTGACTGTAAAGGATTGATAAGAAAAAGTCAAAGGAGAGTACCTATTTTAAATAGAATATACATAATGTTTAGAATATATTAGAATGAAAGGAAGAGTGCGGGAAATAAAAGGAAAATATTTACAAGTGTAAATTGAAGAACTGACATATAAACCCCTTTTCTTTTTTGATGGACGAGAGCAACTGGCCATGCATAGTAGCGGTCAGGGCCTTTTTCTGCCACGTGCGAAGTTCAAACAAAGGGAGAAAGCGAGTGCAGAATCTTTTTTTCTACATAGTCGTAATTTGTATGTTGAAAACCTGACATAAAACCTCCTTTTTTAGGGGAGGACGAGAGCGTCTGGCCATTGCTTGGAGCGGTCATGTTGTATTCTACATGGCAACAATCTATATGTTAAAAAATCAAGTTGGATTTATATATATGACTGCTATGTAGAATTTTTATATTTGTATATGATTATTCATTATTATTACATTACAAAAATGTAAGGTTTTTTGTAAGGTTAATCGATAGTTTAGCAGCATGATTTTGCATAAACTTATCTATGTAAGACACACACATTTTAGGGAAATAAGACGTTAGGCACTACAACTGAAAGGAGAAAGAGAATGGAGAAGCGCTCAGTGGCTCTTGCTTTATTATTAAAGAATGATGCGATTATGTTAGCTAATAATAAAGATTGTACAACTGTAATTGATCGGCGAGAAATACCAGTAGATTCACGTGATAAAATAGTATGGTACAAATGGAATGAGAACCACAAAGAGAATATAAATGAGCAATATCACATAGGGTATGATGTGCATAGAGTTGTTTTATGGAATGAGATGAAATCTTGGATTCATAAGCAAAACGGTAAGAATAATTTTCAGAGCAGCCACGTACTCCATTCTCAAACTCCTGAAATGGTAAGAAACAGAGAGTCACATTAGGAAAGTAACTTGGAAAACTGAGATACAAAAAAGATTGCTGTTTAAGCAATCTTTTTTAATTTGTATAAATACAAGGTAACTATATATCCAAATTAAAAAACCGATATAAAAACCTCTTTCTTTTTTAGGGGAGGATGAGAGCATCTGGCCGTGTATAGAAGCGGTCAGGGCCTTTTCCTGCCACGTGCAAAGTTTAAAACAAAGATAGACAGCAAGTAGCGGCCATGTTTTGTTCTGTATAGCAGCGATTTATATGTTGAAACATCAAAATAGATTTATATATACTTTTTCTACTAAGAATTTGCTGTAATAAGTATAAAAAAATGCCCTTTATCTGATTTTTTTTGTCAGATGAAGGGCATTTTTTTTTCGTGTTTTGAGTTGTTTTAGGATTGGATTCCATGTTTTTTGTTGTATTCTAGTTCTTTTGCCCCTCGATGGGCTAATATACAACAGATGATGCAGCAGACAGTTGCTGCTAGTAATACATAGAAACCGCCATTCCATCCTACCTTGTCAACCATTACACCGAAGAGAGTAGTACCTAAAGATGCACCTAGAATGTAACTCATAAAACCTCGTAAACCAACTGCAGAGCCAACAGCAAAAGATGGAACTACCTCCATAGTTTGTACGGAAGCTAGAAATTGTGGAATGTAAATCAAGCATCCAATAATGGCGGCAAAGATAGTCACCCAATGTAAAGATGTGCTTTGCCAGTAACCAATGATACAGACAAGTATCATCGACATAGCGATGATTGCTGGCGGCATGCGGTGCCCTTTGAATAACTTGTCTGATAGATAACCAGCCAGAAGAGTAGAAGGAATAGCTGCCCATTCAAAGAATAAAAAGGCAACACTCATCTCTTCCTTAGTGAAATGTTTCACATGTAATAAATAAATAGGTAACCAACTTATAATGCCGAAACGAACCATGTAAACGAAAACATCTACGAAGGAAACGAACCATGCATTTTTGTTAAATAAAACATAATTCTTGAAGATTTGCCAAGCACTCATGTCTGTTGGCGGTTTTGAATCAGCACTTTGTTGTGTTTTCGAATCGGATTCGTCTTTGACGATTTCGTTTAATGGAGGTAATCCCTCACTTACTGGTGAGCCTTTAATAAGAGTTAGTATTATAAGTGCAATAACAATGGCTATAGCAGCTGGAACTTGGTAGCTTGCCGTTTGCCAGTGATTGGAGCCCAACATAGCAAAACTCATACCAACGATAGGTGCTACGATACCTCCACCTATATTGTGAGAAATATTCCATATAGCACCGATCGTTCCTCTTTCCTTACGAGGAAACCAATTTGCAATAGTAATAAAGCTAGGCCCAACGCCCATTCCTTGAAAAAAACCATTGAAAACAACGAGAACTGCAAACATCCAAAATGCCGTGCTGAATCCCATCATAATATTGACCATAGCGCACAGAAGCAAACCAAGCGCCATATAACTTTTAGGGTTAGCTTTGTCGGCTAAACTACTCATCAAACCCTTACTAACTCCATAAGCGATAAGCATAGAACTGCTTAACAATCCTACTTCTGTAGCACTGAGATTGAGTTGTTCCTTCAGGTAAGGAGTAGATAAGGCAAAATTGTTACGTACTATATAGTAAGCTATGTAACCTAAGAACACTCCTAATAAAGATTGTAGCCGAAAAAGTTTATAGGTTTTTTGAACCTGATCTGGTGCTATTTTTGCAGTAGCAATTTTAGGTTTCAAAAATGAGAACATATTATCTACCTCGATTTCTTTACTTTGATTTACAGAAAAAAATTAGATTAGCATGAAATTAAGTATTTCAATAGAATGCCAATTTGGTAAAAACGTTTTCAAAGTGCTTGTGTTATATCATTCCTCCTTGGCTACATTATCTTATATGAGAACGCGTTAAACTATCAGTAAATATCTGATTTTCTGTAAGAATTTATCTGACAAAAAACATTCACGGTTATATATACAAGTTGAAAAACTGGTATATATAGCCCCTTTCTTGAGGGGAGGCGAGAGGATCGAGCCGTGCGTGTTACGTTATATTTTGTATATGTAAATCCATGTTAATGTTCCGACATATAAGTCGCTGCTATACAGAATACGTCATGATCTGCACTTGCTTGCTCTTTTTGGTTTTCGCTGCACATGTGGCAGAAATAGGCACTGACCGATTCTAAGCATGGCCAGTTGCTCTCACCCGCCGAAAAAGAAAATGGTTTTTATGTTAGTTTTTCAATTTGCATCTATATAGTAGCGATTTATATATACCTGCTGACACAATTCCGACATGAAAAGTAGTTAAGTATACACTCTTTCATAGATTTCATGTATCGTCCTGAAGTAATATATAAATATCAATTTCGAAAGCCTTAAATTAAGGTGTTTCCACATAATGTATAAATCCCTCGCCTGCAAGAATGGAGGAAAGTATGATAAATTTGTTGAGGATTTTTTTTATATTTTTTATTACTTTACTTGCAATAGGCTGTCAGCATGATCGTTCAAGCTCTCAAATTGTTTTCTCCGAATCTGAAGCTCAGCCTGTTGGTTCACAAGAGGGAAAGCCCTCTCCTGTACGGATTGCAATTTCAAGTGTGTTATCACCGACTGATACAATTATGTACTACAGGAAAATAGCTGATTATATTGGAGAAAAGCTCCATAGACCTGTAATTTTAATCCAGCGTAAGAGTTATAATGAGATTAGCATGTTGATGATAAATGGAGGCGCTGACATTGCTATACTTTCAACAGGAGCGTATATTACTTACAAACATGTCGAAGGGCTTGAAGCAATTGCTATGCAAGAGCGGATGGGGGTTCCCTATTACTATGGTTATGTTGTCGTACACCGCCAAAATGAAATATCCGCTATAAATGATTTAAGAGGCAAAAACGTTGCCTTTACCGATCCAACCAGTTATTCCGGATATATTTTTGTGAGGAAAAAATTAGCTGAATTAAGTGAAACTCCAGAGCATTTCTTCGGTCGTTATGTTTTTACATATAGTCATGAAAGCTCCTTAGGCGCTGTAATAAATAAAGTTGTTGACGCAGCTGCTGTTGATAGTTTAGTCTTTGAACGCACGAAACGTCAAAATCCAGAACTGGTTAAGGATTTGAAAATTATTGCAAAAACAGAACCGATTGGTACTGGCCCTGTTGTCGTTAGGAGTAATTTACCTGATGAAGAGAAGAAAATTATTAAAGAAAGTTTTATTTCCATGCACGAACAAGAACCAATAAAAACAGCTTTTCAGGGGCTGTTTATTGATCGTTTTGTTCCATTTGAACCTAAGTTATATGAGGTCACCTATGAAATGGATAAATAAATTACAAATAAACCAGAAGATATTTGGAGCCATCCTCGTTTCACTACTCTTTCTTGCTCTATTATTGGGATGTATCATTTGGGAATCGCTCACAAAAATGATGACAGAGGATCTTAAAAAGCGTGGCGTAAATATCGCTGAAAATATTGCAGCATTGTCTTCAGATTACATTCTAACTGACGACTACTATTCGATTCACCTCCTCATTACCCGGGCACAGGAAGCGAATAAAGACGTTCGTTATATACTGGTCATTGACAATAATAATGTTCTTATTGGAAATACATTCTCTAAACATCTACCAAAAGGAATATTAAGTGCACATAAGCCTAATAGTAGCAATAATGAAAAATCCGCTATATTAACTTCAGATGAAGGGAATATCCATGACATACTTGTTCCAATTGAAGGTGGAGATGTAGGATTTGTTAGAGTTGGAATGGCAGAAAAAGAGGCGAAAAGCTATATTTTTACTAAAATAGTAGAATTGGTTTTCGCTACATTTTTGGTATGCATGGGAGCGGCAGGTATAGCTTATTATGTAACTCGTATCATTACCAAACCAATTAATAGTTTAGTTGATATAGCATCAGGTATATCAGCCGGTAATTTATCCTTAAGGGCTAAAACAGAGGGGGACGATGAAGTTGGAAAACTAGCACGTGCTTTTAACGAAATGACTGATAACCTAATTAGTTCGAGCGCGGCAGTAGAAAAATTACTGAGGGAGCTTCAAGAAAAGGATGCTCTTCGAGATACGTTAATCTTGAAATTATTATCCGCGCATGAGGAGGAGAGAAAAAGAATTTCTCGTGAACTTCATGATGAAACAAGCCAAGCCCTTACGTTTCTAATGGTTACCATGCGTATTTTGGCTAATGAAGCTAAAGATGCTGAACAACAGGAGCTACTTAATGTAAGCCGAGAGACTGCGGCAAATATTTTACGAGAAATTAGAGATTTAGCGGTAGAATTAAGACCACCAATCCTTGATGATATAGGTTTAATTCCGGCATTAAAGAAACATATAAGAAAGTTTGAAGAAAAATTCGCTCTTGCTGTAATTTTGCGCGTTCTCGATGATGACATTGCTCCCATAGACAGCCATATCGCTGTAGCGTTATATCGAATTGTTCAAGAAAGTCTTGCTAATGTAGTGAAACATACAGTGGCGACTGAGATTGTAGTTAGTATGGAGATTAATAATTGTTCTATTAAGCTAAGTATCCATGATAACGGACAAGGCATACGTGAGACTGATTTTGAAAAAGCTCGCCAGCAAAATCGAATAGGAATATATGGAATGAGGGAAAGGGCTGAATTACTAGGTGGTTCATTTTTTATCAAAACTCACAAAATCGGTGGGACTGAAGTTATGGTGTCTATCCCAGTAAAACAGAGAGAAGGGTGTCAAGATGAAAAAGACAATCAGCATAATGCTAGTTGATGACCACGCCTTGATGAGATCAGGTTTAAAACTACTACTGCAAAAAAGATCGTCCTTACAAGTTGTAGGTGAAGCATCTGATGGGCTTGAAGCCCTTCAACTTTACGACATTTTAAAACCTGATATTTTGATATTGGATATATCTTTGCCACGCTTAGATGGAATACAGGTTCTCAAAGAAATTAAATTACGTTATGAACAAGCGAAAGTCATAGCGCTCACCATGCACGAAGATGAGGACTATATAACGTTAATCATGAACGCGGGAGCTTCAGGTTATGTCCCTAAAGCAGCTGTAGATGAAGAATTATACACTGCTATTGATTCTGTTATGGATGGATACCTATACCTTCGCCCAAAGGAAATTTCAACGATGTTAAAAAGAGTACAAAATGAAACAGAGTCCCGAAATCCTTATGTAATTCTAAGTCCACGTGAACGAGAGGTATTGCAGTATCTTGCTAAAGGATTTTCATTGTCTGAAATTGCTGGGGAGTTAACTATCAGTATAAAAACGGTTGATACTCATAAGACGAGAATGTTGAACAAACTGAATCTTTCTAAGAAAAGTGAACTTGTTCAATATGCGATAAAGTATAATTTAATCAACATGATATAACGGAATGGTGTTTGTGAGAAAAGGTATTTTTTCCTTCCATTCATTGAAAGTAGCAGAAAAATCCCGCTTTAGAAAAGCGGGATTTTTGTCTATCTCTTAAATACAAAAAACATTGCTGATTAAGCAATGTTTTTTGTATTTATATAATGCTTATTCACGCCTGTAAATAAGCGCGGTGCTGTTATAAATAAAGCGACAAGTAGAACCGCACACAATACGAAAGAACCAATCATTGTAACGCCGTTAAAGATAAAGGAATATAAAACAGCTGATTGTCCTTTTGGTGCATATTGTCCAAAGAAAATAAAGCCAGCAATGAAGTGCCAAAAGTAACGAGCTAAGCTACCAATAAATGTAGCAATAATGATATACGTAATCGCTTTTGTTTTTTGTCCATTTGCAATTGATTGTTGAATTGGTTCATGAAATAATCCAGCAAAGCCAATAAAGGAAAAGGCGATGAAGTATTCAATAAACGCTTGCACCGGTGTGAAAATAGATGCATCTCCTGCAACAATTTGTAATAACCCCCAAACGAGACCACTTAAGAAACTCACTTTAAAGCCCCAGCGGTAAGCAATAATAAAAATTGGAATCATAGCAAATGAGATAGAACCGCCTGGTTGAAGTTTAATAGAGAGCGGCAAAATGTCGATGACTAACGCAAATGCTGCGAGAATCGCTGCCTCTATCATTGCTTGTAAATTTGTGTTACGCATGTAAAAGTCCCCCTACATCCAAGTTACAAAAGAAGAATCATTACCATAGGGAGATGAAAATACACAAATTGTAAATTACTACTTATGTATATACGTCTGCACAATTCCTACGTTAGCATTAACTAACAGGTTCAAAGGGTCGGAACAAAGTGTTCCCTCTCAGCAACGAGGCTCCCCCTGTGACAACGAGATTCTTAGATTGTTATTATTATTGTAATAACAATGGATAAGAATGGCAAACGAAAATCAAAAACCTTTTCTTTTTAGGAGGGGACGAGAGGAACTGGCAATGCATAGAAGCGGTCAGTTCCTTATTCTTCCACGTGCGAGGTTTAAAACAAAGGTAGAAAGCGAGAGTGTGTCATGTTTTGTTTTGCGTGGCAGGGATTTATATAGGTAATTTTAGAAATACAAGTTAAAAAAGTGACATAAACCCTTTCTTTTTAGGAAGAGCGAGAGCAACTGTCCGTGCATAGCGACGATTTTTATGTTAAATAAGATGGAATTGTACAAAAAATAGTAATAAATACACAGCGTAGTGTATAGTTTTTTTTCAGAGAGTCATGTTATAATTTATATTGATAATAATTATCGTTATCTTTTTAGGGGGATAATTTATGAACTTAGTTGATATGAGTATAGATGAAAAAGTACGTGTAAAAGATTTGCAGTCTCTTGATAAATTGTTAAAACGCCGTTTGGCTTCATTTGGATTTTCTGAGGGGTGCGAGCTTTGTGTAAAACAAAAAGCAATGCTTAATGGTCCGTGTACATTAGAATGCCGTGGACAATTAATCTCTATTCGTCATTGTGATGCGAAAATGATAAAGGTGGAATTAACGTGAACAAGGTTGCTTTGCTAGGAAATCCGAATACGGGGAAAACATCATTGTTTAATGCACTTACTGGTTCTTATGAATATGTTGGGAACTGGAGCGGAGTAACCGTAGAAAAAAAGATTGGTAAATTAAAAGATAAGCAAGGAATGCTAATAGATTTACCAGGTATATACGATTTAAATCCTGTATCCCGTGATGAAGGAGTAGTTACGCAATTCTTATTAACAGAAGAATTTCATCATATGTTAAATATTGTCGATTCTTCTCAATTTGAGCGTAATATGCATTTAACATTGCAATTATTAGAATTTGGGAAACCACTTTCGATTGGCTTAAATATGATTGATGTGGCAAAACAGCGTGGGATTGTAATTGATGTCAACAAACTAGCTGAAATGTTAGGTGTATCGGTTATTCCCGTAATAGCAAGAAGTGGAAGAGGCTGCGAGGAATTATTAGCTGCTCTTCATGAAAGCGATAAGGCGGAGCAAAAGCCGTTTATTCTTTCATATGGTAAAGCAGTAGAGACAGGAATCCAGCGGGTTATGGATAAATTGCAGCAAGAAAATGATGAGCATGCAAGGTGGCTTGCACTGCAATTTTTAGGAAATAACGAAGTGGTAGAGAAAGAACTCGCAAAATCGCATGTATATAGCGAACTTGTAGCAATTCGCTCTGCATTAGAAGCAGAATTAGATGTTACGTTAGAACAGCATATATACGGAGTACGTGCAGCGTATATTGAAAAGTTGAAAACAAGTGTGATTCGCCTTGAAAAAGAAGGAAGCATTCCTTTTTCGGAAAGAATTGATAAATTAATTACGCATAAAATTTTGGGACTACCAATCTTTTTAGGAATCATGTTTTTAATTTTTCAGATTACATTTTCATGGATTGGAAAGCCTTTATCGGATCAATTTGATGCATTTGTCGGCGGTCCATTTACAGATTGGGTAACAGCAGGCCTTACGAATATTGGTGCGTCTAATTTCATTCGAGCGCTCGTTACAGATGGAATTATTGCAGGTGTTGGTGCGGTATTAGTATTCGTGCCGCAAATTTTCGCATTGTTCTTCTTTATTTCATTACTAGAAGATTCCGGATATATGGCACGTATTGCCGTTGTAATGGATCGGATTATGGAGTTTTTTGGATTAAACGGAAAAGCGTTTATACCAATGATTATCGGTTTTGGCTGTAATGTACCAGGCGTTATGGCAGCGAGAACGATTGAACAGGAGAAGGAGAGGCTGCTTACGATTTTAGTGACACCATTTATGTCATGTTCAGCCCGCCTGCCTGTATATGCACTATTTGCTGGAGTCTTTTTTCCGCATAGTCAAGCGATTGTTGTATTTTCTTTATATCTTATCGGTATTATCCTTGCATTACTCGTTACAAAAATTATGTCCATTACGGTTTTAAAAGAAGAGAAATCTATTTTTGTAATTGAACTTCCGCCTTACCGTGTGCCGCAAGCAAAAACGTTATGGCGCAGTACGTGGGAAAAAGGAAAAGGATTTGTACGTAAAGCTGGTACATTTATCTTTGGTGGTTCTGTTGTGATTTGGTTATTAAACTATGCTGGGCCATCTGGATTCGGTGTAGATATGGGAGATAGTTTCTTAGCAATGATTGGCGGCTTATTTGCACCGATTCTTGCTCCGCTTGGGTTTGGAACATGGCAAGCAGCTGCATCACTATTAACAGGATTTTTAGCAAAAGAAGTTGTTGTTTCGACAATGGCAATTATTTATTCTGTGAAAGAAGATGTATTAGGAAACGTAATTGGTACGCATTTCACGACATTATCAGCATATTCGTTTATGTTCTTTATTTTGTTATATGTCCCATGTTTAGCAACAGTTGCGGTTATCCGCCGTGAAACAGGGTCCTTAAAGTGGACGATTTTCGCTGTTGTTTACCCGCTTGTGGTTGCATACGTATTAACACTAGTTATATACCAAGTTGGATCCATGCTCGGATTCTAAAAGGAGATGTATCACAATGATAGTCAATATTGTAATTGGAGCTGTCATTTTTGGATATGCAGGATATACGCTAATGAACTTTGTAAAGAGAAGTAAAAAAGGGAAATGTGCAGCATGTTCTCTTAATAAATCATGTCAGTCAAACATTTGTAGTACTGGTATGGAACAAGTTGTGAATAAATAGAGGAAAGCTTTGCGAATTTCGCAAAGCTTTTTTTATCTACTTTTTATAAGTTATGATGGGAATGTCAGATTATCGTTTATATATTTATAAAACAATATGTAAGTGCATTTTATTTTTGATATAATGTACACATGGGTTTGAAATATGAATATTCTTACTGTAAAGGGAGATTTTTGGGTTTTCCGAGTACTGAATTTGAAATAGGAAGCAATTTATTAGGAGGAATTTAAATGTCCGTATTTAAACGATTAAGAGATTTAACAATGTCAAACGTGTATTCATTAATTGAAAAAGCAGAAGATCCAATTAAAATGACAGATCAGTATTTACGTGATATGCAAGAGGATGTACAAGAAGCTGAGAAAAGCGTAGCAGCACAAATTGCACTTGAGAAAAAATTTAAATTGTTGTTTGAAGAGCAAGAAGCACTTGTAAAGAAACGTGAAGAACAAGCGCATATGGCAGTTCAAGCAAATAACCTTGACCTTGCGCGCCGTGCTTTAGAAGAAAAACAAACTGCAGAACAAAAAATGAATGAATATAAAGCAAGCTATGAGCAAAATAAAGCGGCTGCTGATAATCTTCGTATGAAATTAGAAGAAATGCGTAAGCAATTAACAGAATTAAAAAATAAACGTGAAACGCTTGTAGCGCGTGTGAACGCAGCAAAAGCACAAAAAAATATTAATCAGGCAATGTCTGGTTTTGATGCGAATACAGCAAAAGCAGGTTTAAGCCGTATGGAAGAAAAAGCTCTTCAATTAGAGGCTGAAGCAGAAGCGAGTGGAGAGATTTATAAAAAAGAAAAATCATTAGATGACGAATTTGCGAGTTTAAACAAAAACTCAGCTGTAGATGATGAATTAGCTCGTATTATGAAGCAGTATGAGAAATAATCTATAAATGAAAAAACCTTTTCTTTTTAGGTTGGAGAGAGCATCCGATCATGTATAGGAGCGGTCAGTTCCTTTTTTAGCTCCATGCCGCGTGAAAACAAAAGGAGAGAATGAGTGGAGAACTGTTATTGTTTTCATAGCCGCAGTTTATATGCTAGGAAATTACGATGGATTTATAGAGAATAGACAAGAGAGCCGACATGTCATAGAAGGAAGTCATGTCGGTTTTCTATTATTTTTTCAGAGGTGGTTTTTTAATGACAGGAATGAATATTTTAGCCATGCTTGTATGGACAGGTGCAGGCGCTATCCTTTTATTTCTATTGATGTGGATTGATTCACTTTTTACTAAATATAAAGATTTAGAAGAAATTAAAAAAGGGAATGTGGCAGTGACGACGCGCTTTGCGATGAAGTTGTTTGCACAAGGATACATTTTATCGCAATCGATTTCGAAATCAAACGATCTATGGCAGGCATTACTTGCGTCAGCGGTATCTTTTGCAATCTTATTATTTGTACAAATGTTTGTTGAATTTATTTTGAGAAAAGCCATTGATTTAGATGTAGATGAGGGAACGAAGCAAGGATATGTAGCACATGCTGTCTTAGCAGGTTCGTTACATATTGTCGGTGCCCTTATTTTATCAGCATGTCTATAACGAGAAAAGGATGGGTCGGTCAATGAGTTTATTTAAACGTATTAAAAATATAATAAAAAGTCCGGAACCTGCTAAACCTGAGAAAACGGTACTCACGTTAGCGCCTGGTGATATGATTGAAGTTTCGTTAGTCATGTATGAAGTGATTGGAAAAACAAGCATGCATTCTCGCAACGAAATTATTTTAACATTGCGGGATGGAAGAACGATTCGATATTTAAAAATTGAAAATCGTGAGAACACGTATTATAAATTATATGCTCCTATTGATGGCCGATTAGATTCAATCAATGAGATTCCAACGACACTTGAAATGGATGAGATAGACTACCATATGGAAGAGCAATATAACGGGCGTGTTGTTGTCGTGGGGAAAACACCATTTGCAGCAAATGATGAACAATACGTATGGGAGTTCCAATCTGATAATCGAAAGCTGCTTCGCGTTGAGTGGCAAGATGGACGTACAATGATGTATGAGGGAGAATCGATTCTTTCAGCTGATGTACAAATCATAAGAGCAACGTAAGGGGGCGTAATCATGTCAAAACGATTGTTTCCCATGATTAAATCGCTCGGCATCGCTATACTTGCTATTGTTATGTTACTTGTAATTGCAGGTTTTGCTTTATCGGGATGTCAAAATGGAAAGTCGATTCAAGACCGTTACCCGTTAGAATCAGTTGCGAAAGACGGTAAGCAAGAATCTTATGTGTACCGGGCCGCCAATCGGACAGTTCCTCAAGTTGCCAAAGAATTAATTGATGAACAGGAACCAAAACAAGCGTCTAAAGAAGACGAAAATCAAATGTTCCTTGTGTATTCTGATAAAATATACAACATTCAGAAGGATAAAGAGAAGCCATCTGACACATTAATTGAAATCAGTAATAAAGAGTTTGTCCGTCAAAACTATCAGCCATCTTTCTTACAAGGATTTCTGTTAGCAAGCATACTGGACGATATATTTGATTCGCGTAAATCGTATCACGGCGATTACCGTGGGTATACAGACAGACAAAATTATAAACCGGTTATCCAAGAACGACCACCTACAAAAGAAGAAAAGAAAACACCACCGCCAATCACGAAGCAAGGTAAAGGTTCTATTATTAAAAGAAGTGATAAAGTAGAGCAAAAACCATCTGTAGGTGATTCGGGAAGCGTTACAGAAAAAGGCACGAAAGCAGTTCCGCCTTCTACGGAGAATAAAGGGAAAATTATAAAATCACCAGGTGGTTCTAGTGAATCAGATGTGAAGCCGAAATCATCAACAACAGGCCCACCGAAGAATACGTCTCCCCCTAAAACAAAGGTTGGCGGTTCCGGAAAAGTTACGAAAAGAAGGTAAAGAAAAAAGCGCAAGAAGCATACTAGTTGCTTCTTGCGCTTTTCTTATATGGATTAAGAAAATAGAAAACGAATCATTGTAAGGAGTCCGGAGAATCCTAAGATAACTCCTACAACCTTAATATGGCGTTTACGACCCATGACAACAATTGCAATATACTCTCGAATCATCGCGTTTGGCCAGTAATAAAAAGCTGTTTTTGAACCAATTCCTTGGCTGTTAAGTCCGGCTTCTTTTGCATATAATCCAGCGCGGAAAAGATGGAAATTGTTTGTTGTAAAGATACTTTTGTATTTTCCTTCTTTTCGTGAATCCATAATTTGTTTTGAAAATAACATATTTTGATACGTGTTAACAGAACGATCTTCTTTTATCGTATGCTCGGTAGGAATCCCTTTTTTAATGGCGTATATTTGCATAGCCTCAGCTTCAGGAATGTTTTCATCAGGGCCTTGTCCACCAGAGAAAATGATTGTAGGCGGAAAAGAAATAGCTGCTTGTTTCCAATAAAAATCAATCGCCTTATTAATTCTGCTTGCTAAAAGTGGTGGCACTTTATCGTTAATTAATCCACTGCCAAGAACGATAATGAAATCTTGATTGCGTCTTGGTCTGTTGAACTGATACAGAAAATAAGCTGTTAAGAAGTTGGATAAGTGGAAAAAGAAATATACCATAATGAAAAATACGCCGCTAAAAATTGGTCCGAAATGAGGAGATAAAAATTGAGTTGGCTTAAATAGTAAGCATATTATACTGAATAAAATACCTAGTCCAGCTAGTAAAGTTAAACAATTTGAAAAGCGTCGTCCTTCTTTTCTCATTAAAATCCTTGCATTCAGAAATAGTCCAATCATTAAAGCGAATATACCAAAGGTTAAC
Source organism: Bacillus sp. 123MFChir2 (assembly GCF_000383235.1). Classification (GTDB taxonomy): domain Bacteria; phylum Bacillota; class Bacilli; order Bacillales; family Bacillaceae_G; genus Bacillus_A. The sequence goes on from NZ_KB910943.1 coordinate 49,581, forward strand.
ATAAAGCCAATGATGAAAAGAGGGATAGTGGCAATGATTCGAAATATCGCATTACCGGAGCTAAAACCTAAATAAACAAACAGGATAAGGAATGAGCAAAAAAACAGATTGAATAAAAATCCAATTATTAAACTTCTTGGATCCCTTAAATAAAAGAATAGAAAAATAACGAGTAAAATAAAAGTAATGATTTCTAAAAACATAGCCTTTGTAAATACCTCAACTTTCTAATAAATTTCTTTTTGTGACTACTCAGCTATACCTTTTAGAAATTTAGAAAAGGGTATGATTCTAGTGAAGATGTGTCTCTCTATTACTTGTAAATTCCTTTTTGGTATATAGACTGCTGTTATGCAAATACAATAGGGGGCCTGCACGTGGCAGGAAAAGGAACTGACCGCTCCTATGCATCGCCAGTCCCTCTCCCCTTTTCTATCGGTTTTTCATAAAGTAACTGAGTAGTTACCTTTTTTAATCATATATCAAGAAGTAAAGAAAATAACAGAAAAAACCATCCCCAGATAGAGGATGGTTCGCGATTTTAGTGATACCCTTTTGCAGAGTCTTTATGAATTTTTTCTTTAAAGATTGTGTAGCTCCATAATTGATAGCCAATAACGATAGGTACCATTACCATAGCAACAAAGAACATAATTTTTAAGTTTAATTCACTACCTGCTGCTTGGAATAATGTTGTGCTGTATGCATCGTTAATACGTGATGGCAGCATTCTTGGGAACATACCAGCAAAACCAGTTGCCATAAACGTAGCAATTGTTAAGCAAACAAATGTGAAGGCTAAGCCAATTTTACGTTTGAAAACCATTGCCATAGCGATGACGCTCATTAACATCGCTAGAGCTGGGATTAAGAACAGTACAGGATATTCCGTGAAATTTTGGAATAAGTTTGTAAGGTTTGACGTTGCGACGTAAAAGATAGCTAGAATAATTGCGGCTGCCATTGAAAATGGCTTGGCAATTTTATAAGCACGATCTGATACTTCACCAGTCGCTTTAATCATAACCCAAAGCGCGCCTGATACGACAAAGATTGCTGTGAAGAAAAGGCCGCCTAAAATGCCATATGGGTGTAATAAGCTAAGTAGATTTCCTTCATAGCCATTTTTACCAATTTGTAATCCGTAATATAGGTTAGCGAATGTAACGCCGAATAAGAAAGCAATTAAGAAACTACCAACGGCATATGTCCATTTACAAATAGTTTGCCAAACTGGTGAATCATCTTTGTGCATGAATTCTAGTCCTGCTGCACGAGCGAACAGAGCAAGTAATACTAAGAATAATGGTGTGTATAAGTAACTGAACATGTTTGCATATGTGATTGGGAAAGCAGCGAATGTTGCTCCCCCAGCTGTAATTAACCATACTTCATTTCCGCCCCAGAACGGTCCAATTGCTTCTTGCAGCTGATTGCGCTCTTGGCGATCTTTCGTAACGAACGGGAAAATCATTCCGTTACCAAGTGCATAACCATCGAGAATAAAGTAAACTGTCCAAATCACGCCCCATAAGCCGAACCAAATAATTGCAAGTGTATCATGAGACATGAGCTGCACCTCCCTCTGTAGTCTCTTCTAATGCTGCTGGTCCTTTTTTCGCAAATTTCAACATAAGGTATACATCAGCAATTAATAGTAAAGTGTAGAATAAGATTAAGCTAATTAAAGAGAACCAAATTTGCGGTACAGAAATTGGTGAAACTGATTCTGCTGTTCGCATTAGTTTGTATACTGTCCAAGGTTGACGTCCCGCTTCTGCAACAATCCAACCTGCGTTAATCGCTACATATGGAAGTAATACAGACCACATTGTAAGTTTTAAGAAACGTTTTGAGTTTTCTAGTTTTCCTTTGCGGCTTAAATAGAAACCAAACCATGTAAGTGCCATAAAGAATGTGCCAAGTGCAACCATTAAACGGAAGCTGTAGTAAACTAGATTTACGTTTGGACGCTCGTCTTTTGGAATATCTTTTAAACCGACAATTTTTCCATCAAATGAATTTGTATAGAAGAAGCTGCCGAGTTTTGGAATTGTTAATGCTTCGAAATTTTTCTCATTTTTCACATCAGGAATTTGAAAAATTGAGAACCCTTTTCCTTCCCCAGTGTCCCAAACAGCTTCCATTGCTGCCCCTTTTGCAGGTTGCATTTTCGCCGCGAAAGCACCGGATTCATGACCGATGAATGGTGTTGCAGTTGCTGCAAATAAACCGAATATTAAACCATACTTAAATGATTTTTTAAAGAATTCAACGTCATTTTTACGCAGTAAGTGATACGCACTAATTGCCATAACGAAGAATGAACCAACGATATAACAACCAACAACAGTATGGAAGAACATATGCCATGCGTATGGATTTGTAACTAGTGCCCAAAAGTCATTTAATTCAGCGCGGCCATTTCGGACTACATAACCAACTGGGTTTTGCATGAAGCCGTTCGCTGTAATGATCCAAAGTGCAGAAATATTTGTGCCAAGTGCGACCATCCACATAGAGAAAGCACGGAACTTTGGTGAAACTTTATCTTTACCGAACAACCAAATTCCCATGAAAGTAGATTCTAAGAAGAAGGCAACAAGTGCTTCTATTGCTAGCGGAGATCCAAAAATATCTCCCATATATTTGGAGTACTCAGACCAGTTTGTTCCGAATTGGAATTCCATCGTAATCCCGGTGATGATTCCCATTACGAAGTTAATCGTAAATAACTTACCCCAGAAATTCGCCATTTTTCGATACGTTGGATTTAATGTGCGTGCATATTGCGTTTCCATACACGCTACTAAAATAACGAGTCCGAGTGTTAACGGTACAAATAAGAAATGATAAAAAATTGTAATTGCAAATTGAAAACGACTCAGTAACAAAACGTCGGACATAATAAAATTCACTCCCTTTTTTCATTTTCATTATCTACATTTAGTTTATAGTGAAAATTTAAGCAAAGTACGAGGTAGTTGTTACAGAACTGTGTGGAAATTATGGAAGAATTATGACTGTTGTCTGAAAAATTATATTCTTAGGATAAAGTGAAACTTCCATCAGTGATGCCTTTCTCACTGATGGTTAGCCCTCACCAATCGGGCTTTTACGGTCAGTTATCTCCCTTTGCATCTTGAGGTGGGGGCTTACTGATCGTTAATGCGGGATAAAGCAATAAATTTTTTGTTTTTTTTGTTCTTTGGTACACTTGCATTATAGCTACATAAAGAAAGAGGGGATTGACTATGAAAGCTCTAGAAGAGATTTTGCAATATAATAAGGAATTTGTTGAAAGTAAAAAATATGAAGAATACGAAACCGGAAAATACCCGAATAAAAAAATGGTGCTTATTTCATGTATGGACACGCGCCTTGTAGAACTACTGCCAAAAGCGATGAACATGCGTAACGGTGACGTAAAAATTATTAAAGTAGCTGGCGCTGTTATTTCACATCCATTTGGAAGTATTATGCGCAGCATTTTAGTAGCGATTTATGAACTTGGTGCAGATGAAGTATGTGTAATTGGTCATCACGATTGTGGTATGGCGAAAATTCAAGCGAGCAGCACGATTGAAAAGATGAAAGAGCGCGGTGTTTCTGAAGAAAAACTAGACACACTTCGTTATTCTGGAATCGATTTAGAGAAGTTTTTACGTGGGTTCTCAAGTGTAGAAGAAAGCGTAGAACACAGTGTTTCTATTCTTCACAACCATCCGCTTATGCCAACAGAAGTTCCTGTACACGGACTTGTTATTCATCCGGATACTGGAAAGTTAGATGTTGTTGTGAATGGTTACGAAGGTTAATTCTTCTTCTGTTTTTTCTCTGGGACAGGATCGAATCCGCCTGGATGAAAGGGATGGCATTTCAAAATACGTTTCACTGTAAGCCAACTTCCTTTTAATGCACCGTGAGTTTGAATGGCTTCAAGCCCGTAGTGAGAACACGTTGGATGGAAGCGGCACGTTGGCGGTGTCATTGGAGAAATAAACTTTTGGTAAAAGCGAATAATACCGATGAAAATGCGTTTCATAATAAGCTCCTTTCCGGCATATGCTGTAAGTATTATAGCACGGTTTGTACGTATATATATAAATTGAAAACACGAAGCACAAAAACCAAAAACCCTTTTCTTTTAGGGGGATGAGAGCGTCTGGCTATGTGTAGAGGCGGTCAGTTCCTTTTTTTCCACGTGCGAGGATTAAAACAAAGGGTAAGTATGGGTTATGTTTTGTCTGCGTGGCAGCGACTCACTGAAAATAAACATAAAGCCGCCATTCTCTTTAGGGGAGGGTGAGATCGACTGGCTGTACCTAGGAACGATTAGGGCCATTTTCTGCTACGTGCGATGTTTTAAACAAAAGAAGTATGCGAGTAGCAGGTTACTTTTTGCTTGGCATGGCAGCGACTTGTGTGTTGGGAGATCAAGTTTGATATATATAATACTTTACTAATTTTTAATTCCGTTATATCATATTGGATATATAAGGATTATGAAAAGTGGGAGAGATGAATATGCCATCAGTAGAAAGCTTTGAATTAGATCATACAATTGTAAAAGCGCCTTATGTAAGACATTGCGGCGTTCATCAAGTAGGAAAAGACGGTATCGTAAATAAATTTGATATTCGTTTTTGCCAACCAAATAAACAAGCGATGAAGCCAGATGTCATTCATACGCTAGAGCATTTATTAGCATTTAATTTACGTAAATATATTGATCGTTATCCACACTTTGATATTATTGATATTTCGCCAATGGGCTGCCAAACAGGATACTACCTTGTCGTAAGCGGTACGCCAACAGTACGCGAAGTCATCGACTTATTAGAGTTAACATTGCAAGACGCAATACAAATTACAGAAATTCCTGCGGCAAACGAAACGCAGTGCGGCCAAGCGAAACTTCATGACTTAGAAGGTGCAAAACGCTTAATGAATTTCTGGCTAAGCCAAGATAAAGGTGAACTTGAGAAAGTGTTTGGATAATATGTGAGAAAGCTGCCTGGGGAAGGCAGCTTTTTTAGTTGGCGGATGTATGTTAAATTTTGTCGAGGAATCTCTAAACCGTGTCGAAGCGCCGATATACAGAAGTGAGAGTATTAACGGAACATTTTTACGAAGGCGACAAAGGATATAAAGATAGCAACACAAATGAGTAAAATCCCCATTGATTTGCGCTGCTCTTTTATCTCAGAAATTCCCCATGTTAAACAGGTCAGACTTAGGAATATTTGTATATAAATAGGTAGCTGATTGCTTTCTGAGAAAAAGGAATAAGTAGCAAGAATTAAAGCAATTGTACTAAATAGAATACGAAGTGTTTTTAGCATGGTCGCTTCTCCTTATCATTTTTTGTATATAGTGTTCCGTTTAGCGAAAGAGTTGTGAGAGCGGAAAATATATCGCAAATGCACCAGTAAGAAACAGTAAAATCCCAGTAGATGTTTGTTGTTTTTGAAATTCTGCAATACTTGAAATGACACACATGAGTCCTAAAGAGATGAGCATATAAGGTAAAATGAATGGAGTGTTATCTGTAAAAAATCCGAATGCTCCTAAAAGTAGCGTGATGATGGAAAAAGTAATCCGTAATATTTTGAGCATATTCGTGCTCTCCTTAACTGGAATTTTTTTCAATCGTTTAGCGAAGGAAATGTAATATAACAACGAAGAAAAGGAACCCAGAAACGCCGAATGACAAAATTCCCATGTCTTTTCGCTCAGCCTTTTTTTCGGAAATACCGATGAAGATAAACATGAGAGCAAGGGACAGTTGCATGTAAGGCATGAGTGTAACATCCTTGGTAGACAAACTGTATGTACTGATAGCGATTGTGAGTATTCCGAAGAAAATACGTAATCCAGTTAGCATCTTACCTCTCTCCTTTATGATTGTTTTCTTGATAGTCGAAGCCACAGAAGGCTTATTATGAATATCTTTTATTGATTGTACGTACGAAATGCATTTATGTTCAGATTATTACAAGATTAATCCTGCATTTATTTTATCATTAAATCAACTATGCTTTTACATATTTTTGTAAAAAATGAAAACAATAGAAAGTAAAGTAGGTGAAAGAAGGGACGTTCTATGGATAAGAAAATATACTATATTTCAGTTGCAAATGGCGAAATTTCACAAGTGAAAACGGCTAATACATATAGTTTTACAATTGAAGCGACGGATGAGGAAATTTTGAGGCTGCGCGAGTATTTTGATAAGGCGTATCGTGAAGATCTTGGGACGTTTGTACGTTCACATGTTCCGTTTGTTGAATATCATCATGATTCCAATAATGATCGGTATGATGAACAATTGCAAAAAGCATATCGAATGATTTACGAGCTTGGTGACAATGAAGCAAAAGAGTTAATTGCACAAATGGGTATTATCGACGGGTTATGATAGGATAAGATTAGTCATACTAGTCAGAATGTGCTACAATTTATGGTAAGAAATTTGTAACCATCAATAGGGGAGTAGGGCATGTACACATTTAAAGATTACTATCATAACACTGTACAATTATCGTTTGAACGTTACCCATTTTCTCCCGAGCCAAAGCATGTGTGGGTTGTGTGCCGGTACGGAGATCAATGGTTATTAACCCATCATTTGCGCCGTGGTATTGAATTTCCAGGTGGAAAAGTAGAAGAGGGAGAAACACCGGAAGAAGCGGCAGTTCGTGAAGTTCATGAAGAAACAGGCGGTATTGTATCGAGCTTAACGTATATTGGACAATATAAAGTATCCGGAAAAGACAAAATAATCATTAAAAACATTTATTTCGCAACAATTAGTGCCGTAGAACAACATACGCACTATGAAGAAACAAAGGGATCTGTATTATTGACACAAATTCCAGGGGACATCAAAGAAAATAGACGCTTCAGTTTCATTATGCGTGATGATGTACTAGCGCGCACAATGCGGCATATAGAAGAAATCGGCTGTTTTACAAAGTAGAGCAACCGATTTCTTTTTTTATTTTTCTAGAGATAGGTCTGTTAGTACGGGATAGACTGCTACTATGCATGGCCAGATCCTCTTGCCTACCCTAAAAAGAAAAGGTTTTTTATGTTAGTTTTTCAATTTGCATCTATATAGAGTGAAATCGTATTATTGTATCTTTTGCCAAAATTGATTATGATTTCAATGAAAAAATAGAATGCAAGGAGGAAGTTATGAGGAAAAACTATATTCATTTTTTATTTTTGCTTATATTTATTTGCTTGATTAGTAGCTGTAGTAAAGCAAAGAATGTGGCAAAAGAAGTATGTAAAACAAAAGAAGAATGTTTAAAAACTGGGGATGCATCTCTGAGCAAGATTAATAAAAATATGCAAGGAATCTCTGAACTAGAAACATATACAGAAGTAGAAAATAAAGAAGAATTAACGGCATACGAAGAACAAAGAAAAGATGACGAACGTTACTTCTTTTTAGCATCTTATTATATTGATAACGATGAAATAATAGATCCATATTTTGAAAAGCTAGATAAAAAAAGATTACAGAAAGTCTTTAGTGATGATAAAGAGGCAAGGGAAGAAATTAGTGCATTCCATGAAGACACAGATTATCATCAAACATTATGGGATATGTACAGTGTGTTAATACCAGCAAAATATCGAGAGAATATAAAGGAATTTGATATTGTATCAGATGGCTATGATAATGTCGTTGCACATGTGGTGCAAAATGAAAATAATCCTGAAGACTGGATATTAAGTTTAGATGCATTAGATTCCAACGTTAATATAAACGAAGTGATGAAAACGTTAATTCATGAAACGGCTCACGTTTTCACGTTAAACAAAACGCAAATTCCTGTAGATAAAAAGTATATAAAAGCTGTTACAGAAGAAAAGGATATTTCCGCATATGAATCGAAATGTACAACGCTGTTTTTAACAGAGGGCTGTACAAAGAAAGAGTCGTATGTGAATCAATTTTATGAACAGTTTTGGAAACCAATTGAAGGTGAATGGAAAGAGAAGAAAGTAGAGACAGATGTAGAAGCGCAAATGCAGTTTTTTAAAGAACATGAAGACAAATTTGTTTCTGAATATGCAACAACGAACGTTGTAGAAGATATTGCTGATACATTTACAGCATTCATTTTACAAGATTCTAACAAAGTGAAAGAGTCAAAAGAAGTAAAGTATCAAAAGATTGCTTTCTTTTATCAATTCCCAGAGCTTGTGAAGATGAGAGCGGAAGTGCTGGCAGGGTTACAGCAAATTTCGGAGGAAGTAGAAGAAGCGTAGAATAAAGATGTTAATCTTATAATTTGGGGGATAATTTATAAATAAAATGTCGAACTTAGTCGAAATTTGTTATAATATGAGGGTTATAGTTTTAGGATGTGATCTATAGAGGAGATGCGAATCCTTTTGCTTGAGCAAGAGGAGAGAATCTATACATACATCCAAAATGTAAAGAGAAATACATAAGAGAATGGAGAAGAGAATATGAATCAAGAGCTAGCAGGGTTTTGGAGACGATTTGGGGCGATCCTTTTAGATGTATTAATATTTGTTCCCCCTATTGTGATTTTTACATTAATAGGTATGTCTGATGATGCATCAGACATAATAGTAGGTATTTCGCAAACGTTATACTTATTAATTGTTCCTATTGTATGGTCCGGGTTTACAGTAGGTAAGAAAGCAGTGAACATTCGAATTGTACGTGTGGATGGACAGAAAATCACGATTTGGACTACAGTAAAACGTTACTTATTAAGTGGAATTATATATGGTTTTATGTTTGGAATTGGTTTTATTGTAAGTGCATTTATGGTAGCACTGCGAAAAGATAAACGTTCTATTCACGATTTTATTGCGGGAACGCAAGTTATTCGTGATTAATAAGAAAGCAACCTACTATTAGCTAGGTTGCTTTTTTCGTGCGTGTAACGAATTTTTCAAATGCTGCGACAAGTACATACATAAGGGTGGCAAGAATACAAGTGAGAAGCACGCTCAGCAAGACGAGTGTAAAGTTAAAGACTTGAAAACCGTAGCTAATTAAATAGCCGAGTCCTTCTTTTGAAATGAGCAGTTCACCGAAAATGACCCCAACCCACGAGAGACCGACATTTACTTTTAATGTGGAAATAATCGCTGGGAACGATGCTGGTAAAATGACTTGTTTATAACATTGCCATTTGTTTGCACCAAAGGTTTGCATGACCTTTACATAATTGGCGTCTACTTCTTGAAAGGCACTATAAATGACGAGAATCGTAACGATGATGGATATGATAACACCCATGGCTACTGCTGATGAAATATTCGGCCCAAATATGACGATAATAATGGGCCCAAGCGCTACTTTTGGCATTGCGTTTAAGACGACAAGATACGGATCGAGTACACGAGAAATAAATGGGCTCCACCATAAGAAGGTTGCGATACATGTGCCAAGAAGTGTTCCAAGGATAAAGCCGAGACATGTTTCAAGGAGCGTTGTATATATGTGCGGCCAAAGAGAGTGATCTTGCCACTTTGTGATGAGCAAATGAAAGATACTAGATGGTGAGCTAAATAACAATGGATCAATCCACTCGTTTCGGCTAGCGATTTCCCATAATGCGAAAAAGAGAATGAGCAGGAGCAGCTGCAATGTTCGAACGAAAAATGTTCGTTTTATTTCACGTTTTTGAAAGTTTTGATGAAATTCTTTTATATTATCCAAGTTTTTCAAGCTCCTTCCATATTAACTGGAAGAATGAAGGAAAGTCATGGTGCTGACGTGCTTCAAATGGTGAGAGGGAGCGAATGGTTTCTGGGACTGAAAATACTTTCGCGATGCGGCCTGGTTTTGCTTGCAACAAGTAAATACGGTCGCTCATCGCAATTGCCTCTTCAATGTCATGGGTAACGAGAAGTGACGTTTTCTTATATTCTTTTAAAATCGAAAAAACGAGTTCTTCTAATTTTAGTTTTGTTTGATAATCAAGGGCAGAGAATGGTTCATCTAGTAATAATATTTTTGGATTTGTGACGAGTGTCCGGACGAGAGCAGCGCGCTGCCGCATTCCACCTGATAATTCACGCGGGTATTGCTTCTCAACCCCTTGCAAACCAACTTCTTCTAACAAATGCAAAGCATGTTGCTTCGTTTTGGATGTGTATGTTTTTGTAATGTGTAAGCCGACGGAAATATTATCTTCAATCGTTTTCCACGGAAACAAGTAATCTTGCTGGAGCATATAACCGATGGAAGACGTTGGTTTTGTGATGCGTTCACCATCAAGAAAGACGGTTCCTTCAATGGGCTGTAGTAAACCTGAAATGATAGAAAGTAATGTTGTTTTGCCGCAGCCGCTTGGGCCAAGGAAGGAGATAAATTCTCCTTCTTCGATTGTTAAAGAAATATTCGATAAGACAAGGCTGGCATTGTCTTTTGAGAAGAAGCAATGAGATACGTTGGAAAGCTCTAGAAAGTTCATTAGATCCGCCTCTATTTCTTAATGACACTTTCAGCGATGGATGTGTTTACTAATTCTTTATGTTGCACTTCTTTCGGTAATTCGCCAGCGTCTTTCATAATACTTTGTAGTTGTTTCCACTCTGCCTCGTCTAACAATGGATTTGTTGCGTACGAATGTTGTTGTTTATAACGATCGATAACTTTTACCATAATATCTTTTGGTGTATCTTTAAAGCGTGGTTCAACAGCTTTGGCAATTTCGTCTGGGTTATGTGTATCGACCCATTGCTGCGCTTTATAAATAGCACGTGTGAATTTCTCTGCGGTTGCCTTATCTTTCTTTAAGAAGCTTTCTTTCGCCATAAAGGTTGTATACGGAACAGTTCCGGATTCAACGCCGAATGAAGCAACGATATAACCTTTTCCTTCTTTCTCGAAAATGCTAGCAGTTGGTTCAAAGAGCTGCACGAAATCACCGGTACCAGATGCATAGGAATTCGCGATATTCGCAAATTCGATATTTTGAATTAGATTTGTATCTTTGGGCGGATCAATTCCATGTTTTTTCAGTACGTACTCCCCAACCATTTGCGGCATCCCGCCTTTACGCTGACCGAGAAAATCCTTGCCTTTCACATCATTCCAGTTAAAAGAATTAAGTTTTTTACGAGAAACGAGAAATGTTCCATCTGTTTGTGTTAACCTGGCAAAGTTAATTGCTGGATCTTTTGCTCCTTGCACATAAACATAAATAGACGTTTCTGAGCCGACAAGCGCAATATCGATGCCATTTGATAATAAAGCTGTCATCGTTTTATCGCCGCCAGCAGTTGTTTGCAGGTCAACTTCTAGTCCTTCATCTTTAAAAAATCCTTTTTCCATCGCGACATATAACGGAGCGTAAAATAATGAATGTGTCACCTCACCAACGCGCACTTTCTGTACCTTTGCACTCTCTTCTTTTTTATTACACGCAACAAATGTAAAGGCAGTAAGAAAAACAATTAATAAACACGCTAGAATTTTTCGCAACGTATGACACCTCCCAAAATACATTTACTTTAATGTATGTAGGTGAATGCCTATATGTGAGTGGACACAGAAGGAATTTTTTGAATAGGAAAGAAGTCTAAATATAAGAGGTAACTAACAAAGAAATAAGAGGGATTCTATGATTGATTTTCTTGTTTTCTTTTTCATATTGGCCACCGGTTTTACAGTACTACAATTTCTGTTTCATAGATATGCAATGAAAAGCATTTATAAGTATAAGGAAGGGAATTTAGTTTATACGTTGTTAGAGATGCACGTGAAGAAGGGGCCAAAATTAGACTTTAGTGATTATTCATTCATTTTTATCGTGTGTGTCCTATGGAAATTTTGGCTTTTTTCGGCATGAAAATGGAAGTGCCATTTTGTTAATAGAGAAGAGGTATGTAACATGAGTGAAAAAGTAAAACAAGCAATGCAGTATTTTAGAGGAAAAGAAGAAAGCTGCGTTAAACTCTCGAGCGGATTTCAAAATGAAGTATACGAGTATACATATGAAGGAGAAAGGCGCATTTTACGAATTACACCGAGCTCTCGTAGAAGCTTGAAGCAAATTCAAAGTGAATTGGATTTTATATATAGCCTACAAGCAGGCGGCGTGAATGTTTCCTTGCCGGTTGCTTCTTGTTTTGGGAATGGGGTTGAACAAATAGATATAGAGGAAGAGGCATTTTTCATTACTTCATTTATAAAAGCACCTGGTCAGTTTGTGAATGTTACGAATGATGAAGAATGGAATGAAAGGCTATTTCAAAACTGGGGACAAACAATCGGAAAAATGCATGCGATTGCTAAAAAGAATGCTCATGATTACGAAACATATGAGAGGCCAATTTGGAAGTATGATATAAAATCTATGAACTTTTTAAAATCGATCAGTACAACGTTGGCTGCTAACTATGAAAAAATGATTAGCGAAGTTCAAGAACTGCCTAAGGAGCAAGATACATACGGACTCATTCATAATGACCTTCATCAAGGGAACCTTTTTGTCAAAGACAATACAATAACAATCTTTGATTTTGATGATTGTTCGTTTAACTGGTTTGCGCAAGATATTGCCGCAACATTTTACCATGCGGTGTGGCAAGGGTTATCGGTAAGGCCAGAACATGTATCGTTTCCGCAAGAATTTATGAAACATTTCATCGAGGGATACAATAAAGAACATACAATGAGTAAAGAGATACTAAGGCAAATTCCGCTTTTTCTAAAACTGCGCGAAGTCTTTTTATTTATGCTGTTTCATAACGTGTGGGATGCGAAAAATTTGGAAGATTGGCAAGCGCATACACTGCAAGATTTACAGCAGCGGATTGAACATGAAATTCCGTATACAAATGTAGACTTTTTGACGTTTGTTTAAGAACTCCTTTTTTAAACCCTGTTTAGTAGCAGGGTTCTTTTTGTGCATAAAAAAATACAGCAATCGTTACAATAAAGTACATAAAAAGATTATGGAGGATACACGTGGAAACGAAGGTAATTATAGCACTAGCTCCTTATTCAATCACTCAAATTTTCGCTTCAAATATTGGTGGTACTGCTACTATGATTGGAGATCCGCCTAATATTATGATTGGTAGTGCTGTAAAGGAACTAACATTTCTTGCATTCATTAATAATTTATCATTGATTATCTCCATTATCTTATCAACGGTTTACATATATGTTCGGTATTTAATGTGAAGGAAGAAGAGTAGTTTTCCTCAAAAAAATGTATAGGAGACACAACTATGAAAAACAGACAGATTTATATGGATCCTCCGAAAACATTAGTAGTAGGGTTCGCTTTCATTATTTTCATCGGCACGATTCTTTTAACACTTCCCATTGCGACAGAAGACGGCCAAGGTCTTTCTTGGTTAAATGCATTGTTTACAGCTACGTCTGCTACATGTGTAACTGGGCTTGTCGTAGTGGATACGGGAACAACCTTCACGTTGTTTGGACAACTCGTTATATTGTCTCTCATTCAAGTAGGCGGTTTAGGATTTATGACGTTTGCGATCTTGTTTGCTGTTTTGTTAGGAAAAAGGATTTCTTTGAAAGAGCGGCTGCTATTACAAGAGGCGTTGAACAATTTATCCATTGCGGGCATTGTTCGTTTGGCGAAAAGAATTCTTATTTTTACAGTTGTGATTGAATGCATCGGCGCAATTTTATTGGCAATTCGGTTTGCATTTGATATGCCGCTTCCAAAAGCAGTGTATTATGGGGTATTTCATGCCGTTTCCAATTTTAACAACGCAGGGTTCGATATAATGGGAGAGTTTAAAAGCTTGACTGCGTATGTAGAAGATCCAATTGTTACATTGGTAGTTTGTGCGTTAATTACATTAGGGGGTATTGGTTTTATTGTTATGAATGAGGTATATGAATACAGACAGATTAGGCGCCTTTCCTTACATACGAAGGTCGTTCTTTTTACAAGCTCCCTGCTAGTAGTAGGAGGAACGATTCTTATTTTCTTGTTGGAATTTCATAATCCCAAAACGTTACAACCGTTATCCGCGTTTGGTAAATTTTTAGCTTCATTATTTCAAGCTGTCACACCAAGAACAGCTGGGGCAAATACGCTCAATATTTCAGACTTACACCATTCAACACTTTTTATTATGATTATTCTCATGTATATCGGGGCTTCTCCTGGATCTACGGGCGGAGGAATCAAAACAACTACACTTGCAATCCTTTTGGGGGCAGTACGGTCACAAATAAAAGGAAAAGAAGATGTGATCTTTTTTCGAAAAAGAATTGCATACGATACAATTTATAAATCACTTACCGTTATGTTAGCTGGTCTTTTTATCGTTATGATAGTTACCATGCTGCTAACCATAACAGAACCAGGAAAGGACTTTTTAATGATTCTCTTTGAATCAACATCTGCTTTTGGAACGGTAGGGCTTTCTATGGGACTAACCCCTGAATTGTCTCCGATTGGAAAAATCATCATTACTTTAACGATGTTTGCAGGAAGGGTAGGGCCATTGACCATTGCTTTTGCCGTTACACTGCGAAGAAATTCAGATCCGTTCAGTTATCCAAAAGGAAAAATTATGATTGGCTAGAGGTTCATTCATCCTTGGAGGAGCGATAGGAATATGAAAAAGCAATATGCAGTCATTGGACTCGGAAGGTTTGGTTCAAGTATTGTAAATACATTAGTAGAAGCAGGAAATGAAGTATTGGCAATAGATAGCAATGAAAGACGTGTCAATGAACTTGAGGATGCGGCTACCCATGTTGTAATTGCTGATGCGACAGATGAAGAGGCGTTAAAAGCAATCGGCATTCGGAATATTGATACAGTCATTGTCGCAATTGGAAATGATATTCAAGCAAGCATTTTAACCGTCTTGGTACTAAAAGAATTAGGCGTAAACAAAGTTGTAGTCAAGGCACTTAATAAACGCCATGGCCAAGTGTTAGAGAAGGTAGGCGCGGATTGGGTCGTATTCCCTGAGTGGGATATGGGCGAGCGTGTAGCACATCAACTTATGTTACCGAATGTCCTTAATTTCATTGAACTCGCCAAAGGTTACAGTGTTGAAGAAATTAAAGTACCCTCCAGCATGTCAGGAAAAAGTTTGAAAGAACTAGATATTCGGGCAAAATTAAATTTAAATATCATCGCCATTAAAAGTAAGGGAAGAATCAATATTTCTCCTTCTCCAGATGAAGTTGTGCAAGAAGGGGATGGGTTAGTGATGATTGGAGAAAAGATCAATTTGCATCGTTTTGCAGATTTTGAATAAGCGGTAGGCCTAGAAACGACAAAAACCTTTCTTTTTAGGAGGGGCGAGAGCATCTGGCCGCGCATAGAAACGGTCATGGTGTGGTTTGCATAGCAGTAATTAGTATGTGAAAAATCAAGAAAAAAGCGATGTAATAGCTCACTGTATATGTAAGCTATTACATCGCTTTTTTATGTAGATCTCATTCAATATAATATCAAAATTTTGAAAAACAGTCTATTTCTTTTTGCATCATGCAGCTAACATGAGAGTAGAAACAATGATGAATGGGGGCTATTCTATGTCAGTGTTTGCACAATCTTCATTTCAGTGCCGGATTGAGTGGGGACGGCGCGGAGCTAGGGAAGCAGCAAGGCGCGGTGATATTACCATTATTGTTGATGTCCTTAGTTTTTCTTCAGCAGTAGCCAGCGCTTTACATGTAGGTGCGGAAATTTTTCCATATCCACCGCCATTGAATGAAAAAGCAAAAGCATATGCGAATCAATTAGGTGCAGAGCTTATATTAAGCAGGGCAGAAGCGGTAAAAACAGGAAAGCATTCTTTATCTCCAGTCACATTTAGTGCCGATAATTTCGGGAAAAGATTTGTTTTATGTTCGTTAAACGGTGCATCTTGTACGTGGATTGCTTCGAAAGTTCCAGCTCTTTTGATTGGCTGTTTACTTAACGCTTCGGAAATTGCAAAGGCAGCGAATCATATCCAAAAACAAACTGGTGCCAATATAACAGTTGTTCCTTGCGGTGAACATTGGGAAGACCCAAAAGGAGATGAAAATGATTTAAGACCAGGGATAGAAGATTACTTAGGTGCAGGGGCAATCATAGAGAAATTGAAAGGGAGTAAATCAGTAGAAGCACAATTATGTATGGGTGCTTTTCAGTCTGCAAGGTCCAATCTTGATGAATTCATTTGGGATTGCGGAAGCGGTAGGGAGTTACGAGAGCGCGGCTTTGCGGAAGATATAACGTATAGTGCAGCTGTAGATGTACTGCAAGTGGTACCTATGTTACAGAATGATCGGTTTGTGAATTTTGTGAAATAAGATCTTCTTTAAGGTTCTGTTGCAAAGTTTCATGATGTAAACCTCGCTATATATATCCAAATTAAAATGGATATATATGTCGTATATACACATTGATAACACTGAGTCGTTTGCTACGAGGAGAATACTGTATTCCTTTCCTTTTTTCCTTACTAAGGTTGTAGTTGACATACATCTTACTGAAGTTATAATTATTTGAGAATCTTAATATTTAAATTTAGGGTACAGGTCTCGAATCTGAAAAACCCCCACGTTAAGCACATTTCGCCATAAAATGATGTGAATTTAGTCCTGCTAAGAATAGGGGGATACAACACAAAATATCATTTGTGTTGTATGACATGGAGAAAAAACTATTAAAATCGGTTGCTAACGCAACATAATTTACTCCAAGTAGCCTGTTTTTATATGAAATCCAATCTAAAACATGGTGAAATTAGCTAAAAACTCTTAACGTGTTTTTTCAAAATGTGGCGGTACTCCTATTTATTAGGAGAATAAAAAAGGAAGGAGTACAGCATGAACCGACAAAGGAAGAAGAACAGTATGAATCGACAAGGAAGGGGGACTAAAAGTTACAAGCCAAAGTGTGTTAAATTTTCCGAATTATTACACGTTTTATTTGCTTTTATGGTAATTATGTTGCCACAGCAATTTTATCCAATAATATCTCATGCAGAGTATGCGGATAATTCATTTGGAAATAAATCACAGAAAGCAGATAAGAGTGAGAATTTTGTTTTAAAACCAATGGGAGATGCAAATAAGAGAAGATCTTTAGAAAATCGTACAATGTATCACTCTGATTTAGAACCGACAGGAATTTTTGTTAAAAAAGGAGAACATATTAAAATTCAAGTTCACAATGCTGATAGTTCAGCAAAACTGTATGCTACTATCGGGCAAGTTGGAACATATGAATATCTAAATGATAATAAAAATATTGGTTATACTAATTTTGAATTAAAAAGTGGAGATAATAACATCGTTTTTGATAAAGGAGATGGAATGTTATATCTCAAAAATACATCTGAAACAAATACAATTACAGTTTCGATATTGGGGGGAGAAGCTGTCCCTAAATTCATTTTAGGGAAAACCAAGCAAGAAGAATGGTTAAACATGTTAGAAAAAATGCCAAAGGCCCCATTTGTTGAACTAGTTGGTCAACATGTATTTGGTACATTTCAATATCCACTTGCCGCTAAAACGTTAAAAAATAGATCAGTAGAAGATCTATTAAAGTACTGGGACAAAGTATATTTAATTCAAAATGAGGTTTCAGGATTAGATTTGAACGCCAATGGTGTTGCCCAAAAATATGATAATAGAATCCATATTGTGAACCCGGATAACGGTCCCGGATATGCTTATGCAACAAGTGGACATATTGGTTTTCAAAAAAATACTGGCGCAGGTAAAGATATTTTGAGTACTCCTTCAAATCAAGAGCAATGGGGTGTATGGCATGAGATGGGACATACATACCAGAATCCAGATTATACATGGAATGGTCTAGGAGAAGTAACTGTGAATATTCCAGCGTTAGTCATTCAAGAAAAGCTCGGATTTCCTAATCGCCTGATGAAAGATTCAAAAAAGGAAATAAGTGACTTTTTAAATGATCCTAATAAAAACTTTGATAATGCTAGTGTATGGGTTAAGCTTGGAATGTTTGAGCAATTACGCCAAGCATATGGAAATAATTTTTATCCAAAACTTAATCAAGAGTATCGTGTTTTAAAAAATCATAACTTGAATACTGATGATAGTAAAAAGCAATTATTTATTCAGATGACAAGTAAGGTTGCTAACAGAAATTTATTACCTTTCTTTGAAAAATGGGGACTATATGCAAATAACGAAACGAAAAAGATAGTAGAACAATATCCGAAAATAACAAAACCCATTTGGAACAATATAATAGAAAAAAATAAAATAGTAGATAGAGAACTTAGTCCGTACATGATCCCGATAGCAAATATAAAAGCTATTCCAACAGTACTATTAGGAGAACAGGATGCTTCCCATTTAGATGGCTCTAAATTTTTAACAAATATTCGTAATTTAAACGATGCTTCCAATGTTAATATTTCTGTTATCCCCTCTTCTATTGAAGCTCTTAAGGTTGGAAAAAATACTGGGAATGTATTAGTGAAGTTAACAAATACGTATGGAAATAGTAATCTTATAAAAGTTCCGGCTAATGTGGAATATGGGGATACACTAGAATTTTTAGGGTTGGGATCATATTTAGTAGGAGACCTAACCGTACATCCTGAAACAAAAAAAATAAGTTTTTTAGGAACAAATAATTCAGTGCATAGCTATTTTACAGGTAAAGAATATATAGGTGTGGAAATATATGATAAAAATAAAAAACAAAAAGTAAATGTGAAAGTACAGGGACAAGAGAATACTAAGAGTACATTGGAAAATGCTATTAACGGTTTAACATATGAGGAAGGGGATATAATTCAAATATATCATGCAGAACCTTCGCGATTTAAATATTATTATGGAAATACAGAAATGACTAAGGAAGAAAATAAAACTTCCCTATTCAAGATAAAAAATAATCGATTAGAACAAGTGAAAGCAGAAACAGATACACCAAATACAGGTGAAAAACCAAATACGGGTGAAAAACCAAATACAGGTGAAAAGCCAAATACAGGTGAAAAACCAAATACGGGTGAAAAGCCAAATGCAGGTGAAAAACCAAATATGGGTGAAAAGCCAAATACGGGTGAAAAGCCAAATACGGGTGAAAAGCCAAATACGGGTGAAAAGCCAAATACAGGTGAAAAGCCAAATGCGGTTGAAAAACCGAATACAGGTGAAAAAGCGAATACGGGTGAAAAACCGAATACGGGCGAGAAACCGAATACAGGTGAAAAAGCGAATACGGGTGAAAAACCGAATACGGGCGAGAAACCGAATACAGGTGAAAAACCGAATACGAGTGAAAAACCAAATACAGGTGAAGATAAATCAAAAGTTTTACAAACAAAGAAGAATTCGAGAGAAAATAGAGAGATATTACCAAAAACAGGGGGCGGAATTTCTATAGAAGTATATATGGG
>NZ_KB910944.1 GCF_000383235.1 Bacillus sp. 123MFChir2
AAGGTAAAAAGCACCTTCTGTGGGAAAGAACCTTAGCCAGCGGGGCTGAACAGTCGCCTCCGCTTTTAGTTATATCCAGCTCCAGCGGCTAGAACAGTCGGTGGCTTCGCGTCTTCCGCCGAGGCAAAAGCGCCTCTATGTCAGAAGCTCCATCCCCCTCTTGTTCTTGGCGAGCCGCTTCCGCTTTTAATTATATCTAGCTCCGGCTCCTAGCCCCTTCCGTCTAAGAACCTTCCCCATGAGAAGGTAAAAAGCACCTTCTGTGGGAAAGAACCTTAGCCAGCGGGGCTGAACGGTCGCCTCCGCTTTTAGTTATATCCAGCTCCAGCGGCTAGAACAGTCGGTGGCTTCGCGTCTTCCGCCGAGGCAAAGAGCGCCTCTATGTCAGAAGCTCCATCCCCCTCCTGTTCTGAGCG
This sequence comes from Bacillus sp. 123MFChir2, assembly GCF_000383235.1. Classification (GTDB taxonomy): domain Bacteria; phylum Bacillota; class Bacilli; order Bacillales; family Bacillaceae_G; genus Bacillus_A. The sequence goes on from NZ_KB910944.1 coordinate 417, forward strand.
AGCCGCTTCCGCTTTTAATTATGGCCTTACAAGTTCAAATTGCTCTCCAAGTTTTGCGTAGTTATGCCCAGCTAATCGGCTTATTGGTTTTAGTTGTTCGGCATGAATGCGTCCATTTTCATATAGGTGCTGGGCGATATGGAATCGTACGATGCGACCGATTAATAGATCGCATGCCGGGGAATTTTCTGTTCCGCCTAATTGAATCGCGCGCTCTAATACACATTCCATACGAATACTTGCTTCTTTTACCCCTGGTACAGAAATGACATCGCTATCAATTGGTGTTAGTTTGGCAAGTTCAATTTCGCTTTCATTCGGAGGAAGATTGGCTGCGGTTTCGTTAATGGCTTCTGCATAAGATTCATCAGAAATGTGAACGACAAATTCTTCTTTTTCCATCGCATTTCGTGCTGTATCTTTTGGTTTTCCCTCTTTTCGTTGTACAGAAACGGAGATAAGAGGCGGATTCGCCGCAACAATATTAAAGTAGCTAAACGGGGCACCGTTTAGGACCCCTTCATTTGTAACAGTTGTGACGAATGCGACTGGACGCGGAATAATGCTTCCCGTTAGTAATTTGTAATTATCTTTTTCAGTTTGTTCATTTGGATTAATAGACAGCATATATGTAATCTCCCTTCTTAACATGTGTAGCACTTCTTTGTTTGTTTACAAGATAAAAGGGGGAAACTCCTGCTGGAAAAATATATTTTTGTAAAGGGGATGAAAAAATCCCCCACGGTTGTGAGGGATCGGGAAATATCTTGAATTCAAGATATTTAGTTAAATTAAAGTGTAAGCACCAGGTCCAATAAGCGCTACGCCAACTGCAACTGCAATTAAAATAAGGTTATACTCAAAGCCGTTTTGTGTAACCCAGTATCCGTTTTTACCGTGAACTGTGATGATGGCCACTAACATCGTGCTGACAATAAATAGAGCTCCTACCCAAGTGAAAATACCAGCAGCAAATAAGAAACCGCCTAGTAATTCAGTTGCTCCGGCCATAAATGCCATAAATACGCCTGGTCGTAAGCCGATTGATTCCATCCAGCCGCCAGTTCCTTTTAAACCGTAACCACCGAACCAGCCAAATAATTTTTGAGCGCCATGTCCCATGAAAGTAATCCCGATAATAAGACGAATAATAAGAAGACCGATGTTCATCATTTTATAAAACCTCCAAAAAGTTTATTTACTTATCTTATGTAAGTAATGATAAAATAGTTACTTACTTTAGTCAAGTTAATTATTTAAAAAGAGAAAATAAATTTTATAAATAATAAATGAAAAGATAATGATGTTGTTAGTGGATTTATACAATTTATGGAGAAAAATGAAGAAAGTTCACTTCTTTGTTAATCGAATTCAGACAGTCTGAATTGACTAGAATTTTCCAAGGCGATACAATAAAAGTCTGGTTGACAACTTCACTTTTATCCCGCATTCGGGGAATCAGAGGGGAAGAAAACTGCCCGTAAAAGCCCGATTGGTCGAGCTAACCATCACTGATGGAAGTTTCACTTTATGGAAACGTTTTTATACCGCTAAAGCGGTGAATGATAAGGAGGATTATCCTATGTTTAAAAAATTATTTGGTTTTGGCTCTAAAACAAATGTAGAAACAATCGTATCTCCATTAACTGGAGAAGTGAAAAATATCGAAGAAGTGCCAGATCCAGTATTCGCTGGTCGTATGATGGGAAACGGTGTTGCCATTGAGCCAACTGAAGGTGTAGTAGTATCTCCGGTAGATGGCGAGATTGTGCAATTATTCCATACAAAACATGCTGTAGGGATTAAATCGAAAAACGGCGCAGAAATCTTAATCCACGTTGGATTAGAGACTGTAAAAATGGAAGGTGAAGGTTTCGAAACGCATGTATCGGAAGGACAAGCTGTTAAAGCTGGCGATAAATTAATCTCTTTCGATTTAGAATTAATTCGTGAAAAAGCTAAAAGTACAATTACACCAATTGTTATTACAAACACAGATGCAACAGAATCTATTGAAACAACTGTAGGTGTAACAGCTACAAAAGGTTCAACTGGAGTAATGAAAGTAGCAATGAAATAATCGTTTGATAAACCCGGAATCCATTCCATAATTGAAATGGATTCTTTTTTTATGTCAGTTTTTCAACATATATGTACACTTCTTTTTTTCGCTACCATTGTGAGTTATGATGAAAATAGATATTCATCATAAGGAGTGGTGTTTGGTGAAGCGAGTATTATTCGTTTGTACAGGAAATACGTGCCGTAGTCCAATGGCAGAGGCGCTATTACGTCATCATGGTAAGGGGCAGTTTGATGTGCAATCTGCTGGTGTTTTTGCGGCGGTTGGCACTGATGCATCTCTTCATGCTAAAAATGCGCTAGAAGAAAAAGGTATCCTGGTTGCGCATTCTTCAAAACAAGTGACAGAAGAGTTGTTAGAGTGGTCGGATGTTGTATTGACGATGACCGCAGGACATCGTCAACTTTTATTAGCGCACCATCCAGAAGTAAGCGAAAAAGTGCATACATTATACGAATTTGTAGAAGGTACAAATAAGGATATTTCTGATCCTTTTGGCGGTTCGCTTGCTGTCTATCAAGCGACACTGGAAGAAATGCAACAACTTGTGCACACTTTGGTGAAAAAACACTCAGAAAGCTAATGTTTCGTGTATAATACGGTATTGGAGATTATGCCGATTTAATGGAAAGAAGAAATTTCCACTAATAGAAGTTTCATTTTATATTTGGAGGGGTTTAGAATGAAAGTAGTTGTAGCATCTGATCATGGCGGATTGAATATTCGTAAAGAAATCATAAGTCTATTAGAAGAATTGAACATGGAATATATTGATTTAGGTTGTGAGTGCGAAGCAGGTTCTGTAGATTATCCTGATTTTGCATTCCCAGCAGCAGAAATGGTTGCAAATGGTGAAGTAGATCGCGGTATTTTAATTTGCGGAACAGGCATTGGTATGTCAATTGCGGCAAATAAAGTACACGGTATTCGCTGCGCATTAGTGCATGATACATTTAGCGCAAAAGCAACTAGAGAACATAATGATACGAACATGTTAGCAATGGGTGAACGTGTAATTGGAGCTGGATTAGCACGCGATATCGCTAAAATTTGGTTAACAACGGATTATGAAGGCGGCCGTCATGAAAATCGTGTAGGAAAAATTAAAGCGTACGAAGCGAAGTAATTGTATTCTAACTTCTAGTAAGAAGTAATATAATTTGTTGAACCTACCTGCGAAAGGAAGAGCGTAATGAGTGAAATATCACAATTAAAAGAGCAGTTGCAAACAGCGCTTTTTGAGTTTCAAGAGCAAGCCACGCTGCGGAATGGGAACCTTTTTGTTGTGGGATGTAGTACAAGTGAAGTGCTTGGTGAAAGAATTGGAACATCGGGAACGATGGAAGTAGCAGAGGCGATTTTTTCTGAGTTAACACATTTTCAAGAGCAGTATGGCATTACCTTAGCATTTCAGTGCTGTGAACATTTAAACCGTGCTTTAGTGGTAGAAAGAGAAGTCGCAGAAAAGCATCAGTTCGAGATTGTAACTGTTACGCCTGTCAGATCAGCGGGTGGGGCTCTTGCAACATATGCATATCATAATATGAAAGACCCCGTTATCGTGGAATTCGTAAAAGCAGATGCAGGTATTGATATTGGAGATACATTTATTGGTATGCATTTAAAACATGTAGCTGTTCCGGTCCGTACACGAGTGAAAGAGATTGGGTATGCTCATGTAACGATGGCAAAAGCGCGTCCGAAGTTAATTGGCGGAGCGCGTGCAGTATATGCAATAAAAGAGGAAACGTTTACTTGTAGTTAAGTAAGAAAAAAAGACCGGATTCGGTCTTTTTTTCTTTTATCATGTGTGGAGTCGTGTTAGAATGTATTTGAAAATGTGAAGATTTAATAGAATTACAGCTAGAACTTTCGTTTTTTCTTAGGAAATGAAGGGGAAATATCGGAAATAGGTGTAGTTCGTTCAGAAAAGGGGGATTTTGGTGGAGCATTTAAAACGTCAAGATGAAAAGGTGTTTGCTGCGATTGAATTAGAATTAGGAAGACAGCGTTCAAAAATTGAGCTTATTGCATCTGAAAACTTCGTAAGCGAAGCAGTAATGGAAGCACAAGGTTCTGTATTAACGAACAAGTATGCAGAAGGATATCCTGGGAAACGTTATTACGGTGGTTGTGAGCATGTAGATATCGTAGAAGATATCGCACGTGATCGCGCAAAAGAAATTTTTGGCGCAGAGCATGTAAACGTTCAACCACACTCTGGTGCACAGGCAAATATGGCTGTATACTTCACAATTCTAGAGCAGGGTGACACTGTGCTTGGTATGAACTTATCTCACGGCGGTCACTTAACACACGGAAGTCCTGTTAACTTTAGTGGTGTGCAATACAACTTCATTGAATACGGTGTAGATCCTGATACACATCACATCAATTATGAGGACGTATTAGAAAAAGCGAAAGAGCATAAACCAAAATTAATTGTTGCCGGTGCTAGTGCATATCCTCGTGTGATTGATTTTAAGAAATTCCGTGAAATCGCTGATGAGGTTGGCGCATATTTAATGGTAGATATGGCACATATCGCAGGACTTGTAGCAGCAGGCTTACACCCAAACCCAGTACCATACGCTGATTTCGTAACAACAACAACTCATAAAACATTACGCGGACCACGCGGCGGCATGATTTTATGTAAAGAACAATTTGCAAAGCAAATTGATAAATCCATCTTCCCTGGTATTCAAGGCGGACCACTTATGCATGTAATCGCAGCAAAAGCAGTTGCATTTGGAGAAGCATTGCAGGGCGACTTCAAAACATATGCACAAAACATCATTAACAACGCAAATCGTTTAGCTGAAAGTCTGCAAAAAGAAGGGATTACTCTTGTTTCTGGCGGAACGGACAACCACTTAATTTTAATTGATGTTCGCAATTTAGACATTACAGGAAAAGTTGCAGAACATGTATTAGATGAAATTGGTATCACAGTAAACAAAAATACAATTCCATTTGATCCAGCTAGTCCATTTGTAACAAGTGGCGTTCGCATTGGAACTGCAGCTGTAACATCAAGAGGTTTCGGATTTGCTGAAATGGATGAAATCGCATCAATTATGGCTCACACATTAAAAAATCATGATAATGAAGCAGCGTTAGAAGAAGCGCGCGTGCGTGTAAATACCTTAACTGATAAATTCCCAATGTATAAAGAGCTATAAGATAGAGAAAAGAGATGGTGAGCGCACCATTTCTTTTTATTTTTGTAAGATAAGAAATTCTGTGGAGAAAAGGTATGGTGTTTGTCTAAATAAGAAAAATAAATAGAAATGATGGCTGTTTTACACCTATATTCCAAATTCGCCCTTGAATATTAGAAGCGTTTTCTTTACAATCGTACATAGTGTAAAAACAGGTGCTTTCACGCATCAATATCATCTGAAGGAGCGATTCACATGGGAAAACTGTATGTTTTTGATCACCCTTTAATTCAACATAAGATTACATATATCCGCGATAAGAATACAGGTACGAAAGAATTTCGTGAACTAGTAGATGAAGTAGCAAGTTTGATGGCGTTTGAAATTACACGCGATCTTCCGCTTGAAGAGATTGAAATTGAAACACCTGTAAGTAAAGCAAAAACAAAAGTGATTGCGGGTAAGAAGCTTGGTTTAATTCCAATTTTACGTGCAGGATTAGGAATGGTAGATGGAATTTTAAAATTAATTCCAGCAGCGAAAGTAGGTCATATCGGTTTATACCGTGATCCAGAAACATTACAGCCTGTAGAATATTATGTGAAGCTTCCAACTGATGTAGAAGAACGTGATTTTATCGTACTTGATCCAATGTTAGCGACAGGCGGCTCTGCATCAGAAGCGATTACTTCATTGAAGAAGCGCGGAGCGAAACATATTAAATTAATGTGTATTGTTGGTGCTCCAGAAGGCGTAAAAGTTATTCAAGAAGACCATCCTGATGTAGATATTTACGTGGCTGCGTTAGATGAAAAATTAAACGATCATGGATATGTTGTACCAGGTCTTGGAGATGCTGGCGACCGTTTATTTGGAACGAAGTAAGACAACAGACGAGAGGGCATCCTTCTCGTCTGTTTTTTTATGTAAACATAATATGAATTGAAATTGCATATAATATAGAAACTTCTTGATTGAGAAAGTTATATTAAATGTGAAAATTTATATATCAAGAAAGTATAATAGTGACAAACTTGTGAACAAATTTCTTCTATTATAAAGAGAAAAGGTCTAGAAGTTAGACGACTTTTAACATTTTTTTGAAGGAGAACGTTTTCAGTTATGGGAATAAATAACTAATACTCAAATTTTTTGATTTTTTTCGATTTGACGTTGACACTGTTTAACACCCTATTGTATGCTAACAACGGGGATAGATGGTAGGGTTTTCATTGACAAATTTTCGTCTATTCTTTGACAAAAAAAATAATTTTCTCATTTAAATAAGATTTATGCAAAAAAATGAGTTATTATTAACACATTCTTAAAACATAGTGAATGAGGCATTACATATGGAGGGATGAATCCTTGGAGGGAAACAAGCGTAATCCATTTAAGGCGTATGCTTTAATGACCGGAATTCTTGCTCAGCTCGTTGGTTCGATTTTAGTTGGGATTTTTGGTGGGCAATGGATTGATAGTAAGCTTGGAACGTTTCCGTTATTTCTAGTAATTGGTTTATTACTAGGGCTTGGAACAGGGGTTTATGCCATGATTCGACTCATTCGACAATTTTATTCGGGAGAGCAATGATGATAGAAGTACATGAACTTGTCCAAAGACAAAAGAAATATATGTACAACCTTCTCGCACTCTTTGTATTAGGATGGGGCTTTACCTCATACAAAGATGTCTTTTTAGGACTGATTATCGGAACGATTTTCGGTTTTCTTAGTTTGCGCATCGTTGCACATAAGACGGACAAGCTGTTAGATCGCGTTACACAAGGTGAAACAGTGAAGTATAAAGCGACTGCAGTGAGTACATATTCGAGATTAGCCGCGATAGGGCTATTAATTTTATTTGCAGCAAAATATCAACATTTAATGGCGATGTGGAGCTTAGCATTAGGATTGCTGACAGGATATCTTGTCATGATCATAGATTTTCTTTATCTACAGTATAAGAGCAGGGAAGAGAGGTGAATTACTAGTGGAACACGGTAAATTAGTTGAATTTCTAGGTTTAACGTTCGACTTGTCCTCTGTTATGATGACGACTGTTGCGGCAGTAATCGTATTTATCGTTGCTATGATTGGTACACGTAGCTTAGCTCTGCGTCCAACAGGAATGCAAAATTTCTTTGAATGGATTGTGGACTTCGTGAAGGGTATGATTAATAGTACGATGGATTGGCAAACAGGCGGACGCTTTTTAACGCTTGGAGTTACACTCATTATGTATATCTTTGTAGCAAACATGCTCGGTTTGCCGTTCATGATTGCGACGGCTGAAGGCGGAGAGCATATTGCATGGTGGAGATCTCCAACGTCTGACCCAGCAGTTACTCTAACATTAGCCGTGATGGTAGTTGCCCTCACTCATTATTATGGAGTTAAGATGAAGGGTACGAAAGAATATTTAAAAGGCTATATTCAACCAATGAAATTCTTATTCCCTTTAAAGGTAATTGAGGAATTTGCGAATACATTGACGTTAGGTCTGCGTTTATTTGGTAACATTTATGCGGGTGAGATTTTATTAACGTTACTTGCTCAATTAGGAGCAAGCGGTGCGTTTGGCGCATTAGGTGCTGTTCTGCCGATGTTAGCATGGATGGGCTTCAGTATTTTCGTAGGTGCTATCCAGGCGTTTATCTTTACAATGTTAACGATGGTATACATGGCTCATAAAGTAAGCCACGACCATTAATATATTTAAAGTAAGTACAAAATTTATTTTTTATTGATAAAAAGGAGGACTTTTAAAATGAGTTTAGGTGTAATCGCAGCTGCAATTGCAATTGGTTTATCTGCATTAGGTGCTGGTATTGGTAATGGTCTTATCGTATCTCGCACAGTTGAGGGTGTTGCTCGTCAACCAGAATTACGTGGTGTACTTCAAACAATCATGTTCATCGGGGTAGCGTTAGTTGAGGCGCTTCCAATCATCGGTGTAGTAATCGCGTTTATCGTATTAAACAAATAAGGGATAGCTCCCCTTACAATAAGTGGCGAAGATCGTTTTGGGACCTTCTTCGCCATTGCTTTATGAATGAAACATTACTTGTCTTTTCATTTGTTTAATTTAGATTTTTGAAGGGAGTGAATCCTTGTGCCAACTCTATTATTAGGAGCTGCTGCTGTACCATACGGAACAGTAATTTATACAATTGTTGTTTTCCTAATTCTATTAGCATTACTTCGTAAATATGCATTTGGACCTTTAATGGGAATTATGAAGGAACGTGAAGATCATATTTCTAGCGAAATCGACGCTGCGGAAAAGAATCATGCAGAGGCGAAAAAGTTAGTAGAAGAACAACGTGAAATGTTAAAACAATCACGTATTGAAGCGCAAGAATTAATCGAGAGAGCGAAAAAGCAAGCAGAAGATCAAAAAGAAAGTATTGTTGCTGCTGCTAAAGAAGAAGCGGTATCTATTAAAGATTCTGCTGTACAAGAAATTCAACGCGAAAAAGAGCAAGCAATTGCTGCTCTTCAAGAACAGGTTGCTTCTTTATCTGTCCAAATTGCTTCTAAAGTTATGCAAAAAGAACTTAAAGAAGAAGACCAAGTTCAATTAATTCGCGATTATATTAAAGAGGTAGGAGAAGCGCGATGAGCAATGAGATTGTAGCTAAACGTTATGCTGTCGCTCTTTTTCAAATCGCAAAAGAAAAACACGTACTAGAAATGTTTGAGGAAGAGCTGCGCCTTGTGCAAAGCGTTTTTGTAAGTAGTAAAGAACTACATACTTTTTTAGGACAACCAAACATTTCAGCAGAAAAGAAAAAACAATTTCTTTCTAACGTATTTTCTACTGTTTCTCAGCCGATTTTAAGCACGTTATATATTTTAATCGATAATCATCGCGAAACATTAGTACCTGAAATTGTAGATGTGTATGTTGCACTTGCCAATGAAGAGCGTAACGTAGCTGATGCAACGGTTTACTCTACTCGTTCTTTATCAGAAGATGAGAAACTTAGCATTGCAGAAGCATTTGCAAAGAAAACAGGAAAAGATGCAATTCGCGTTCAAAATGTTGTAGATGAAGATTTACTAGGCGGTATTAAAGTACGCATTGGAAACCGCATTTACGACGGCAGTTTACAAGGAAAGTTAGCACGTATTCAGCGTGAACTTATGAAGAATAGATAGGGGTGAAGCGCATGAGCATCAGAGCTGAAGAAATTAGCGCACTGATTAAGCAACAAATTGAAAACTATCAGTCTGAGATCGAAGTTAGCGATGTTGGTACAGTTATTCAAGTTGGTGACGGTATTGCACGTGCTCATGGTCTAGATAACGTTATGGCTGGTGAGCTTGTTGAGTTCGCTAACGGCGTTATGGGACTAGCACAAAACTTAGAGGAAAATAACGTAGGTATCATTATTTTAGGACCTTATACTGAAATTCGTGAAGGTGACGAAGTACGTCGTACAGGTCGCATCATGCAAGTGCCGGTAGGGGAAGAATTAATCGGTCGTGTTGTAAACCCACTAGGACAACCAGTAGACGGTTTAGGTCCAATTAACACAACAAAAACTCGTCCAATCGAAAGCCCAGCACCAGGTGTAATGGATCGTAAATCTGTTCATGAGCCACTTCAAACTGGTATTAAAGCGATTGACGCTCTTGTACCAATTGGTCGCGGACAACGTGAGTTAATCATCGGTGACCGCCAAACTGGTAAAACAGCTGTGGCACTGGATACAATCTTGAACCAAAAAGATCAAGATATGATTTGTATCTATGTAGCAATCGGACAAAAAGAATCTACAGTTCGTAATGTAGTTGAAACGTTACGTAAGCATGGTGCATTAGAGTACACAATCGTTGTAACTGCATCTGCTTCTCAGCCTGCTCCGTTATTATACCTAGCTGCATATGCTGGTGTAACTATGGGTGAGGAATTCATGTACAATGGCAAACACGTATTAGTTGTATATGATGACTTATCAAAACAAGCGGCTGCATACCGTGAATTATCATTACTATTACGTCGTCCTCCAGGTCGTGAAGCGTATCCAGGGGATGTATTCTACTTACACTCTCGCTTACTAGAGCGTGCGGCGAAATTAAGTGATGCAAAAGGCGCTGGTTCTTTAACAGCACTACCTTTCATCGAAACACAAGCAGGGGACGTATCAGCTTACATCCCAACAAACGTAATCTCTATTACAGATGGACAGATCTTCTTACAATCTGATCTATTCTTCTCTGGTGTACGTCCAGCGATCGACGCAGGTACTTCTGTATCTCGTGTTGGTGGTGCGGCTCAGATCAAAGCGATGAGCAAAGTATCTGGTACACTTCGTCTTGACCTTGCATCTTATCGTGAATTAGAAGCGTTCGCTGCGTTCGGTTCTGACCTTGATAAAGCAACACAAGCGAAATTAAACCGTGGTGCACGTACAGTAGAAGTATTAAAACAAGGCTTACATAAGCCATTAAAAGTAGAGAAGCAAGTTATGATTCTTTACGCATTAACACGCGGATTCTTAGATGATATCCCAGTAGTAGATATCACTCGTTTCGAAGACGAGTTGCATGCTTGGTTAGATACAAATGCTGCTGAATTATTAACTGAAATTCGTACAACAACAAAACTTCCTGAAGACGAAAAAATGGCAACTGCTATTAACGGCTTCAAAAAAGTTTTCGTGGCTTCTGAGTAATAATAAAAAGCGGAAGCGGCTCGTTCAGAAAGGGAGGGGATGGAGCTTTTGACGTAGAGGCGTTCTTTGCCTCGCAGGAAGAAGCGAAGCCACCGACCTTTCTAGTCGCTGGAGCTGGATTAATTAAAAAGCGGAAGCGGCTCGTTCAGCCGCTCCACTTCTATATAAACAGGGCTCTTACATAGAGTGCTAACGGATATGAAGAGGAAAAGAGTAGGTGCACCTATTCTTTTCCTTCAATCATGAACAAGTATAACGATTAGGAAGATCAACAAAATGGAGCTCTTTCTGATCATGCCAACTTCCGGAAAAAAGGTGGTGAAAACCTGTGGCATCTTTACGCGATATAAAAGCGAAAATTAACTCGACAAAGAAAACGAGTCAAATTACGAAAGCGATGGAGATGGTATCTGCATCGAAGTTAAACCGTGCAGAACAAAATGCTAAATCTTTCGTTCCGTATATGGATAAGATTCAAGAAGTAGTAGCGAGCATAGCGCAAGGTAGCGGGGTAAATCACCCAATGCTAACAGCGCGTCCTGTAAAGCGAACAGGATACATCGTTATTACATCGGATCGCGGACTAGCAGGTGGATATAACAGTAACGTTTTACGTGCAGTAAGTAACGTAGTGAAAGAGCGTCACAACATGGATGCAAATCAGTATGCAGTTATTGTGCTTGGACGTCTAGGTCGTGATTACTTAAAACGTCGTGGTTTTAATATCATTGATGAAGTACTTGGATTATCGGATCAACCAGTATTCGCTGATATTAAAGATATTGCTTCAAGAGCAATTTCTATGTTTACAGATGGCGCTTATGATGAATTGTATATTTACTACAATCATTATGTAAGTAAGATCTCACAAGAAGTAACGGAGAAGAAAATTTTACCGCTTACGGATGTGGCATCTGAAAAAGCAACAACTTCATATGAATTTGAACCATCTGAAGAAGAGATTTTAAAAGTATTATTGCCACAATACGCAGAGAGCTTAGTTTACGGTGCATTGCTAGACGGTAAAGCAAGTGAGCACGCAGCGCGTATGACAGCAATGAAAAGTGCTACAGACAACGCAATGGAAGTTATCGATACACTTACACTTTCTTTCAACCGCGCTCGTCAAGCAGCGATTACGCAAGAAATTACGGAAATCGTTGGTGGTGCAGCAGCGTTAGAGTAGAAAGAAAGGCGGAAGCGGCTCGTTCAGAAAGGGAGGGGGATGGAGCTTTTGACGTAGAGGCGTTGTTTGCCTCGCAGGAAGAAGCGAAGCCACCGACCGTTCTAGCCGCTGGAGCTGGATTAGAGAAAAAGCGGAAGCGATAGTCTTCATGTGAGATAAAATAAAAAAATGTAAAGCCGACTGTTCGCAGAAAAGCCGGTTAATTTAAAGAAAGCTAGGAGGGAACCCGATGAATAAAGGGCGCGTTACGCAAATCATGGGTCCGGTTGTAGACGTTAAGTTTGACGGCGGAAAGCTACCTGAAATCTACAATGCCCTTAGAATTAAAGAGAACGCAATGGACTTAACTTTAGAAGTTGCGATTCATCTTGGTGATAATACAGTTCGTACAGTAGCAATGTCTTCTACAGATGGACTTGTTCGTGGTACAGAAGTAGAAGATACTGGTAAACCAATTTCTGTTCCAGTTGGTGATGCAACACTTGGTCGTGTATTTAACGTATTAGGTGATGCAATTGACTTAGGTGAAGAAGTGGCAGCGGATGTACGCCGTGATCCAATTCACCGCCTTGCACCTGCATTCGAAGAGTTATCTACAAAAGTAGAAATTCTTGAAACTGGTATTAAAGTAGTAGACTTATTAGCTCCTTATATTAAAGGTGGTAAAATCGGTCTATTCGGTGGTGCCGGCGTAGGTAAAACGGTATTAATCCAAGAGTTAATTAACAACATCGCACAAGAGCACGGCGGTATCTCTGTATTCGCTGGTGTAGGTGAGCGTACTCGTGAGGGTAACGACTTATACCACGAAATGAGTGATTCTGGCGTAATCAAGAAAACAGCGATGGTATTCGGACAAATGAACGAGCCACCTGGAGCACGTCAACGTGTTGCGTTAACAGGTTTAACAATGGCTGAACATTTCCGTGATGAGCAAGGACAAGACGTACTTCTGTTCATCGATAATATCTTCCGTTTCACGCAAGCTGGTTCTGAAGTATCTGCCCTTCTTGGACGTATGCCATCTGCGGTAGGTTACCAACCAACACTTGCAACAGAAATGGGTCAATTACAAGAGCGTATTACATCAACAAATAAAGGGTCTATCACGTCTATCCAAGCGGTATATGTACCAGCCGATGACTACACTGACCCGGCACCAGCAACAACGTTCGCTCACTTAGATGCAACAACAAACTTAGAGCGTCGTTTAACGCAAATGGGTATTTACCCAGCGGTAGATCCATTAGCATCTACATCTCGTGCACTATCTCCAGAGATCGTTGGAGAAGAGCATTATGCAGTTGCTCGTCAAATTCAGCAAACTCTGCAACGTTACAAAGAACTTCAAGATATCATCGCCATCTTAGGTATGGATGAGTTATCTGAAGAAGATAAATTAGTTGTACATCGCGCTCGTCGCGTTCAGTTCTTCTTATCACAGAACTTCCACGTAGCAGAACAGTTTACAGGTCAAAAAGGATCTTACGTACCTGTAAAAGAAACAGTTCGTGGATTCAAAGAAATTCTAGAAGGAAAACATGATGACCTTCCAGAGGACGCATTCCGTCTTGTTGGTGGTATTGAAGAAGTTGTTGAAAACGCGAAGAAAATGATGGCATAAGGCCTTAGGAGGGACGAATTATGAAGACATTTCCAGTCAGTATTGTAACTCCTGATGGACCGGTTTACGAAAACGAAGTTGAAATGGTAAGCGTAAAAGCAGAGAGCGGGGAAATGGGGATCTTAGCAGGTCACATTCCGACTGTTGCACCACTTAAAATTAGTGCAATTCGCTTAAAAAATGGTGGGCATACAGATTACGTAGCAGTTAGCGGTGGCTTTATTGAAGTTCGCCCTGAGAAAGTAACAGTATTAGCACCATCTGCTGAAACAGCAAATCATATCGACGTTCATCGTGCAAACGAAGCGAAGCGCCGCGCTGAGCAACGTATGCAAGATAAACAAGCACATGTTGACTTCAAACGTGCAGAAATGGCACTTAAACGTGCGATTAACCGTTTAGACGTTTCAAATCTTAAGTAAAAAAAAGCCGTGAAGGGATGAACCTTTGCGGCTTTTTTTAAATGGTCGAGAGGGACTGGCGATGCATAGGAGCGGTCAAGGCCTGTTCCCTGCCACGTGCAAGGTTTAAAACAAAGAGAGAAAGCAAGTAGCGGTTCGCTAAAGTAATAACTTTGCATATATTCACAGCCGTGCTTTTGTGTAAATTGAAAAGCCGTTTTTTCCTTTATTTTTCGTTTCATACATTGCCATATCAGCATGCTGTAGAAGTGACATAGCGTCGTCTCCTGCGTCTGGATATATGGCGATTCCAATACTCGGTGTAATTTGTAACGTATGATTTTCTAATTCAATTGGTTTGTTCATGGTTCGTAAAATAGCATTTGCGATACTTTCAATTTCTGAAAGGGTTTCGTATTTTTCAATTAAAATGGTAAATTCATCGCCTGCGAACCGGGCGACCGTTCCGTTTTGTCCAACCGCAAGTTGCAAGCGCTTTGCAACTTCAATTAAGAGAACATCTCCGGTTTTATGCCCAAGTGTATCATTAATAATTTTGAACCGATCTAAATCGAGAAACATAATAGCGAGCTTTAAGTTTTCTTTCTTAGCGTGAAGAATGGCATGATTAAGTTGTTTCTCAAAGGCACGGCGATTGATGAGCTGTGTTAATGTATCGTGATACGCTAAGAAGCTAATTTGCTCTTGCTGTCGCTTTCCTTCTGTAATGTCTTTTACCATTAAGTAAATACCAGTGATGCGTGCTTGCAATATGATTGGCACTACCGTTACATGCAAATAATAAATATCTCGGTTTTGATGATACGCTCTTATTTCTAAAGTTGTAGAGTGTCCTTCCTTCACATAACGAAAAGCATGAATGGCTTTTTCTAAATCTTCCTCATATACAAGAGAGCGATAAGACTTATGTAAAAGGGCATCTGTTTGATAGCCAAGTAATATAATCCCAGCATTGTTTACATTTAAGAAATTTCCATGCAAATCTAATGTGAAAATGGGGTCGGGGTGATGCTCATACAATGATTTAAACATTTGTTGGCTCTTATATAATTCATTTGTTTGTTCTACTAAGTCTTCTGTACGTAGTTCAATTTGCTTTTCTAACTCTAAATTAAACCGTTGTTGCTTTTGTAATAACCGTTTATTTTGATGGCGTACTAACATATGGCGAATAAGTACGAAGAAAAATGTTAAAAATACGCCTTTTTCCAAAATAGGAGAAAAGTTTTTTTCATATAAGGTAAATAGAATTAATGCCGCAACTGCTAAATAAGGGAGTGATAATCGAACCTTTTCACCTATTTCAGGATTGGAAAAATGTTGTTCATTTTTGTTTTCTTCGTGCAGTAGACAAGCGATTGCAACTAGTCCTAAGACAATTTGGAAGAAAGGCGTTATCGTGAATAAAGAGTGGTCTGTCCGAAAATATTTAATATATCCATACATAGAATCAAGCAGTGCATATAAAATGAGTGAACCGCTTAGTAACGCAACAACGACTCGAGAAACAAATGATAAGGGACGAAACAATAAACGAATGCCCATGATTAAAAATAATAAATCTGTAATTGGATATACAAGTTGCATAAATTTATAAGTATTAGATATCGTGCTTGGATGGACAGTGTTTTTTAAGAACATATAGTAATGTAAGGTAAATGCAGCTGTAACAATGATACAAACATCGCATAACATAAAGATTTTTTCCCAATTTGTGCATTCATACATATTCTTATAGAAAAAAGCTAGCGTATAGAAAAGTAAAAACAATAAATAGAATAGATCTGAGGAATCTATAATTGCTTTGTAACTATGCAAAATGAGATGTTGATACATAACAATCGTGTCACCAATAAAGTAAAAGAATGAGCCAATTGTTAAGAGTATCCAAAATGTATAGGCATGTCCTTTTTTACGGGAAGTAGAATACAATAACGAGCCACATATAACTCCATTAAGAATGAAAGTTCCGATACTCATTTGTAATTGAAACGGAAATGAGTATGCATCCCATATTTGCAAAGCTATATAATGAAACGCGATGTAAATCAATAAAGAATACATAAGAAAAAACAAATGGGTTTGTTCATGTTTCACAATAATAAATCCCCCATGAAATAAGTTGTCATTTATAGTATGTCGTTTTTTAAAAGGAATAGTATTTTCAAAATATATCGGCCCACATAATAAAAAAAGTCCGATTCTTCCTTAGCGTAGGGAGAGCGGACTTTTTACTATGTTATTGATATTTGCGTCGTTTTATCATTTTGCTAAAACATCATTACGTTCAATTTGGCTCTTCGTAAAAGGGCGTAGAGGGAATTACTGAATTACTTTTGAACCTTCCTAAGTAAATCTAAAAGCTGTTTTTGATCCTCATGATTTAGATTGGAAAATTGTGTTACATGAAAGTGTTCTTAATTTGGAACGACTTCATGAAATAACTTTTTTCCTTCTTCAGTTAATGAAAGGTATTTTGTTCTCCATTATTCCTCTCATTGAATCTATGGCTAAACTGATGAAATGTCAATATTACATTTGTTTTCCTTTTTGTGTCTTTATTCATTTATACAAAATGTTTTATACTCTCTTAAGAATTATTTATGAGATAATTATAATATATAAATTCAAGTTGCTTTTTTAACATCTAAGTCGCTGCTATGCAGAATAAAATATGGCCGCTACTTGCGTTCTACCTTTGTTTTAAACCTTGCACGTGGCAGGAAAAGGAATTGACGGCCTCTATCCATGGCCAGTTTCCCTAGTCTCCTCCCCTAAAAAGTGGTTTTTATGTCACTTTTTCAATTTGTATTTATATATTAATATTTATGTATTTATTTAAAAAGGAGAAATATATATTGGGGTAACTAAAAATTTATCTATTACCATTGGCTTATTTAAAATTTTGTTAAGGGGAAGAATAAGAAGAGCATATAAAACATCTGATGTTCTTATTTTATTACTTGGAATTTTTATCACAGCATATGCTATAACTGGATTTTATCCATTTATTGAAGGCTTGCATCAATCTATTAATGTAGATTTTATTTGTTTATTGCTTGGTGCCATAATGGGGATAACTATTGCTTTAAGTCAATACAATAAAGAAGAAATACAGTTTTTATTTCTTCAGACTTATAATATACAGGTTATTTCTTGGTATCATATTTTAAAAATGCTCATCCCTTTATTAGGAGTGAGCGGTATATTATTTATCTCATTATTTTGGTGTCACAGTTCTTCTATTATTAATATGTTAGAACTTCATATCGAAATAATATCAGGATATTTCCTAGGAGTAAATTTGTCATTTCTTTTTAACTTAAGTAAACAACATAGGGTATTTAGCCTTATAAGTAATTTATTAATTTTAGTTCCGGGTTGTTTTAAAGAATCCTTGGTTATTAAAATGATTACAGGTTTATTGTTTATTTATTTTTTTCTAAAGTTCTCTAAATATAATTGGAAAGGATATCTTTATCATACACGTAACCTAAGACAACAAAAAAAGAGATCCTTTATTTCCAAACACCCTATATTAAAAAAAGAATTAGTAGTTATGTTCGGATTCCAAAGAATCTTTCTTTTACTAATCTTATTAGTATGTGGACAATTTTGTTTTTATGTTATACATGAATTGAAGCTTGATGCTTTTGTAGTTATAACAATGGTATTAATTGCGTTGATGCATGATACATGGACTCTGAATAGTATTGGTTTAGAGGAATCTACAATTAATTTATATATTTATTCTAGATTGCCTTTAAAAAAATTAGTTTTTACTAAATGGGTTATTTGTTTTTCACTGGTATCGTTTATTGGTATATGTGATTATATTTTTTGGAGTATATATTATAGTGATCATATAGTAAAAATGTTGCAAAATGTATTTGTTTTGCTCTTATTTAGCTTTTTAACAAGTATGTTATATATATTTATTAGCATTTGTTTTTCTGATTTTAATCGTCAAACATACTATCGTATAAATGTAAAGGGTATCGTAGTATCAGGAGTATGTGTGATAGTCGTGCTTTCTAGTTATTTAATTTCAGTAAATTTATTAATTGTAGAGGTGTTGTTAACAAGTTTCGCATTTATAAATTTATTAAATTCAGAAGAAAAATTAAGGAGTTTTTTTAATGCTTGATAAATTTAGTTTACAAATACGTAATCTATCTTACTCATATGATAATAAAATTGCTTTGAATAATATAAATTGGACTTTAAATTTTGGAAATATTTATGTTCTTTTGGGACCGAATGGAGCAGGAAAAACAACCTTTCTAAATTTATTAGCAAATGCTATTAAGCCTACTTCTGGTAGTATAACTTTGCTAAGTTCAGAAGGGAAAAATATTAATGAATTTTTACAAGGAAATATAGGATATTTAACAGAATTTCCATATTATTATCCTTTTTTAACTACAACGGAAATGATTCGATTGGTAGGACAATTAAAGGGGATAGAAGAAGATTTTTTAGAAGATCGGATTAATAAATGGATTGATTTGTTTAACTTACATGAATATCGAAATCAAACAATGGGGTCATTGTCACAGGGGACAAAAAAGCGAGTTGCTTTTATAAGTAGCATTATTCATCAGCCTAAAATTATATTGTTAGATGAGCCAACAAATGGCCTAGATCCAGAACAAATAGTCTTATTTAGAAATGTATTAAAAGAATTATCTAAAGCTGGTGCTTTAATTTTACTTTCAACACATATTATGGATTTAGCTGAAAAGTTAGCTGATAATATTGGGATTATCCGTAACAACAATTTGATTTATACGGGTGAGAATATCAAGGATTTAGAAGAATTGTATCTTAAGGTTCAATGAAAGAATAATTTCTTAGAATAAAGACGACTTTATATTGGTCGTCTTTTGTTTTTTCCATAGAAGATATGAAAATAAAGGTTATCTAAAAATTCATATTCAAGTTAGATGAGAAATGAGGGGGAGTGTATAGATATTTTTGTTTTGAAGGTAATTCAAAAGCTTAGGTTATTGGGCATGCGGCAGACTCTCTTATTTTCATTCCTTTTTTTCCAATGTATCGACATAAGAATTTGAAATTTGCTATAATATCTATAATCGCATTATTTAGAAAAATTAAAAAATAATAAATAATGCAATTGAATCATAACTTGTACTGAGTGAACTTGTTTTTATGAGGGGGGAGAGGGTTTCGCAATGGTAAATGTATATGAAAATAGTTATATGATTGTCGGTATTTTTTTGCTATTAGGTATATTGTTGCCGGTTGTCGCACTCACCTTGGGGAAATTACTACGTCCACATAAACCAAGTGCAGCGAAGAAAACAACATATGAAAGTGGAATTGAGCCGTTTCATGATGCAAACGTCCGCTTCCATGCCCGCTATTATATTTTTGCATTGCTTTTTGTCATCTTTGATGTGGAAACTGTGTTTTTATATCCGTGGGCGGTAGCGTATGACAAACTGGGGTTATTTGCATTAGTGGAAATGCTCATTTTTGTTATTATGCTACTTATTGGTCTTGCATATGCTTGGAAAAAGAAGGTGTTACAATGGCTATAAATTTTGAAGATATTCATCCACAGGAACGTGCTGAGTTAGAAAGAAATATATTTTTTACGACGCTCGAACAAGTAAAAGGGTGGGCACGCAGTAATTCATTATGGCCAATGACATTTGGATTGGCGTGCTGTGCAATTGAGATGATGGGAGTCGGTTCTTCACATTATGATTTAGATCGATTTGGTTCGTTTTTTCGTACATCTCCGCGTCAATCGGATGTCATGATCGTATCTGGAACGGTAACGAAGAAAATGGCTCCAATTGTTCGGCGGTTATATGATCAGATGCCAGAACCGAAGTGGGTCATTGCCATGGGATCTTGTGCAACGGCGGGTGGACCGTATGTAAATTCATATGCCGTTGTAAAAGGGGTAGATCAAATCGTACCAGTGGATGTATACATTCCTGGTTGTCCACCAAATCCAGCAGCTTTAATTTACGGGATTAATAAAT
This sequence comes from Bacillus sp. 123MFChir2, assembly GCF_000383235.1. Taxonomy (GTDB): domain Bacteria; phylum Bacillota; class Bacilli; order Bacillales; family Bacillaceae_G; genus Bacillus_A. The sequence continues at coordinate 20,596 of NZ_KB910944.1, forward strand.
TAAAAGAAAAGATTCGTTACGAAGCAAAGACAGGGAAGCAGGTGACGAATAAATGAGCAATCAAGATAAAAATATAGATGATCTGAAAAAAGAAGCAGCAAGACTTGCAAAGGAAGAGGCCAAAAAGCGGCTCGCGGCACGTCAGGAAAATGAGGGTCATCATGTAGAAGAAAAAGAGAAAGCGCTATCAAGTAAGGGTGAAATAGATATAGCAGAAGCAAAGCGCCGCGCAGCAGAGGAAGCGAAAGCGTCGGCGAAGGCGAAAGCAGCGGCAGCGGCAAAGGCAGCTGCACTAGCGAAGCAGAAAGAAAAGGAGAACGCGTCTGACACAGAAAATAATGAGAAAGAAAAAGGAATTGCAGCCGCGAAGGCAAAAGCAGCGGCGGCAGCAAAAGCAAAGGCGGCCGCACTAGCGAAGCAGAAAGAAAAGGAGAACGCGTCTGACACAGAAAATAATGAGAAAGAAAAAGCAATTGCAGCCGCGAAGGCAAAAGCAGCGGCAGTAGCAAAAGCAAAGGCGGCCGCGTTAGCGAAACAGAAAGTATTAGAAGGCGGAAGCGTAGACGCTGAGAAGGAAAAAGCAATTGCGGTTGCAAAAGCGAAAGCAGCAGCTGCAGCAAAGGCCCGCGCTGCTGGAGGGAAGAAAGAGGAAGAAGAAAAAGTAGAAAAACCTTCTCAAAATCAGCCGCATTTAGATGCGTATGTTCAGGCAGTGACAGCAAAGCTTGGCGAAGGTGTGCTAGAGGATTTCTATATTAATAGGTTGTCTAAGGATGTTCCAACGCTCGTTGTGAAAGTAGTCCATTACTATGATGTGATGGAGATTTTAAAGAAAGATCCTGAATTGGTATTTAATTATATGTCGGAGTTGCATGCAACAGATTTTGCTACGCATATGGAAGTGTATGTGCATTTATTTTCATACGGCAAGAAGCAATCCGTAGCGGTGAAAGTAAAACTTGACCGGGAAGAGCCAAGATTGTCTTCTATTGTACCGCTTTGGAGCGGGGCAGATTGGCCGGAGCGCGAGGCGTTTGATTTGCTTGGCGTTGTGTTTGAAGGGCATCCAAATTTAAAGCGGATTTTGATGCCAGACGATTGGATCGGCTATCCGCTGCGAAAAGATTATGAGCCTTTTGATGCGGGGGTGTAAAACATGATTCGTACAGAAGAAATGCTTTTAAATGTAGGGCCGCAGCATCCGAGTACGCATGGTGTATTTCGGCTCGTTATTAAAATTGATGGGGAAATCATTAAGGAAGCTACACCTGTAATTGGTTATTTGCACCGCGGCACGGAAAAAATTGCGGAAAGTTTGCAGTATACGCAAATTATTCCATACACAGACCGAATGGATTATTTAGCGGCCATGACAAATAATTATGTCATCTGCCACGCAGTGGAGACGATGATGGGGCTGGAAATACCAGAGCGCGCTGAATATTTGCGCATACTTGCAATGGAGCTTGGGCGCGTGGCAAGTCACCTTGTTTGGTGGGGGACTAATTTGCTTGATATTGGAGCGGTCAGTCCATTTCTATATGCATTTCGCGAACGCGAGATGATTATTAACTTACTGAACGAATTATGCGGAGCGCGTTTAACGTTTAATTATATGCGTGTTGGCGGGGTAAAGTGGGATGCGCCGGACGGTTGGATTGAAAAAGTGCAGGAGTTTGTTCCTTATATGAGAGAGCAGTTAGAGGGGTATCACGACCTTGTGAGCGGCAATGAAATTTTCTTAAACCGCGTAAAGGGAGTCGGTACTTACTCGGCAGAGGATGCCCTGCAATATTCGTTAAGCGGAGCAAACTTGCGCTGCACAGGTGTGAAATGGGATCTTCGGAAAGATGAGCCATACTCTATTTATGACCGTTTTGATTTTGATGTTCCTGTCGGTGAGGTGGGAGATGCCTGGGATCGTTACGTTTGCAGAATGGAGGAAATTGAAGAGTCGCTGAAAATTATTGAACAAGCGGTAGAGCAGTTTCCGAAAGAAGGAGCAATCTTAGCAAAGGTGCCAAAGATTATTAAACCACCAAAAGGTGAAGCATTCGTGCGAATTGAGTCACCGCGCGGCGAGATTGGCTGTTACATTGCAAGTGATGGAAAGAAAGAGCCGTATCGCTTAAAGTTCCGCCGCCCATCTTTTTATAATCTGCAAATCTTACCGAAGCTTTTGAAAGGTGAGAATATCGCAAACTTAATTACAATTTTAGGCGGCATTGATATTGTACTTGGGGAGGTTGATGGGTGATGATACAAAACCTCTTAGAGTCACCCGCAAGCTGGACGAATTTTCTTATCTTTTTCGGATTGGCGACGTTGTTGTTGTTTGTCGTTCTTGGCTTTGTTACATATGGGATTTTAGCAGAACGAAAAGTAATGGGATTTATGCAGGGACGTATCGGACCGAACCAAGTGGGCGGCCGGTTTGGACTGCTGCAAACAGTAGCAGACGTATTAAAACTTTTGCTAAAGGAAGATACGATTCCCAAAGCAGCCGATAAACCGCTCTTCATATTAGCACCGGTCATTGCGTTTGCTCCGGCATTCATGGTACTAGCGGTCATTCCGTTTACAGATAAGTTGCAGTTTGCCGACATTGGCGTTGGCCTACTGTATTACATTGCAGTCTCAGGGATTACGACAATTGGTGTTGTAACTGGGGGCTGGGCATCTAACAATAAATATTCATTACTTGGCGGAATGCGCGCCGCAGCACAAATGATCTCCTATGAAATTCCACTTGTGATGAGCGTAATTGGGGTCATCCTTCTAACAGGCAGCTTAAATTTAAATGATATTGTAGAGGCGCAAGAAGGGATTTGGTACATTTTCGTGCAGCCAATTGGTTTTATCGTCTTTTTAATCGCAGCTGTTGCGGAATTGAACCGAACGCCGTTTGATTTACCGGAAGCCGAATCAGAGCTCGTCTCTGGATATCACACGGAGTATTCGGGATTTCGCTGGGCGTTCTTTATGCTTTCTGAGTATGTGTATTTCTTCGGAATGGCATCGCTTATGACAGTATTATTTTTAGGAGGGTGGCAGCCAATTCCATTTCTAGCGTTTATTCCAGGGGCTGTTTGGTTCGCGCTCAAATTTAGTGCGGTTGTCTTTCTATTAATTTGGTTCCGCGTAACGTTCCCGCGTATACGAGGAGATCAATTAATGGAGTTTGGCTGGAAAGTATTACTGCCGGTAGCACTTGCGAATATTTTCTTAGCGGCATTGATAAAAGAATTGTTCTTCTAATCTAAAAGGGGGCAGGAGTACAATGAAGGGATTATTTAAAGGTTTAAAGTATACACTTAGCAATTTAAGTAAGAAAAAAGTAACGTACGACTATCCAAATCAGCCACTACCACTCCCAGATCGCTTTCGCGGTATTCAAAAATTTTATCCAGAAAAATGTATCGTGTGCAATCAATGCGCAAATATTTGTCCGACAGACTGCATTCAACTAACAGGGAAAAAGCACCCAGATCCAGAGAAGAAAGGGAAAATCATTGATACGTATGATATTAATTTCGAAATTTGTATTCTTTGCGATCTTTGTACGGAAGTTTGCCCGACAGAAGCCATTGTGATGACAAATAACTTTGAACTAGCCGAATATTCGCGAGATGATTTATTTAAAAACTTACAGTGGCTTGATGAAAATGATCAACATGTGAGAAGGGAGAATAAAGCATGAGCGGCGAGTTAGTAGCGTTTTTAGCATTAGCCCTGCTTGCGATCATGGGCGGTGTACTTATGCTGAACTTAACGAAAGTGATGCATATGATGCTCGCTCTAGTATTTACATTCCTTAGTATCGCCGGGATTTATTTCATGCTATCAGCAGAATTTGTCGGGGTTGTCCAAATTTTGATTTATTCCGGTGCGATTACGATTATTATGATTTTTGGCATTATGTTAACAAATCATAATGATCAAGAAGAATCACATTTTGGCTGGCGTAAACTCATTGTTTTTCTTGCTGTGGTCGTCTTCGGATCGGTGCTGTATTTTGGGGTGAATAACGTCGACTTTGAGAGTGGGCGTGTTCAAGATGGTCCGGTGCTTCATGAACAAAATACACGTCAGATTGGGGAATTGTTGTATTCGAAATATATAATACCGTTCGAATTAACGTCTGTTGTATTACTGGTTGCCCTTGTGGGAGCGATTGTACTTGCGAAGAAGGGCAAGAAAAAGGGGGATTCGCATGAATAGTATTCCAGCTTCTGCGTACCTGACGCTTGCGATTATACTGTTTTGCATCGGTTTATTTGGAGCATTAACGAAGCGTAATACAGTAATTGTATTCGTTTGTATTGAACTTATGTTAAATGCGGCGAACTTAAATTTAGTTGCCTTTAGTAAATTAGGGATGTTTCCAAATTTAAAGGGACAAATTTTTGCATTGTTCACAATGTCCGTTGCTGCAGCTGAAGCAGCGGTTGGTTTGGCGATTTTAATTGCTTTATATAGAAACCGAGCAACTGTTAATACAGATGAAATGGATTCGTTAAAGCATTAAGGTGATGACCGAAAAGGGGAGGGGATTTCGTGATGGGTGAGTATGCATGGCTAATACCGCTTTTCCCGCTTGTGTCTTTCGTTTTACTCGTGATGTTTGGTAAGAAGTTAAAAGAAGGAAGCAGCTGGATTGGCATATTGCTTACTTTTCTTTCATTTGCATCTGCGGTAGTTGTATTAATAGAACGGCTATCATCAGAAACGGTAAAGCAGCAATGGACTTGGCTCCAAATTGGGGATATGAACATTTCTTTTGGTTTTGAAGTCAATGCATTAAACGCATTAATGCTCTTTATTGTCTCACTTGTCAGTTTGCTTGTTCATTTGTATTCGAAAGGATATATGCACGGCGATGAAAGACTTCATATCTTTTATGCATACTTAGGATTGTTTACATTTGCAATGCTTGGGCTCGTCATCTCGACTAACTTATTACAGCTTTATATATTTTGGGAGTTAGTAGGACTCGGTTCTTTCTTATTGATTGGTTTCTATTTCTTTAAAGAAGGAGCAAAGGCGGCTGCGAAAAAAGCGTTTATTATGACGCGTATCGGTGATGCCCTATTGTTTATCGGGATGATTCTATTATTCTGGCAAGTTGGAAGTTTTGATTACGATGTCATTTTTCAAGCCGTACAAGCTGGAGAAATTTCACAGGCGATGATTACATTAACGGCGATTTTAATCTTCGTCGGCGCAATGGGGAAGTCAGGTCAGTTTCCGCTCCATACGTGGCTTCCAGATGCGATGGAAGGTCCGACGCCAGTATCAGCGCTGATCCACGCGGCGACGATGGTCGCTGCTGGGGTATATTTAGTTGCCACGATGTTCCCGCTTTTCGCAGCGAGCGAGGCAGCGATGCAAACTGTTGCAGTTGTTGGCGGTATTACGGCAATTTTTGCAGCATCTATTGGTATTGTGCAAACGGACATTAAACGTGTATTAGCCTACTCTACGGTGAGCCAGCTTGGTTATATGATGCTTGCGCTCGGTTCTGCTGGGTACGTGGCTGGGGTGTTTCATTTAACGACGCACGCTTTCTTTAAGGCGTTATTGTTCTTAGCAGCCGGCAGCGTCATTCATGCGGTGCATACGCAAAACATCGAAGAAATGGGTGGCCTGTTTAAGAAGATGAAAGTGACCGGCATATTGTTTTTAATTGGAACGTTTGCGATTAGCGGTGTTCCGTTATTTTCGGGTTTCTTTAGTAAGGATGAAATTTTAGCGGCGACGTGGGAGCGCGGCAATTACGGTTTATTCTTTCTTGCGGTAATCGCAGCTTTCTTCACCGCTTTCTATATGTTTCGCTTGTACTTCCTTGTCTTCACGGGAGAGGCGCGCGGAGAGCAGAAACATGTGCATGAGTCTCCGAAGGTAATGACAGTGCCAATGATGGTTCTTGGCGTCCTGGCGATTGGGGCTGGCTATGTGAATACACCTTGGTTTGGAACGTTTCTTGGGGATTGGCTTACAAAAGACGCGGCGTTTCAAGTGAGAGAGGCTCATGGCCCGGTCTGGATTATGATTGTGGCAACGTTCGTTTCATTGGCTGGGATTGCTTTAGCATATTTGATCTATGGAAAGCGCACCATTTCAAGGGATTGGCTTGGTGGGAAGAATGCTGCCGTGCACGGCTTGCTAAAGGAGAAGTATTATATTGATGAATTGTATAGCGTAACCGTACTTCCGCTTGTGAAAGGCATTGCATCTGTTCTATATTTCTTTGAAACGCATATTGTGGAAGGAACAATGCAACTTCTTGGCGGTATCGTAAAAGGTGTGAGTACGATTGGTTCGAAACTACAAAACGGACAAGTGCAAATGTACGGCACAGTTACAGCGGTTTGCTTAGCTGCACTCGTGGTGATTCTGTTATTGACAGGGGGGTATGGACAATGAGTTCCTTTCTATTATCTTTCTTCATTTTTTCCCCGCTGCTTTGTATCATCTTGCTGGCATTTGTACCAAAGAAAGAGGAAAGAGCAGCGAGAATTGTTGGCCTGTTTGGAACATTACTTCCGCTCGGATCCGCGCTCTTTATCGCAAGTACATACGCATCAGGAAAAAGTTTAACGATGTTTGCAGAAAAGGTAAAGTGGATTCAATTTGGCAACTTTCCAAGTCTAGAGAAAGAACTGTTTACCATTTATTACGAACTTGGCATTGATGGCTTCTCGCTCGTTATGATGTTTCTTACGGCATTATTGGCGACATTGGCAGCTATTACGGCCTTTTCCGTTACAAAGCATGTAAAAGGTTTCTACATGCTCTTGCTTATGCTTGAAATCGGCATGCTTGGCGTCTTCGCTGCGGAAAACTTGCTACTGTTCTTCGTGTTTTTTGAAATTACACTGCCAGCTATGTTTTTACTTGTTGGGAAATGGGGGAAATTTAGCAGTGAAAAAGCGGCGTACAGCTATTTAATTTATAACGGCATCGGTTCCGCAATCTTGCTTATTGCTTTTTCCGTTTTATTTGCAAGAGCAGGTACAACGAATATTGCTGAGCTGCAAGTCGTTTTAGCAGGAAAAGAAATGACAACGGTTGGTGAACTGTCTAACTCCTTGCAGTTTGGTTTATTTCTAGCGATTATGATTGCATTCATGATTAAACTTCCAGTCTTTCCGCTGCACCGCTGGATGGTGAATGTCCACGTGGAGGCGCACCCAGCGGTAGTTATGCTGCATGCCGGTGTCCTCTTAAAGATTGGAGCATACGGGATTGCCCGTTTTGGAATGGGACTTTTCCCGGAGTACTTTGAAAAATTTGCAATTGTTTTAGGAGTTCTAGGAGCTATTAACTTGCTGTATGGTGCACTCATAGCACTTGTTCAAACAGATTTTCGAAAGGTGCTCGCATATTCTAGTATTTCGCATATGGGAATTGTATTACTCGGTTTAGCCGCGCTGAACGCGGCGGGAGTGAAAGGGGCATTGTTTCAAGTCGTTTCCCATGGCTTAATTGCGGCGCTGTTATTTTTCTTGCTTGGTATAATCGAGCAGCGGTTTTATACTTCTGATATTACAAAGCTTGGCGGCTTAGCGAAGCAAGTGCCGGTGCTTAGCGGATTCTTATTAGCGGGGAGCATGGCCTCGCTCGGACTGCCTGGAATGTCTGGCTTTGTAAGTGAATTTCTCGCATTTCTTGGCTTGTTTCAAGAGCACCAGGTATTAGCAGCGGTCTCGGCAATCGGGATTATTTTAACAGCCGCGTACGTACTTCGAGCGGCGATGCAAGTTATATTTGGAAAAAGCGAGTGCGAAGCGAAGAGCGATCTACACGGATTTGAGTATATTCCAGTGGTGATCTTGCTAGCGTGTATTCTTATGATCGGTATTTTGCCAGATGTACTAGGTGAACCGCTTCGTGACACATTACAGTCGTTAGGGGGTAGATAGAATGGACATGAAAACATTACTAGGCTTATCATGGCATTTGATGACGCCGGAATTTATCTTGCTTGGCGGGGCTATTCTTCTATCACTTCTCGATCTGTTTGCAAAACAAACGTTTCGGCGCCGGAATTTAGCATACGGGGCAATTGGAACGGCTGTGCTCGCACTTGCGCAGCTCGTGACATTATACGGTGCACCGGCTGGAGAGATTTTAGATGGATCGTTTATATTGGACGGATTTTCAAAAGCATTTAAAACGCTCTTATTACTCGGCGGTATTCTTGTATTACTCCTTGCGGTGAGCGATGATGATAAGCAGCCGATTGAAGACATAGGAGAATATTATTACTTATTTTTAACGGCGCTGCTTGGCGCGGTGTTTATGGCATCTAGCAGTGATTTTATTACACTGTTTGTCGGTCTTGAGTTATTGTCATTGTCTTCGTACATTTTAGTCGGTATTCGTAAGAATCATAAAGTTTCGAATGAAGCGGCGATGAAGTATGTCATAAACGGTGGTATTTCTACGGCCATTACGTTGTTTGGAATGAGCTACCTGTACGGACTGACAGGCTCAACAAATATTTTAGATATGCAGCGCTTGTTCGTACAGGGTGTGAGCGGTGATATACAACTTTTGCTGTCGCTTGCGTTTATCCTGCTTTTTGTCGGTTTGTCTTTCAAAATTGCGACTGTTCCATTTCATATGTGGGCACCTGATGTGTACGAAGGAGCGGCAACGCCTGTTACGGCATTCTTAGCAACTGTATCAAAAATTGCTGGGTTTGTAATGATTGTGCGCATTTTCTTAATCATTTTCGGAGCAATTCCTGTGCAAGACGGGGCAGCATCCCTATTTAGTAATATGAGTATCTATCTTGCCGTTCTTGCTGGGATAACGATGATTGTTGGGAATAGCGTTGCTTTAAAGCAATGCAGTATAAAGCGGATGTTTGCATATTCAGGGGTGGCGCATGCTGGGTATTTACTCGTACCGCTTGTTGTAATGTCGCCGTTTCTTATAGATAGCATGTGGTTTTATATGCTTGCTTATGTGCTGATGAATATCGGAGCATTTGCAATTATCCACGGTATAATCTTACAAACGGGACAGGAAAATACGACCGCTTTTGCTGGTTTGTATAAACGATCACCGTTTACGGCGATTATGATGACAATTTTTATTCTGTCACTTGCTGGTATTCCTGGGACAGCCGGATTTATTGGGAAGATTAACATCTTTTTAGGAGCATTTATCGTCCAGCCAGCTCATTACGTGTTAGCCTCAATTATGATGGGGACAACGGTTATCTCCTTCGTTTACTATTTTCGCATTTTGCAGCAAATGTTTTTTCGCCGGGGAGAAAGCGAGGAGCGCATCGTTCTTCCGGTTAACCTAAAAATCGTTGTAGGCCTTTGTGCGATTGCAACAGTTGTACTCGGTGTATTACCAGCCGGCGGTTACAATTTCTTTTATAATTATTTTCCAATGATGAAAGATTTCTTCTTTCTTGGGAACATGGTACAATAGTACAAACTGAAAGTGTAGAGCCTAAACTCTGCACTTTTTGTTTTGGTAAATTTTCGTTTACTACATGAGTAGTAAACAAGGTTCATACGGGCAGCTTCCCGTTAGAGCAGGAGGGTCGATTGGTTATGGCACAAATTTTAGGGCAACAAGCACTCATTGCAATTGTGTCGCATTTACTGTTTATTACCATCACGTGGTGGGCGCTGCAAGGTCTTCATCTAGAGCGATTAATGAAGCCGGGAAAAGTCATGCAAACGAGGGTGCTTCTTATTCTTGTAACGATTGCCATCGGTACATCTGTAAGTAACTTTTTTCTTGATTATTTAGGTTATTCAAAGAGTTTAACGTACCTTGTAAAGTAGAAAAGTACAACGTATAGAACCATCCTTCTCCGTCAACAATGGGGACTAGGAGGGGATGAACGTGAAAAAAATACAAGCCATGATGTTGATTGTCGTGAGTGTAGTTATATTTTTAGTTGGATATCGAGAAATGAAACCTGTGAGCGATCAAGAAAAAATGGAAAGTATGATTGCTGCTTTAGAAAAGAACGGTGCTACTGTTCAGCGTTGGTCTTGGTTAGCAAGGGAAACAAAGACAATTTCCGATATACATACGTTTGAAAAACTATTAAGGCAAGTGAAGGAACGTGCAAATGTAGCAGAATGGGAAATTGAGCAATCTAAAGATGGCTACAAAGCAACTGCGCAAAAAAAATTTTCTTCTCATGAAGAAAGGCTAGTAGTTACGTGGGCAATGGAAAATACTAAAGAAAACACTTTTATTATATATGAAGTGAGCGGGACGAAATGGAACCCTGAACATACAGATAAAACGATTAGAATTTTTGATACAAAACCAAAAATTTATACTTGTATTCAAGGTGCGCTCAGTGATAAGATTGAAGGTGTTTTGCAAGATAAAACCAATGAAGTTTTGAAAGATCTTTCAGCAAGAACGATTGAAAAAATAGAAGAAAGAGCATTTGTGTCAGTCTCCGCATATAATAAAAAGTGGAATGACGCTCTTTCAACAAATAAAGAGAAAATCAATGTGCAAATAGCAATACGTTCTACGAACAACAAGAATACAATTGTGGTTGGCACACCGATCATAACTTCTGAGTATTGAATAGATGTGAAAAAAGGACACGGAGGGGAATAACTTGGAAAAGATCATCGTCCGTGGCGGAAAGCGGTTGAACGGCACAGTGCGCGTAGAGGGCGCAAAAAACGCTGTATTACCTATAATCGCTGCAGCCCTATTAGCGAGTGATGGAAAGAATGTACTATCTGAAGTACCAGAATTATCAGATGTATACACAATTAATGAGGTATTGCGTCATTTGAATGCAGAAGTATTTTTTGCAAACAATGAAGTAACAATTGACGCATCAAAAGAACTAAACATCGAAGCACCATTTGAATATGTACGTAAAATGCGAGCGTCCGTTCTTGTAATGGGGCCGCTTTTAGCACGTAATGGCCGTGCACGTATTGCGCTTCCTGGTGGATGTGCAATCGGTTCACGTCCAATTGACCAACATTTAAAAGGCTTTGAAGCAATGGGAGCAAAAGTAAAAGTTGGTAATGGATTTGTTGAGGCGTATGTAGACGGTAAGTTAACAGGTGCAAAAATTTACTTAGATTTCCCAAGTGTAGGGGCAACAGAAAACATCATGTCTGCTGCTGTATTAGCAGAAGGGACAACAGTTATTGAAAATGTAGCAAAAGAACCAGAAATCGTAGACTTAGCGAACTTCTTAAATGCGATGGGAGCAAAAGTACGTGGTGCTGGAACTGGTACAATTCGTATCGAAGGTGTCGATAAATTATATGGTGCAAACCATTCTATTATTCCTGATCGTGTTGAAGCAGGAACATTTATGGTTGCAGCAGCAATTACAGGCGGAAACGTGTTAATTGAAAATGCTGTACCAGAACATTTACGCTCTATTACAGCGAAAATGGAAGAAATGGGAGTTACGATTATTGAGGAAAACGAAGGTATTCGTATTATCGGTCCTGAGAAGTTAAAAGCGGCTGATATTAAAACGATGCCACACCCAGGATTCCCAACAGACATGCAATCACAAATGATGGCATTATTACTGAAAGCAAATGGCACAAGCATGATTACAGAAACAGTATTCGAAAACCGTTTCATGCATGTGGAAGAGTTCCGTCGTATGAATGCAGATATTAAAATCGAGGGCCGTTCTGTAATTATGAATGGACCAGGTAATCTGCAAGGTGCCGAAGTAGCAGCAACAGACTTACGCGCTGCAGCAGCATTGATCTTAGCTGGTTTAGTATCTGAAGGTCATACACGTGTAACAGAATTAAAACATCTTGACCGCGGATATGTAAACTTCCACGGTAAGTTAGCTGCACTAGGTGCAGATATTGAACGTGTAACTGAACAAGTGGCGGAAGTAGTAGAACAACAAGTATCTGATCTTCACGCTTAATCAAGGTAGCTTCTATGCAAAGGCATGGAAGCTATTTTTTCATGTACTCTTATTGTTATAGTCAAGAAACATAATATTTATGCCTGTTTTGTGGAAGATTCTAAAAATTTGATTTTGTTCCATGTTATATAAATCGCTGTTATGCAGAAGAAATGAGCTTGCTCTCGCTGAAGGCATTGAAAAAGTCATTGCTTTGAAAAATAAGAAGTATTTTATCGATATGCTGAAAATAGAAAGGGCCCATCACTTGTATATAGTATGGCCTCCTCTTGCTTTACTCTTTGTTTGAACTTCGCGCGGGGCAAAAAAGGCTCTGACCGTTACTATGCATCGCCAGTCCCTCTCGCCCATTTAAAAAAATGCTTTTCTGCCTTTTTTCATAAAATAACTAAGTGCTTACGCTAGTTTTTCAATTTGCATTTATATAGAAAGAAGCAAAAGACCGTGTTCTAAATGCTTGTCTTACTCCATAAGAATGAAATGAGTCTAATTTCATAGTGGAGGAAGATCATGAAAACAACAAAGCCCATTATCGTCATCATAACGTTGTTGATAGCGTTAGTGATTATCGTACCAAGCATACTTGTTTTTCCGTTTGGGAAAATGAAAGAAGGAAAGGATCATTCACCTTCTGCTCCTAAGTCCGCACAAGACGTACCGGCTCCCTCAAATGCAAAAACTGATGTGCAAGTATCTGTGTATCGCAGTCAGCAAAAAAAGATTGAAAAGGTTTCAATTGAAGACTATGTTGCCGGCGTTGTTGCGGCAGAAATGCCAGCAAACTTTGAAATGGAAGCATTAAAAGCACAGGCATTAACAGCGCGTACATTCGTTGTAAAGCGTATGTTAAGTGAACAAAAGCTTCAAAATAAAGCGGACGTAACAGATACGGTAGAAAATCAAGTGTACAAAAGTAAAGCGGAGCTAAAAGAACAATGGGGCAAAGAGTATGAAGGAAAAATGAAACGGATTGAAGAAGCGGTAGCAAAGACAGCCGGACAAGTTTTAACATATGAAGGAAATCCGATTACAGCGTCATTTTTCTCGACAAGCAATGGCTATACAGAAAATGCCGCAGACTATTGGGGCAGTGACTACCCGTACTTAAAAAGTGTAAATAGTCCTTGGGATCAACAAGCACCGAAATTTACGAGTGAACAAAAGTTTGCTGTTGCTGACTTTCAAAAACGTCTTGGTGTAAAAGTATTAGCAAATGGGAAGGTTGGCGATATTAAAGATCGTACAGAAGGAAAACGTGTGAAGGAAGTTGACTTTCAAGGGAAAACATTAACAGGGAAAGATGTAAGAGAAAAATTAGGTTTACGTTCCTCCGACTTTATGTGGAAGCAGCAAGGTGATCAAATTGTCATCACAACGAAAGGCTATGGTCACGGCGTCGGAATGAGCCAATACGGTGCAAATGGAATGGCTAAGGAAGGAAAGGTGTATACAGACATTGTGGCTCACTATTATAAAGGTGTGGCAATTGCAACGCTGAATCAATATGAGGGAAAATTGACAGCGAAGAAGTAAAGGCATAGTGCGGCGGCGCTGTGCTTTTTTATGTTGTGCCGAATCGCCGGTAAACGGTGCCCCTGATGCGAATACATCACTTTTGTTATGGGATTATTTGTCATACTTTGTAGAAAAGGAAAGAACGGTTGTTAGTTTTTGCCTAGGTTTGTCGTGTTATAATACAGTTGTATCTATAGGTATACAATGATGATAGGGGGAACGAAAGATGATGATGGATGTACCACTTCTCATTCCGGCAATGCTGGAACGGGCAGAGAAATATTTTTCCAAAAAGGAAGTTGTCTCACGTACAGCATCACGTATTCAAACATTAACATACGGAGAAATCGCAAAGAGGACAAGAAAGCTTGCAAGTATGCTACAGAAAATGGGGATTAGGACAGGGGATAAAGTAGGAACAATTGCCTGGAATCACCATCGCCACTTAGAAGCATATTTTGCAATTCCAGGAATCGGAGCGGTATTACATACGATTAATTTACGGCTTTCCGCAGAACACATTTCCTACATTATTAACCACGCCGAAGATGAAATTATTTTAGTAGATGAAGATATGGTTCCTGTATTAGAAAGTATTCAACACGAAATTCCTCATGTGAAAGCATTTATCATTATGACAGATAACGATGCACTACCTCATACAACACTATCACCAGCATATCACTATGATCAACTCCTTGAAGAAGGCGATGAAACATTTCAATTTATAACAGATTTAGATGAGAAAGCAGATGCCGGTATGTGCTATACTTCCGCAACGACAGGAAAACCGAAAGGCGTCGTGTACACGCACCGTAGTATTGCGCTACATAGCTATACGCTTGGACTTGTAGACGGAGGGGGCATATCAGAAGCAGATACTTGTATGCCTGTTGTTCCGATGTTCCATGTCAACGCGTGGGGACTTCCATTCGCAAGTACATGGTTCGGTACAAAGCTTGTCTTACCAGGGCCGCACTTTACCCCGGAAATTTTAGCGGAGTTAATTGAACGTGAGAAAGTAACGATTACGGCCGGTGTCCCAACCATTTGGATTGGCTTACTACAAGAACTTGAAAAGCATCCATATGATATTAGCAGTGTTCGTACGATATGGTCAGGTGGATCAGCAGCACCAAAAGGTATGGTTCGCACCTATGAAGAAAAATATGAAATTGCGTTCAGACAAATTTACGGCATGACGGAAACAAGTCCGGCTGTTGTCATTAACTGTCCGAAGTCGTATCAACGTGATTTGCCGAAAGAAGAGTATTATGAGTTACGCTCCCGCCAAGGTTATTTACTCCCAGGTCTTGAAATGAAAGTCATCGGTCAAGAGGGTGAAATAAACTGGGACGGTGAAGAAATGGGAGAACTTTGCCTCCGCGGACCATGGATTGCCGGCAGTTATTATCGTGACGAACGCACTGAAGAATCGATGAAAGATGGGTGGCTGCACACAGGCGATATCGTAACAGTCGACCCGGAAGGTTTTATTAAAATTGCTGACCGTACGAAAGACCTGATTAAAAGCGGCGGCGAATGGATCTCTTCCGTTGATTTAGAAAATGCTTTAATGACGCACGAAAAAGTATTAGAAGCATCTGTCGTTGCTGTTCCGCACGAAAAATGGCAAGAGCGCCCTGTTGCGTGTGTCGTTTTAAAAGAAGGAGCAGTGGTCAAGCAAGAAGAGCTATATGATTTATTAGAAAATCAATTTCCAAAATGGTGGATGCCAGATGATATTTTATTTGTCGAAGAAATTCCGAAAACATCTGTCGGAAAGTTTTTGAAGCGAGCACTTCGCGATCAGTTGAAGAGTTATATGGTGAAGTAGAAAGACAAAAGTGGGCTACCTTTATGTGAGGTAGCCTATTTTCATGAAAGGAGTATGTTACGTGTGAATTGCAATCTTCCAATATTGGATGTTTAATCATAAATTTCTATAAAGTGTCTGATATAATGGAACAAAAAACCAACATAGGGGTGAGGGGATGGCGTTGTTAGAACTGAACCAATTAGCAAAGACGAATGTTTTGCCATCTATTCAGTTAAAAATTGAGAATGGACAGTGCGTTGTTCTCCAGTGCAACAATCATATTGGTAAAACGCTGCACCGTATTATTATGGGAGAAGAAGAGGCATCGACGGGGACAGTGTTATTTGATGGACAGCCGCTTGGGAAGCAGTGTTTTTCTCGAATCGGTTTTTGTTTTTTAGCTGATGAGGCGTACGAACGTTTAACGGTAAAAGATTATTTTATTTTTTTGCGAGGATTATATGATAATGGATTATCGGTAGATGAAGTTGTCCAGTTTGTAGGTCTTCTAGATAAGAAAGAGGTACGGATAGGGGAGTTAACCTTTTCTGAAAAACGCCGCCTTCATATTGGGAGAAGTATTATACATAATCCAGAGCTTGTTATTTTGGAAGAACCAGAACAAAACGTAGATATTGAAAGTACGATTATTATTCGAAATGTCATTACAAAGTTAAAAGAACAAGGAAAAGCAATTTTTATTACTTCTGCCTTTCTTTCAGACGCTTTATCTTTAACGGAGGATGTGTATGTGTTACATCCAGATGGCGTGAAAAAAGTGGAAATTGAACAAGAAGAACAGGTAGAAGACGAAAAAGTGATCAATATGATTCCGCAAATGAAATTAGAACGTATCCCGGCAAAAGTAAACGATAAAATCATTTTATTGGATCCGATGGAAATTCAATTTATTGAAACGCAAAATGGTACTACACATATTCATGTGCGTGAAGGTGACTTTATTTGTGCACTTACGTTAAGTGAATTAGAAGAACGTCTAAAAGGATTCGGATTCTTCAGATGTCATCGCTCTTACCTTGTGAATTTACAACGTGTACGAGAAGTGATTACATGGACGCGAAATAGCTATAGTTTAATCCTTGATGATGAACGAAAAACATCCATTCCGCTGTCAAAAGGAAGAATGGATGAATTGAAGGATGTAATTGGACTGTGAATGTATATAAAAACCCCTTTCTTTTTAGGTAGGCGAGAGCATCTGGCTATGCATAGCAGGGATTTACATGTTGAAAATATATGTTGCATTATCCCGAGTATTATTCCACTCGCCTCTTATGGTGTTTCAATGAGCTAAAATTACGCTCCATTCACCGGTAAAAATACTCCTTTTACCGGTATTTTACTGCAAGGGCCCTTTGTTTTTCATATGATTGACTCAAGAAAAGCGAAACGAACAAACGAAATTCGCTGAAGCGAGTTTCAACTATAAATGAAAAACAAAGGGGATGAAGAAATGGCATTGGCAATTGAAATGAAAGATGTGATGAAAACTTTCGATAGTAAAACAGCGCTTCGCAACGTAAATATTGAAGTGAAGCAAGGTGAAATTTTTGGGTTCCTTGGACCGAGCGGATCGGGGAAAACAACAACGGTAAAAATTTTAACGTCTCAGTTGCTTCATAGTGTAGGAACAGTAAAGGTACTAGGAAAAGATATTACAGGTCCAGGAAGTATTGATTATAAACGAATTGGTATTTTAACAGATAACAGCGGTCTATATGAAAGACTTAGCATTTATGATAACTTACTATTATTTTGTGACTTATACGACTGTAAAAAAGAACGAATTGATGAAGTGTTAGCAGAGGTAAACTTATTAGACGATAAAAAAACACAGGTGAAAAAGCTTTCAAAAGGAATGAAACAACGGGTGACATTAGCAAGAGCAATTCTTCACAAGCCAGACATGCTCTTCTTAGATGAACCAACGTCAGCGCTTGATCCAGTGAATGTTCAAAACATTCATAACATCTTAAGGGATTTAAATAAAGAAGGAACGACAATCTTCTTAACGACGCACAATATGGATGAGGCAGAAACACTTTGCGACCGCATTGCGTTCTTATGCGGTGGGGAAATTGTCGCGCTTGATACGCCAGAAAATCTCCGTTTACAATACGCAAAAGACAAAATTGAAGTGGTGTTGAAAGATAAGAAAAAAGAAACAGTGCAAAAAGACGAATTAGGAGCAAAACGTATTTCGGAATGGATGAAAAAAGGTGAATTACTATCGATTCATTCTTATGAGCCGACGCTCGGGGATATTTTTATTGAAGTAACTGGGAGGGGATTATGATGACATTTTCTATGAAGCGGTTTTCGGCGATTGTAAGGAAGGAAATGTATGATGCGGGGAAAAATTCTCAAATTTTGATTATGGCTTTATTTCCAATTATAATGGCCCTGTTCTATGGCAACATGGATACAGATAAGGGTTTTATCGCTAGCTTTACGATTGCAATGGCACTTACAATGATTGGGAGTTTCGTGCAAGCAATTATTATTGCTGAAGAAAAAGAAAAGAATACATTACGCGTTTTAATGCTGTCCCCGGCTAATCCATTAGAGGTTATTTTTGGGAAAAGTGTATTAACGATATTTTTTGTAATAGTATCGAGTTTCATTAGTTTACTCATTTTAGGAGTGTTAAAAGGAAACATTGGGATGTTAATTGTGATTCTTCTAGTAGGTACATTGTTATGTATTATATTAGGTACGATTGTTGGATTGTTATCGCAAAATATCGCGCAGACATCTGTTATCGGTATGCCAATCTTCATATTATTTTCATTTGGGCCGATGCTACAAGCATTTGTAAAAAATGAAGTTGTAATAAAAGCGGTTAGGCTTCTTCCGACAACTCATATTGTAGAGGGTCTGAATAAAGCGTTACATGGAAAGGGCTTCTTTGCCATTCAAGGGCATCTGATTAATAACGCTATTTGGATGGTAGCGCTGATGATAATTTGTATCTTCGTCTACAAAAAGAAACAACTAGACTAAAAAACTGAGCATTTTGGCTCAGTTTTTTCTTTTTTTTATCATTTCCTCGGAAATTTTGTAATTCCGATGCATATTTTTACAAATTTTGTCGAAAAGTAATCAGTTATAGATTGTATAGGATGGATGAATCTTGTTCAAAATGATTGCTGAGGTGATGATAGAATGAGAGAGAGGGAAAACAAGAAGTCTTCTCGAAAAGTAGTCCATTTGTTTCAAAAGCGTTGGGTATTCCCGACACTATACATTGTGTGTGCAGCAGTCATTTTAACGGTTGCACTATGGTATCAAGCAACGAATACGAAAAAGATGCCTGACAAAAATGAAGCAACGCAGCAAAGTCAAGGTGAAAATCCAACAATGCCAGTAATCAAGTCTTCAGAAGTTGTGAAGATGCCAACTGCAAGTGGCACAGAAGTTGTTGTAAAGAAGAAGTTTTACGAAGATAAAGCAGCAGCTGAGGAGCAAGAACAAGCACTTGTTTTTTATAACAACACATACTCTGCGAATACAGGAATCGATATAGCAGCGAAAAATGAAAAAGAATTTGATGTAACAGCGGCATTAAGCGGGACAGTTACAAAAGCGGAAAAAGATCCACTTCTTGGCTATGTTGTAACAGTTGACAGCGGTAATGGTATTACAACGTTTTACCAAAGCTTAGGAAACACAAAAGTGGAAAAAGGCGCGAAAATTAATCAAGGTGAAGTGTTAGGGAAAGCAGGATTAAGCGAAGTGAATAAAGATGCAGGATATCATGTTCATTTCGAAGTTCGTAAAGATAATGTTGCTGTAAACCCAGAGAGCTTCTTTAATAAGTCTGTTGCGGATATTAAAGCTGAAAAGCAAGAAAAGAAAAAAGAAGAAAAATCAACAAACGGCTCAGCTAATGATAAGCAAAAAGAAGAAAAATCAACAAACGGTCAGGCTGATGATAAGCAAAAAGAAGAGAAATCAACAAATGGCTCAGCTGATGATAAGCAAAAAGAAGAGAAATCAACAAACGGTCAGGCTGATGATAAGCAAAAAGAAGAGAAATCAACAAACGGTCAGGCTGATGATAAGCAAAAAGAAGAGAAATCGACAAACGGCTCAGCTGGCGATAAGCAAAAAGAAGAAAAATCAACAAACAGCTCAGCTGATGACAAGAAAAAAGAAGAGAAGTCAACAAATGGTCAGGCTGAGAACGAAACGACATCTTCTGAACAAGCTGAATAATGTACAAAACCATCAACTCTCGATACGAGAATTGATGGTTTTATTTTTATATAAAAATAAAATATTTTTAAAAACCTTGTAACGGCAAGGAAATTGGACAGAATTCTCGAATATATATATTACTAAAAGGAGGGGATTGTTTTGTCTTTATTATTTGTTGTGTCAATTGCAATTATTTTATTATTTGTTTTGTTTTCCTTATATTATTTGATTACGAGCAAGCGAGAGGTCCCCCGTCAAAGCCTTTTGGAAGAAGAATTTGATCGAGAGGAATGACGCTTTTTAGAAGGCGTCATTTTTTTGCCTTTTCAAAGAAAAAACTTTCATTTTTCACCGATTTCTCAAAAAAAATGTAATTTTTGTCACTGTAGTCCGCAAAAATAGAGAACTTGTAGCATATAAATACAATGCGGGCAATACAATGGTTATAAACCAAAGCAAAGAGAGTGTTTGAGGTGAGAAATCGTGGATCATTTTATTATAAATCCTAGAAAGTATAACGCTTACAAACGGCACTCGGACCTACAGCTTAGTCACATGCAGCGAGTCTCATTTCACCCTTCTCACATCCAATTTAGGGAGGCGAGTGGTGTGCACGATTACATCAAAGAGAGAACAATCAAGATTGGCAAGTATATCGTGGAGACAAGAAAAACAGTTCGTGTTATTGCGAAGGAATTTGGTGTATCAAAAAGTACTGTGCATAAAGATTTAACAGAACGTTTACCAGAAATTAATCCAGAGCTCGCAAATGAAGTAAAGGAAATTCTTGATTATCATAAGTCAATTCGTCATCTCCGGGGCGGCGAAGCGACGAAACAGAAGTATCAAAAAGAGGATACAGAAAAAATCGTGCGTCAATAATCTGACATGAAGCAAACATTCCAAAGAAAAGTAACTTTTTTTTCAGCATAATTCATTTCTTCAATATTACGTTTCAGAAAAGAATATGATAAAATTAGGAATTAGGTGTAAAGAATTCGGGTTTAACCTGATTTAGATATTGAGGAGGAAGACACAGGAATGTTTGCGAGAGATATCGGAATTGACCTAGGCACGGCCAACGTATTAATTCATGTAAAAGGTAAAGGAATTGTATTAAATGAACCGTCTGTTGTGGCAATTGACCGCAACACAGGAAAAGTATTAGCGGTAGGGGAAGAAGCAAGACGTATGGTAGGGCGTACACCTGGAAACATTGTAGCGATTCGTCCGCTTAAAGATGGTGTAATTGCTGACTTCGAAATTACAGAAGCGATGTTAAAACATTTCATCAACAAACTTGACGTAAAAGGCTTTTTATCAAAACCTCGCATTTTAATTTGCTGTCCAACAAACATCACGTCTGTAGAACAAAAAGCAATCCGTGAAGCTGCTGAAAGATCTGGCGGTAAGAAAGTATACTTAGAAGAAGAACCAAAAGTAGCTGCTGTTGGTGCTGGTATGGAAATCTTCCAACCAAGCGGAAATATGGTTGTGGATATTGGCGGAGGTACAACAGATATTGCAGTACTTTCTATGGGCGATATCGTTACCTCCTCTTCCATTAAAATGGCGGGCGATAAGTTTGATATGGAGATCTTAAACTATATTAAACGTAAGTATAAGCTATTAATTGGAGAACGTACATCAGAAGATATTAAAATTAAAGTAGGTACAGTGTTCCCAGGTGCACGTAGTGAAGAACTTGAAATTCGCGGTCGTGACATGGTAACAGGTTTGCCTCGCACAATTACAGTATGCTCTGAAGAAATTACAGAGGCACTAAAAGAAAACGCAGCTGTTATTGTACAAGCTGCAAAAGGTGTATTAGAACGTACACCGCCTGAATTATCTGCTGATATTATTGACCGCGGTGTTATTTTAACAGGTGGCGGTGCATTATTGCACGGTATTGACATGCTTCTTGCAGAAGAGTTGAAAGTACCTGTATTAATTGCGGAAAATCCAATGCATTGCGTAGCAGTTGGAACAGGTATCATGCTTGAGAACATTGATAAATTACCGCGACGCGCTCTTCGATAGGAACGTACTGGAATCAGTGGAAATGAAAAAAACGTTAGGTATACATCCTAACGTTTTTTTAAATCACAATATCAATTTATTTATTTTTAAAAATATAACGTTTTTACAAAAAATAAAGAAAAATGAAGAAAAAAAGAGAAAAATAGATTATTATGGGGAAAAATGTTGAAATTTGTCGTTTCCATCTCGTATATAAATATATTATAATGAAATCGAATACGACAAATGAGGTGAATATGCCTTTGGTATATTGACTTCCCCTAACTTGGGCATATACTTTTTCTATCTCCGTGTGAACTGTATTTATACTTGTTATACCAAAAATTGTACAGAAGAAAGAGTATATGCATTTTTTTAAAAATGACACGAAGCAGATATTTCTGCTTCGTTTTTTTGTAATGACAAATAATAAACAAAGTGGGATAATATATATAACCTAGTACTAAGACTAATGTCTAAAAAGGAGCGAAATGTGATGTTAAACATAGAGCAAATTAAAGAAATTATCCCGCATCGCTATCCATTTCTACTTGTTGACCAAGTTCTTGAAGTAGAAGAAGGAAAACGTGCGGTAGGGATTAAAAACGTATCTGCAAATGAAGAATACTTTAACGGTCATTTCCCTGACTACGCAGTAATGCCTGGTGTGCTTATTGTAGAAGCATTAGCACAAGTCGGTGCAATCGCTGTTTTAAAGAAAGAAGAAAACCGCGGCCGTCTTGCTTTCTTTGCTGGCATTGACAATTGTCGCTTTAAAAGACAAGTACGCCCAGGTGATCAGCTTCGCTTAGAAGTAGAAATGACACGTGTACGCGGTCCGATTGGCAAAGGAAAAGCAGTCGCAACTGTAAATGGTGAAATTGCATGTGAAGCGGAAATTACATTTGCGCTTGGAGATAAGAAAGAGTAAACCGTCATGATGATGACGGTTTTTTTATTTATTTGTAACTACTCCGTTACTTTATGAAAAAGGCAGAAAAGCATTTTTTTCATGGGCGAGAGGGACTGGCGATGCATAGAGCGGTCAGGGCCTTTTCCGTCCACGTGCAAGGTTTGAAAACAAAAGTAGACAATCCGTACAGGTCCCTGCCGTGTTTGCATGACAGCAGTCTATATGCCGAAAAATGAATTTACAAGTAATAGAGAGGCACATCTTCACTAGAATCATCCCCTTTTCTAAATCTCAAAAAGGTATAGGTAGTTACATTTATTCCAAATAGGTTTACAGCATTTGTATATTCCAAATTTACAGTATATGTAAAAAAACATTTTCAATATAAGTGAAATACTGTATGATTTTCTATGTGGTATTTTTTAGGGGGTTTTAATTTCTTGTATTAGAAAGCGTATAATCTCACGCCTTTTAAGAATCTAGCCTGTACTGCTGGCTAGTAGTCACTTATAAAGGTTTCACTTTATATAAGGAGGATGTCGTCTATGTTTTTTCGTAAAAGTATGCAATCGAAGCGAAAACTCATTGCATACGAAAAACCGCAATCGGTTCTTGCTGAACAATATCGTAATATTCGAACGAACATACAATTTGCTTCTGTTGATCAAAAGATTCGTTCTCTTGTCGTGACGTCGGCAAATCCAGGAGAAGGAAAAACAACGACGACTGCCAATCTTGCTGTTACCTTTGCGCAACAAGGAGAAAAAATCTTGCTTGTCGATGCGGACTTGCGAAAACCAGTTCTTCATCAGCTACTTCAAGTTGATACCGTTTGGGGATTAACGAATGTATTATCGAGGCAGCGGACACTGCAGGAATGCATTGTAAAAACGGATGTAGAAAACGTACATCTGTTAGCATGTGGACCTATCCCGCCGAATCCAGCAGAATTACTAAGCTCAGAGATGATGGGGGAGTTATTGAAAGAAGCAGAGAAGCACTATGATCTCATTATTTTCGATACACCACCAGTTCTTGCTGTTACAGATGCTCAAGTTGTTGCAAATCAATGTCAAGGTACGATACTCGTACTATACAGCGGAAAAACGGAAAAAGAGCAAGCACTAAAAGCGAAAAATGTATTACACAATACAAACACAACATTACTCGGTGTTGTGCTAAATGGGAAACCACAGTCCGAACATACATATGGGTATTATTAATTAAAAAAAATAAAAAACCTAAGGGAAATTTGTTGACTCTTAGGTTTTTTATATATATAAATGTTTTAGATGTATAAAAATACACGATTATTGATTTGGTGTTTTTAGTAAATTAACGACAGGCTGTTGTCATATTTAGTTGTATTATGTAATATTAAATTAGGTTTTTTAAAAAAATGAATATAAGTACTATGAATAGCTAGTGAAATCAGGTTTTGTAAAAACCTTACATTTTTTATGCTATACTTTTTGTTATGTAAAATTATGAGAGCTGGGGGAGCTTATGGAAGAAACGATTAGTTTAAAAGAGTTATTTCAAGTTTTACGAAAACGCTTCGCGATGATTCTTACGATTACATTTGGAGCAGCAATCATTAGTGCGATTGTGAGCTTTTTCTTTATGACACCAATCTATCAATCTTCAACGCAGATTCTTGTTAACCAAAAGAAGCAAGAAGGAGCAATGATTCAAGCTGGTGAAGTTCAGACAAACATTCAATTGACTAATACATATAAGGTCATTATTAAAAGTCCTGTTATTTTAGATCAAGTGAAGGAAAAGTTGGGTTTAAATATAACAACGCAAGAATTAAATAATAAGGTTGAAGTTGTGAATGAGAAAGATTCGCAAGTGGTAACGGTAAAGGCACAAGATAAAGATCCAAAAGTAGCCCGTGATATTGCCAACGCAACAGCAGAAATATTCAAGGTTGAAGTTGCCAAAATTATGAGTGTAGATAACGTAACTATTTTATCAAAAGCAGAGTTAGTAGAGCATCAAGCTCCAATTAAGCCGCAGCCAACGTTGAATATTATGCTGGCGCTTGTTGTAGGGTTAGTGTCATCTGTTGGATTAGCATTCTTACTAGAATATTTAGATAACACTGTAAAGAAAGAAGAAGATGTAGAAAAATTATTGGGATTACCAGTTCTCGGTATCGTTGCGCGTATGGATGAAGAAGAAGTAGGAAACAAATCACGTGCAGCGTCAGCGAAGAAAGTGAGGGGACAAACAATTGGTTCTTAAAGGCTTATTTAAGAAAAAGAAAAATTATCGTCAACGCCGTCAATTAATTGCATATGACCAGCCAAAATCACCAATTTCTGAGCAATATCGAAACATTCGTACAAATATTGAATTTGCCTCAGTAGATCGAAAAATTCATTCCTTAATGGTGACGTCTGCGAATCCAAGTGAAGGGAAAACGACGACAACATCAAATATTGCTGTTGTATTTGCCCAGCAAGGAAAGCGTGTCCTACTTGTCGATGCAGACTTACGAAAACCAGCAACGCACCAAATGTTTCAAGTTGACAACATTTTTGGTTTAACAAATGTTTTAACAGCTGGTGAACGATTAGAAAGATGCATTCAAAAAACAGCAGTAGATAAATTAGATTTTCTTTCATCTGGTCCAATTCCGCCAAATCCTGCAGAATTGCTTGGATCAAAGGCGATGAAAGAACTGCTTAGTCAAACTTACAGCTTATATGATCTAGTAATCTTTGACTTGCCGCCAATCTTACCAGTAACGGATGCACAAATTATGGCAAGCCAATGTGATGCATCTGTACTTGTTGTACGTAGTGAACAAACAGAAAAAGAAGCAGCAGTAAAGGCAAAAACATTATTAGAATCCGCAAAAGGTAAATTACTAGGTGTTGTTCTAAACGATCGTGAACGTGAACAGAGCCTATATTACTACTACGGTGCAAACTAAAGAGATGTGCGCATGGCGCACTTCTCTTTCATCTTGAAAATACATAAGAAAAGAGGGTGAGCACAATGATTGATTTACATTGTCACATTTTGCCTAGTATCGATGACGGGGCCGGGACGTTAACGGATAGTCTCGCGATGGCACAAAAAGCAGCGGCAGAAGGTATTCACACAATCGTCGCAACTCCGCATCATCAAAACGGTAAATATATAAATGAGCGTGCAGAGATTCTTCATCAAGTAAAACAATTAAATGAAGCGCTCCAAGAACATGATATTCCTCTAATTGTATTACCAGGTCAAGAAGTTCGTTTATACGGGGACTTATTAGCAGATTATGAAGCTGGTAAAATTCTCACATTAAATGAAACGAATAAATATATACTAATCGAATTTCCATCCAATCACGTACCGCGTTATGCTGAACAAATGTTATATGAATTACGAGTAAAGGGTATGATTCCTATTATTGTTCACCCTGAACGCAATGCCGAGTTAATCGAGCGGCCAGATAAGTTATATAACCTCGTAAATAAAGGTGCGTTAACACAGGTAACAGCTGGGAGCTTACTTGGGAACTTCGGTAAGAAAATTAAAAAGTTCTCCATGCAGCTTGTTGAACATAACTTAACGCATATGATCGCGTCAGACGCGCATAACACAACGACAAGAGCATTTCATTTACAAGCTGGTTATGACGTTATCGAAAATGAATTTAGCGCAAATACGCTCATGGAATTTAAGGAAAATCCATATTTGTTGATAAGTGGTAAAACGGTCTATAAAGAGGATCCACAACAAATTCGCCGTAAAAAAATATTTGGTATTTTTTAAGGTAAACAATGGTGATGTCTCCTGACCGTTATCAACGGAGGCACTCGGTTGTGCTGTGGGTAGAAATTATATTTCAACCTACCTTAGACGCTTGTCGTCGGGAGCATGGCGTGAGGATGGGTTAGATGCCCAATATAATTTATAAAAACTCTAGCTATGGAGTTGTGTAGAAGGACACTGTAGCTAGGGTTTTTATTATTTTAAAATCTCTATAAATAGATATATATAATATAAAGAGTGGTAAAATGTAGTTAGGGGGATTTGTTATGAAACAAGTAAGAAAAGCAATTATTCCAGCAGCTGGACTGGGAACAAGATTTTTACCAGCAACGAAGGCAATGCCAAAGGAAATGTTACCAATTGTAGACAAGCCGACAATTCAATACATCGTAGAAGAAGCAATTGAATCTGGCATTGAAGACATCATTATCGTAACAGGAAAAGGAAAACGTGCAATTGAAGATCATTTTGATCACTCCTTTGAACTGGAAGAAAACTTATTATCAAAAGGTAAATATGAAATATTAGAAAAAGTACAAGAGTCTTCGAAGATTAACATTCATTACATACGTCAAAAAGAACCAAAAGGGTTAGGGCACGCAGTATGGTGTGCGCGTAAATTTATCGGAAACGAACCATTTGCGGTATTACTTGGTGACGACATTGTACAAGCAGAAACACCGTGCTTACGTCAGTTAATAAATGAATGCGAAGTAACAAGCGCTTCTGTCATTGGCGTTCAAACAGTACCAGACAGCGAAACACACCGCTATGGCATTGTCGATCCAACTATGCAAAATGGCCGCCGTTACCAAGTGCGTAAATTTGTAGAAAAACCAGCACAAGGAACAGCGCCGTCCAACTTAGCAATTATGGGTCGTTACGTATTAACACCAGAAATCTTCATGTTCTTAGAAGATCAGCAAACAGGTGCAGGCGGAGAAATTCAATTAACGGATGCAATTGGGCGTTTAAATGAAATTCAAAGAGTGTTTGCTTATGACTTTGAAGGAACACGCTATGATGTTGGAGAGAAGTTTGGTTTTATTAAAACGACAATCGAAATGGCACTTCAGCATGATGAATTAAAAGACGAGTTGATGAAGTATATGAATGAATTGGTACAGAAAGAGAATGTGCAATTATAAAAAGAAAGGTGTTTTATGTCGCTAGTAATATGTACATTGCATAGGGAAAATGAACAATCTAGCTGTCTATTTTTGAAATGAAAAGGAAGAGTTAGAACTTTCATTTAAACAACGTAAAGAAAGGAACATGTATATTGAGTTATCCAAAACGGCTCTCATTGTTAGTTTTCTTAGATTCATTTATTGTTTTAACTGCCGTGTACTTAAGTTATTGGTTTATACATCCGAATGCATTAAGCGATATTCCTATTACAGTAATCATTAGCTCGATTACATTACTTTGTAGCCATCATATTTTTGCATCTATTTATAAGTTGTATAAAAAAGCTTGGGAGTATGCAAGTATTGGAGAGTTAAAGCAAATCTTTAAAGCAGTTACTTTTTCTATTCTAGTAACTGCAATTGTTCAACAAATTATAAACCACGATATTTATGTGCGTATTTTAGCAATTGCTTGGATGCTACATCTATTGTTAATTGGTGGTTCACGCTTTGTTTGGCGTTTGTTCCGGGATACTTATATTACTCAAAATACAAATCAAACAAGAACACTTATTGTTGGTGCGGGTGCAGCAGGAACAATGGTTGTAAGGCAGTTGCACCAAAACAAAGAGGCTGATTTACATCCAGTTGCATTTGTGGATGATGATAAAAATAAACAGAGATTAGAAATTTATAATGTACCGGTGGTAGGTTCAACAAAGAATATTAAAGAGATAGTAGAACAATATAAAATTGAACAGATTATAATTGCTATTCCTTCTTTGAGCCGTAAACAGATCAATAAAATTTTTCAAGAGTGCGCAAAAACAAATGCAAAAACTCAAATTGTACCGATGCTCGAGAGTATTTTAGAAGGAAAAGTCTCTGTAAATGAATTTCGTGATGTACAAGTGGAGGATCTACTTGGCCGTGAGCCGGTTAAATTAGATGATGCTGGAATAGCAGAAACAATTACTGGCCGTACAATTCTTGTAACGGGCGCAGGAGGATCTATTGGGTCTGAAATTTGCCGTCAAGTTATGAAGTATAGTCCTGAAAAGATTGTCTTACTTGGACATGGTGAGAATAGCATTTATGGTATTGAAATGGAATTAAGAGAGATTTACAAGAATCGAATTGAGATTGTAGCAGAAATTGCAGATGTTCAGGATAGAAATAAAATATTTTCTATCATGGATAAGTATCGTCCGTATATTGTATATCATGCAGCTGCACATAAGCATGTGCCTTTAATGGAACACAATCCTGAAGAGGCCGTAAAAAATAATATTTTTGGTACTAAAAATGTAGCAGAAGCAGCTGATACGTTTAAAGTAAATACATTTGTCATGATTTCTAGTGATAAAGCGGTAAATCCTCCGAATGTCATGGGGGCAACAAAACGTTTTGCGGAAATGATTATACAGCACATGGCGGCAGTTAGTAGCACACGCTTTGTTGCCGTTAGGTTTGGGAATGTACTTGGGAGTAGAGGAAGTGTAATACCGTTATTTAAGAAACAAATTCAAAAAGGTGGACCTGTAACAGTGACCCATCCTGATATGACTCGTTATTTTATGACAATACCGGAAGCCTCAAGATTAGTTATTCAAGCCGGTACTTTAGCTAAAGGTGGAGAATTATTTGTGCTTGATATGGGAGAACCGGTAAAGATTGTTGATTTAGCGAAGAACCTTATTAACCTTTCGGGTTATTCTATTGAAGAAATTGGAATTGAGTTTACTGGTTTGAGACCGGGAGAAAAGATGTATGAAGAATTATTAAATGAAGGTGAAGTTCATCCGGAGCAGATATTTCCTAAGATTCATGTAGGGAAAGCGGTTTTAATGGATAAGGATATTTTACAGCAATTTATGAATGATTTTGAACAGATGAGTAAAGAGAGTATAAGAGAGAGATTGCTGGCAATTGCTAATAATAAAGTTTTAATTAAAAACTAATTAAGTGTTAAAAGTAACCTAAAAAACCTATGTTGGTAGAATTGGGGTGGTAATAAAAGTGATGTATAAAATGTATGTGAAACAAGGAATAGATTTTATTTTATCAATAGTAGGATTAGTATTGTTATCGCCAGTATTTTTACTATTAATTTTATGTATAAAGCTTGATTCAAAAGGTCCTGTATTATTTAAACAACGCCGGATCGGCAAAGATAAACAGGAATTTTACATTTTAAAATTTAGGACAATGAGAATCGATACACCAAAAGACATGCCTACGCACCTTTTGGAAAATCCAGAAGCCTATATTACAAAGGTCGGTAAGTTTTTGCGTAAGACAAGCTTAGATGAACTTCCGCAAATTATCAATATTATTAAAGGCGAAATGAGCATAATTGGTCCGAGGCCTGCACTTTGGAATCAATATGATTTGATAGAAGAACGTGACAAATATGGTGCAAATGATGTTTCACCAGGTCTTACAGGGTGGGCACAAATCAATGGTCGAGATGAATTGCCAATTGATATAAAAGCAGAACTTGATGGAGAATATGTTAAGAGAATGAGCTTTATTTTTGATGTTCAGGTGTTTTTTAAGACAATATTCAGTGTAGTTAGAAGTGAAGGGGTTAAAGAGGGGAAAAATCAAAAAAAAATCTCCTAATTTAGTGAGATTGAGAGTTTAGGAGTAGAGTAATAATGAAAATACTTGTAGTTTGTCAATACTTCTTCCCTGAACAGTTTAGAGTTAATGATATATGTTCTGAACTAGTAAAAGAAGGGCATGAGGTAACTGTTTTAACAGGGCTTCCTAACTATCCTAGTGGAATTGTAGATGAAAAATATAAAGCATTTAAAAATAGAAGAGAAGAAATAAATGGGGTTAAAGTAATACGTTCATGGCTCCTTGGAAGAGGTGAAGGGACTAAAAGATTGGCTTTAAATTATGTTAGTTTTGCCATATCTTCTACTTTAAAGTCCATGTTTATAAAGAAAGATTTTGATTTGATTTTAGTATATCAGCTTTCGCCTGTAACAATGGCTTTGCCAGGCATATTATTAAAAAAAATAACAAAAAAACCTCTTGTATTATACTGTCATGATTTATGGCCAGAAAGCATTGCTTCGGCCGGCATTTCATCGGATAGTAAAATATATAGCGTTTTATTAAAAATAAGTAAATGGATTTATAAGAGTGCAGATGAAATATTCACAAGCTCTAAGTTATTTGAAGAATATTTTAAAAATACATTAGATATTCATGAAAACATTACCCATCTCCCAGTATATGCAGAAGCATTATTTGAAAATATTAAATTTATTAATGCGAGCGATAATGTTATAAATCTAGTATTTGCTGGAAATATAGGGGAAATGCAAAGTGTAGAAACAATTATCTATGCTGCAAATGAACTTAAAGAAGATCAATATATAAAATTTCATATTGTAGGAAACGGATCTTCGCGTGAAAAGTGTGAAGCCTTAACCAATCAGCTGAAACTTAATAATGTTATATTCCACGGTCAACATCCAATTACAGAAATGCCAAGGTTTTATGAAATGGCAGATGCTTTTTTAATTACGTTGAAAGCAAATAAAGTTATATCATATACGTTACCGAATAAAGTTCAATCCTACATGGCAGCCGGTAAGCCAATTATAGGAGCCATAGATGGAGAAACTCAAATAGTAATAAATGAGGCGAAGTGTGGACTGTGTGCTTCAGCAGAAAATTACAAAGAACTTGCTGATAACATAAAGCAATTTGCTATAGAAAAAGACAAGCATGCTTTATATGGTCAAAATGCAAGGAATTACTATGATAGTAACTTCTCTAAGCAGATATATATGGAGAGATTGAATAAATTACTAACAAAAATAAATGTAGATGGAGATGTTAATCATGTTCAAAGATAAAACTTTATTAATTACTGGAGGAACAGGTTCTTTCGGTAATGCAGTTATGAAAAGGTTTTTAAATACCGATATAAAAGAAATTCGTATTTTCTCACGTGATGAAAAGAAGCAAGATGACATGAGAAAGCTATATAAAAATGATAAACTAAAGTTTTATCTTGGGGATGTAAGAGATTTAGCAAGTGCTAAAAATGCTATGCATGGTGTAGATTATATCTTTCATGCTGCTGCATTAAAACAAGTTCCATCGTGTGAATTTTTCCCACTAGAAGCAGTAAAAACTAATATTTTAGGAACGGACAATGTACTCACTGCTGCTATCGAATATGGTGTTAAAAAGGTAATTTGTTTATCTACGGATAAAGCAGCTTATCCAATTAACGCAATGGGAATTTCAAAAGCGATGATGGAAAAAGTTTTTGTAGCAAAAGCAAAAACAGTATCACCAGATAGAACGCTTATTTGTGGTACAAGATATGGTAATGTAATGGCTTCACGTGGATCAGTTATCCCATTATTTATCGAACAGATTAAAACAGGACAACCTTTAACAGTAACTGATCCTAATATGACGAGATTTCTTATGAGTTTAGAAGAAGCAGTTGAATTAGTTGTATTTGCCTTTCAAAATGCTGAAGCGGGCGATATTATGGTTCAAAAATCTCCAGCAAGTACTATTGGCGATCTTGCCCAAGCTGTAAAGGAACTGTTTAACGCAGATAATGAAATCAAAGTAATCGGAACAAGGCACGGAGAAAAGCGTTACGAGACTCTTCTTACTAAAGAAGAATACGTAGTTGCAGAAGATTTAGGCGGTTTCTTTAGGGTTCCTGCTGATCAAAGAGATCTTAACTATGATAAGTATTTTGCTGAGGGAGATCAAAAACTTACTACCGTAGAGGAATATAATTCAGATAATACACAGATGCTTGATGTAGAACAAATTAAAGAGAAATTACTTGAATTAGATTATGTTCAAAAAGAACTTGAGGAATGGAATAAAAATATTCACGTAATGAACTAAAGGACGGTATTAGCTAATGAATATTCTTGTTACAGGTGCAAAAGGGTTTCTTGGAAAAAATCTTGTCGCTGAACTTAGAAATAGAGGATATAACAATATATTTGAGTTTACTAAAGAAAGTGATCCTACATTGCTTGATAAATATACAAAAGAAAGTGATTTTGTCTTTCATTTAGCTGGTGTAAACAGACCAGAGGATGAAAATGAATTTATGGAAGGCAATGTTGGATTTACGTCTCAATTACTAGAGTTATTAAAACGGCATGATAATAAAGCTCCAGTGCTTATTACTTCATCCATTCAGGCAGAAAAGGATAATCCTTACGGAAGAAGTAAAAAGGCAGGAGAGGAATTATTATTCAATTATTCCAAAGAAACCGATGCAAAAGTTTATGTATATAGACTTTCAAACTTATTTGGTAAATGGAGCAAACCTAACTATAATACTGTGGTAGCTACATTTTGTCACAATATAGCTAGGGGCTTGGATATCCAAATAAATAATCCAGATGCAGGACTTAATCTTTGTTATATAGATGATGTACTGGAGGAGTTTTTAAGAGCTGTAGAGTTTAATCCGACTATGCAAGATGATTACTGTGTTGTACCCGTGGTATATACAATTAAACTTGGAGAGTTAGCTGAACTTATAAAAAGCTTTAAGGAAAGCAGGACAAATTTAAGTATTTCAAATATGAAAGATGATTTAACTAAGAAACTTTATAGCACGTATTTAAGCTTTCTGCCGGAAGATGAGTTCGCTTATGATCTCAAAATGAATAGCGATCATAGAGGATCTTTTACAGAGTTTATTAGAACATCTGAAAGAGGACAAGTTTCTATCAATGTATCTAAGCCAGGAATTACAAAAGGAAACCATTGGCACCATACTAAAAACGAAAAGTTTCTAGTAGTTAGTGGGGAAGGTTTAATTCGATTTAGGAAAATAGAATCAGACGATATTATTGAATATAGAGTAAGCGGTAAAAAGTTACAGGTTGTAGATATACCTACTGGATATACTCACTCAATTGTGAATGTAGGAGAAAATGATCTTATAACGGTAATGTGGGCAAATGAATGTTTTAATCCAGAAAAACCGGATACTTACTTTTTGGAGGTATGATTCATGAAAAAACTAAAAGTCATGACAGTTGTTGGTACTAGACCAGAAATTATAAGACTATCAGCTGTAATTAATAAATTAGAAGAATCAAGTGCAATAGAACATATTCTTGTTCATACAGGACAAAATTATGATTATGAATTAAACGAAGTGTTTTTTAAAGATTTTAATTTGAAAAAACCAGATTACTTTTTAAATGCAGCTACTGGAACTGCGGTAGAAACTATCGGTAACATCCTGGTTAAGATAGATCCTATTATGGAAGAAGTACAACCAGATGCTTTTTTAGTGTTGGGAGATACAAATAGTTGTTTATGTGCTATTGCAGCAAAGAGAAGACATATTCCAATTTTCCATATGGAAGCAGGAAATAGATGTTTTGACCAAAGAGTGCCAGAAGAAACTAACAGAAAAATTGTTGACCATACAGCTGATATTAATTTAACTTACAGTGATATCGCAAGGGAATATCTCCTTAGAGAAGGGGTCCCAGCAGATAGAATTATTAAAACAGGAAGCCCGATGTTCGAAGTTCTCAATTCAAGAAAAAATGATATTGAGGAATCAGATGTATTAGAAAGATTAGGGCTTGAGGAAGAAAAATATTTTGTAGTGTCAGCTCACAGAGAAGAAAATATTAATTCGGAAGTTAATTTCCTAGATTTAGTAGATAGCTTAAATGCAATTGCAGAAAAATATAATATGCCTGTAATCGTAAGTACGCACCCTAGAACTAAAAAAATGATTGATGCTAAAGGAATAGAGTTTAATCCGTTAGTAAAAACGATGAAACCTCTAGGATTTAATGATTATGTAAAACTTCAAATTAACTCTAAAGCAGTTCTTAGTGATAGTGGAACGATTAGTGAAGAATCTTCTGTTCTTGGGTTTAGAGCTTTGAATATTAGACAAGCCCATGAAAGACCAGAAGCAATGGAAGAATCAGCGGTTATGATGGTAGGTTTAAGGAAAGAACGAATATTACAGGGATTAGGGATATTAGAAATACAAGAAAAAAATACATTAAGGCTTGTTGGAGATTATAGCATGCCGAATGTATCAGATAAGGTACTTAGAATAATTTTGTCATATACAGATTATGTTAATAGAGTTGTTTGGGGAAAGTAAAAGCAGTAATTTTTCATGATTCCAAACGGATAAAAATAACAAATCTCTTATGTTATTTGTAATTCTTTTTTTGATTTGGTTAAGTGACATCCCGTGCATTAAGTGTGAGAGTGTTTAACACGCGCGTTGAAAATAAAACAGAAGTCTTTAATTTACAATGTTTTTGTAGGCTGGAAGCTTGATGTGATAGTGATAGCACGTTCGTAGGACAAATCCTGTTCTGTTGGATAGATGATTGAAAGTTTTCGTTCTAAATCCAATTGGCGGATTTGTCTTTTTTGTTTTTATAATTTGGAAAACATTTGAGGTAAATGTACTTACACGAGTTTATATATTAAATCTTATAATTAAAGAAAAGCATTGTTCGATTTGTAGAGTTAAGTGTGAGAGTAATGAAAAATTTTATTTAACAAATGATTATCAAAATGAGAATGTGTAGCTAAAACTTGTAAGGGTTATTAAGAACTTCTCTAAAATTATTAATAGTATTGCTTGGAGAAAGGAATAAAAATATGAACATTATGGTTTTTGATGTTCCAGCAGAAAGCGGAGGAGCACTATCTATCTTAAATGACTTTTATAATGAAGTGGTTGAAAGTAAAAATAAAAGTATTAATTGGTTTTTTGTAGTAAGTACACCTAAGTTAGAAGAAACAGATAATATAAAAGTACTACAATTTCCTTGGATCAAGAAAAGTTGGGGGCACCGTTTTTATTTTGATCAGGTTATAGCTCCAGAACTGGTGAAAAAATATAAAGTGGATAAAATATTTTCACTTCAAAATGTTATAATTCCACGTACAAATTGTAATCAAGTTCTTTATGTGCATCAACCTTTACCATTTGTGGATTATAAATTTTCAATTAAAGATAATAAACTGTTCTGGATATATCAAAATATAATAGGACGCAATATAATTAACTCAATAAAGAAAGTGCAGCATGTTATTGTTCAAACTCAATGGATGAAAAAAGCTTGTATACAAAAAGCTCAAATTCAAGATAATAAAATTGAAGTTATACCACCAACTATTAATATAACAATGAAAAATTATTTTGAGCCCAATGAAAAATCACTATCAACCTTCTTTTATCCTGCTAGTAACAGTGTATATAAAAATCATAAAATTATTGTAGAGGCGTGTCGGCAGTTAAAAGTTTTAACGAATATAGATTATGAGATAATATTTACATTGGATGGAAATGAAGATCAATATACGATAGATTTATATAGTCAGATACAAGAAGAACAATTACCTATTCGCTTTGAAGGCTCGAAGACAAGAGAAGAAGTTTTTGAGCTATATACTAAATCAATCTTACTTTTCCCTTCTTATATTGAAACCTTTGGTATGCCTATGCTTGAAGCAAGGATGCACAAAGGAATTATAATTGCAGCGGATACATCATTTGCAAAAGAGATACTTGAAGGTTATGAAAATGCAAAGTTTTTTGAAGCATTTGATTCAAAAGAGTTGAGTTTGTTAATGTATCAGTATCTTCAAAAACAAAATCAATATAATACAGTGCTTGAAGCTCAAGATAAAGGAAGTAAGACAAAACAATTAATCGATATTTTAACAAATGAACAATAAGCAGAACAATTATTGATTTAAATATAAGAATGACATCAAAAGTCATTGAAAAAACTAATTTTATAGGTGTAGAAAATGAAAATTTTATATTTTGGAAGTCTTTGCGATGAAGAATGGCTTGAGTCTATATCCAATACTAACGGAATACCATCCCGTGTTGCACAATATTCTTTTGAGAAAGCGTTAGTTAGTGGTTTTTCTGAAATTGAAGATGCCGATATGGAAATATATTATCTCTATCAAGAGCAATATTATCCAAGGGGAAAATTCTTAAAATTTAATAAGAGAAGAAAGCAATTAAATGATAGATATATGGTGAGATATTTATCTAATATTAATTTACCGCTTATTAAAGAAATATATTCTTTATTTCAAGGTATGTTTTTAACTTTGAAATGGGGAATAAAAAACTTTAAGAATAAGGAGAAGATTATCTTAACACCATTTAACTATACACCGCTGTCCCTTGGTATTTATGTAGTTTCAAAGCTATTCAAAATAAAACGAGTGAATATTTTCACGGATCTTTCAAGTGATATAATGAATTCTAAAAGACAAAAGGAAATGCATTGGCTTAAGAAAATGTCTTTATCTTATTATGTAAAATTAGTAAACTTTATCGAACATAATTACGATGGTTATGTTCTTTTTACTGAACCAATGAAAGAAAGAGTAAATTCGTCGAATAAACCGTACATAGTCATGGAAGGTATTTTTAATAATGATCTAGATTTGTCTGAGGTACCAAAGAGTAAAGCTATTATGTATGCAGGGACTTTGGCTTTTGAATATGGGATCAAAAATATTTTAGATGCTTTTGAGCAAATAGAAGATGATGAACTTGAACTTTGGCTCTTTGGTGATGGAGACATGAGAGAATATATAGAAAATCTATCCGTAAAGGATACGAGGGTTAAATATTTTGGTTTTAAACCAAGAGCGGAAGTTTTTGAATATGAAAAAAAAGCCGCGATATTAATTAACGCAAGAAATCCAGAAGATGAATATACTATGTATTCTTTTCCTTCAAAAACATTTGAATATATGGTTTCAGGAACGCCGTTTTTAACTACAAGATTAAAAGGTATACCAGAAGATTATGATAAATACATCTATTCTATAAATAATAGTGATATTAATTCGCTTAAACAAGCAATTGAAGAAATATTATCAAGCCCAGCTGAAAAAATAAATAAACTAACTGAAAGTGCTAGAATATTCATTTTGGAGAATAAGAATAGTACTGTTCAAGCGACAAAAGTTTTAGATTTTCTGATTACCATAATACACAATAGAAAAATATCTAAATGAAGATGTAGCTAATATTATTAGGAATAAAATTTATTTAAATTGGTAAGAGACTTAGTATCTTAAATATCTTTTTTATTTAGTTTAAAAGTCCCGAGGCAGGATTATTCTGAATTCATCTGAGTATTGTTTAAAATACCAAAGGAGTATACTTTGGTTTTAGAAACAGTGCTTCTATTTATTAATAAGTTTATATTTATAGTAAATTTATCGTATCTATGTGGAATTTATTTAAGGCGCATGGAGTACATTTTTATCATTATATTATAAAATTTAGTATGTAAGAATTATGTAGTTACTTAGAGTGAAGGTTTAAGGAGAGTTTTGTTCATGAAAATATTGTGGCTTACAAATATCCCTCTTCCAGAGGCCAGCTTACTTCTAAATGAGGAAGTGCTTCCTTTTGGGGGATGGCTAGTTAATGCATCTGCAACACTTTCGTTAACCAAGGATGTGTCACTATCTGTTGCATTTCCCAATCAGAGATTTAATGACGTAAAGTTATTGGAAGGAAAAGAAATGAAATATTATACATTTCCTTCTGTGAATAGTAGCGATTTGAATCAAATCAACAATAATCAATACCTGGAGCTAATTGTAGAACAATGCAAGCCAGATATTGTTCATATTTTTGGTACTGAGTTTATTCATACGCTTTCGATGGTAAATGTTTGTCGAAAGAAAAATATTAAGATTGTTGTATCCATCCAAGGTTTAGTATCTATTATTCCTAAACACTATATGTTAGCCCTACCTGTAAATGTTCAAAAAAGGTATACCTTTAGGGATTTATTAAAACGAGATAATATAAAAAAACAACAGAAAAAATTCATTAAACGTGGGGAATTTGAAATTGAATCATTAAGAAAGGTAAACAACGTTATTGGGAGAACTACTTGGGATAAAGCATGTACTACTCAAATAAATCCAAATGTAACTTATCATCATTGTGATGAAACATTAAGAGAAGAATTTTATAACTATCAGTGGGACATAAAAAAAATAGAAAGGCATTCTATTTTTTTAAGTCAAGGATCTTATCCTATAAAGGGTCTTCATTTTATGATTGAAGCTATGCCTTTGATATTGAAGAAATTTCCTAATACAAAGTTATATATTGGAGGTACTGATATAACGAGTTCCAAAACTTTGAAGGAAAAAATGAAAATTTCATCTTATGGAAAGTATATCAAAGAGTTGATTAAAAAATATAATCTTCAAGATAAAATTGTTTTTACTGGACTATTAAGTGAAAAACAAATGTGTGAAAGATACCTACAGTCGAATGTGTTTGTTTGTCCATCAACTATTGAAAATAGTCCTAATTCTTTAGGAGAAGCAATGATATTAGGTGTTCCTTGTGTTGCTTCAGATGTTGGAGGTGTGTCTGATATGTTAAAACATAAAGAGGAAGGTTTTGTATATCAAACAGATGCTCCTTATATGTTAGCTCATTATGTGTGTGAAATATTTAAAAATGATGAGTTAGCTTTAAAATTTTCTGAAAATGCAAGAGCACATGCTTTGAAAACGCATGATTCTATAAAAAATACAAAACGTCTAATAGAGATATATGAAGATATTTTGCAAAAGAAGGTATAGACATTGAAAGTTAAAAATATTATTGCATTATCGTTTGAACGAATAAAAGGTAATGAAGTCGCTGCAAAAATTATGCGTAATGCAAGTTGGTTAGTTGGAGATAAAGTCTTTACTATGGTTATTGGTGTATTTGTTATGGCATTAGTAGCTAGGTATTTGGGTCCAGAAAAGTATGGATTATACAATTATGCCCTAGCTTTTGTTACTTTGTTTACGGCTTTATCGACACTAGGGTTAGAAACATTATCTATTAAATCGATTGTGCATCAAGAAGAAGAAGAGGGAACAATACTCTTTACGTCTTTAGTTTTACGAGTAATAGGGGGAATCTTTTTAACCTTTTTAACCAGTGTAATTATTCGATTGTTTGCACCAAATGAACCTCTTGTTCATTCACTTGTAATGATTATGTCATTTACTATGATTTTTAAATCATTAGAAGTTATTGAATATTGGATACAAGCACACCAAAAATCGAAAATATCTTCGTTAATTCGTATGGGTGCATACGTTTTTTCTGCTTTACTCAAAGTAGCTTTTGTGTTTTTAAAGGGAAGTTTATTCCATCTAGCTCTCATTTATATGTCTGATGCATTAATTGTAGGAATAGCGCTAGTTATTGCATATTTTAAAAATAGAACATCTTATACAAAGTTGAAATTTAAATTCCAATATGCAAAAAAAATATTATCGCAAAGCTGGTATTTAATTCTTTCAGGGCTTATGGTAACGCTTTATATGCAACTTGACAAGGTGATGTTGGGCTCCATGTTGACAAATAAAAAGGAATTAGGTATGTATTCAGCTGCAACTCAAATTGCGAACATGTGGTATTTTGTACCCTTAGCCGTTATTACCTCATTTCAACCTATTATTATGAAGAAAAAATTAGAAACTGATGAAAAGTATATAAATGCTATGCAAACTTTGTATTCAATTGTTGCATGGATTGGAATAGCGTTTGGACTGTTTATCATTCTATTTTCAGATTTTATTGTGTCAATTTTATATGGACAAGAATATAATCGAGCAGCAGATATAATTACAGTGAGCGTATGGGCTGGTACTTTTGCAACGTTAGGATCTGCAAGATCAATTTGGCTATTAGTTGAAAATCTGCAGAAGTATACGTTATTTTATACTTTAGTAGGTTTGGTAATAAATGTAGGTTTAAATTATCTATTGATACCTACTTATGGAGGATTTGGGGCAGCATTTGCAACTCTTATAGCCCAAATTTTTGCAAATGTCTTTGCGTTAGTTCTTTTCAAAAAAACACGAATATCCAGCGTCATGATTATAAAGGCATTTTCCCCAAAATATTTATTTAATTTGAGGAAGCTATAAATTTAAAATAATGGAGGCAATTTAATGTTAGCTCCGGTTATAATTTTTGTTTACAATCGACCTGAACATACAATAAAAACAATTGAAGCTTTGGCTAAAAATAAATTAGCAAGAGAATCCACCGTCTTTATTTTTTCTGATGCAGCTAAGAATGAGAACTCTTTGGAAAAGGTAAGAGCAGTGCGAGAGTATATTGATACTATCGAAGAAAAAAAGTATTTTAAATCACTTACGATTAAGAAGGCAGATATAAATAAAGGACTAGCTAAATCGGTAATTGATGGAGTTAGCAAAATTATTAAAGAATATGGAAAAGTAATCGTTTTAGAAGATGATTTAGTAACAACACCTGATTTTTTAACGTATATGAATGATGGGCTAAATTATTACAATGACTTAGATAAGGTTTGGTCAATCAGTGGGTATAATATACCAATTGCATTTCCTGAAGGCTATAAGAGTGAAATTTATTATTCTTATAGAGGGTGTAGTTGGGGATGGGCAACATGGAAGAATAGATGGAATCAAGTGGATTGGGATGTAAAAGACTACGCAGAGTTTAAAGGGAGCAGACGCTTAAGAAATCAATTTAATCGTGGTGGAAGAGACATGGCAAATATGTTAGATGCTCAAATGGAAGGAATCATAGATTCGTGGGCAATCCGTTGGTGCTACACACAATCAAAGAAAGATTTGCTTACTGTATATCCCGTTAAGTCTCGAATAAAAAATATTGGATTAGATGGTTCTGGAACACATAGTGGAATTACATCCCATTATGATGTAAAAATTGATGAAACTTTTACGAAATGTAGCTTTGATGACCCAGATTTAAACAAGGATATACTGAAAAATTTTCAGAATCACTATGGTAGCCGGCTAGGATACTATCTGGTTAAACCAAAACGCTTTATAAAAAAATTATTGAGGGTGTGATTGAAGTGAAAATCACAATAGCAGGAACAGGTTATGTGGGCTTATCTAATGCAGTCTTATTAGCTCAACATAATGAGGTAATAGCACTTGATATTATTGAAGAAAAAGTAAATATGATTAATAGTAGGAAATCACCTATTATAGATAATGAGATTGAAGAATTCTTAGCAACAAAAGAGTTAAATCTAATTGCTACTACGGATAATTATAAGGCATTCAAAGATGCAGAGTACGTTATTATTGCAACACCGACAAATTATGACCCAGATAAAAACTATTTTAATACAAGAACTGTCGAAGCTGTGATTGCTAATGTTTTATCTATTAATCCAGAAGCTATAATGATAATTAAATCAACAGTCCCGGTAGGTTATACAGAGAAGGTAAAAGAGAAGTTTGAAACAGATAATATTATTTTCTCACCAGAGTTTTTAAGAGAAGGTAAGGCTTTATACGATAACTTATACCCTTCACGTATAATTGTTGGTGAAAAATCTGATAGAGCAATGACATTTGCTGATTTACTAGTTCAAGGAGCTGTTAAAGAAGATATCTCTGTACTGTTTACAAATTCAACTGAAGCAGAAGCGATTAAATTATTTGCTAACACATATCTAGCCATGAGAGTGGCTTTTTTTAATGAACTAGATTCATATGCAGAGGTAAGAAGCTTAGATACAAAACAAATTATTGAAGGGGTTGGGCTAGATTCACGAATAGGAAATCACTATAATAACCCGTCCTTTGGTTATGGTGGCTACTGTCTGCCTAAAGATACGAAACAGTTATTAGCGAATTATGCAGATGTTCCTAATAATATAATGACAGCAATTGTTGATGCAAATAGAACGAGAAAAGATCATATTGCAGAAATGATTATAAAGAAGAATCCTAAGATTGTGGGTATATATAGGCTTACCATGAAAATGGATTCAGATAATTTTAGGCAATCGGCAGTTCAAGGGGTTATGAAGCGTATTAAAGCG
This sequence comes from Bacillus sp. 123MFChir2, assembly GCF_000383235.1. GTDB lineage: Bacteria > Bacillota > Bacilli > Bacillales > Bacillaceae_G > Bacillus_A. Next base: position 62,846 of record NZ_KB910944.1, read on the forward strand.
AAAGGGATTGAAGTTGTTATATACGAACCAACTCTTGATGAAGAGGCATTTTACAATTCTAGAGTAATTAGTGACTTTGAAGAGTTTAAGAGGATAAGTGATGTAATTGTAGCTAATAGATTATCCGATGATTTACGTGAAGTAGAGGATAAGGTATATACAAGAGATTTATTTAGTAAAGATTAAAGGGTAAGAAATATGTATAAGTAACTTGGAATTTCGACATATGGATTAGGCAGTAAATGAGCTGGTTAAACTAGTCTAATTATGCAAGGTCTATAAATAATTTGTTTAACTTCTATAGAAAGGGAAGGAAGACTCGCTTATGTATAGATTCTTGGTCTCATTATAATAAATTTTTAGTAAATGTAATGTTACGGTTTTAAGGGCTTTTGAGTCTTTATATGGATAAAAGTACCATAATCATTTGCGAAAAAACATTCTTGAATTAAATAAATTGTTGTAGTCTAGTAAAGGCTTTACTTTAGGAGTTGTTTTTATTGGGTATTTCTGAAGTTCATAGCGGTAAAAAAAGTCAAGTATTATATTTTTTAGCTCTTGTGTTATACTGCCTTAATTTTAGAGGAGAAGGAATTTTTATACCTCTTTTATTGCTACCATTTTTAGTGATGCATCTAGTATTTTATAGATTTAATATTAGATATTTTATTATTGTGGGTATAATTATTGCTTTTTCTACTATTTTTACTCTCACAATGAATAGTTACGGGTATATACAGTCAAGCTTCACTTTTTATTCTTATTTATTATATCCAGTATGCTTATTTATGTTAGGGGAACTTGTTGTAAGAAAAGATGGAGTAAATAAAAAATTAACTTATGCTTCAATTTTTGGTGTTATTTTTTCTTTTTCGTTATTTTCATTTTTAAGTCTAATGAAAACAATTAATACGTATGGTAGCATAGATGCAGCAATGAAGGCATTAAATGGTCGTGTAGTTTTAAATTTTTGGAATGACGGTCTTATTAGCGCTACTGGATTTAATACGTATTTGTCATTGGGTTTAATAATACTTCCAACCTGTTTTATGAGTTTTAAAGAGATGCGTTATGGAAAAATCCTAAAATCATTATGTATCTTATCATTTTTGATTAGCTTGTATGGAATTATCATTTTAGCAAATAGAACAGGTTTTATATTAATTTTAGCTGCATTAATATCTGTCAGTTTATTGGTTAAAAAAACAACGTTTCTAAAAGTTGTAAAATGGCTTGTTGGAGTATTTTTGGTTATTTTTATTAAACTTTTATATGATAACAATATGGCCATTAAATCCTTTTTATTACAGTATCCTTTGTTTTCTCGTTTTAATGAAATGGACATGAGAAGTGATCCTCGTTTTGAATCTTGGAAGGAAGCGTTCATGGGCTTATTTACAAATCCAACAGGAGGAAGAAAAACATCATTAAGCTTGAATTATGCACACAATATGTGGCTAGATGTAGGATATGATGTCGGGGTGTTATCCCTCTTTTTATTATTGATAATAACAGCCTTAGCATTAGTATCTCTGCGTAATTTTATTAAGTCTGATCAGCCAGTAGTGTTAAAGGGTCTGATTGTAGGGATATATACAGCGATGTTTTTAACATTTATGGTTGAACCTATATTTGAAGGATGGTTCACATATTTTACAGTTTTTTGTTTTATTTTTGGATTAACACACGGATTAAACTTTAAATATAGAATTGGTAGAAATAATAATATGCAAGGAGCTAGTGATACTAATTATGAAATGACCTCTTTTTAGTCTCCAAACGAATTTGAATATTTTACAATCTGATATTAATGAGAAAGTGTGTTTGAATTCAGAGAAGGCCTCCTGCTCGAGTAGTTTACTGAAGAGAGAAATAGTATATTTTTCTTCTTCAGTATTGTTAGTTAGATAAAGAAATATATCATAGGGTAAAGAAGGGGAAGTGATTGATTATGGCAATACTCGTAACCGGTGGAGCGGGATATATAGGTAGCCACACATGTGTAGAATTATTAAATAGTGGTTATGAGATTGTGGTGGTTGATAACCTTTCTAATAGCTCGGTAGAAGCGTTAAACAGAGTAAAAGAAATAACAGGAAATCAATTTAAATTTTATAAAGAAGATCTTCTAAATTACGAGGCGATTAACGCAATTTTTGAAGAAAATATAATTGATGCGGTAATTCATTTTGCTGGTTTAAAAGCTGTTGGGGAGTCAGTAACTATTCCGCTTACGTATTATCATAATAATATTACAAGTACATTGGTCTTATGTGATGTGATGCAAAAACATAATGTGAAGAAGCTGATCTTTAGTTCATCAGCAACAGTATACGGTGCGCCTAAGACATCACCAATTACAGAAGATTTTCCTTTAAGTTCAACAAATCCGTATGGCCAAACAAAATTGATGATAGAACAAATTATGAGTGACTTGGCTTTTGCTGACCCTAAATGGAGTATTGCATTGCTTCGTTACTTTAATCCATTCGGTGCACATGAAAGTGGTCGCATTGGGGAAGATCCAAATGGAATTCCAAATAACTTAATGCCATATGTAACACAAGTAGCAGTTGGAAAGTTACCAGAATTAAAAGTGTTTGGTAATGATTATCCGACAAAAGACGGTACAGGTGTACGTGATTACATCCATGTTGTTGACCTTGCTAATGGACACGTGAAGGCTCTTAAAAAGGTATTACAGACTACAGGAGTAGAAGCGTATAATCTTGGGGCAGGAAATGGTTATAGCGTCTTAGAGATGGTACAAGCATTTGAGAAAGTCTCAGGGAAAAAGATTCCTTATAAAGTTATAGAACGAAGACCGGGGGATGTTGCAATATGTTTTGCAGATCCTTCGAAAGCCGAAAGAGAATTAGGATGGAAAGCAAAACGAGGGATTGAAGAAATGTGTGCAGATTCGTGGAGATGGCAGTCTAATAATAAGTATGGTTATAAACATGAGCAGATTACTAGGTGAAAGATACATGGACCAATAGAAGTTGGGGCTAATAGAAAGTATCTTCTTATTAGTGAAAATGTAGGTGTACATATAGTCTCTTGTAGCAGTATAAGACAAATGGAATGTATAATATAGAGAATGAAGTTCTATTTTTAACGCCGGAATCATTAGAAAGATGCGAAATTGTGACTGATAAAAAGTTGAATATATCGTATAATGATTTTAGTTTGATTGATTTGTCTATATTAGTATCATTAGTAAATACAACCTACCATATTGTTATTGAAGAGGCTATTCACTTTTCTTGGCCTTAGTAAAATCAGTTTTTGAGTGGATATGAGCATAAAGAATTAGTGCACAAATAGAAAGAAGGGTAAACGGATGAAAAAGAAAATCCTATTTTGGATATTAGGGATTGTAGGAGTACTTGTAATAGGAACAGGGGCTTATGCTTATCATGTATATTCTTCAGTTTCTAATACGTTAAATGACGTCCATAAGCCATTGCAACGTGATAAAGATAATAGCAAGGGAGCAGAAGAAGCAAAAGCTAAAGTAAAAGAATCTAAACCTGTCTCCATTTTGTTATTAGGTGCAGATGAGCGTGGGGATGATAAAGGGCGTTCGGATTCTTTAATGGTTATTACATTAAATCCAAAAACAAAATCAATGAAAACGGTAAGTATTCCACGTGATACGTATACAGAGATTGTTGGTAAAGGTAAAAAAGATAAAATTAACCATGCTTATGCGTTCGGCGGCGTGGACATGTCTGTTGCAACAGTAGAGAAATTTTTAGATATGCCAATTAATTATTATATTGAAGTAAATATGGAAGGTTTTAAAGATATTGTTGATGCTGTTGACGGTGTAGATGTGAATAACGATTTAGAGTTTACGCAGGATGCACACCATTTTGCCAAAGGAAATATTCATTTAACAGGTGATGAAGCTTTAGCATATACTCGTATGCGTAAACAAGATCCTCGCGGCGATTTCGGTCGTCAAATGCGTCAACGTCAGGTAATGCAGGCTGTTATTTCAAAAGGAGCTAATGTCTCATCGCTTGCTAACTATGGTGATGTATTAAAAGCGGTTCAGAAGAATGTGAAAACAAACTTAACACAAGATCAAATGTTTGATATGCAAAAGAATTATAAAGATTGTCTACAAAATACAGAGGATGTTCAAATTCCTGGAGATGGTCATATACAAGATAAAATTTGGTACTATTTCGTATCAGAACAAGACCGTCAAAATTTATCTAATAAGTTAAAAGAACATCTTGAGGTAGGCAAAAAGTAATCTTTCACAAACCCAACTACTCGTACAGTAGTTGGGTTTATTTTTACATGCTTTTATACTAATATATATGTAGTATGAGATGAACAGATGAGGTGAACGAATGAATAAAAAAGCATTATTTGTGCTTGTTGTTTTTGTGTTGTTTGTTGCTTCTGTTGTGAGCGGTAAGTTGTATTGGAATAAGAAGGTTGCCAATGCAACGCAGCAAGCGGGGGAAACAAAGCAAGAGAAGAAAGTGGAAGAAGTAAGTACACAAAAGCAAAGTGCAAAGACAGAAGAAAAAAAGCCGGAAACAAAAGTTTCTTTTAATGAAGCGTATGCAAAGAATTTACCTGATGCGGTAAAGGAAAAGTTGAAGAAAGCAGCAGCTGATAAGAAGGCTGTGAATCTTGTAATTGTTGGGGATCAAGCTTCAGCGGCTAATGCTTGGCCAGAAAAGTTAACTGCTAATTTAAAGCAGGCGTATGGTGAATCGCTTTGGAATGTTACTGTGAAAGAGTTTAAGGATGAAAGTACAGATGAGTTAATTGCGAAGAACCGTGATAAAGAGATTGCAGATGCAAAGCCAGATGTGATCTTATTTGAACCGCCGTTTGTTACAGATAATAGTAAATCAGGTAACGGTAATTCTGTAGCAAATACGCAAAAGTTTGTAAAATCATTGCAAGCAGGGGCGAAGGATGCGGTGATTATGATTCAACCGCCAAACCCGGTGTATAATGCAAAGAATTATCCGAAAGCGATTGCTGCTTTAAAGCAGCTTGCTGAGCAAAACGGTTATACATATATTAATCATTGGGAAGTATGGCCAGATCCAACGACGAAGAATATCTTACCATATTTACAAGATGAGTTCGGTTTCCCAAGCGCGAAAGGTCATGAGCTTTGGGCGCAGTATGTGACGAATTATTTCGTTGCAAAATAATGATAGTTTAGCAGAATGAGTAGTGGTTGTAATAGAGGGAATTGTCGTCAATATATAGTCGATAATTCCTTCTATTTTTATTTCTGCCGTTTGTTATACTATATAAATCACAAATAAGTTGCTGGTATGTAGAATGCAACATGACCTGCACTTGCTTTTTCCCTTTATTTTAAACTATGCATGTGGCAGGAAAAGGCCCTTGTAAACGCTAAAATAAAATTGACAGTTTTCGCTAAGAAACCTTTTACACTTTAGCTCATTAAAACCAATTTTCTAGTAAACTGAAAGTATCTGTTTATTGGAGGTTGGGGATTTGGAGGAGAAGTTAATGCTATACTTGAAAATTCGTCAATTACATGAGAAGAAATTTAAAGTTGCACAAATTGCAGAAGAGCTAAAAATCTCACGACCTACGGTCTATAAATACTTGGAAATGACGTTTGAGGAAGTAAAAGAATATTTAGTGGATCTTAATCGGAAGCCTAAAAAGTTAGATC
>NZ_KB910945.1 GCF_000383235.1 Bacillus sp. 123MFChir2
TACGCTGTTCTACAATTGAGCGGAGTTTTGCCGATGCAAAAGAACTACATGGCTATCGATACGCTCGGTTCCGAGGGATGAAGTCTGTCCAAATACAGGCATATCTCACCGCAGCCTGCCAAAACATGAAAAAAATAGCCCTTCATCTGACCAGAAAGGGTCAGTTGAAGGGCTGTTTTTCTTATTTTTTATTGTTTCGTACAATTTTTTTATACATAGTTACAATAAAGGTCATCAGAGGTTGGGAAACCCAAAGGGTTTCCCAACACTCTGAAGAACCGATTCAATGTGTTGAATCGGTTCTTTTTTGTCAGCATGTTTAAAGTTAGCCTATATAAATCCATATAGATTGCTGCGATGGAGAAAAAGGAAGCTGAAGTCGTTTGCCATCGCTGGTTTTAACTGCGCATGTGGCAGAAAAAGGCCCTGACCGCTTCTATGCACGGCCAGATGCTCTCGCCCACTTAAAAAGAATAGTTCTATGTTGTTTTTTTCATTTGCATTTATATAGATTTCACTTCATGTATATCTATATTTCCTAGTGCGGTGTTAGCTCTCGGGATATTGCCTTTCCGTTTCTTCAAACTGTTTTTCATATTCGTTGCTAAATGCTTTATGTGTTTTTTGATCTTTATCCCAAGGATTTGATTTTCCTAATTTTTTATTGGAGGCAGAACCGTAAGGCCCTTCAGGAAACTCCTCAGGAATGACATATTGATGTCTAGCTTGAGCAGTAGTAACATCTGTATATTGTTCATCCATTTTGGAAGAGAACCATCCTTTCACATTTACTTGATTCTTAATATGCCCCCAAAAATTTTTATTTTTTATCGGCGCTTCGACACGAAATAAAGACCCCTCGACAAAAAACGAGCAAAAAACCAGAAGCTGCACCGAGCTCCTGGTTCCTATTCAATCGTCTTCAATAGTAATTTCTTCAATAACGGTTTAATCTTCAATCGTAAATCTTCCGCATGATTCGCTACTAAGAAGTGGTGGTTGTATATATTTTTCATCAGTTGATAGGTTGCTTCTTTTGCTTCGCCTTCTTCGATAAAGATCCCGATGACTTCTATACCGCTTTTACGAGCAAGTTTTACAGCTTCGTGTGTATCTAAAATGCCATCTTGTTGATAGTCTAACGCAGACGGTTCGCCATCTGTGAAGACAAGCAAAAATTTATGCTTTTCCTGACGTTTCGCAAGTTTTTCGGAAACGATACGAATAATGTATCCATCGCGGTTATCTTCTTCTTCACGAAGTTGCATCACTTCTGGACCAATGCTTGGCAGCGTTGAGTTTTGATAAGTTACGACTTCATGAACGACGTTTGGCTTATTCTCGGGTGTAGCACTAGAAGCATCTTCCCAAAATCCGCTAATAGCGTGCGGAATTTTTAACGATTTTAAAGCTTCATGGAAAAGAACGACGCTTTTTTTCGTTTCTTCCATTTTGTTATACATCGAACCAGAGCAGTCAACCAATAGTTGAAAGACAACGTCAAGCTCTTGTGATTCTTGTCCTTTTTTATAAAACATACGTGGTTGTTTTTCTGTATAAATACGCAGGAACTTTTTACGAAGTCTTCCATAGTATTTATCAGCATTTGCGTTCGTTTTATTTTCAATTGTTTTTTCGATGATTTTCTTTAGTTCTTTTACATCTTTATTTACGACAGATTTGATCGCTTGATAGTCTTTCTTTTCGTCAGGCTGCGGTTTGCGAGCTTCTTTAAAAATATGCGTGGCGCCGGCGTTATATTTACCGTATACACCTTCACTTTGGCTAGAAGCATGAGAGCCCCTTGTATCTTCAGTATCTGCACCGTCGAAGTTCGACTGCGTACTTTTTTGGGAAGTACCTTGCACAGAAGCAAGTGCTTGATCACTATCCTCAGATTCACGGGCCGTATCACCCATCATATTTGTTTTTGTACCGCTCTCTAATTCAAAGCGTAAGAAGTTTTCGTTTTCATTGTTTTTATTTTCACGATGCCAAGTTGAAAAACTTTCATTGATTTTACTTTTATTATCGTCATCATCAACAATTTGCACATCATCGTTTGCTAATTCATCTACTCGTTCTTCAATTTTGTCAAAAATGACAGAAGTATTGAGCGGAGCAAGGCCGAAGTAGTTATTAATCATATCATGCTCTAAAAGCTCTTCTAAGCGATAGCGAATTTTTTCGACAACATACATCGTATCTTCTGTTGTACGCGTTTGGAATGTTTCGTGTAAAATTGCTTCAATGTGCTCAAAGTAGTCGTTGTTAAACATTTCGTATTTGTCGCTCGTTACTGTTAAGTAACATAAGCAAATAAGCATATCAGCATGATAATTACGGATCCGGTTAATTTCATATTGTGAGCTGAAATAATTTCGATACATTTCTTTGCGGCGTGCAAAAATTGGTTTTGTACCAGGACGCTCTCGCTTCACAATTTCTTCAACTCGTAAATCTTCTAATAGAACGAATAACTGCGTTAAAAAATTTTTAAGCGGTGATTGCTGTAATTCTTTTGCATAACTACGAATCAATTTCATATCGGAATGATGTTTGTAGCCAAGCGCTTTTAAATATACTTCACTTTTTAAGCCGATTACTTTATCCGCTTCGCTTCGATCATCCCAAAAATGACTGATGACAATTTTATTTTCGATTTCGTCATAATATGCTTTATATCCATATTCTAAATACGCATTTTCTTCTTTTAAAAGGGCGTACATTAAATTTTCCATTTGCAGAAATAGAGACGCATCGATTTTCTTGTCGCTAAAAATTTGTCTCATGAATTATCCCTCAAAGAAATAGCTTTCTGCTAATTCACGTACCGTCATTTGTTCCGTCTCATCGCTTAATTTTGCAATAATGCTTCGTTCAATTGCACGCATTACTGGAATATAGACACTTAAATCACACGCATCGATAATACCGCGAATACTTGCAGCTTCTTCACTTACACGACCATCGCGAGCTAGCGGCATTAAGTCGCTTGCGAATGCCACAAACTTTTCGATTGTTTCTGCATTCTGTAATTTTGATTCAGCTAATAACAGTTCTTTTAATGTTTCACCTTGAATATAAGGAACTTCAATAATAACGAAACGGTTTTTTAACGCTTCATTTAGTTCGCTCGTTCCAACATACCCTTCGTTAATCGCAGCAATTACACGATATTCATCACTGCCATACACAACTTCTTGTGTGAATGGATTTGTAATCATTTTTCGGTAGTCGAGTGCACCGTGAAGAAGTGGAAGTGTTTCTGGTTTTGCCATGTTAATTTCATCGATATAAAGAAAGTGACCATTTTTCATGGCCTTCATCAATGGACCATCCACGAAAGTAACTTCAGAGGCACCTTCTGTTGTTGTTAATGTGTTGTATCCTAAAATTCCTTCTACATCTAAATCAACAGAGCAGTTAATGCTATGCATTGGCTTTTGAAATAAATAAGATAGCGTTTCAGCAAGAACGGTTTTACCGCTTCCAGTAGGGCCTTTTAAGAGAACGTTTTTGCCAAGAAGTAAGGCAGTAATCGCATCTTCGATAATGCTGTTATCTGCTGCTTTGTACATTTTTGTTCCAATTAAAGTAGCAACATTGCCCGCTGCCTGTTTATTTGTTTCATGAATAGTTACAAGTTGCTCTTTTAATCCTTCATGTATATGAAATTGTTCTAACATGTATTTCCCACCTAACATTATTTTCATAAAGTAAACAATCCTTCTTATGATAACGTGTTTTCATAAGTGAAGCAAAGAAAAAACATCTTCCAATTTGGAAGATGTTACCTTATGTGCGCTGATAGAAGTTTCACTTTATAAAAGCGGGGAAATAAGTCGCATCAGTGATTCGAGCATTCTTTTTCGAATGCTCCTTCTTTGAAATACTTCCCAACGAATTTCTGTAGAATCCTTAAAGTCTTGTTCAAAATCACGTTTAATATCAAGGACAGTCTGTGAATTATACAACATAGCAATTAATTCATAATTCAGTTCAAAACTACGAATGTCCATATTTGCTGTACCAATTGTTGCAACTTCATCATCAATTAAGACAATTTTAGCATGCATAAATCCATCTTTATAACGATAAATAGAAACACCTGCTTCTAATAATGGGGAAAAGTAAGACTGAGAAGCTTGGTCGCTTATCACGCTATCGCTTATGCCAGGGTATAGAATACGAACATCAATTCCAGCAATTGCGCTTAAACGTAATAATGTTAATGTTTCTTGATCGGGAATAAAGTATGGTGTTGCAATCCAAATAGAACGTTTCGCTGATGTCATTGCTGCTAATAGGGCATTGCGAATTGTTTTGTCATTTGCACTTGGTCCACTTGCGACGATTTGAACAGCACCTTCTGCCTGGACTGTCGACCCTGGGAAATATTCTTTCTTCATAAAAGGTTCCCAAGAATAGCTGTTTAATCCACTACGTGCGTATAACCAATCTTCTAAAAAGAGCGCTTGTAGTTTGTATAATGCTTTCCCTTCAAGTTTTAAATGACTATCTCGCCAAATTGGAAATTTCTTGGAACGCCCAAGGTATTCATCTCCAACATTCAATCCACCTGTAAAACCGATTTTCCCATCAATAATAATGCTTTTTCGGTGATTCCGGTAATTGACAGTTTCGATTAACCATGGAGAAAGAACAGGATCAAATTCTACCACCTCGATTCCTGCATCCTTCATCGGTTGCAAAAAGGTGCTTCGTAATGGATAGCTTCCGAGGTCATCAAATAAAAAGCGGACAATGACACCCTCTTTTGCTTTTTTGATTAAAGCATCTCGAATCTTTGTTCCAATTTCATCAGCTCGATAAATGTAGTATTGAATATGAATATGGTGCTTTGCTTCTTGAATGGAAGACAAAATTTCTGCAAAGGTTTCTTCTCCATTTGTTAATAATTTTGCTCTAGTTTCATCAGCAATAGGGCCACCGCCAAATTTTTGAATGATTGTAGTTAAATGGACAGAGTGTTCATTTAGAGACGATGGTATTTCTTGTTTCAATCGTTTTCCTTCTAAAATTTCACGGAACAACTTTCTTTGTTCTTCGGAACGATGTAAATGTTTTCTTCGGCGCCATTTACTTCGGCCAAATAATAAATATAAAAATACGCCGAAAATGGGGAGAATTGCTAATACTAAAAACCAAGCTAACGTACTTTGTGGGGATCGATTTTCAATAAAGATGACGAAAGCAATACCGACAGCTGTAATAAAGAATACGGCTCCAGCGAAAGTATATAACGATATAGATGATCTGTTTAATAGCATGAGTAAAATAGTTGAAATGGAAATAACAAATAGTAATTGCAGAACACGATTTTTCATTGGTAGGAATGTCACCTTTTTCTAATTAGTTATAGCTATAGCTTTATTATAAAATGTTTTATTTACATTAAACAAATGGGAGCAGACTTGTTTAATGTTTTAGAAAAGAGATAAATTTACATAGGTCGAAAGGGAAATACTATTGTTGTAACTGCTCTAATGTAATGGGAGTTTGAGATTTAGTTTTTGCTACTTTGTGTTTCATTATATACTATGTACTCGTTCTGTATGAAGGGACGCTACAAAATGGTTGAAGGAGAAATTATAATGATTACAAAATATCGTCTACATTTTTATTTGAACGCAAGGCATTATGTGTCTATTAATGGGAAAAAATCAGATGTACATCCCCATACATGGGAAATTACATTACTTATTTCACATAAAAGAGAAGAAGAGTTACATTTTGCTCATATTGAAAACGTCATTGGAGAATACTTAAATGAATATCAAGGAATTTGTTTAAATGATTCTCCCAGGTTTTCAGGAAGAAATTGTACGATGGAACAAATTGGACGAGTCTTTTTTGAAGATTTGACAGAGCGTTTGCAGAAGCAGGATGTCCCGCTTGAGGAATTAACAATTAATGAGAATCCAATGCGGCAATATGTGATTCAGAGAGGATAGGAGTATGAAATTTGAACAACGAAAACAAGTTGGGTTGTTTCTTTTTCACCTTTTTTTATTAATAGTATGTGCGTTACTTATGTCATGGTATGTGAATCGTTTCGGGCGTTATCCGTGGGGGTCGGATACATATGGACACTTATATAAAGCAAATTTACTATATGAAGAATTTCAAAAAGGAAATTGGTATGTGAATTATAGTGCCGAGTGGTATAACGGATTTCAACCATTTCGATTCTGGGCACCTTTATCTTATTACATTTTAGCTGTATTACGAATGTTGACAACGGATATGATTTCGGCGTATCAACTATTTTATATGTTTCTGTTTATTGTAGGTGGACTTGGCTGGTTATTGTGGGGAGTGTATACAAAACGACAATGGTTAGCGTTTTGTATTAGTATACTATGGTTCTTCGTTCCAGAAAATCTTCGTATTTTATTTGCAGAAGGAAATGTTCCTTTTTGTACGATTACATCAATGATACCCTTTCTATTTTTACTATTTTACCGTGCAGTACGTGAAAAAAGACTTCACTTATATCTCCTTCTTTCTATCTTAATGGCAATCATAACACTCATTCATCCGATGTTAACAGCTATGGTCGGTCTTTCCTTCTTTTTATTTTGTCTTATCGATTCAATTGTAAATAAAGAGATGATTCATAAATTTATTGTACTGATGTATGCTGCATTAGGGATTTGTTTATCTGGATTTTGGCTATTTCCAGCATTAAATGGCGGCATTATTGGAATGGATCGAGAGGCTAATTTAGAAGTAATGGCACTACACTCGTATCCATTAAGTGTATCGCTGCATCCATTTTTACGTTTTCAGGATATCGAAATTTATTATTTTGGCTGTTCATTTGCTGCTTTAGCTTTATTTGGTTTACTCTTTAGTTCTAAAAAACAGGTGACAGGTTTTTCAGTTGCGTTATTCATTATGATCGGCACAACAAAACTAGCATTACCCCTGCTGCAAAACATGCCTTTTGTTCAAGTGTTATGGATGCGCCGCTTTACGGCAATGGCGATGATAATGATTTTGTTCTCTTTTTTACTATGGAAAAATCTTCGTAAATCGTTCATGTGGCTGTTTATTTTGTTGTTAGCTGTTGATTCGGGAGCTTCTTTTTATACAATTGGGTTTAACCGAGAATTTCCGAAAGGACAAGCTGAAGATTTAGATGTAGCAATTTCTGCAGCATCGCAGCGGATCGCGATGTTAGATAACTCCGAATACGGTTCGTTTCCAAGTTATTATTTATCCTATCATGGAATGCAAAATAAGGTGAAAGATCAAGTGTATGGCTGGGCATGGCAAGGAGCAACAACGGCACAAAATTTAGTACAAATAAATACAGCATTAGAACATGAATATTATGACATTTTATTTGATCGTACGCTAGAAACAGGTGCGGATACATTCGTATTAAAGAAGAATTTTGTTAAGCATCCTGAGGAAATGAAGAACGCGGTCAAACGAGTAGGATATGAATTACGAAAGGAAACACCTAGCAACTATATTTATAAATATCCTATTGAAGGGAACTTTGGAACGAAAGTGCAATATGAGGGGATTGCAATTGGGAAATATGCACCCAATATTACGTATATGTTCCCGCAATTGTTAATAGGGGACAGAATGAAAGTTGATGACTACACGTTTAGCGAGTTGAAAAATTATAAAGTTGTTTACATTTCAGGATTAAATTACAAAGACAAACAAGCAGCAGAACAGTTAGTGAAAAAATTATCCGATCATCATGTGAGGGTGGTAATCGATACAGCTGGAATGATAGAACCATTTCTGCATGTAAATGTGCAACCAATTGCGCTGCAAAATCAGTATGGGGAATTATTTTATAAAGGTAAAAAAATGAAGACAAAACCGTTTCCTAAACAATCAAGTGATTGGAGAACGAATGTTATTAGTGATACAACTGATTTAGATTCACAGTTATATGTGAATAAGCAGATTTTTAATTACCTTTCGAAAAGCCAAAATGAAAATGTAATGTTTATGGCATTAAATATTCCTTATTATACGTTTGTAACAAAAAATGTGGATACACTCCAAATTCTTGAGGATCTATTGCAATTAAAAGCTTACACATTACCGAAGAGAGAAGTTGTACCAGTACGTTTAAAACGAAATCATAATGAAGTCATTGTTGATAGCGAACAAGTAAACGTACTTGTACCTGTTGCAGCAATTGATGCTTTTCAAACAGTAGAAGGTACATATGAAAAAATGAATCAATTTATAAACATGAAGACGAAACATGTGAAAGTACATGTTGGCTATCCGTATATGATGCAAGGTGCTGTTTTATCTGTGAGTGCTTTATGCATCATTTGTAGTTTATCGTATGGAATATATAGAAGAAGGGAGGGAGAAACATGAGCTCCATTATCATTGGTATGCTACTGATTGTACTTTGTATTTTCGGATATGTGATGATGCAACGGATTGAATTACGCTTCTTTGCTTTTATAGTAGGAAGCGTAGGTTTTTTTACAATTTGTATGCTGTACTTTCTGCCTTACGTTGAGAAATACGCAAACATTGTAAATTCCTATGTGTTAGAGTGGATTTCGGCCGTATTTCTAGTATTTAATGTGCATCGTGAATTTGCATTCGTAACAATTGAGACGGGGAAAGGAATTGTTACGATGGTATTGAATTATGAATGCTCCGGCGGTATTGAACTGCTCGTGTTTCTTTCTCTCGTTCTTTTTTTCCCATTTGGAAATATAAAAACAAAGGCATTATCAACTATTTTTGGTTTATTCTTTTTAATTGTCGCGAATATTTTGCGGCTACTATTCATTATTATTGTCACAAAGATATTTGGAGCGGACGCATACAAACTTGTTCATATGATATTCGCTCGCATTCTTTTCTTTGGTTTAACCGTATATCTTTATTATGTATTATTTACACTTGTTCAAATTCGCTATCAGAAAGTAGGTGAATTAAAGTGACGATAGATGTTTTGTTACATGAATTCTTTTTTTGGACCGTGTGGCTCATTATTCCGTTACTAATTGACTTATTTACTGGCTTTGGAAGTGCTATTGTTGTCTGGCATGCTTATTTCAGAAAGAAAGAGACAGAATTAACTTTTTTTCCATATGTAACGATTCTGATTCCTGTTTATAATTCTGAAAAAACATTGAGAAATTGCTTACAGTCAATTGTAGATCAACAATATCCATTGCAAAATATACAGGTTATTTTGATTGATAATGGGTCAGAAGATGAATCTTTTGAAGTGTTTCAGCAATTTCAAATGGAGCAGCCGATTTTAAATATTAGATATATAAAATCAAGGCAGGGAAAGGCACAGGCATTGAATCAAGGAATATACCTTTCACGAGGAAGATACATTTTAAATATTGATTCAGACGGTATGCTTGATGCAAGAGCTGTTTATAATACAGTAAGAAAATTTGAAGAAGATGTGAATATTGCAGCAATGACTGGTGTTGTCATGATCAATCCACAACTCATTCAAGAAAATTGTAAACCGTTATTTAAATTATTACAGCGCTGTGAGTTGTTTGAGTATGTAGAAGCATTTTTGGTAGGTAGAGGTTATCAATCAAATCGTAATTCTATTTTCACATTAGCAGGAGCGTTTTCAGCATTCCGAAAAGAAGTAGTAACAAAAACACAAATGTATAATATTGAAACACTTGGAGAAGACACGCATATGACAACGCAAATTCGCCTTATGTACAATGGAAAAGTAGCATTATGCGAGGACGCTTTTTTCTATGTAGATCCAATCGAATCAGTAGACCGTTTATACATGCAAAGGCAACGTTGGCAACGCGGGGGGATAGAAGTTACCGCTTTATTTAATACATTGTTAAGGAAAAAAATGCGAGGTAGTTTAGATGTCATTCGCTATACAATGATTAAAGACCATACATTAATTTTTTCGAGAATGATTTGGATCTTTGCGCTCGTATATTTAATGTTTTTGGATTATCCATTGTATTTGATTGTAACAGCAAATATCATTCTTTATTTCGCCTATGTAGCAAATTCGTTGTTGTTTTATCTTGTTTCAAAATTGTATTTGAAGTCACAGCCAAAGATAAAGAAATATATGCGTAAACATCTATATACAGTATTTCTACTTCCGTTTTATCGAATGTTTGTCTTCTTTTGCCGCATTGCTGGAACAATTAACGCAAAGGAAGAAAGAGCAAACTGGAATACACGCACATTAAGTGAAGAAATGCAGATGATTAGTGAGAGAATAAAGAAACGGTTTTCCTTCTATTTTAAATTGAAGAAATGGATGAATGGCGGCGATAGTAAATGATTTATCCCGCTATTCGTGGACAGTAAGACTCCCACCTCAAAATTCAGCGAAAGCATTGTCCAGCTCTAGCGGCTAGAATCTCCGGTCGTTTCGCCCTCTCGGACGAGGAAAAAAGCGCCTCTCCGCCCTGTGCTCCAACGTCCTGCGATTCTAAGCGAGCCGCTTCCCCTTTTCTTAAGAAGTTAGGCGGGAGATAAACTGTCCGTAAAAGCCCGATTGGTGAGGGCTAATAATCAGTGGGGGATGAAGAAAACCCCCACTGATTAAAGTTTCACTTTTATGGAGGAGATTTACCATGAAATATGGAAAACTACTTGTGTCATTTTTAGTAATTGTAAGTGTATTACATATCGCTAAGCTACAAGTACTCGCAGCTACTAGGAAACCTGCTATTACAATTGACGGAAATTTTTCCGATTGGACTAGTATGCCGTATGTTTCAGATATAAAAGGTGATGTGCCAAATGGAATGAATCATGAAGATATTACCGGTGTTAAATATTATTCTGATGGTGAATATTTATATTTATATGTAGAGAGGCAATCAGCAGGACATCATAAAGATAGCTGGACATTTCATGTTGTATTTCCAGATGCCACGCAAGGTGGACAAGAGAAGCGGGAATATGTCGATATCGATGGGAAATGCCAAATGATGCAGTATCGCTATCCAATTGTATGGGTAGGTAATGTTGGGAAAGGAAACCAATATGCTGTAAAGGTAATAGCGGGAAGTTATCAAGAACAAACTCTTTCCGTGAGTAGTAATAAGAAGCAAATAGAATTTCGAGTCCCCTTAAAAGAATTTGGGTTAGATAAACAAAGGGAAATTCGCTTTGCTTTAAAATCAAACTTAAGTGGACAAGCTTGTCCAGCGAAAAATACAATCGATTGGGTTCCAGGCAGAGATGGATGGATCTATATTGATAATGGACCAACATTATGGCAATTCTCTGCAAGTGCTGGGTTTGGAATCGTTGGATTTGCAGCATATCGTATGTTAAAAGGGAAACACTAGTTGGATATGTAGCTGAAAAAAACACTAGCTCCTGAATGAGCTAGTGTTTTTCGGTTTAACTGACTTTTGTATCAAGTGTATCTGATTTCTTTTCAATCGTATTTTTCATAATGAATGGATAAAGAACGAGTCCAACTACAAATAATCCGATTCCTAGTAAGAAAGTTTTCATATCAGCTGTTCCTGTTTTGATAACCCAAATGGAATAAATAAGAGCAAGTACTGTGATGAATCCGTCCAATTTGCGAGAGCCTTGCATGTTGTTATATGTTTCACCAGTAAGAACGAGTTTTAATTGATACATTGTTGAAACAAGATATGGAATTAAATAAGCAAGCGTAGCGACGACAATTGCAAAGTTATACGCTTCTGATACTGACCCGGAAATGGTAGAGAATAAGAATATTTGTGTCATGATATTTGTTAATAACAATGAGTTTTTCGGACTTCCTTTTTTATTTGTTTTTCCAAAGAATGCAGGGAATAGTCCGCTTTTTGCTGCTTGATATGGAACTTCTGCACTTACAACGATCCAGCCTACTGTAGAACCGAATAGAGAAACAAGTGCTAGAAAGGCCATAATGTATGCACCTTTATTACCAATCGCCATGTTTAATGCATCAACTAATGGTTTTTGCGATCCTTTTAGCGCTTCTTGTGGAAGAGCACCCATTGTTAACAATGTAATGGCTACATAAATAAGAAGAGCAATGACTAATCCAAAAATCGTTGCTTTTTTTACATCGCGCTGTGACTTTGCACGGTTTGAAAGCATAACAGCTGATTCAATACCAATAAACGCCCAAAGTGTTGCGATAGCAGCAGCATTGATTTGTCCGCCTAATGGAATGGATCTTCCAGCCTCATTCATAAACGTTTGCCCATCGCCGAAATTCGCTGCATTAAAAATGAATAATGTAATGATAATAAACATCGTAAATCCAATAATTTTTGCAACAGTTGCAAGTAAGTTCATATTACCAGCACGATCAATATTTTGCGAAAGAATATATTGAATGCCCCATAGCATCACACTACATACAGCAAATGTTAAGGCTTTTCCTAGTTCTAACGAGAAACCATTTGTCGTGAACAAAACTTGTTTACTTTGCAGAACTGGGAAAAATGTAGATAAATATCCTGCAAATGAAATAATGACAGAAGCTGTTGCCGCCCAGTTTGCCGCCCAGTATCCCCACGCCATACTATAACCAGCAACTTTACCAGCTTTTGGTGAAGTGAACATTGCTTGTGCGTAACTTTGCGGACCTGCCTTTAAATTTGGTTTTCGCATTGCTAAGTTTCCAAACACGAGTGCGATCATAAATACACCTAGCCCGGTAATTGTCCATGCAAGTGTAGATCCCATTGGTCCTGATACTTGTGCTAAATTTGCCGGAAGCATAAACACGCCACCACCAACCATATTTCCAACAACGAATGCTGTTAAAACCCATAAACCCCATTTTTTTGTTTCCATGATTGTCTAACTCCTTTTGATGATAGTTTTTTTATTTTATGATTTATTGTACCTAGTGTTTTTTGGAAATAAAAAAGAGCCATGTAGATAAAAAATACCTACATGGCTCTTTGCCTAACGTAGGTACAACGGGAATAACCCTTGTACCTACGCGTGAATTTTTCCGCTAGGTTTCAAGGGTTTACGTATGATGATGATGTTTTTGTGCAAATGTAACTACAGTTGTATTAGTAAGCATAGTTCTTTGCTCCCTTTCTCCTCTGATTTTGAAGTAAGTATACTACATGTTTTTTAGAAAGGGAAGAGAAAAAACATATTTTTATAAAAATTCATTTTATTGGTTAAATATTCGAGGTGAGTTTTCCTTCAATATTTTATAGATTTTAGCAGTGATTTTAAGATTTATGGCGAATTATGTAGAGAAGAGAGGAGTGGTTATATGGAATTGGCGGTTGAAAAAGTGTTTACAAAAGAAATTTTACACGAAGGAGCGAAGCGCTTCGGGGTAACCGTTATGGAAGAACCATTAGGGGACTTTGAAAATTATATTTTTCGTGCTGAGGGAGAAGATTGTACACCATATGTTTTACGGTTGACACATTCCTCTCATCGTACATATAAGCAAATTGAGGCGGAATTAGATTTTCTAGCATATCTCGGGAAAAATGGTGCAAAGGTAGCAGCGCCGCATCGCTCAAAAAGTGCCCTATTTGTAGAAAGTTTGCAAGCAACTGATGGAACATCTTTTTACGTTTCACTTTTTGACTATGCAAACGGAGAAAGCGTGAAAGACGAAGATTCTGATGTTTGGAATGATACGCTTTTTTACGCGTGGGGGAAAGCGATTGGCCAGTTACATCGACTTACGATGGATTATCCAAAGACGGAGAACCGTATTACATGGATAGACGATGAAATTACTGTTATTGATATGTTACAAGAAGATAAGGAATTGCAGGAAATTGGATATGGAGTTGTAGCAGAAATAAAAAAAATACCTGTGACAAATCGAACATTTGGATTGATTCACGGAGATATTCATCATGGGAATTTTCACTATGAAAATGGAGAGTTAACCATTTTTGATTTTGATGATGCCACGTACAATTATTTTGCGCATGATCTTGCGATGATTTTATATTACTCTGTTTTACGAAAAGAGTGGTCAGAAGAAGAAAAGGCAGCTTTTACTCGTCACCAGTTGCAAGTATTGCGGGAAGGATATGAGACAGAGCACATTCTTGATGATTCCGTATATGATATGATACCGCTTTTCATGCGCCTTCGAGACGTTGCTTTATATGGAACGATAATGAAAAAGTTTAACGGTAAAGAAATGCCAGAGCATTTTCAAACATTAGTCAATGGTATTTATAAGAGAATTGTTGCGAGAAAAGCAGTTGTTGAATGGTAAGGAAAGTGAGAACTGACTTAAAACACTGTTATGGTGGTTTGGGTCAGTTTTTTTACTATATAAACCCAAAGCCGAAAAAACCCCTTTCCTTTTAGGTGAACGAGAGCATCTGGCCATGCATAGCGCGGTCAGGGTCTTTTACAAAAGGAGAGAGCATTTACAGCCGCTTATATGACGAAAAACGAAACGAATTTGAGTACATATAATAGAACTCTTTGTTAATCCAAAATCACTTCTGTGTTTTTATACAAAAACATGTTTATTTTATCAAAATAATATTGTATTTCACAAGGTGTATATCTTATAATTTTTATATATTCTGAAAATTCTTAATAAAGAGGAGGAGGATCCGTGGAAGCTTTCGTCAATTGGTTAAATGGGATTGTATGGAGTCCTGCACTTGTTTACTTATGTTTAGGGGTAGGTTTATATTTTTCGGTTCGAACGAAATTTTTGCAAGTTCGATATGTAGGTGAAATGGTAAAGCTTACATTTCAAGGGGAAAAGTCAGAAGCTGGTGTTTCTTCGTTCCAAGCGTTAGCACTTTCTTTATCAGGGCGAGTTGGAACAGGAAATATTGCCGGAGTGGCGACAGCAATTGCCTTTGGGGGACCAGGAGCGGTCTTTTGGATGTGGCTTGTAGCCTTTTTAGGAGCTGGTTCTGCTTATGTCGAATCAACACTTGCACAAATTTATAAGACTAAGTATAAAGGACAATTTCGTGGTGGTCCGGCGTATTATATTGAAAAGGGACTAGGGATTAAATGGTATGCGATTATTTTCGTGATGGCGACAATTCTTGCGACCGGAATGTTGCTTCCTGGTGTACAGGCAAACAGTATTGCAGTGAGCTTGGAAACAGCTTTTGGCATTAATACGTCTGTATCGGGAGCGATATTAGTTGTTGTATTAGGTCTTATTATTTTTGGTGGTGTAAAGCGGATTGTAAATGTAGCACAAGTTGTTGTACCGTTTATGGCAATTGGGTATATTCTTGTAGCTTGTTTAATTGTTGGGATGAACATTGATAAATTGCCAGATGCTTTTATGCTTATTATAAAAAGTGCATTTGCGTTAGATGCTGCATTTGGAGGAATTATCGGTTTAGCAATCTCTTGGGGTGTAAAACGCGGTATTTATTCAAATGAAGCTGGTCAAGGAACAGGACCTCATGCAGCAGCTGCTGCGGAAGTATCTCACCCGGTCAAGCAAGGACTTGTACAAGCATTTTCTGTTTACATTGATACATTATTCGTATGTTCTGCAACGGCGTTTATGATGATTATTACGGGGATGTATAACGTATTTGATGTAAGTGGAAAAGGGTTTCTTGTGAATAATTTAAATGGTGCAGAACCAGGCCCTGGGTATACACAAGCTGCTGTTGAATCTGTTTTCCCTGGATTTGGAAGCGGTTTCGTTGCCATTTCTCTCTTCTTCTTCGCATTTACAACGATTATGGCATACTACTACATTGCAGAAACAAATATTGCCTATTTAAATCGTGATAAAGACCGCCCTTGGATGATATTAATATTGAAGTTTATCTTCTTAGCAGTCGTATTTTATGGATGTGTGAAAACGGCATCGACAGCATGGGCCCTTGGAGATATTGGTGTTGGTATTATGGCATGGGTAAATATTATTGCGATTATACTCTTACAAAAACCAGCATTGTTAGCACTAAAAGACTATGAGAAGCAGAAGAAAGAAGGAAAAGATCCTGTATTTGATCCTCAAGAACTTGGGATTAAAAATGCTGATTTTTGGGAGCATGAATATAAAAAAGATAAACAAGAAGAGGTTTCGTAAACGAAGTGAAAGAAGCAAAGAAAGCAATTTCTTTGCTTCTTTTTTTGTCTAAAAGATTACTAGTTATTTTTTTTAGTGTTTTCGAATATAAAAAACTATACAGGCCTTTTGGTAGATAAAGGAGGGGAGTAAATTGATTGTTTTTCGCGATGTCAACAAGTATTACGGCAGCTTTCAAGTTTTAAAAAATATTAATTTGCAAATTGAAAAAGGGGAAGTCGTTGTGGTTGTTGGACCATCGGGGTCAGGGAAAAGTACGTTGCTGCGCTGCATGAATCAATTAGAGATGATCACGAATGGTGAGTTGGTTGTAAATGGTGTAAACATACATGAGGGAAAGAAAGACATAAATCAATTAAGACGAAGCATCGGTATGGTATTTCAACATTTTTATTTATATCCCCATAAAACGGTACTTCAAAATATTACATTTGCTCCGATAAAAGTACTTAAAAAGCCAAAAGAAGAAGCAGAAAAAATCGCCATGTTTTATTTAGAAAAAGTAGGGATTACGGATAAAGTAAATGCCTACCCGCACCAATTATCAGGCGGACAGCAACAGCGCGTTGCGATTGCAAGGGGGCTAGCAATGAAACCGGAGATTATGCTGTTTGATGAACCGACTTCAGCGCTTGATCCTGAAATGATTGGTGAGGTACTTGACGTGATGAAAACGTTAGCAAAAGAAGGCATGACGATGGTTGTTGTTACACATGAGATGGGATTTGCCCGCGAGGTAGCTGATCGCATTTTATTTATGGACAAGGGTGAAATTGTGGAAGAGGCCTCACCTGCTGATTTCTTTGTAAATCCAAAGCAAGAACGAGCAAGGTTATTTTTAAGTCGTGTGCTGAATCGTTAAAGGAGGAATTTGATGATTAACATGAAAAGGTGGTTTACACTTATCGTTTTTGCCTGTTTATTTGTACTGATTGTAGCTGGTTGTGGAAGTAAGAAAGAAAAAGAAGCTGTAAAAAATGAGAAAGAAACTGTTATTGATCAAATTAAAAAACGCGGGAAATTAGTTGTCGGTGTGAAGCATGATACGAATCTATTTGGATTAAAGAACCCGGCAACGGGAAAGGTAGAAGGATTTGACATCGATGTTGCGAAAGCACTTGCGAAAAAGATTTTAGGCGATGAGAATAAATTAGAATTAAAAGAAGTTACTTCTAAAACGCGCATCCCGATGTTAAAAAACGGTGATATTGACGCGATTATTGCGACAATGACAATTACTGAGGAACGTAAAAAAGAAGTTGATTTCTCGGATGTGTATTTTAAAGCTGGGCAATCTTTACTTGTGAAAAAAGGAAGCGGAATTAAAGATATAGCTGACGTGAAAAAGGGAGTAAAAGTATTGGCTGTAAAAGGTTCTACTTCTACGAACAATATTCGTGCCAAATCACCAGAAGCGACTGTGCTTGAATTTGAAAACTATAGTGAAGCATTTACAGCATTGAAGGCAGGACAAGGAGATGTTTTAACAACAGATAATGCCATTTTATATGGTATGGAAAAGCAAGACGCAAATTATGAAGTGGTTGGAAAAAAATTCACGGACGAACCATATGGCATTGCGGTGAGAAAAGGAGAAACGGAGCTTACGAAAGTAATTAATGAGTTACTAAAAGAGATGCAAGCGAACGGTGAATACAATAAGTTGTATGAAAAGTGGATCGGGAAAAAGCCAGAGTAAAACTATAAGAGGGTGAGTAATACTCATCCTCTTATTATATAAATACAAGTTGACTTTTTAACATCTAAGTCGCCGCTATGCAGAACAAAACATGGCCGCTACTTGCTGTCTATCTTTGTTTTAAACTTTGCACGTGGCAGGAAAAGGAACTGACCGCCTCTATGCATGGCCAGTTGCTCTCGCCCACCGAAAAAGAAGAGGGTTTTTATATTAGTTTTTCAATTTGCATCTATATATTAAGAAAGAGGGGGGAGAGTTTGTGCCCGATTTTTCGATTCTCTCAAATAATCTAGATTTGTATTTAGAGGGATTCAAATATACGTTGCTGTCTAGTTTGATTGCGTTAATTGGTAGTTTTATTCTTGGTATCATCATCGCAGTGATGCGAATTGCACCAATTCGCGTTTTAAATTGGATTGGTGCAACGTATGTAGAGTTTATTCGGAATATCCCTTTAGTTCTCATTGCATTTGCTTTTTATTTTGCTTTTCCGGTAATTGGCGTTACATTAAGCGGCTTTGTTGCTGGAACAACTGCCCTTACGATATATACAGCGGCTTTTATTACAGAGGCGATTCGGGCGGGAATTTTATCAATTCCGAAAGGACAGATGGAAGCAGCTCGTTCTTCTGGCTTAACGTATGTACAAGCGATGTATTATGTCATTTTGCCGCAAGCGATAAAAATTGTAATTCCGCCGCTAGGTAATCAATTTCTAAATTTAGTGAAGAACTCTTCTATACTAGGTATTATCGCAGGGGCGGACTTAATGTATCAAGGCGATTTAATCTCTACAAGAACATTTGTCACATTTGATGTTTATATCTTTGTTGGGATGTTTTATTTACTTTTAACAGTTCCGCTTAGCATGGGTGTTCGATACTTAGAGAAACACTTGGCGAAAGGAGCTGTGTAAATGGATTTTCGAGGTGCTTATACAGGGGATCATATTATTTTTTTATTAAAAGGATTACTTGTTACGTTAGAAATCGCCCTTATCGCAATCTTCCTTAGTTTTATCATTGGTAGCGTTATCGGTACGCTTAGATATGCGAAAATACCGGTTGTATCAACGATACTTGCGTTTATTGTGGAGCTCATTCGTAATTTACCGTTGTTATTAATTATATTCTTTACGTATTTTGCGCTCCCAGAAGCGGGGCTGAAATTAGAAATTACAACGGCGGCTATTGTGGCTTTGACAATATTTGAAGCAGCGATGATATCAGAAATTGTTCGCAGTGGTTTATTTTCAATTGAGAAAGGGCAAATTGAAGCAGCGCGTGCGTCAGGGTTATCGTATGTCCAAACGCTGCAGCACATTATTTTACCCCAAGCATTGCGGCGTATGGTGCCGCCCCTTGTCAGTCAGTTCATATCTCTATTAAAAGATACATCGTTGGCAGTTGTCATTTCATTGCCAGAATTAATGCATAATGCTCAAATTATAAACGGTCAAAATGTAAATTATATGATTCCAACTTTCCTGCTAGTTGCCTGTATGTATTTTATTGTAAATTATAGTTTGTCTCTTTTTTCAAGGCGATTGGAAAGTAGATAACTCTTGCATTGTATTTTATGCAAGAGTTATTTTTTTAGAAAAATTTTAATTTTATATAGAAATTGTAAACGCTTTATTGTATATTTTTTATTATCAGAAAATTTTAAAATTCAAAGGGGTATTCAAGGGGAGGAAGAAGATGAATCAGACAACGAATGAGCAATTACATCGTACAATGAAGAGTAGACATTTATTTATGATTGCACTTGGAGGAGTAATCGGGACAGGTTTCTTTCTCGGATCAGGATATACAATTAATCAAGCAGGACCAGGAGGAGCGATCCTTTCGTACTTAGTCGGTGGTTTAATTATGTATTTAACGATGCTTTGCCTTGGTGAACTAACAGTTGCCATGCCCGTTTCGGGGTCATTTCAAAAATATGCGACGAAATTTATCGGACCTGGAACAGGATTTATGATTGGCTGGCTGTATTGGTTAGGGTGGGCTGTAACGGTTGGTTTAGAATTAACGTCAATTGGTTTAATGATGAAGAGATGGTTTCCAGATGTGAATGTTTGGGTATGGTGCCTTGTGTTCGGAGTACTTTTATTTATCTCAAATGCAGTATCAGCAAAAAGTTATGCAGAACTAGAATTTTGGTTTTCAAGCATTAAAGTAATTACGATTCTTGCGTTTATAGTTCTTGGTGGAAGTGCATTGCTTGGGTTCTTACCATACGATGGAAAAGAAGCAGCACCGCTTTTTTCTAACTTCGTACATGATGGGGGACTATTTCCAAACGGTGTAGGAGCGGTATTGCTCACGATGATCACGGTAAATTTCTCTTTCCAAGGAACAGAGTTAATTGGGATTGCGGCAGGTGAAAGTAAGGAACCAGAAAAAACAATTCCACGTGCGATTCGTAATACAGTGTGGAGAATTATGTTGTTCTTTATTTTAACAATCACAATTTTAGTAGGATTAATTTCTTGGAAAGAAGCAGGAGTGATTGAAAGTCCATTTGTTGTTGTTTTTGATAAAATTGGTATTCCATATGCAGCGGACATTATGAACTTTGTTATTATTACTGCTCTATTATCGGTAGCAAACTCTGGATTATATGCAGCAACACGTATATTATGGTCGCTAGCAAATGAGGGAATGGCACCAGCTTCCTTTAAGAAGGTGAATAAAAGAGGGATCCCGATTACAGCATTGGCTGTGACGATGATTATTGCAGGGCTATCGTTATTAACAAGCGTATTCGCAGAAAGTACTGTATACATGTATTTACTATCGATTGCCGGATTATCTGCGGTGGCGAGTTGGATTATTATCGCATTTTCACAAATTCGATTTAGACAGCAATATGTAAAGAACGGTGGAAAGCTAGAGGATTTAAAATATAAGACACCATTATATCCAATTGTTCCAATTGCGGCGCTTGTTTTAAACAGCATTGTTGTGGTTAGCTTAGCTTTCATCCCAGAACAGCGCATGGCATTATATTGCGGTATTCCATTTATTATTTTTTGCTACATATATTATTATATAAATAAAAAGAGACAGCAAAAGGTAAAAATGGAAATGGAGAATACATATGCAACTAATAGTAAAGCGCGATAAAATTATAACGAAAGTTCCATATGGTGAATTGCAAATTGGAAAAGAGAATGGGTATACACCATTAGAACTTCTTATTTCTTCAATTGCAGGGTGCAGTGCCATTGTATTTCGAACGATCTTAGAAAAAAAACGTATTACGTATCATGAATTTACAATGGAAACAGAAATAATAAGAAGTGAGACATTGTCAAAACCAGTAAAGAGTGTTCACATACACTATAAAATAAAGGCAGAAAGAATCACGCAAGAACAGTTAGAAAAGGCGTTAGAACTTGCGATGAAAAATTGTACAATTGTTCAATCTGTGAAGGACAGCATTGAAATTATTGAAACAATTGAATTGATTTCATAAAGTGAAACTTTAATCAGTGGGGGCGAAACGACCAGAGATTTTAGCCGCTAGAGCTGGACAATGCTTTCGATGAATTTTGAGGTGGGAGTAACTGCCCACGAATAGCGGGATAAACAAGTACAGACTACCATTGCTATGTTTTGGATACATAGCAATGGTAGTCTTTTTGTTATGGGAAAAATCATCCTAGTACTTCATTTATATAAATTCATTTTCATTTCTCCACATCTTTGTTTAGCTCTGTCTTCTAAACAGTCGCTTTATAAGTCGCTGCTATGCAAAATACAACATGCCCTCCTACTTGCTTGTTCTTTTTGTTTAAAACCCGGCATGTGGCAGGAAAAGGCCCTAACCGCTTCTGTGTATGGCCAGATGCTCTCGCCCCCACTAAAAAAGGGGGGGTTTTATGTAATTTTTTTACTGAAAAAATTACGAAGTTTTGTAATAAACAAAATGATTGACATTATTAGTTACGGATATTAATATTTAAAGGCGTTAAATATTTCATTGTTTAAATAAGGGGTAGAAAATATGCAAAATGACATGACTCATATAGATAAAATTCAAGCTCTTGCATTTTCTATTAGCAAGAAATTGCAAACGGAGTTATTAGCGAAATTACAGTCATCTGGATTAACACCACCGCAATTTTACATTTTAAAAATTTTAGATCATTACGGTGCATCAAGAGCAACAACATTAGCGAGGAAAATGTATGTGAAACCGAGTGCAATTACAGTAATGATTGATCGTTTAATCGATCACGAATTGGTTTTGCGTTATCACGATGAAAATGATCGCCGCGTGGTTGTAATTGAGTTAACGGCAAAGGGGAAAGCTGTTCTAGAAGAGGCAATGATTGCTCGTAATCAACATATTGCCAAGTACTTTTCCGAATTAGAAGTACAAGAGAGAGAAGACTTGTTGCGATTATTTGAAAAACTAGAAGCAATTATTTGTCAATCATCAGAGAAGAAAGAGACAAACTAAAGAGAGTTGAGGAGATTATATGGAACAACAAGCAAATCAAAATAGAACGTTGTTGTTAATTGGTTTAGTTATCGCGATGCTATTTGCTGCATTAGACGGAACAATCGTTGGTACAGCAATGCCGCGTATTGTCGGTGAACTTGGCGGATTAAGTTTAATGACATGGTTAACAACAGCATATATGTTATCATCAACAACGGTTGTACCAATCGCTGGTAAATTAGCCGATTTATTAGGTCGCCGCACTGTATATATGACAGGATTAATCGTCTTTATGATTGGTTCTGCGCTTTGTGGTATGGCAAATGGTATGACAGAATTAATTATTTTCCGTGCTATTCAAGGGCTTGGCGGCGGTATTATGATGCCGATGGCTATGATTATCATCGGGGATATGTTTACAGGAAAAGAACGTGCGAAATGGCAAGGGGTTTTCGGAGCGCTTTATGGTCTTGCTTCTGTCATTGGTCCGCAAATTGGTGGTTGGATTGTTGATTCAATGAACTGGAGATGGGTATTCTACATTAACTTACCAGTTGGAATTTTAGCGACCATCTTTATCGCAATGGGCTTAAAAGGGACGAAACAAACGGGGCCAATTCAAATTGACATCGCTGGTATTTTCACGATGATTGTCGGTGTTGTGAGCTTATTATTAGCATTAACATTTGGCGGAAAAGACTACGCCTGGGATTCTTGGCAAATTATTGGTTTATTTGCGCTTGCGATCATTGGCCTTGTAAGCTTTGTGATGGTTGAGCGAAAAGCGAAAGAACCGATTTTACCTGTCCATTTCTTTAAAAATCGTACATTTACAGTATTAAATGCAATTGGTTTCTTTATGAGTATTGGAATGTTCGGAGCAATCATGTTTGTTCCATTCTTTATGCAAGGCATTGTCGGTGTAAGTGCTGCTGAATCAGGAACAATTATGACGCCAATGATGATTACGATGATTATCACAAGTATTATTGGCGGTCAGCTTGTGTTAAAAGTTGGAGTAAAACCACAAATTATTACTGGGATGCTAGTTATGGCTGGCGGATTTGGAATGTTAACGACAATGGATATGCATACAAGTAAGCTCGTTGCAACGTTGTATATGATGATTATTGGTTTTGGAATGGGTCTTGTAATGCCAACTTTAACATTAGCATTACAAGAAAGCTTCCCGAAAAAAGATCTTGGAGTTGTAACTTCATCAAGCCAATTCTTCCGTCAAATCGGTGGTACATTTGGAATTACGATTTTAGGTTCCATTATGAATAACACATCCGGTACAGTATTAACAGAAAAATTAGTGCCAGTACTGAATACGTTCCCACCACAAGCAGGGCAAATCGTGACGAAGTTTAAAGATATGATTCATACAGATCCACAAGGGCTATATTCAATGTTATTTAGTCCAGAAGCAATGAAGAAACTGCCAGAACCAATTGCAAATAGCATTGTGCCTGTATTGAAGACATCATTATTAGATTCTCTTCACCATGTATTTATAACTGGATTAGTATTTATTCTAGTTGGTGCTGTATTTACATTATTCTTGAAAAAAATTAATCTTTCTGATCGTAAAAAGGGAGCAGAAGAACAAAAGAGTGAAGTAGAAGAGAAAGAAGAAAAAGAGGCAAGTGTATCTTTTTCATCATAAAGAAGGGCATCGCCAGTAGTGGCGGTGCTTTTTATATGTAAAAAATTGACGGATTTTAGTGGATACGTTATATTATTTCCGTAAACGGTTACATATGATGAAGAGGGAAAAGAATGTCTACGATAAAAGACGTCGCGAAACTAGCAGGTGTATCTGTTGCTTATGAATTGCTTGAGAAACATCCGAATATTGATGGGATTGTAGCAGGAAATGATTTGATGGAATTTCTTTAGCAGAAATGATGTATCTAGCTATCACTACTGTCGTCCAGCCTATACATGAGATGGGTAAAGTTGCAACACAGTTGTTAGTAAAGAAAATACAAGGGCATCAATTAAAGGAAGAACATTATCGTTTACCAATTTCAATTATAGAGCGAAATACAACAAATTAAGGAGGGAAAACAATTGCCGAATATTGTGGTAGTTGGCAGTATTTCCGTAGATTTAGTTGCCATCTCAAAAAAACGCCCGAAAGCCGGTGAAACAGTAATTGGAGAATCATTTCATACTGTTCCAGGTGGAAAAGGTGCAAACCAAGCTGTCGCTGCAGCACGTTTAGGCGCAAATGTTGCGATGGTTGGAGCAATTGGAAATGATAATTACGGAAAATTTGTTCGAAACAACTTAGAGAATGAGCATATTTTTATCGAATATGTAGAAACAGTAACAAGTGAAACAACAGGCATTGCTCATATCGTATTGGCTGAAGAAGATAATAGCATCATTGTTGTACAAGGTGCAAATCGTTTTGTAAGCGAACAAACTGTAAATCGTGCAACAGATCTTCTTACGAAAGCAGATATGGTTGTTTTGCAGCTAGAAATTCCACTTGAGACAGTGAAATATGTACTAAATATTTGTGAAGAATATCAAATTCCCGTCATTTTAAATCCAGCACCAGCGCAAAAGTTGCCAGAGGAAGTACTGCAAAAAGCAACGTATATTACACCAAATGAGCATGAATGTCGAATTGTCCTAGATGACTTTACATCACCAATTGAATCACTTCTTGAAAAATATCCCAATAAATTGTTGATGACAGAAGGTGGAAACGGTGTTCGATTCCATAATGGCGCAGAACTGGTTCATGTACCAAGCATTTCTGTTGAAGTTATCGATACGACAGGAGCTGGAGATACATTTAACGGTGCATTAGCAGTTGCGATTGCAGAGGGAGAAGAATTGCAAAAAGCGATTCATTTTGCAAACATTGCAGCCGGGATTTCTGTAACAAAATTAGGAGCTCAAGGTGGTATGCCATCAAGAGATAAATTACGAGAAGTACAGATGATTGTAGGATGGTAAGTTTTAATTAGCTTATATTGAACTGTCAAATGCATTTTAAATTATGACTTTTAGCGTAATTTTGCTGTAGAGGTATTGACTTATCGGTACGTTCTATTTTAGCATTATGACGTACACTTATTGTTGGTATGGATTCATTCTCTGCAATAAGAGTGGAATTATTTTCTGTTCTTACAATCGGAATTGTAAACGGTCTCATCATTGAGTAAGAAAAAGTAGAACCTTTTATCGAAAATGATGTTTTGAGGAGTTTTACATTCTTTTTTATGGACAGACGTCTGACCATTCATTTTAGTTATTGCTTTGATATTTCTGTTCTTTACGGATATTACCGTAAAACAATAGTAGTTAATGTACAAAATCTCGTTTTAAAGGCAATATGCAATCGGTAACATTTCAACGATTCCAATGCAGTTACATCGGTAGTAAGTGTGGCAAAGGAAAAAAGTAAAAATTATTTTGGTTGAATTAGACCGTATTAAGAGAAAATAAACACATACTTATATTCAGAAAGGAAGAAAAAAACATGAAATTTTTTATTGATACAGCAAACATTGACGAAATTAAAGAGGCAAATGACCTTGGCGTATTAGCAGGTGTGACAACGAACCCATCTCTTGTTGCAAAAGAAGGCGTAGATTTCCATGAGCGTATTCGCGAAATTTGCGGCGTAGTAACAGGACCTGTAAGTGCAGAGGTTATTAGCTTAGAATCAGCTAAAATGATTGAAGAAGGAAAAGAATTAGCGAAAATCGCACCAAACGTTGTTGTAAAGGTACCGATGACAACAGAAGGTTTAAAAGCAGTAAAAGCGTTCTCTGATTTAGGAATTCGCACAAACGTAACATTAGTATTCTCAGCAGTACAAGCATTACTTGCAGCACGTGCTGGTGCAACGTACGTATCTCCATTCTTAGGTCGCTTAGATGATATCGGTCATAACGGCATGGACTTAATTCGTCAAATTGCTGATATCTTTGCGATTCACGGTATTCCAACAGAAATCATTGCAGCATCTGTACGCCACTCTGTTCACGTAACAGAAGCAGCGTTAAACGGTGCACATATCGCAACAATTCCAGCAAATGTTATCGCTTCATTAGTGAAACATCCATTAACAGATCAAGGAATTGAGAAATTCTTAGCTGACTGGGAAAAAACACAAGGAAAATAATATAAAAAAAGTGGTTCAACGGATACGTTGAACCACTTTTTTTGTTAATGAGATTGAAATATCGGCGCTTTTTTCGATATACCAGCGCAAATGCATCATTTATCAGCGAATTTTACAATATATCGGCGATTCGACACAAAATAAAGACTCTTTGACGGAATTCAACAACTTAGAAACATTAAAGAGAACAGACAAACGTTTTTTCTACTAATAATTAGTAGGGGAATTAACATAATGTAAATTAAATATTTTATCGAGTTATGCAGAGAGAAAAAATATTTCCGGGGGAATTGTCGAAAGTTATTCCGTTTATGAACAGCAATAACGGCTCCTGTTGTTATAGATAGCCAGTTTGAGTTTTCAGTATGTAAGTTGTCACTACGCAAAATACAGCATGATCACGACTTTTTGGTTTAAACCTTGCATGGGCCCACCTAAAAAATCGGGATATGCTTCTTAAAATGAAAAGACAATGATGGGGGCTATCCTATCATTGTCTTTTTTAATCTGCCACGCACATAAATTGTTGAAGCAAAGGTAAGCAAGAAAGCTGTTCCTGTTATAAAGCTTACGCTCGGTGAGGCGCCGATTGCTCCAATTGTAAATGAACCAGCAACAACACCTAATGAGAAGAATGCATAAAATAATCCAAATGCTTTTCCACGATTGTCTTCGGTTGTATTTTCAACAAGTAAGGCATTAATAGAAGGAAAGAGAATGGCAAATCCAATTCCGTAAATTATCATGACAATAAAAAGCATGCCCTTTGATGTAAATATACCAAGCAATGAAAGTGCAAATGCCATCACGGCAATACCAATAATCATCATTTTTTGACGGTTAAACAAATCATATATACGATTTGTTGGTAGTAAGAAGAAGAGGATAGCAGTAATTCCAAAGCTACTCAGCATCATTCCAGTTGTAGATGATTTTAGTCCTAAGGCTGCTATTTTTACAGGTAACATATATGTGACGATTCCTTGTGAAAACATTAAGGTGAAAGCACCGATATATGCTTGTAATAGTGGTTCGAATTTCAATAATTCAAGTAGCTCTTCTTTGTTCATCATTTGCATCCGTGATGTTTTTGTTCTTGTTATATGGTTTGGGAGTAAGCAAAGTGAGATCACTGTACCTACTATCATTAAAATAGAAATTGTAATGAAGACCCAGTGTATACCAGCTTTCGCTTTCATAATCCCGCTAAAAGCAGGACCGATGATAGCAGCTGCTCCAACAGCTGCACCAGATAAAGCCATTGCTTTCCCCTGTTTTTTTGATTTTGACTGTTTGGATAAGAAAGTGAAAGCAGCTGGTATTAAGAAGCCGTCACTAAATCCGTGCAGAAAACGAACGATAATCAGTTGTTCTCCGCTTTGAACAAAGATATACAATAAAACTATGAAACTTGTAATGCCCATACTAACATAAAGAACTTTTTTTGCTCCATATTTATCAACAGATGCACCTGCAATAATATTGCCAATCATATTAGCAAACGAGTACATTCCAACAACAAGACCAATAATAAGCGGAGTTCCCCCAAGGTTTTGTGCATATGTGCTCATAATTGGTAACTGTGAAAATGTATCGAAAAATGCGATGATAACGATAAAATAAATAAAGTATTTCAACTCTTTCACCTCTCTTGTGCTATTATGACATAATGCTAATTTTCTCCGCAATGAAATTGATTGGCATGTTTGGAAATTTGCACATGTATAGAGGGAGGGGGCAGTGCCTTTTCATGCCCTGTTTGCATAACAGTAGTCTATATGCCAAAAAATGAATTTATAAGTAATAGAGAGACACATTTTCACTAGAATCATACTCTTTTCTAAAAGGTATAGCTGAGTAGTTACAAAAATAGAAGATAAATCAAAATAAAAGGGTCTGCAACAGATCGTTGCAGACCCTTTTATTGTAATGCTACGACCCGTTTCTTACTATTTAATATTAGAATGAATTAGAGTAATTAAAGGAGGTACAAACATGAATATTGGAAAGAAGATAAAACATTTAAGATTAATAAATAAAATGACGCAAGAAGATGTAGCCAACCAATTATTTATTTCAAGACAAGTTATATCTAAATGGGAACTAGGAAAAAGTCTTCCTGATCTAACAAATTTATTAGCCTTAAGCAAACTATTTAATGTTTCAATTGATTCTTTATTAAAGGAGGATTCAAATTTGCAGAATCAAATAATAAAACAAAGTAATTACAAAAAATATTTAATGATGACCTATATATACATATATTCTTTGTTTGCTATTGTTGTTATATTTTGTTGTCTTGTTGCTTTTTTACTTATACCAAAAGACATAAAAACATCAGATCTAGAAGTTATTAATTCACACTTTTATAAAGAAGCCGATAATAAGGAAACCCTATATATTTATAGTAAATTAAAACCTTTTTTCTCCAGTTATTCAGGAAATCATGGCTTCAAAATAAAAGAACATGAAATAGAGATTCATGCTAATCGAAATTCAATTCCTTTTAAAAATAAAGATGTTTTATTTTCTATTAAAAAAGATATAGCCCATGGAATAGACTGGGAAGAAAAAGATGTTTATATTGTAGACGAAAACAATAACAAAATACTTATATATAACCATAAAAATAAACAACTATATTATCAAATAAAAAAAGGTGACAAAGTAGATGATTAAAATCAAAAACGTTTATAAGTATATTTTTATAGTAACTACATTTATTCTTAATGTAATTAGTTGTTTACTTATTGCAAATACCTTATTTCTATCAAATGTATTGTTTTCTACCATATTTATATTTTTTACTATTTTATTTCAATCAACTACAATTCTATTTATTATATATATGATTAGAAATGATAAATCTAAAAAAATAAAAGTAATATCATATATTTTTTTAACACTAGATATATTTATCTTTTTATCCTTACTATTTATAGCATATACATTAGTAACATCATGTTAATAAAATATCATTAGCATCTTATCTGATTTATCCAACTTTTCTATAGTTCTTTTCAATATGAAAAGTATATGTTTGTAATTCCTTATAAACAAAAGAACATCCTCTAAACTTGAACTGGGCCACTGATGTGAGACAGGAATAAAACACCTATACTACCTGTTCCCTATACTCAACCGGGGGCAGGTAGTTTAATTTTTTTAACCTTGCATGTGATAGGAAAAGGGATTGACTGCTTCTATGCATGGCCAGATGCTCTCGCTTACCTAAAAAGAAGGAGAGATTCATGAGTTATTTACAAAGTGTAGGTGGGGAATATAGAAGCTTGCAATAATAAAACAGAAGCCATTCGTAAAAATGACTTCTGTTGTTCTAACTTAATGAAAATAGGTTCTTTCTGTACTTCGGTAGAATCTCTATTATTCTCATTTTGAGGTAAATCACTAATGCGATCTGTCTCAATTGATTGTTCCGGAATACTACTTTCATTTTCTGGATTCGAGGGCTCTTCTTTTAGTGGTTGGTTAGAAAAACTATTTTCAACCTTTACTTTAGAAGGGTCGCTCTTACTGGGATTTTTAGAATCTTTATCCCTATGTACATCCGCTACATAATCATTAGACTTATTCGAACTTGTTTTCTTCTTTTGCAAAGTAACGCATATGAATATTGCAACTAGCACAACAGTTAGGAAGAATATTAAGCGTTTTTGTTGTTTACTTATCTGCATAAATTACCCCCAACGCTCAAATTTGAGCTTTTTTCCGCACAATATCTACCATAATAAAATTGTCAAAAGAAGTCTAGCATTTTCAAAAAGAATGGAAAACATACGTGATACCACTAAAAATAAGGTTTCAGTTTATTCAGTGAAGGTCTTGCTGCCAGCGAATTAGGAAACAAATATGTATATAAACGCAAATTCAGTTCTTTTCAAAAAAGAAAGCTTTCCCCCAAGGTTTTTTGGGAGAATTTGCTATTTCTCTTTTTACATTTTGCATCTCTCTAAGTAATTGTGTTTAAGAAGAAACTTTTTTCTTTTGAAAAGGAAAATTTCATTTTCTTTCCCATATATATAAGAAATATATGGGAGGGGAGAGGGAGATGTGGATCGGAGAACATTTCAAGGAATTTCAATGCCGTGTGCATTTCTTAATGAAGATGCATTAGAGAGAAATATTCAATCTATCATTCAGCTTCATAAGGGAAAACGTGTTCGAATTGCGAGTAAATCATTGCGTTCTGTTTCAGTAATGAAGAAAATTTTACAATCTCATTCTTGTTTTCAAGGAATTATGTGTTACTCACCAGCGGAAGTTCTATTTTTAATCGAACAGGGATTTGATGATTTATTGCTTGGATATCCAGTTTGGGATGAAGAGGCTTTGCAGAAAATAAGTATACTTACAAAACAAGGATACAAGATTACTTGTATGGTAGATTGTGAAGAGCACATTCTGTATTTGGAGCAGATTGCATTACAAGTAGAAGGAACGTTTCGTATTTGTTTTGATATTGATATGAGTAGTCGTTTTTTTGGTTTTCATTTTGGAGTAAAACGCTCTCCTTTGCGTACCGCAGAACAAGTACTACAAGTAGCAGATAGAGTTTTACAATCATCTTGTTTGAAAATAGATGGTGTTATGGGTTATGAAGCACAGATCGCAGGTGTAGGGGATAATGTACCAAAACAAACCTTACAAAACAAAGTGGTTTCTTATTTAAAAAGACGATCAGTAAGAGAAGTTACAAAAAGACGAGGGTTCATTGTACAAGCATTAAGGCAAAAAGGAATTTCATTACGTTTTGTAAATGGCGGAGGAACAGGGAGTATAAAGACAACTGTTCAAGATGAGTCTGTTACAGAAATTACGGTTGGGTCCGCTTTTTATTCTCCGTTGCTTTTTGATTATTATAAAGACATTGCATTTGATCCAGCAGTTGGATTTGTATTACCAATTGTTCGCCAGCCAGAACCTTATGTTTATACATGTTTAGGTGGAGGATATATTGCATCGGGAACGACTGGAAAGGACAAGCAACCGCAACCGTATATGCCAAACGGAGCAAAATTACTTCCATTAGAAGGAGCTGGTGAAGTGCAGACACCTGTTTACTATGAGGGAACAGACCAATTAGAAATTGGGGAGGGGATTGTGTTTCGGCATAGTAAAGCAGGAGAGTTGTGTGAAAGGTTTTCTTCTTTATATCGTATTTCTGATGGTGAAGTAGTAGGAGAGTATCGAACATATCGGGGGGACGGGGAATGCTTTCTATAAAGGGCCAGAGGTGGAGGAATTGGACAGGAAATGTACAGGGAGTGCCGCAGTATACGATGTATCCGAAAAGCATTGAAGAGGTTACCCAGGCTGTAGAATTTGCAAAAGAAGCTGGAAAGCGTATTCGTGTGGTTGGTTCAGGTCATTCATTTACATCGCTTGTTCAAACAGATGAGATTTTAATTTCTTTGGATAAATTACAAGGGATGATTGAGATTAATTCACAGACATTAATCGTAGAAGTATGGGCAGGTACAAAGTTGTTTCAGTTAGGTGAAATATTACAAGAGAATTTAGGGGATATTGATGCACAGTCTATTGCTGGAGCGATTAGTACAGGAACGCATGGAACGGGGATTTCATTTGGAAATTTAGCGACACAAGTTGTGGAAGTAACGGCTGTTCTGGCATCAGGAGAAGTGATTACGTGTTCTGAAA
Source organism: Bacillus sp. 123MFChir2 (assembly GCF_000383235.1). Taxonomy (GTDB): domain Bacteria; phylum Bacillota; class Bacilli; order Bacillales; family Bacillaceae_G; genus Bacillus_A. The sequence continues at coordinate 32,029 of NZ_KB910945.1, forward strand.
AAGAATATCCACAATATTGGAAGGGTTTTCAATTGTCGCTTGGCATGCTGGGGATTATTGTGAAAGTTAAACTAAAAGTCATTCCAGCATATTCACTTGCTTATGAAAGTAAAAAAGAATCATTTGCTACTGTTATGAGTAAATTGGAAGAATATAAGAAAAATCGTCATTTTGAGTTTTTTATCTTTCCATATTCTGACGATGTTCAAGTAAAAATTACAAACGTAACAGAGGAAGTAGGAGGAGAGTTAAAGTGGCATAAACTCAAAACAGCCCTAATAGAAAATATGGCCTTTTCATTGTTATCAGAGGGTTGTCGTTTTTTTCCTTCTATTAGTAAGAGTGTTAGTCAATTATCAGCAAAGGGAGTACCAAATACCAAAATCGTAGGCCAAAGTTATAAGGTGTTTGCAACAGCCCGCAATGTCCGTTTCTATGAGATGGAATATAGTATTCCAGCAGAATATATGAAAGAAGCAGTAGAAGAAATTTATAATCTCATTTACGAAAAAAAATTTCAAGTACATTTTCCTATTGAATGTCGCTACGCAAAAGAAGATGATATTTGGTTGAGTCCGTCATACGGAAGAGATTCTGCGTATATTGCAGTTCACATGTACAAAGGGATGCAGTACACATCATATTTTCAAGCAGTAGAACGTATTTTTCAAAAGTATGAAGGACGTCCGCATTGGGGCAAAATGCATACAATGAAATATGATACGTTGCAACAAGTATACCCTAAATTGCCTCATTTTCTAGAGTTGAGACAAACAGTAGATCCAACAGCAATGTTTTTAAATCCGTATTTAGCGAAAATGTTTTTGGTTGAATGAAAGAATAAAGTGATACTTCCATAAGAACTAAAGTTACCTTACTTAATGTTTAGAATTATATTGAATTCTCCTTTAAACGGCTTATAATCTAGATATGGCATGAGTTTAATTTTAAGAATTAATTCGGGATAAGGGGGAATCACAAATGATGAAATATGAGCTGTTTCTAGTAAATGGAGAGTATGTAACAACGTTTAATAGTGCATGGCAATTTAAAGAAGGCGAACAAGTCTTTTTTAAAGACGAGAAAGAGCAAGAAAAACGTAATTTTAGCATTGTTAATATAACACATGATGTGTTTCAGAAAAATGAACATGTGATTCACTTATACTGTCAGGAAAAGAAAGTATATTAATTTTAAAAAGCATGGAAGCTATATGACTTCCATGCTTTTTTGTTATTTCTTTGTTCCGATTAGTGCTTCTAGGCTTGTAGATAATTTTGTATCTACTTTTTGAGAGTCATTGATATGTTTTACCATCGTATCATTTACTTTTTTGAACATCTGTTGTGTTCTTGTAAACTCACGTAATACGTCTTCGTTACAATGTTTTTGCTGTTCGATTGATTCAATCACATTTGTAGCGCCTGTTTGTAGTGTTTGTACCATTGTTAAGATGTTTTCGATTTTTGCATTTGTATCTGCGCTTACTTCAACACCTTCATCAACAAGGTGAAGATTATCTTTTGTATTTTCATATGCTTTTTCAATTTCTTCTTGAATTTTCTTTGTTAAATCTCCAATGTTTTTTGTACTTTCAGCAGTGCTTTCAGCAAGCTTTCGAACTTCATTCGCAACGACTGCAAATCCTTTTCCATGTTCACCAGCACGAGCAGCTTCAATACTTGCATTTAAAGCAAGTAAGTTCGTTTGAGCAGCGATATTTTGAATCACTTCAACAATTTGTTCAATTTCTTTTGAACGCTCACTTAAGTGATTCATACTATTAGATGTACGTTGTGACTGCTCACCTAACTTGTTAATAACAGTAAGTAACCCATGAACGGAATTTTTTCCTTCATTTGAACATGTTACAATTTCTTCAATAGCTTGAATAAGCCCTTGTTCTTTGTGAAGCATATCATTGTTCAGCTCGTTGGAACGGTTTGTACTTGTTGTTACGCTGCTAAAACAGTCACTTAACTGTTGAACTAAATTCTGTAGCGTATGATGTTGGCGATTGACTTCTTCATGTTCACTGACAATAGCTAATACATTTCCATGTAATGAAGTGATGATCTTTTGGTGTTCTTGTTCTTTCTCATGTAACTGATGTTCTAATTCCTGTACCTGATTTTGTAACTGAGCAATTTCTTTTTCTAGTAATTTGCTTTTTGTAAACATAGTCTTCTCTCCAAGCTTTTATAATTTTCTTTTCATCTCGCTATTTGCGGGTTGTGGTGAAAAAATACCAAAATTAAGATAAATAAAAAGGAACAAGTAGAAAACTGCCCGTAAAAGCCCGATTGGTGATGGCTAATAATCAGTAGGGGATGAAGAAAAACCTCGCTGATTAAAGTTTCACTTTATAATGAAATTGTAGCACTATTTTTAAATATATCTATATAAAAATTAAAAAATATTAAATAAGTTCATTACAATTTTTTCATAATTCGTTATATTTAGTCATAAAAAATAAACTGTATTTAATGAGTTTGTAAACAAACTGTAAAACAAATCATGTATAAATGTAAGAGAAGGGAGTCGGATTATGAACTATTTTAAGCGTATCAGTAGTCTTGTATTAGCTGGATTTATTTGTTTCAGTGGTACAGTTGCTGTAAAAGCTGAGTCAAACGACGAGAAATTAAACAACATGCAGCAGCAATTGCAAAATAATAATAATGACATGCAGCAAAAAGAACAAGAAAAACAAGCTGTAATGAAAGATATTGAAGGCATTCAAAAGGAATTAACAGACTTAAATAATACAATTACAAAAAATAAAGAAGAACAAGATGCAATTCAGCGTAAAATTGATGAAACGCGTAAACAAATTGAGCAAAAAAAGACCGAGATTATTAATTTAGAAGAAAAAGTACTTATGCGTAAAGATATTATGAGAAAACGTATAGTCTCTGTTCAAGACAGCTCAAATGTAAGTTTAGTAGTAGAAGTAATTGTAGATTCAAAAAACATTGCAGATTTTCTGCAACGTATGACTGCAGTTTCTACGATTATGGATGCCGATAAAGAGATTCTTCGTTTACAAGAACAAGATCTTCGTCAAATTGAAGCCGATAAAAAGGTAATTGATGAAAAAGAAAAATCTTTAGAAGGCGATAAACAAAAATTAGCAAAAGCACAAGCTGATTTACAAGAAAACTTAAAGAAACGTCAAGATAATCTACAAGCTGTACAAGCAAAATATAATCAAATTTCTAGTCAGCTTACACTTGCTGCGCAAGAAAAATCAAAGATTGAAGCAGATATGAAGGGCGTACAAGATGCAATTGCTCGTGAACAACAAGCAGCTGCAGATCGTGAAAAAGCGCAGAAAGAACAGTCACAAGCGCAGGCAGTAAACAATATAGTTCCAGAAAAGCCAGCAAAAGGCGGAGGACGTGAAATTTTCGTAACAGCTACAGCTTATACGAACGATCCAGCAGAAAATGGGAAACAGCCAGGAGAGCATGTATTCTCCAGATATGGAGGATATGATTTAACAGCAAATCCAAATCTAAAATTAATTGCAGTTGATCCAGCAGTTATTCCGCCATTATCACGTGTATGGGTTGAAGGATATGGAGAAGCTATTGCTGCTGATACAGGTGGCGCTATTAAAGGATATAAAATTGATGTTTTCAAGCCAGATAAAGCGTCTTCTAGTGCTTGGGGTGTAAGAAAAGTTCGTGTTGTCATTTTAGATTAAAGTAAAAATCTACTTTGCAAAAGCAAAGTAGATTTTTTTATGATTAAATGTTAAGTTGAGTTTACATTTTGTGAAGTTTAGCATACAATAATGGTAAGAGGTGGTAAAATTGACCATTTACAATCGAGTAAAAGAACTGCGAGCCCGTTTTCATTTTTCACAAAGTGTATTGGCTGAAAAGGTGGGGGTAACGAGACAAACAATCGCTGCTATTGAAAAGGGGGATTATGTACCATCATTATTACTAGCGCTTATGATTTGTGATGTATTTGGTTTGCAGATGGAAGAGGTATTTGTATTACAAAAGGAGGAGAGAGAAAATGAATAGAATTTGTCTTTCTTATATCATAAATATAGGTATACTTGTTCTAGGAGGATGGGGGTTTGTTGAGTATTTTCATCTCATGACGGAACTTGCAAACATCATCCGTACTGAAAAGCAGACGTGGTATGTGACGATGAATATAACGCCAATCGCAGTAATGCTGATTGTAGGAGTTGTGATACCCATTGCTTACAAAGTACAAAAAAAGAAATATAAGAAATTATCATTTTGGATATTTCCGTTATTATTTCCAAGTGAAGATGAGCGAGAAGAAATATTGACGGCGAAAGCGTGCCGCACTACCCTTCTTTCATTATGGTTTATTATACCTTGTGCAGCTGCCACGTTAGTTTTTTATCCACTACTTAATCGAAACATCCCAGAATATCCGCTATACCTATTATTTTTCGTTTTATTAATCCAAATAACAATATTTCATATTTCTTTATATCGTAACAAGGTTGTGTAAAAGGTGTGCCAAAGAGCACATCTTTTTTTCATACTTAAAACTCGGGGGAATTTTCCGCATTTTTACAAAAGCTTAATGAAATGCTATAGAGAGAGTTTACAAATCCTTTTTACAATAGAAGAAGTATTGAAATTGGGGGGATTAGAGAATGAAAAAGATTTTGCTATCTGGGGGAATTATAGCAAGTGTCTTATGGACAGGCAGTAATGTGAACGCAGAAATAAATCAAGAAACGAAACAATTTGTTAATAAAATAGAAAATTTACCAAAAGGGAGTATTTCAAATCCGGCATTTCGTGGGCAAATAGAGGAAATGGTAAATAAATTTATTAGTAATAAACATAAGGATACAAAGTTAGAAAGAACGGCTATTTTCCAAATGCCAAGTGGAAAAGCGGAAATCGCTGCATCTTCATCGGACGGTAAGACGTTAGTCGTGACAGAAGCAGATTTAGGACAAATTAGTATCCTTTCAATAGAAAATTTACAGGATATTCAATTGAAAGGAACTGTTAGTTTGAAAGGGATTCATCCGGAAGCAGAGGTAACGAGTGCGACAATTACACCAGATGGTAAGTATGCATTCGTTGCTTTTCGTACAGGCGATAACTTGTACAATGCAAATAAAGGGAAGATAGCGGTTGTAGAACTATCATCGAAAAATATTGTGAAGACATATGAGGTTGGTGTAGGACCGGATTCTATTTCTTTATCAAAAGATGGTACAAAGCTCGTTGTTTGTAATGAGGATGAAGAAGGGGATCCAAATGACGGAAATGAAGTCAATATGAAAAAAACGAAGCGTCCGGGTACGATTTCTATCATTACGTTCCCAAGTGGAGATGTATTGCAAGGAATTCACCATGAGCTATCAATTGATATAAGTCAAATTGGAAACGGAACAGTTTACAAACATGATCCTCAGCCAGAATATGTTGCAATTAGTCCAAATGGAGAAAAAGCAGCTGTTACGTTACAAGAGAATAATGCAGTTGCTATCGTAGATTTACAAGGACAATACATTGAAACTATATTTGGTCTTGGAACAACAAAGCATAAAGCGGATTTGCAAAATGATGGTGTTGTTTCTTTTCAAGATGAAATAATTGCAAGGCCAGAACCAGATGGTGTAACGTGGGATCCATCCGGGCGTTTTTTAATTACAGCGAATGAAGGGGACCTAGGAAAAAATGAATTTAAAGACGGTGTAAAATCAGGGGGGCGAAATATTTCTGTATGGAGCCGGGGAGGTTCGTTTGTGTATGATAGCATGAACCTTATTGATGAGAAAGTTGCAGCTGCAGGTTTATATCCAGATAGTCGTAGCAATAGTCGTGGCAGTGAAGTGGAGAATGTTGCGGCAGGAACGATACAAGGAAGCCCTATTATGGCTGTTGCTGCTGAAAGAGCGAATGCAGTTCTCTTTTTTGATTTAACGCTTCCGATGTTTCCTGTTTATATTGGTCTTGTTCCATCAGGAGGAAAAGCACCTGAAGGTATCCATAAAATTAACAACCGTAATATATTCGTAAGTGCAGATGAAGCAGATGGAGTATTAAGTTTTTATTCTTTACAGAAATATATAAATCAAAATTAAAAAAACGACATAAAACCATCTTTTTTAAGTGGTCGAGAGCAACTGCCATGCATAGAAGCGGTCAGGGACCTTTTCCTGCCACGTGCGACGTTTTAAAACAAAGAAAGATAACGAGGTGTAGGTCCATTTTTATCTTCATGGCTGGGATTATGCCGCTTACTAAACTTCTAAATGAAATGTATGGCTGAGTAGTTACAAATAATAAAGTGAAACTTCCATCAGTGGGGGTTTTACTGCCTGTTAATGTGAGATAAAAACGGCACTTCTCATTTTGTTTTGGGAGTGCCATTTACTTTGTCTTACGTATGTTACTTGTATATCTAGCATTCTTACTTTATCATTTTATATAAGAGTAATTTTGTAAAGGAAAGGAATTGGAGCATGAATAAGAAAAAGATTTATAGTATACTGGCACTTCTTTTATTTATTGTAGGTGGCGTTTTAATTGCAAAACCATTTTATGATGGTTACAAAGCCGGAAAGACGCAAGATCAAAACGTACAAGCTATTAAGAAAATAAAGTATGAAAAACAAGAAACGAAATTTGTTGATGCTTCTAAAATAAACCAACCAGATTTAGCTGATGTAGCAAATGCTTCATTAGACAAAAAACAAGTGATTGGGCATATGTCGATTCCGAGTATTGAATTAGAACTACCGATTTTAAATGGTTCAACTGAGAAAAATTTATTATCAGGTGCAGCAACAGTAAAAGAAAAACAAGAGATGGGAAAAGGAAATTATGCGTTAGCAGGACATAACATGTCGAAAAAAGGTGTGTTATTTAGCGATATTTCGAAAGTGAAAAAGAATGATAAAGTATACTTATATGATAGTGAAAATGAATATGAGTATGCCGTAGAACAAATAACACAAGTTACACCGGATAAATGGGAAGTCGTTGAAGATCACGGGAAAAATGAAGTAACCCTTATTACATGTACGTCTGTGCTTGATAATTCCAAGCGATACGTAGTATCAGGGAATTTGGTGCAAACGAAAAAAATGAAATAATAAAAGTAACTACTTAGTTACTTTATGAAAAAAAGGCAGAAAAGCATTTTTTTAAATGGGCGAGAGGGACTGGTGATGGATAGGAGCGGTCAGGGCCTTTTTCTACCACATGCGATGTTCAAACAAAGAGGCAAGAATGTTGCAGGATACCTTCTGTTCAGCATGGCGGTGACTTGTATGTTGGAAAGTCAAATTGAATTTATATATAAGCAAGCAATAGAAAAAGGAGCAAATGCGTAAAAAAAGATGAGGGGCAACCCCTCATCTTTTTTAGTCCATCCACTTTACTAATCTTTTGGAAATCAATAGTAAGATACATCCTAAGAAAATAGCGACAGCTCCAATAACAGCGAATACTTCTGAATATCCTAATGAAGTTGTAAAGTTTGCTAACTGTCCACCTAAAATATTGGCAATACCTGTACTTGACAACCAAACGCCCATTAATAAAGATGCGAGTTTGACAGGGGCAAGGGAACTTACCATTGATAGTCCGACTGGGGATAAGAATAATTCCCCTAATGTATGGAACAGGTAAGTAAAGACAATAAAGAGCAGATTTGCTTTTTCGGCAATTTGGTGTTCGTTACTTCCTGTTTTTAACGTAGCGACAAGAAGAACCATATATCCAATTCCAAGTAAGATCATCCCAAGACCCATTTTCGTTGGGATTTTTAAATCACCGTGTTCTGTAGAAGCGAGCTTTGTCCAAAGTGTTGAAATAGCTGGTGCTAATAAAATAATGAACAGCGGGTTTACAGATTGAAACCAAGATGTTGGAATTTCCCAACCGAATATAGAGCGATCTACAAAGCTATTTGTATATAAAGTTAAAGAACTACCAGCCTGTTCAAATCCAGCCCAGAAGAAAACAACAAAACACGTTAAAATGACAATCACCGCTGTATGCTGTTTTTCTTTTTTCGTTAATGGTGTATTGCCAGCTGTTTTGTTGCCTGTTCCTGTTTGTAAAGCCGCTGTTGGTTTTTTACCAATATCACCAAGAAAACGATTTGATAATGTTGTAAATAAAATTTGTCCGATGATCATCCCGATAGACGCAGCTAAAAATCCATAGCGGAAACCGTAATGCATAACGCCATCTACTGTTGTTTTGAATAAATCTTCTGATAAATATCCGCAAACGAGTGGAGCAAGGAATGAACCGACGTTAATCCCCATATAAAAAATTGTAAAGGCACCATCACGGCGTGGATCATTTTCTTTATATAATTCTCCGACAAGGGTAGAAATATTTGGTTTGAAGAAACCGTTCCCGATAATAATGAGCGCTAATCCGAGGTATAGTCCTAATTGGCTTTGCAGTGCAAATAACGTAAGGTTACCAATTGCAATTGTTATACCGCCAATTGTAATCGCTAATCGTCTACCAAGATAGCGATCCGTTAAAAATCCACCAATCAATGGGGTGAAATAACAAGCGCCTGTATAAAATCCATAAATCGTAAGTGCCCAGCTCTTACTAAAACCAAGGCCACCGTTTATTAAAGCTGTTGTTAAATATAATGTTAATAATCCTCGTAATCCGTAATAGCTAAATCGTTCCCACATTTCTGTGAAAAAGAGTAAGTACAAACCTGGAGGATGTTTCTTTTTTGGCTGTTGTTTTTTATCAAACTGTAGCGCAGCTTCCATATGTGATTCCTCCTAACCTAAAAAAACATAGTTAATAGTTTTATATATTTAATAGTTTATTTTATTAACTTTTCAAAGTCAATAAAGGTCACTTTATTGTAAAAAATTATTCTTATATAGTGATGGGCTAGTTATGCACAAAAGAAATCCCCTCTCTATTGAAAGGGGATTTCTTTTATCGAATAGCAGATGTTCCAATTACAACCGTTTTATTTTCTTTTACAGTCGTATTTTGACGAAGGCGTAACGTAGCTTGCCCTGTTGTATTAGGGGCAATTTGTACATTCACGACTTTTTCAGCGACACCTAGGCTATTTGTCGTAAAGGAAAATGAATTACTATAACCGTAAGAAGAAGGCCAAATACCATTTTCGTTTTGAACTTTTGCTACTTGTGTACCACCACTTGTATAAATACCTAGGGAGTAATTATTGTAAGTAGTGTTTGGTAATAAATGATTTGCTTGTATTTTTATTTGAAATACACTGCTGTTTGGAAGAATACTAGGGTGAATAAAGTTATAATCGCTTGTTGAGACGTTTCCATCATCATTATTATTGCTAGTATTATAGCCGTAAGCACCAGGCTTAAATGTATTGGAATTAAACCATTGATATCCTTGGTTAGGAGCGCTCCATGGTTCTGGTTGCGGCTCAGTTGATGCACTTGGTTGTTCAAATGTTTTTAATGGTGTTGGTTTGTCTAATTGTAATCCGTTTACTTGATTTAAGCTTGTATATGTTTCTTTTGTAGAAAGCCATGTTACGATATTTGTTAATAAAGTAGCGTCGCTTTCTTCTTTATATCCATCGTATGTTTTTTTAGACTGTCCTGTATCTTCACGGACATATTTTGGCGTCGCATCTTCAACTGGCGAAGAGTCACCAATAAAGGCTGCTTTCCCTAAACCAACCTTTGAAACTGCAACGTAAGGGCCTTCAGCGATGCCCCCGCCGTTATATACACCACTATCGACAGCGTTATTCCACTTAGGTAAACCTTCTGGTAAGTAAACAATCCCTTTTGCTAAACTAGGGTTTACAATTGCGATTGTTGATCCGGCATGCATAGCAACAGATGAAACACCTGTAGTAATTCCGAATGATTGATCAGGCGCTACAATTTTATTTGTAGAAACATCACCAATTGCATTATAGCGAAAACGTACACCAAAGTTGTCTGATAGCCAATCAGAACTTTCTACACCTTGCATAGCTTGTGAAGATGCTTCTTCAGAAGACATTCCTTTTACTGGAGTTTCCCATGCTCCGCGGCGATACCCATTGAAAACTTCAGAGGAATCCCAGCGATTTTTATTACGGTCAGCGTTATAATGATCGGCTATAAAGAAAATACTGCCACCATTTTTTACATATTGCAGCATAGCGTCTTGTTCTGATTTTTTATAAGGAATGTTTGCTTCTGGAACGATGAACACATTGTAATCTTTTAAGTCATCATATGTAATAGGTGTTGATTTACGTAGTTCTTTTACAAAGTATCCTTTGTTTGCAATGCCGTTTCCAAAATCAGAAAATCCCCCATCAATAACCCAATCAGCTGTCCCTGCTGTTTGCCCATGTGTATTATCAAATAATACTTTTTTCCCAGCGTTTTCGTTCACAATTTTTGCTGCAATTTGTGGAGCTGGATCTAAAGCGCTTTCAGCAAAAGTCGTTGAACTAAACATGGTAGCCATACTTAAAGTCATTCCTGTTGCGAGTGTGAGTTTTAGCCATTTTTGTTTCTTCATAAATAATCCCCCTAAAGTAAGTGAAGTAAGAGTGCGATTTGCTCAACTAACTATCAAATGCCCCTATGAATAAAAGTGTCCCTGTATTACTTTACCGAAATATAACGGAAGAAAAAAGGGGGGATTCATAAAATTTTGTAAAATTAAGATGAATTTTGTTGAGAAATATTTTTTTGCAGCAATGGAAAAGAAAAACCCCTTCCTCATATCAAGGAAGGGATTAGCATTACCCGATTTGCGAAGAAGATTTCGCTGTTTTGTCTGTTGTATGAAAGCCATTTGCATAATAAACAACTACTAAAGCGATGAGCCAAATTGGTCCAACGATTAATGCGATGCGTGTATCAGCAGAATATGCCATAATTCCTAATACTAAAACAAGGAAAGCGAGCGTAAAATAGGAGCTAAGTGGGTACAATGGCAGTTTGTACGTTAATTTGCCTTGCGCCTCCTGTGATAGTCCCTTGCGGAAACGAAGCTGTGCAACTAAAATGACGCCCCAAGTCCAAATTGCTCCGAACGTGGAAATACTTGTTAGCCATGTAAATACTTTTGCCGGAACAATGTAGTTTAATACAACGCCTATTAATAATACGAAAGCTGTTGCTAAAATTCCTTTGCTTGGAATTCCATGTTTATTTAATTGACCAAATTTTTCTGGTGCTTGTTTTTGCTGTGCTAATGTAAAGAGCATACGGCCTGTACTAAAGAGACCACCATTACAAGAAGAAAGAGCAGCTGTTAAGACAACAAAGTTAATAATTCCTGCTGCTTTCGCAATGCCGATTTGTTCAAACGTTAGTACAAATGGGCTTCCTTTTTCACCAATCTCATTCCATGGATAAATTGCCATCATAACGAATAAGGCACCTACATAGAAGATTAAGATGCGCCAAAAAACGTTATCAATCGCTTTAGATAATGTTTTTTTCGGGTTTTCCGCTTCTCCAGCTGTTACCCCAATTAACTCTACTCCTAAGTAAGCAAATAGTACCATCTGTAATGACAGAAGAAGGCCAGAAAATCCATTTGGGAACCAACCGCCGTGTGACCAAAGATTTGAAATTCCAGTCGCTACGCCGCCGTTTCCAAAACCGAATAAAATAATACCGGTGCCAATTATAATCATACAGATAATTGTGACAATTTTAATTAAAGCAAACCAAAACTCAAGTTCTCCATACACTTTAACCGATAAAAAGTTTAATGCGGTCATTAATACAAGAGCAATTAACGCCCAAACCCAACGTTCAGTTCCTGGGAACCAATATTCCATATAAATTCCTGCCGCTGTAATTTCGGCCATACAAGTTACAACCCATAAGAACCAATAGTTCCAGCCCGTTATATAACCTGCTAGCGGACCTAAATAGTCATGTGCATATTTACTGAATGAACCTGCAACAGGTTGTTCAATTGCCATTTCTCCAAGCGCTCGCATAATGAAAAAAATCGCAAGGCCTGCAATAATATAACCGAATAAAATAGACGGTCCTGCTAGTTTAATAGCGGAAGCTGATCCTAAAAATAGTCCAACCCCAATAGCAGACCCAAGCGACATAAGGGTAATATGTCGTTGCTTTAAGCCACGGTTTAAGTTTTCTGTTTTGTTTGTGTGCTGCATAATAAACCTCCTTAACTAATAAGAAAAATACTGTATCCGCTTACAAAACTATTTAACTATTTAAAATTATAAAACATTTCCAACTGTTATGCTACAAAAAAAAGACAATGTTTTCTGTACTATATAAATATGTTTTCATGTTTTACCACATAAGTCGCTGCTATGCAGAATACATCCTGCTCGTTACTTGCTTGCTCCTTGTGTTTTAAAACATGGCAAGTGGCAAAAAAAAGCCCTGACCGCTACTACACACGGTCAGGTGCTCTCGCCCTCCCATAAAAAAAGGGGTTTTGATAGCTTTTCATCGTTACAAAACAGTAATTGCTTGTTTACCCATTTGTTCCCACGCTTTTTCAAATTCAGCACGTGGAATACTTTTACGCGGACCATCGGCAAGTGGATCATTTATATATACAGAGTTTTGATCGTAACCAACAATAACGGCACTATGTTCATAATATGTAACCATTAATTCCCCAGCATTTGTATTCCACTTTTCAAAGTTGCCCTCATCTAGCGGTTTAAAGGTTGTATTTGCAATAATCCATACTGGAGAACCAGCACTAAGTACTTTATATAAATCCTTCACGTCTCTTCCAGATAAATCAACTGCTTTATTTGGAACGTATTTTTGTACTAATTGAAAAATTGGCTGATGGTATACTCCATAACCTGATTCAGATTTTGTGTAAATATTCCCAACAAACCCTTCGTGTGGATTTCCTCGCACACCGTTCGCTTCAAATGGGACATGAGCAATTTCATTCGCAAGTGTCATTTTGTCCACTTTAATTCCTTTATATTGCAGTAACATTGCTAAGCTCGTCACTTCACAACCACGTTCTAATTCAGGAAGTTGTTTTATAAATGGAACATTTTCAATCATCACTTTGTCTTTCATTTCAAATGAAAAATCCACCCGAAGTTCCTGGGTTTTTTGAAAAATTTTATTTTTCCCTGTTTCAATCACACCCATAACTTGCGTATTACAAGCTACACCCAAAACAACACCAATACCTAAAATACATACGTATTTGACAATCCTACCCATTTCTCTAACTCCATTACATAATTATTTTCTTACATTTCGAAAAGTAACACACTTTCCATTGTACATTTGTTTTCGTTAGTTTACTAGAAGGTTTATGTGAATATTATTCTAATATCCATATAAATAAAAATAATTATAAGGTCCCTTTTTATTGAGAGGGGCCGTACATACGTAGTGATCAAGGCCTTTTCCAGCCATATGCAATGCAGATCAGAACATTTTCTGCATAGCGACAATTTGTATGTCGAAATATCAATGAATTAACTCATTAATATTATAATTCTGACTTTTTAAAATAAAGGGAAAAATAAATATACATTTTTAGAATATTTTGTTAAAATAAAATATGCTTAACTTAGTTAAATTTCTACTAATCAAGATGAAAATATGGGGTGAGGGGTATATGATCCAAAAGGAGAAGCAGTCAAATGAACTAAAACGTACGATGCAAAGCAGACACCTCTTCATGATTGCTCTAGGAGGCGTTATCGGAACTGGATTATTTATGGGGTCTGGGCAAATTGTTCACAATGCTGGACCGGGCGGAGCTATTCTTGCCTATTTAGTCGGCGGGTTTGTTATGTATTTAACTATGCTGTGTCTTGGCGAGCTAACAGTTGCAATGCCTGAAGCAGGTTCTTTTCAAAGTTATGCTAGCAAATTTATTTCACCTGGTTTTGGATTTGTCGTTGGATGGATGTATTGGCTAAACTGGGCTGTGACTGTCGGGGTTGAATTAACGACTGTCAGCATTTTAATGAAGCGCTGGTTTCCTGATGTTTCATCTTGGATATGGTGTGTCGTATTTGCTGCTATACTCTTTATTGTAAACGCTTCCTCCGCACGTGCATATGCGGAAGCTGAGTTTTGGTTTGCAGGTGTTAAAGTAATGACAATTATTGTTTTTATTTTACTCGGCGGCGCTGTTATGCTTGGTTTATTAGACTTTAACGGTAAGCCCGCACCACTGTTCCATAACTTCACAGAAAATGGCGGATTATTTCCAAACGGACTTCCAGCTGTTCTTCTTACAATGATTACCGTTAATTTTGCGTTCCAAGGAACAGAATTAATTGGTATTGCTTCAGGTGAAAGTAAGCAGCCAGAAATAACAATACCACGCGCTATAAAAAATACAATTTGGCGAACACTTTTCTTTTTCGTTCTTGCAATTACTGTAGTCGTAGGATTACTACCATGGCAAGAAGCAAATCTTGTAGAAAGCCCGTTCGTACTCGTTTTTGATACAGTTGGAATTCCTTATGCAGCAGATATTATGAACTTTGTTATTATTACAGCTGTATTATCGGTGGCAAACTCTGGGCTATATGCAAACTCTCGTATGCTTTGGGCGATGTCGAAACAAGGAATGGGAAGTCCACGCTTCACAAAATTAACGAAAAAAGGGGTACCAATCAATGCCTTAATTTTCAGTTTAATCTTTGCTGGTCTTTCTCTTCTAACAAGTGTATTTGCCGCTGATACGGTCTTTTTAGTGCTAACATCGATTGCGGCTATGGCAGCTGTTGTTGTTTGGATGTCCATTGCTGCATCGCAATTTTTCTTTAGAAGAGAATTTATTAAGAACGGCGGGGATATACGAGATTTAAAATACCGTACGCCGCTGTACCCGCTTGTTCCTATTGCAGCGTTCTCTTTAAACTTTGTTACATTTATAAGCTTAGCGTTTATTCCCGACCAGCGCATTGCTTTATATTGTGGCATTCCATTCATGATTATTTGTTACATTTTCTATAAAGTAAAATATAAAAAAGTTGTCACATTTGAACAGCAAAAAAACGTCTCACGAATGATAAACTGAATATATAGAATTTTTTGTTATCTCATTCTATTATGAGATAACTTTTTTCTAGTTATTGGATATTTTGGTATAACTTTATTTATCTTAAAATTTTAAAAATCGAGTTATGAGTTAAAAAATAGTTTACAATATGAGCAAGTTACAAATGTTTTTCAACGTAAAAACATTGCATTTGTGTCTATTTTTTAACAATATCTCAAAAACTATTGCTAACTATAAATTAATAGGTTTATATTGTTTTATTGGCATAGTTTCAATCCAAGGAGAAAGGAGATTTTCAATCGTGCAACTGAAAAAAAGAATTTGGAAGTTGGCTTCACTTCTTCCACTATCATTACTCTTGTTCCTCGGTGGATGCGAAAAAATCGCTGTATTAAATCCACAAGGACCTGTTGCAAAAACGCAGTATGATTTAATTATTTGGTCGCTCATACTGATGTCAGTAATCATTGTAGTCGTATTCGTCCTGTTTACAATTATTTTAATTCGTTACCGTGAAAAACCAGAAAATATGGACTATGAGCCACCTGATATACACGGCAATACTCTTTTAGAAGTTATCTGGACTATTTTCCCTGTTATCATCGTGATTGCATTGTCAATCCCGACAGTAAAAGCAACGTATGCGACGGAAAAGCAACCGGAGCAAACAAAAGATATTAAACCTGTTGAAATTTACGTTACATCTGCTAACTGG
The DNA here is from genome assembly GCF_000383235.1 of Bacillus sp. 123MFChir2. Taxonomy (GTDB): domain Bacteria; phylum Bacillota; class Bacilli; order Bacillales; family Bacillaceae_G; genus Bacillus_A. Next base: position 47,746 of record NZ_KB910945.1, read on the forward strand.
AAATGGTTATTCAGTTATCCTGAGGAAGGAATTGAAACCGTTAACTATTTAAATGTACCAGCAGGTGTACCAATTCAATTTAAATTAACTTCTGTTGGTCCAATGAATGCTTTCTGGGTTCCTGAACTTGGTGGAATGAAGTATACAATGGATGGCATGATTATGGATTTATTCTTACAAGCTGATAAACCAGGTTCTTACACTGGACGTAGTGCAAACTTCTCCGGTGAAGGATTTACTCACATGGAGTTTGAACTTGAAGCAAAAACAAAAGAAGAGTATGACAAATGGGTAAAGGAAGCAAAAGGTGCTCCTCCGTTATCCGAAAACAAATATAAAGAGATTATCCAACCAGGTGTAGTAGGGCGTATGACATACTCTAATACACATTTAAAATATGTAGATCCAAAATCACTTGAATATTGTGATTACAACTACTACAAAAACAAAAAGTAATAACGATTATTCCAACAGATTGGAGTGAATATAGTGAAGCTTGATGAATTTTTTGTCACAGGCGATCCGATTATCTACGGTGCGGACGTATCTATTGTTCTTGTGACGTTAGGAATCATTTTTGTGCTGACAAAGTACAAAAAGTGGAGATGGCTTTGGGATGAGTGGTTAACTTCTGTTGACCATAAGAAAATTGGATTAATGTATATCATTTCAGCAATTGTAATGATGTTCCGCGGCGGTATGGACGGATTAATGATTCGTGCTCAGTTAACGTTTCCTGACACAACATATTTAAACGCTGAACATTATAATGGTATCTTTACAACACACGGTACAGTTATGATTCTCTTCATGGCAATGCCGTTTGTTATGGGACTTATGAACGTTGTTGTTCCTCTTCAAATTGGGGCACGTGACGTTGCATATCCTTTCTTAAATGCATTGAGTTTTTGGTTATTCTTCGTCGGTGCTATGTTATTTAACATCGCCTTCGTTATCGGTGGTTCTCCAGACGCTGGGTGGACATCGTACTTCCCAATGGCTGGTACAGAATTTAGCCCTGGTGTAGGAAATAACTACTATGCAATTGCATTGCAGATTTCAGGTCTCGGGACGCTGATGACAGGGATTAACTTCATGGTAACAATCTTAAAAATGCGTGCACCAGGCATGAAGTTAATGCAAATGCCAATGTTTACATGGTCTATTTTAATTACATGTGTAATCATTATCTTTGCTTTCCCAGTATTAACAGTTGCTCTTGCATTAATGTCATTTGACCGTCTATTTGACGCTCACTTCTTTACAATGGCGAGTGGCGGTATGCCAATGCTTTGGGCGAACTTGTTCTGGGTATGGGGTCACCCTGAAGTATATATCGTTATTTTACCGGCATTCGGTATTTTCTCTGAAATCGTAAGTACGTTCTCACGTAAACGATTATTTGGATATACAGCAATGGTTTACTCAATGGTTGCAATCGCAACTCTAAGTGGTCTTGTATGGCTGCATCACTTCTTTACAATGGGTGCAGGACCAGCAGTTAACTCATTCTTCTCGATTTCGACAATGGCGATTTCGATTCCAACGGGTGTTAAGATCTTTAACTGGCTGTTTACGCTGTATAAAGGTCGTATCCGTTTTACAGTTCCAATGCTTTGGTCATTGGCGTTTATTCCAAACTTCGTAATTGGTGGGGTTACGGGGGTTATGCTTGCGATGGCAGCAGCTGATTATCAATACCATAACAGCTACTTCCTAATCGCTCACTTCCACTACGTATTAATCGCAGGTACAGTATTTGCGATGCTTGCTGGATTTACATTCTGGTATCCAAAGATGACTGGTCATATGTTAAATGAGCGTCTTGGTAAATGGACATTCTGGATCTTTATGATCGGATTTAACATCTGTTTCTTCCCAATGTACTTCCTAGGTTTAGATGGTATGACTCGTCGTATGTACACTTACTCTGCAAACCTTGGATGGGGTGGATTAAACATAATCGCATCTGTCGGTGCAGTAATGATGGCAGTTGGTTTCGCCTTATTATGCTACAACGTAATCTATAGCATTCGTCATGGTGAGCGCGATTTAACTGGGGATCCTTGGGATGCTCGTACACTTGAGTGGGCGACACAATCTCCAGTACAACATTACAACTTCGCAAAATTACCAGAAATTAAGCATAGCGATGTATTCTGGGAAATGAAGAAAAACGGTGAGTCTATTATACCAAAACCTGAAGAATTAAAACCAATTCATATGCCAAGCAATTCAGGTGTTCCAATTATTATGTCTTGTTTTATTGGTCTTGCAGGTTTTGCATTAGTATTTAGTTGGTTCTGGTTAGCAATTGTCGGTGGTATTGGTATGTTAGGTTGTATGATCTGGCGTTCGTTTGATTACGACGACGGATATTACGTTAGCGTAGATGAAATTAAAAAGACAGAACATGTTGCATGAGAGGTGAAACGAAATGGCGGCTTTAGATAAAAGCTTACCTCTAGAATATCAATCTGAACAAAGCAGATTGAATATTTTAGGGTTTTGGATTTTCCTTGGGGCTGAAATCGTGCTATTTGCAACACTTTTCGCCTCTTACCTAGTATTAGCTGGTCGTACGGCAGACGGGCCAACACCAGCACAAATTTTCGAAGTAAAGCCTGTTATGATTGAAACACTACTACTTTTAACAAGTAGTTTCACATGCGGGATTGCAATTCATGAAATGCGTAAAGAAAACAAAAATGGTATGCTCCTATGGTTTATCATTACGTTACTATTAGGTGCTGGCTTCCTTTACATGGAAATTGAAGAGTTTATGATGTATGTTGGCCAAGGTGCTACACTACAAACAAGCGGATTCTTATCTGGATTCTTCGTTCTTCTTGGAACGCATGGTGCCCACGTAACAGGTGGTATCATTTGGGCAACTTGTGTTATTATCCAAATTTTAAAACGAGGATTGACACCAGTTACAGCTCGTAAAGTATTCATTATCAGCTTATACTGGCATTTCCTTGATGTTGTTTGGATCTTCATTTACACACTAGTTTACTTGAACGGGATGGTGGCGTAATAATGGGACAAAACAATACACAAGCAAAAGCACATGCTCATAGCGGATTTCCGTGGTCACACGTTTTCGGATTTATTTTATCGCTTGCGTTAACGTTCTTAGCTTTATATGTAACGTTAGAGACAAGCTTGCCACTTTCAACAATCTTAACAAGCATTCTTGTAATGGCAGTGGCACAAGCAGCATTGCAATTAGTTATGTTTATGCACATGACAGAAGGAGAGGGAGTAATACAAACACTTACAATCGTATTCCACTTTTTCATTGCGGCAGTAACGGTTGTTGGTACAGTTTGGATTTTCTTCTCTATGTAATATGCTTTCAAAAACCTGTTGGGACATTGTCTCAGCGGGTTTTTTTGTAATTATTTCTTAAGGTTCACTTCCATGTATGGTAAAATATTACTATTATATATAGATGCATAAAAATCCTTTTCTTTTTCGGTGGGCGAGAGCAACTGGCCATGCATAGAAACGGTCAGGGCCTATTTTTGCCACATGCGCAGCGAAAACCAAAAAGAGTAAACAAGTGTAGGTTCCTTTTTTCATAGTAGCAATCTATATGTAAAAAAATAAATTTTATATATAACTAAGGAAGTGTCAATACATGTCAATCTCAACTTTAGCCCTTTTATTAATCGGGGAAGTACTTGTTGCAATTATACTAATTGGCTTAAGCATTGAAATTTGGAGTTATGGGTGGAAAAAAACAAAGGCAGTAAAATATTCTTGTCTCTTATTTTCTCTTATTATGGGAACGTGTAGTGTATTAGGACTTTGTGTCGCACCTGCTTATTTCTTTTTACAACTTATAGATAAGAACCTTTGAGTATATAAAAAAGGCGGAAAAGCATTTTTTAAAATGGGAGAGAGGGACTGCCGATGCATAGAAATGGTCAGGGCCTTTTTCTTCCGCGCGCGAAGTTCAAACAAAGAGAGAACGAAAGTAGCAGGTTATTTTTTGTTTAGCATGGCGGCGACTTGTGTGTTGGAAAGTCGAGTTTGATTTATATATAATAACTATAACTATCAGAATAATTTTTATTTTCATTAGTATACAAGTTATAATAACAGTTAATCTCATGAAGAAAGGATGATTGTGTATGGACCTGATCCAAGGAGCAGCTATTTCAAAGGAACAGCTTATTCAGTGGAGAAGATATTTTCATATGTACCCAGAGCTTTCTTATTCTGAGGAAAAAACATCTCAAATGGTTTATGATATACTGCGAACATTTCCTCATCTAGAAGTTTCGCGTCCAGCGCGTTATAGTGTAATGGCGCGATTGATTGGTAAGCGACCGGGACGAACAATTGCGCTTCGTGCTGATATGGATGCATTGCCGATTGAAGAGGAAAACCAGTTTGATTTTGTTTCCTGTTATAAAGGAGTTATGCATGCGTGCGGACATGATGGACATATGGCGATGTTACTGGGAACAGCATACACACTTTCAAAAAAATATGATCAAATCGAAGGGGAAATTCGCTTTTTATTTCAACATGCTGAGGAAAATTTTCCGGGTGGTGCACAGGAAATGGTGGACGCTGGTGTGATGGAGGGTGTTGATTGCATTATTGGTGCACACCTTTGGTCACCGCTGGAGGTTGGGAAAATTGGCGTGATATATGGTCCGGCGATGGCTGCTCCAGATGCATTTTCAATTACGATTATCGGGAAAGGTGGACATGCTGGTATTCCGCATGAAACAATTGATAGCATTGCGATTGGTACACAAGTTGTTTCTCAATTACAACAAATTGTCTCCAGATTCACGAATCCGTTAGATTCATTGGTGTTATCGGTAACGCAGTTTCATGCAGGGACAACCCATAATGTAATTCCTGATAGTGCGACAATTGGCGGGACGGTGAGAAGCTTACGAAATGAGCTTCGAAAGCAAACAGCAGAGCGCATTGAGAAAATCGTAAAAAGTATTACAGAGGCATACGGTGCAAACTATACATTTACATACGAATATGGATATCGCCCAGTTGTAAATGAAGAAGCTGTAACAAGTCATGTAGAAAATACGGCATTGCGGCTTTTAGGAAAAGAATGTGTTGTTCGTTTACAGCCGACAATGGCTGGAGAAGATTTTTCAGCATTTTTACAAAAAGCTCCAGGTACATTTTTCTTTATAGGGGCTGGAAATGAAGAAAAAGGGATTATATATCCCCATCATCATCCACGTTTTACAATTGATGAAGATGCCTTGCCGATTGGCGTGGATATATTTGTTTCTTCCGTTTTGAACTTCATGAAAAATAGAACATAAGATAGTGTTTTATTAGAGTTATCCTGTTACTATGGGATAACTCTTTTTGTATATATTTTCTTTAAATAGAGAAATCTAACTATGTAAATTCATTTTACATTTTCGAGATCTGAGCCGCTGCTATGCAAAATATAACAGACTGCTACTGGCTTTCTATGCACGGCCAGATGCTCTCATTTCCCTCAAAAAGAAAGGGATTTTTATGTCGCTTTTTTAACATTTAAGCCGCTGCTATGCAGAACAAAACATGGCAGCTACTTGCTGTCTTATCTTTGTTTTAAACTTTGCACGTGGCAGGAAGAGGAACTGACCGCCTCTATGCATGGCCAGTTGCTCTCGCCTACCGAAAAAGAAAAGGGTTTTTATGTTAATTTTTCAAATTGCATCTATATATATAACATTTTGAAACAGAAAGTTAGGTGATATATATGATTGAATTAGATACTAACTTATCGAAAGTAACAAATGAAATTCGAAATAAGTTAGATTCACCTAATGATTTAACTGTGCGTGAAATTTCTCTTTCGGGGACAAATGATCGATGTGCAGTTATATTTTTATGCGGGCTAAGTAATAAAGATATGATTTATCGTTTTGTTATTCGACCATTGCAGTATGAAGAAATTCCTAAACAAGCTCCAATTATTCAAACATTAACGGATCAATTTTTGGCAGTTGGAGAAGTGAGTATCGTTAAGACATTTCCGGATGTTATGAATGCACTTTTAGCAGGCGATACAATTGTGCTACTGGATGGCATTCCTTCTGCAATAATTGTAAATTTTCGCGAATGGGAGAGGAGGAGCCTCAATTCACCGGTTACAGAGACAATAATTCGAGGGCCTAATCTAGGTTTTAATGAAGATGTGAATATAAACAAAATGTTAATTCGGCGTCACATACGTGACCCGCAACTGCGTTTCCGTTCTTATATTATGGGGAAGCGCTCACAGAAAGAAGTAACCTTAGTTTACATTGAAGATATTATTAATCCTTATATTGTAGAGGAGTTACATAAGAGAATTCAATCGATTGAAACTGATATTATTTTTGAAACAGGAACGATTGAACAACTGATACAAGATAATAATTTATCTCCGTTTCCTCAATTTTTAAATACAGAAAGACCAGATAATGTCGTAGCATCACTAGCAAAAGGAAAAGCAGCTATTTTAGTAGATGGTTCTCCATTTGCATTAATTGCTCCGATGGTGATGATTGATATGTTTCAATCACCAGAAGATCATTATGAACGTTGGGTAATTGGAATGTTGTTAAGAGGACTTCGAATATTAGCGGGCATGATTGCGATTTTATTGCCAGCTATGTATGTAGCTCTTGTTTCTTATCATCAAGGACTTATTCCCTCTACTCTTGCCTATTCAATTGCTGGAGCAAGAGAAGGTGTCCCATTCCCAGCGTATATCGAGACGCTCATCATGGCGTTCACAATGGAACTGATTCGCGAAGCTGGAATTCGTCTTCCTAAGCCAATGGGGCAAACGATTGGAATTGTAGGAGGTCTTGTTATTGGAGAGGCTGCTGTAAGTGCTGGGATTGTAAATCCATTTCTTGTCATCATTATTGCCGTCACAGCGATAGCTACATTTTCGTTGCCAGTATATAGCATTACGATTACTTTTCGTATTTTACTATTTGCATTTATTTTAGCTGCTACAGTCTTTGGGTTGTATGGAATTATTTTAGGGCTAATTGCATTAGCGATTCATATCGTCAATTTAACGAGTGTTGGAGTGCCATATTCTGCACCGCTTGCACCTGCTTTTTATAAGGATTGGAAGGAGGATGTGGCTCGTTTGCCTAAAGCGATGTTAAAAGAAAGACCTGAGTATTTACAACCGAAAGATAATACAGTGCGTTCGAAGGAGAGAGAATAAAGTGAAACCATTTGAGTATGGAGATGAAGAAATTGGTACTCGTGAACTCGGTTTTGCTGTTTCTTCTACTATTATTGGTACAGGTGCACTTTCGATGCCGCGCGTTATGGCAACCCATGCCCTTTTTGCAGATGGATGGATTCTTCTACTCATAGGTGGATTAACAAGTGCTTGTTTTGCATGGTTTATTATGAAGGTCGCCACTTTATTTCCGAAACAAAATTTTGTTCAATATGCGAGCGCATATATAACGAAGCCGATCACTTATATGTTAAGTATGATTTTAATCCTAACATTTACAGGAATTACGGCTTATGAAGCGCGAACAATTTCTATTATTTCGCAAACATATTTATTTAGCGATACACCTGTTCAGCTGTTGTCTTTTTTTTATTTGCTAGTCGTTGTTTATGGGGTTTGTGGATCTAGGGCAGGATTATTAAGGCTTAGTGTTCTGTTTTTACCGATTGTTTTTATTGCTATTATTTTGTTATCACTGCTAAATGTTAATTTAATGGAATTTGAAAATGTATCCCCATTTTTCCAAACTACAATGAGTAAATATATAGGAGGAATTAGAGAAACAGCCTTCACGTTTATTGGATTTGAGGTGGGATTTTTCTATGCAGCTATACTAAAATCAACGAAAAAGGCCCCACTGGCAGCAGTAAAAGGGGTTATGGTTACTGTTTTATCCTATATATTAATTTATGTTACTTGTATAAGTGTATTTACGTATTTAACAACTAGCACTTTAACATATCCAACAATTGAACTTGGAAAAGAGATTGAAGTAGGAGGGTTTTTAGAAAGGTTTGATGCTATCTTTTTTGTCACATGGATTATTACTATTTTTAATACAACTGCATTGTATTATGATGTTGCTATTTTTTTATTCTGTTCCATGTTTCCTGCAATAAAAAAACAAACATTTATTTTTATTAGTGCTCCTATCATTTATGTTATAAATATGATTCCAGGTAATTTGGACGTGATAAATAAGTACGGTACATATTTAGCTTGGGTTGATATGGCTGTTATGTTTGTTGTTACGTTTCTTATTTTTATTCTTTATAAAATAAAAGGAGGGGGAACGAAAAATGAAACCTCTTCTTAGCGTAATGAGTTGTATATTTCTTGTTTTCGTTATAAGCGGCTGCTCAGAACGGCAGGAAATTGAAGAAAGAGGATTTGTTGTTGGGGTCGCCTTAGATAAGGAGACTAAAAAAGGTGAAACAACAACTACTAGTCGTTCGCCTCTTGTAAAAGGAACCTATCAAATTGTGTTACCTAGCTCTTTAACGCAGCAGGAAATGAAAGACGGTGAGAAAAACTATATTAATATTAATGCAACGGCTGATAGTGTATTTGCTCAAATTCGGATTATTTCTAAGAAAATAAGTCGTTCTTTATTTTTTCCTCATATAGAAGCGCTCATCCTTTCTGAGGACTTATTAAAAAAACCTTTCGTTTTAGAAGATACATTAGATGTGTTTTTTCGTGATCATGAGATGCGCAGGAACATTCGCATTTTCGTTTCAAAAGGAAGAGCGGAAGAAATATTAAAACAGAGTGCGAAGCCAGAAAATTTACCGGCTAAATATGTAAGTATGATATCAGATCATGCCCGGAAAAATGCCCAAATGCTAGAAGCGGTTCGAATTGGTGATTTACAACAGAAAATGTCTGCTAGCAGAAGTTTTGTTCTTCCAGTCTTAGGACTAACGCGTCAGGGGATTAAAATGGAAGGAGCAGCTGTATTTCGCGGGAAAGACAAAAAGCTTGTAGGTAGACTAAATGGGATGGAAACATTAGGACTCAACTATATGATTGGGAAAAAAGTAGGAGGTTTTTTTAAAATCCAAAGAGGCAATCAACATATTGTATTTGAAGTTCGTGAGATGCGCCGAAAAATTCATGCATTCTTAACGGATCCTACAAAGCCTAAATTTGTAATTGATGTATATTTAGCTGGGACATTAGCAGAAGTTTATTTAAGAAAAGATCATAAGGCGATGAATGACAAGGAAATTAGCAAATACCTTGCAAAGGAAATAGAAAAACAGCTACAAAAAACAGTTAAAGTTGCTCAAAAAGATTTGAAAGTAGATGTACTTGGGATAGGAGAGTATTACAAGCGCAAAAATTATAAACAATGGATAAAAGTTAAAAAAAATTGGGATCAAGGCCAAAATTATTTTAGTACTAGTGATATCACTGTTCGTGTACATCCAAATATTGAACATACAGGGTCTGTGTTACCGATAAGACATGAGTAAAGGAGTAGTGTCATGTTTACAAATTTAGGGATTATATGTACGGTTTTAATGGCAACTCTCCCGTATACAGCGTATTTCCTTCATAAGAAAATACAAGAATATGGTGCGCAACCTTGGCAAAAACAAATGCAGCAAAAAAAGGAACCTGAGTAAGGCGGAGGGGACTGAAAAAGTCCGTTTCAAACTAAACAGAAGATAACCATCTATTTTGTGTTGGTTATCTTCTGTTGGTGTTCTATATGAGCCCTAACCAGTTTATGAGTTGTGCAGAAAGGAATGTAATAACAATGGCAATTACAGTAGGAATTGCAAAGGAAAGAAATGTCCATTTTGCACTTTTTGTTTCTTTATATATATTCACTAACGTTGTGCCGCACGGGAAATGAAGAAGAGAGAACAGCATCATATTTAATGCAGTTAGCCAAGTCCAACCGTGATCGAGAAATAACTGTTTAATTTGTGTTAAATCTTCTGATTCTGTTAATGAACCCGTTGATAAATAAGCCATTAATAAAATGGGAACAACAATTTCGTTTGCCGGTAAGCCAAGAATAAATGCAGCTAAAATATATCCATCAAGTCCGAGTAATTTTGCAAACGGATCTAAAAAGTTCACGATATACATAAGAAGACTTGTGTCTCCTATAAATACGTTTGCTAATATCCATGTTAATACCGCTGCAGGTGCTGCGACGATAACGGCACGTTTTAAAACGTATATGGATTTATCAAGTGTTGCACGTACAATCGTATCCCAAATTTTAGGCTTTCTATAAGGTGGTAATTCTAGTGTGTAGTGGGTCGGGACACCTTTTAAAGCTGTTTTTGAGAGTACCCATGATACGGTTAAAGTTACAATAATACCAATTACAACCATGGCGACAACAACACCGGACGTTACAAGTGTTTGCATACCACCTGTATATCCAGCAGCCATGAATAAAGATGCTAATAAAATAAGTGTTGGCCACCTGCCATTACAAGGAACAAAGTTATTTGTTAAGATTGCGAGCATACGTTCACGTGGCGATTCGATAATACGCGTTGACATAATTGCAGCTGCGTTACATCCGAATCCCATTGCCATTGTTAACGATTGCTTCCCATGTGCCCCGGCACGTTTAAAGAGGCGATCCATGTTGAAAGCAACGCGCGGTAAGTAACCGTAGTTTTCCAATAAAGCAAACATTGGAAAGAAAATAGCCATTGGCGGTAACATAACACTAATAACAGCTCCTGTTCCGCGGAATAAACCGAGAATAAGAATACCATGTAGCCATTTTGGGGCATTCATTGCTTGGAACCAAGCTGTTAAATAACCTTCTGCCCATCCGAAAAATTCAGCAATCATATCAGAAGGAACGTTAGCTCCTGCAATTGTAAGGTAAAAAATAATAGATAAAATAGCAATCATAATCGGGAAGCCGAATATAGGAGAAGTAAAAATTTTATCGAGCTTCTCGGAACGATATAATTTATTTTTATCCGTATATTGAACAGAATCCTTACAAATATGAGCTGAAGCACGATATATATCACTGACAATTTCATCACGAATGTCTTCTTTAACAAGTGTTTGTGCATGTTGCACGATATAGTCTAACGGAAGAGCTTTACTAGTTGACTGAGATTCCATTCATTACGACCTCCCTTACAAGTGGTTCTTCATGATGTTTTTGAAGAGATGCTAGGAAATTGTTGTCTCCATCTAAAATGCGAAGTGCAACCCAGCGAGTAGGATAAGAGTCTCCAAACACTTTATATATTTGCGGTTCGAGTTCCTGGATCATCTTTTCTATTTTCTCGTTATAAGTAATTTGAAAAGGAGTAGGAATTAATTTTCTATCTACTACTTTTTCAATTGCATTTAGCAACTGACCGATTCCGATTTTGTTGCGGGCAGAAATTTTCACAACAGGAACTCCAAGTGATTTTGCTAATTTTTTCTCATCGATTATAATGCCTTTTTTTTCTGCTTCATCAATTAAATTCACACATATAATTACTTCTCTTGTCATTTCCATTACTTGCAAGGCTAAGTTCAAATTTCTTTCCATTGCAGTAGCATCAACAACAACAACTGTTACCTCTGGTTTTTCAAAAATAATATAGTCACGTGCCACTTCTTCATCAGTAGAATTTGAGTATAAGGAATATGTTCCTGGCAAATCGATTACAGTATAGAGGTTTCCACGATGTTCATATTCACCTTCAGCTTTTAATACCGTTTTCCCTGTCCAGTTTCCGGTATGCTGTTTTAATCCGGTTAACGTATTAAATAATGTGCTTTTTCCTGTGTTTGGATTCCCGGCTAATGCGATGCGATATTTCTTCATTGCGAATCATCTCCTATTAAGTTTCCTAATATGAGAGAGCTCTCTTCATTTCGAAGCGCGATTGTTGTATTGCTTACTTGATATGCAGTGGGATCACCAAGTGGGCTCTTTTGTAATACCTTAATTGTTGCACCTGGAATGAACCCTAAATCTAGTAGACGGCGTTTCATCGTTCCTTCTAATTTGATTTTTTCAATTTGTACGAGCTGACCTGTTTTAAAAGTAGAAAGTGGTTGAGTTTTAACCAATGTCATAAGAGTTACCTCACCTCTATTTTTTTAGTACGAGTTCAAAAAGTTTCCCTAAGGAAACTTTTTATTAATATTATACTAGATGATGGGGAATGCTGTTGTCAATTATTACTTTAGAAATATTCAATTATTTCTTTAATTGTTCCAATTGAACATGTTATTTGTGGGCAGAACATACTCGAATCTCAAGAAGGTAATATATAAATGCAAATTGAGAAACCGATATAAAAACCCTTTTCTTTTTCGGTGGGGGAGAGCAACTGACCGCTACTATACATGGCCATTCCCTCTCGCCCACTTAAAAAAATGCATTTCTGCCTTTTTTCATAAAGTAACTGAGTAGTTATGGAATTTACATTCAATTTACATTATTAAAAATAAATTTACAATGGATGATGTTTCTTAAGGTTTTTCACTTTTTTTTATAGAAAAACAATGAATATATATAGCTTTTTCTAAAGATATATTGTCTTTACTTAAAATTAAAAAACGCTTAACACTGACATAATATTAGTATTCTACAATGAATTTGTATTACGGATTATACACATAATAACGTGGAAATGAAAAGTGATAATTAAATGGGGGTACAAAACATGGTTATGAAAAAAGGATTGAAATTTTCTTTAGCGGCATTAGTAGTTGCTGGTGCTTTAGTAGGGTGCGGGAAATCAGAAAGCACAAAGGAAACTGCTAAAGGTGGTAATGAAGCAAAGCAAGAATTATCAGGTACAATTACAGCGGCTGGTTCTACGGCACTTCAACCACTTGCAGAAGAGGCAGCTAAAGAATTTATGGGGAAAAATTCAAAAGTATCAATTACAGTTCAAGGCGGCGGTAGTGGAACTGGAATTAACCAAGTAGCCTCTGGTGCTGTTCAAGTTGGTAATTCCGATGTTCCTGCTGCGGATAAAATAAAAGAAGCAGATAAAGCGAAAGAATTAGTAGATAACAAAGTTGCAGGTATCGCATTTGCGTTAGTAGTAAATAAAGATGTAAAGGTTGATAACTTAACAGTAAAACAAGTGCAAGATATTTTCTCTGGTAAAGTTACAAACTGGAAAGATGTTGGCGGAAAAGATGAAAAAATTAATATAGTTAACCGTCCAGCAGCTTCTGGTACGCGTGCTACATTTGAAAAAACAGTTATGAAAGATGTGAAAATTAACGATGCTACAGGTACAACACAAGATTCAAATGGTGCAGTAGAGCAAGCGATTAACTCTACACCAGGATCTGTTAGCTACTTAGCTATGTCTTACATGACTGGTGACAAAAAAGGATCGCTAAAAACATTAAAAATTGATGGTGTAGAACCAAAAACTGAAAATATTTCTGCTGGTAAATATCCGTTCTGGTCTTATGAATATATGATTACAAAAGGTGAAGCAAAAGAGGCAACAAAAGGCTACATTGATTATGTAAAAGGTAAAGACTTTGAAAAGAAAGTAGAAGAGATGGGTTACATCCCAATGTCTAAATTAAAGCAATAATATAAAGTGAAACTTTAATCAGTGGGGGACTCTTTATTCCCCACTGATTATTAGTTGAACCAATCGGACGTATGCCAGCGGTTTATCTCCCACCGAACATTCTAGCCACTGGAACTGGACAACAAAGAAAAGTGGAAGTGGCTCGTCCAGAATGTGAGGGGGATGGAGGTTCTGACGTAGAGGTGTATTTTACCTCGTAGGAAGAAGTGAAGCCACCGAACATTCTAGCCACTGGAACTGGACAATGTTTTCGCTGAATTTTGAGGTGGGAGTATTACTGCTCGCGAATAGCGGGATAAAGCAGGGCTGGCTGTTTAGCCAGTCCTGTTCATTTCAATATATGGAGTGAGGTTGTGGTCTTGTGATGAAGGGGAAAAAACAAATTAACTACGTAAAAAGTGAATATATTGGAAGAACACTTGTAACGCTTTGTGGTTTATTAATTGTCGCTATTACATTAGCTATTATCGTATTCATTTGTGCAAAAGGAATTCAATCATTTACACAAAGTAATATCTCAATCTCAGAAGTGTTTACATCAACAAAATGGGCGCCGAATGAAGGAAATGGAAGTTTTGGAGCTGTTATTTTCATAGTTGGATCTACGCTAGTGTCGCTTGGGGCAGTAATCATTAGTGCGCCAATCGCGATTGCACTTGCAGTGTTTATGAATTTAATTTCTCCGAAGTTTGGAAACAAGGTGTTAAAACCAGTTTTAGAATTATTGGTAGGGATCCCATCTGTTGTATATGGTTTACTAGGGGTTACGATTTTAATTCCGATTTTACGAGATTCATTTGGTGGTGTAGGATTTAGTTTAATTGCCGGTATTATTGTATTAAGTATTATGATTTTGCCAACGATTGCAAGTATTGCTTCTGATGCAATTCGTTCGGTTCCTTTTGAGTATTTAGAAGCCTCTTATGGTTTAGGATCGACGAAGTGGCAAGCGATTAGTCGTATTATTGTTCCTGCTGCCAAACAAGGTATTTTAACAGGGGTTGTTCTTGGAGTAGCTCGAGCTTTCGGGGAAGCATTAGCAGTACAAATGGTAATAGGAAATACAATAAAATTACCGGAAGGAATCTATGGTCCAACTTCAACTTTAACGGGTATTTTGACAATGGATATGACAAATACGTTAAATGGAACAGCCTGGAATAATGCGCTATGGACGTTAGCGATGATACTACTTTTGATTTCTTTCTTATTTATTGTAGTAATTCGAGCGATTGGCCAAAGAGGTGAAAGATAACGATGAATGCTAGAACAGTTAATAGTATATGGACAGGTATTTTATATGCAGTTGCTTTCTTTATAGTTACTTTACTTGTTTTTCTTGTATATGAAATTTTACAAAAAGGTTGGGGATTTTGGGATCCGAGTTTTTTATTTGGAGAGTCGAGTAATACAAGAGCAGGAGGAGGAATTGGACCTCAATTATTTAACTCCTTTTACATGCTTGTTATTACATTGATTATCTCAATTCCTTTAGGCCTTGGTGCAGGAATTTACTTGGCGGAATATGCAAAGCAAGGTCGTTTTTTAAATTTTGTGCGCTTATGCATTGAGACAATGGCTTCTTTACCTTCTATTGTAGTTGGTCTATTTGGATTGCTTGTGTTCGTTACAACGGCAGGTTGGGGATATACTGTTATGGGCGGAGCTTTAGCCTTAACAATTTTAAATTTACCAGGTTTAACACGCGTTTGTGAAAATGCAATGACAGAAATTCCAACAAATGTGAAAGAAGCAAGTCTTGGATTAGGTGCAACAAAGTGGCAAACAATTGTAAGAATTATGCTTCCAACTGCATTGCCGCAAATTATTACAGGTGTAATTTTAGCGGCTGGACGTATTTTTGGTGAAGCGGCAGCACTCATTTACACAGCTGGATTAACATCACCAATTTTAAACTCGGCAGCGGAATTTTCAAGCCCTTCACATCCATTAAATCCATTTCGACCAGCAGAAACATTAGCTGTGCATATTTGGAAGTTAAATTCTGAAGGAATTATTCCTGACGCGAAACTAATTGCAACAAAATCAGCAGCAGTATTAATTATTATGGTATTACTATTTAATATTATTGCACGCTTTACAGCATCTATACTCCATAAGCGCTTTACTGGTACGAAAAAAACTCGCAAAAGTAGTAAAGTAAAAGCAGCTTAACTTACTATATATAAAGTGAATAACAGACATAAAAAACATAAAAATCCCTTTCTTTTAGGTGGGTGAGAGCTGTATAGAAGCGGTCAGTGCCTTTTCCTGCCACGTGCGAGGTTTAAACTAAAGTGAGGAAGCGAGTTGGGAATCACTTTTATTTTGTGAAATTTTGATAGAAAAAACAACAGCCGTATTCAGACTTCTGAATACGGCTGTTGTAGTGTTAAGATTTAGGAACATCTATATAAGATTTATGTCTGTTTTTACGTTTTTTTCTACTACCGATTTGATCTAGTAATTCGTACATAACGGGTACGACAACTAGTGTTAGTAATGTAGAAACTAATAAACCGCCAATGACTACAACAGCTAAGCTTTTAGATACCATACTTCCAGCTTGTGCATCACCGAATAGTAGAGGAAGCATTGCGAAGATGGTTGTAATAGCTGTCATAATAATTGGGCGCAACCGTACAGAACCAGCTTCTAATAGTGCTTCTCTTGTTGCTATTCCTTTTTCGCGGTTTTGTTGTACACGTTCTATTAAGACAATTGCATTGGTTACAACAATCCCGATTAGCATTAAAGCTCCAATAAGAGAGTTTAAATCGACAGGTGTTTGTGAAATAATTAAACCTAAAATCCCGCCTACAGCTGCTAGTGGGAGAGAGAATAAAATTGCGAATGGTGCGCGTGCTTGCCCGAAAGTAATAACCATAATTAAGTAAACGATCCCAATCGCGATTCCCATAATCTTAAATAAATCAGTGAAATTTTCCTGCATCGATTCTGTTGCCCCGGCAATGTTAACTTTTGCCCCATCAGGCAATTTCAAATCTGCAATAGCTGTATTTACTTCTGCGCTTACTTTACTTAAGTCTTCATCTTTCGCTTCGGCTGTCACTTGAATTGTTTCTTTGCCGTCCTTGTGGAATATTTCGGTTTGTGTTTGTTTTTCAGAAATCGTTGCAACGTCTTTTAATGTGATGAAACCACTACTTGGCGACAAAATAATTTCGTTTAAAATCGCATCTTTATTAGGGTTCGCTGTTTTTTTGTGTTCTAGCATAATAGTTGTCTTTTCATTGTCCAATGTGATTTGACCAATTGGTGATTTTTTCATTAAAAATGCAACTTGTTGTCCAATTACTTCAGAGTTTAGGCCAGCCTTTTCTGCTTTTGTTTGATCAACGTTAATAGCCCATTCCTTTTTCTCTTCTTCTGTATTTGTTTTTACTTTTGAAAGATTATTTAAGCTTTTTAACTTTGTAGTAACAAGGTCGGAAGCTTGTTTTAAATCTTTATTATTGTTTGCGGTGATGTTAAATTGTAATGCATTTCCACCACCGAAGTTTGAAAAGCTTACTTTTATATAATCAAATGTCGCTGGTTGAAATTGATTCTGTTCTTTTTTTAGTTTATTAATGTACGTTTCAAGGTCAACTCCCTTTTTAAACCCTACAAATATACTTGCAAGATTGCTTTTTGTCGTCTGTCCCCACTGGGCAGCTTCTGAAGAGGAACCCATTTGTAATATAACGTCTTTTACATTTGAATCTGCAAGTAATTTTTTCTCGAATTCAAAAGCTTGCTGTTTTCCTTTCTCTAAATCGTAATTAGCAGGGAATGTCATATTAATAGAAAGCATGGTGTTATCATTAGATTTAATGTTTGCTTTTGGGAGTAGGATGTAAGCTGCAATTGAACCAACAAATAATAAAAAAGCGGTAAGTAAAATGATAAATTTATGCGATAACGACCATTTTAAAATAGCTGTATAACGTTTCGTTTCTTTTTGCTCTGTATGTCTTGTGTTCTTTAATAGTAGAAAAGCCATGAGAGGTACAACTGTTAAGGCCACTAATAAAGATGAAAGTATTGAATATACAACTGCCAACACCATAGGTAACATAAATTCACCAATTCCACCCGCTACAAAACCGATCGGTAAAAAAACAGCGACAGTTGTTAATGTAGAAGATGTAATTGCAATTGCAACTTCTTTCGTAGAATCAATAATAACGTCTTTTGAGAAAGTATCTTTTTGTAAACGACGGAAAATGTTTTCGATTACAACGATACTATCATCGACGAGACGTCCGACAGCAACTGCTAATCCACCTAATGTTAAAATATTTAAAGTGATATTAGATTGATTAAGTAAAAAGAGTGTAAGGAATATTGATAATGGGATACTAACAATGGAAATTAAAGTAGTACGAATGTTACGCAAGAAAATTAAAATGATAAATGTAGCAGCGATCGCACCAAGGACAACTTCTTTCCCCATACTTGTAACAGCATTTTGGACTTGTTCGTGTGTAGACATGAGTGTTTTTATAGTGAAGGTGTCTTTATATTGCTTATTTATATCATTAACTTTTTTCTCGATTTCTTTTCCAATTGTAACAGCATTTTTACTCGGTTCTTTCGTAATGACGAGTGCTGCACCATCGTCTCCGTTAATGTGTGAAATAGCATCATGATGTTGTTTTAGTTCAACCTTTGCGATGTCGCGTAACTTCACCTCAGGTGTTAGCGTAATGTTTTGGATATCATCAATGCTTTTTATTTCTCCAATTACACGAAGTAGATGATTTTCATTATTTATAGATATTTGCCCAGCTGGTATAGAAGCTTCTTTTCCTTGCAAGGAGGATACGATTTGTGATGTTATGATGTTTTGATCTTTCATTTTAACGGGATCTAATACAATAGATAATTCAGATGTGGATTTCCCATGAAACATAACATTAGCAACGCCATCGATACTTTCAAGTTGCGGGATAATTTCTTTTTCAATTTGTTTCTCATCAGCTTTTGTGAAGCCATTTTTCTTTTGAACCGTAATTTGTGCGAGTGGAATCATAGAAGTGTTTAGCTGGCTGATCACAGGTTTCATGATGCCTTTTGGTAGTGTTATGCCGTTTGTAATTTTTTCAACTTCACGTGCTGCATCTTTCATATTTGTCTTTGAAGTGTACAAAATTTCAATCTTTGATAATCCTTCACTTGTTGATGATGTGATCGTATCGACATGTGAAAGATTTCGATACTGCTTTTCGAGAGGTTCTGTTACTTCTTTTGTCATTGTTTCAGCATCTAGCCCCTCAGATAAGGTAGTGATTGTTACAACTGGTTGATCCATGCTTGGTAAAAACTCCATCGGTAATTTAGAGCCGGAATAAATGCCTAGTACAGAGATGAGAAAAACCATGATGATAATAGCGGCCCTATTTTTTAATGAAAACTTCGTCAATCTTTCCATAAATGAATTCCTCCATAATAGGGTTTGATAGTTTACTTTTCTACTATATAACAAAGGGGAGCATTTTAGAGTTAAATGTATGTAAAAAATTTCTAAAAAAAATCTTAAGTGAGGTGTTCTTTGTATAGTTAGCTAAAGGTTTATATATAAATACAAATTGAAGAATGACATAAAAACCACTTTTTTTAGGGGAGGAGACCAGAGAAACTAGCCATGCATAGAGGCGGTCAGTTCCTTTTCCATCCACGTGAAAAGTTTAAACAAAGGTAGAAAGCAAGTAGCGACCACGTTTTGTTCTGCATAGCAGCGACTTATATGTAAAAAAATCAACTTGTATTTATATAAAAGGATTGAATTGATAGTATAAAAAAACTTTCTTTTTTTCCTGAAAAAATACTTGTATTTTAAAAAAGAGGATGGTATATTAATAAACGTCGCTGATGCACGAAAGCAGAAAGCGAAAAAATAAAAAACTTAGTTGACATCGAATGATTTAAATGTTAGCATAAGGAAGTCGCAATTGAGCGACAGACAAGTTCTTTGAAAACTGAACGAAACAAACAACGTGAAACGTCAATTTTTATTTACGAAGCTAGACAAACACTTTATTGGAGAGTTTGATCCTGGCTCAGGATGAACGCTGGCGGCGTGCCTAATACATGCAAGTCGAGCGAACCGATTAAGAGCTTGCTCTTAAGAAGTTAGCGGCGGACGGGTGAGTAACACGTGGGTAACCTGCCTATAAGACTGGGATAACTCCGGGAAACCGGGGCTAATACCGGATAACATTTTGCACCGCATGGTGC